>JANDJL010000017.1 GCA_024330965.1 Nitrospira sp. | reverse complement strand
CAGGCACAGACAGTGAGCCAGCCTATGCCTTGAGGCACGCACCTCGTGTTGGAGATTGGGCGGCTGTCTTTGCACCGGCGGTTGGACGACCGAGCCCGCATGGGAGGTTACCGGTCCATCTATTTCAACAGGGCCTTATGTTGACTGTTGACAGAGGCCCTATTCATGGGAGGCCAACATGATCGATACAAGAAAGAAGAGGGCTCAACAAGGCGGAATGAGTGTTGCCCTGGTGCTGATCGGACTCTTGGGGGTAGCCGTTCCTGGAGGGCATGCGTATGAAGTGTGGGTGACCGATCAATCGGACACCGGTCAGGAACAGGGAGGCTATCTCCATATCTACGATGGAGCGGCGCTGGCGGCTGATCCTGTGTCGGCTAAACCGGTCCAGTCCATCGATTTTGCCGGAGAGGTCGGCAAGTTTTGCGAGGAGGCGACAAAGAAAGCCGTTCGACGCCCGCACATGGTGTTTTTCAACACCAAGCAGACTCACGTGATCCTGTCATTTTTAAGCGGCCACGTGCTCTTCATGGATGCGGCGAGCAAAAAGCCGGAAGCCTGTCTATTGGTCGGTAAAAACGCCCATGCGGCTTGGCCAACGCCCAATGAAAAGATGGCCATCACCGCCAACATCGCCGATAAGAAATTCATCCGCATCTGGACAGACTATGGAGCGCATCGATACTGGTTTGATCCTGCCAAAGATGTCCTCGACCTCGCGGCGTTCGAGGGAGGAGAACTGCCAGACACGGCGCCGATCTGTCCGATTACCGAATCCTCGAGCCGCTATGCCTTTGTGACGTTGCGCGGTGGAGGATTGCTGGTAATCGACGTGGCGGCCACGCCGCTCAAGGTCGTGGCGACGTTGGGCAACCGTCAGATCGAACCGGCCGGCTGCGGCGGCATTGAGTCCGGCGGCACGATGTACATCAATTCCGGGGGCGGCTGGCCTGTGGCGCCTCTCTCGTACTACCTCTACGCGCTTGATCTCACGAACCTTCCGCAATCGATCTCGGCTAAGCTGGTTTCCCATCGAGAAGGCCGGTTCGCCGATTCCCACGGCATGGCATCGGTGGGGCGGTACGTGTGGAGTGCGGATCGAGCCGGCAATGACATCGAAGTTATCGATACGCTGAGCAATCTCAGTGTGGGGTCGATCGATATCGTGACGGACGCCAATCGAGATCCTGCTCCGGATTTGATGGATGTCTCCCCGGACGGCCGGTACGTGTTTGTGGCCTTACGGGGGTCCACTCCCCTGACCGGAGACCACAAGGATGTGCACAACGCCCAGGGAATGGTTCCCGGCGTTGGGGTTGTTGAAGTGGAGCAAGGAGGGCGGAGCGGTCGCTATAAAGGGCAAGCGACGGTCACGAATCTGAAAGATGGCAAGGAAACCGCCGATCCCCACGGCATTGCCGTGCGGAAGTAGACAGTCGCGGTGGAGGTTCAGGTTTCATGCTGAGTGACAGCCGCGAGCCGCCTGCTTTCCAGGCACGGAGAGCCGGGTCCGACTCGATAGCCGGCCGCAACGGATTTTCAAAAGGCTTGAGCCGGCGTAGACGTGAGTCTCCTCCACAGAGGCTATCCGCGCAGGGCCATCTGGGAGGGAAAGAACAGTAGTGGCGGTGATGGGTCAATGAGCCGCCAATTCAGTCACACAAATCGGTCTCGTTCTAGAGGGGTGGGAACCTGGCACGTGTCGGTTTTCCCCATCCACTGATACCGATGACGGGCCACGTAATCGTATAGGGCGTCGCGGAGGGGGCGGGGAATCAGGATGAACAGGTACAGAAGTGGGAAAAGCCCTGATAACCCCCGCATCACTCGGAGGGCGGCGGTGGATTTGGCGAAGATCCGGTTCCGGTCTATGAGCAGGAATGTCTCGAAGTTCTGAGTAGGGAGTCCAAGGGTCGCCAAGAACCGTTGTGCGGGAGGCGATTGGAGCGATGAGAAGGTGAACCGTCCTGACGGATCGTGGCGGATCACCAGTTGAATCCAGGTGGTGCACCAGCGACAGGTCCCGTCGAAAAGGATGATCCGTTGGTGCCCCATCCACTCGGAAGGAAGGTGGATGGCTTGTCCCTGATTCATGGAGGGCCTCAGTCAGAATGAGGAGGGCCTCAGAACGTCTCAGAGCATGTCGCCCGAGGGCCCGAACCGGCCGGTGACGCCTAAGGGACGATCGACACGGAGATTGTCCGCCCTGCTGGAACTGATGTCGATTTTTTCCTCGTCTGGCGGGGTCCAACCGAGCCGTTCCAGTGTTTGGAGGACGATGAGTCTCAGCGCATCTTGGGCGCTCAGACGCACCGACGCATACGACAGCACACGTTCCATTTCGGCTTCGACTTCCGACGCTTTGGGATCGTGAAGAAACGCGACGAGCGGTTCGATGGCTGCGTCTCCGATGACGGTCAGCGCCGCCGCCGCCTTCTCCCGCAAGACTCCGTCCTTCAGCAACATGATCAGATCGGGGATGACGCGGGCATCGCGGAATTGGCCGAGTGCCGTTGCTGCGGCCTCCTTGATGAGGGCCTCTTCACTCACGATACAGCCGGGAGTCGGGGAACCCTGCTGTTTGATCCCCTTGCCCTTCAACGCGTCGAGGACCGCCGGCAGGGCTCGTGGATCGCCGATCATACCGAGGGCCGCGATGGCATGTCGTTTGACGGCCCCATCCCTCATGGCTTCGATGAGGGCATCGACGGCCCGCGGGTCTCCGATCATGCCTAACGCAATCGTGGCGTCCTCCCGCACGGCCCGGTCCTGGTCCTTCAAGGCGGCGATCAAGGCGTCGACCACCTTGGGCTCCCGCACCCAAGTCCGGCCGATTTGATAGTCGGTGGTCATGCCGCCTAACGCGCGGGCCGCGTGACAACGTACGACGAAATCCTTGTCCGTCAGGCCTTCGATCAGAGCATCGACGGACGGCGCACCGATGTAAACCAAAGCGGTGCCAGCCGTCTCTCGTACGATTTTCGACGAGTCGCGAAAGAGCTTGATCAAAGCTGGGACGGCTTGGGGGGCTCCGATCTTGCCCAACGCCTCCGCCGCCGCGCTTTTGACTGCGCCGTCCCGGTCTCGGCAGGCGATGATCAAGGCATCGACGGCCTTGGGATTTTTGATCCCGCCCAAAGCCTTGGCGGCATGTTCGCGCACACGCCATCGTTCGTCTTTGAGGGCGTTGATCAACCGATCCAGTAAGGCGGGCCCCATGTGGATGGCCGCCTCGACCGCCTGGTTTCGAACCTCCATGATAGGATCGTTGAAGAGGCCGATGACGGCTTCAGCCCCCTTGGAGCCGCCTATCTTCGCCAAGCCCCGCACGGCATGAGCGCGCACGGACCAGAAATCATCGCCGCAGGCGGCGACCAGCGCGTCCACCGTTGAGGGGTCAGCGAGATCCGCCAACGTTTTGGCCGCTTCCTCGCGTGTGGCGTCATCGACGTCGTCAAGTGCGTCAATCCAGTCTTGAAGCGTGGGAGAGGTCATCAGGGAGTCTGATCGTAGTACGAATCCCGCTCGCCTCCGTGAGGGTACATCCGCTTGCATCGCACGACGAGCGTCTGCGTGCCGCGTCCTTCGACACATTGGTCGAGCGATCGGGAGAAGTCAAGCGTTCCGTCCAACGTGACGGTGAACGGAAAATCAAAGGTAAAGCTGATGAACTTGTACTTGCCAGGTTTCAGCGACAGTTGGCGACGTTCCGAGGTTTTGGGTGCGTCGAGCGATTCTGGGTCGGACGCCCAAATTGAGGGCGTGATGCCCGGCACTTGCCACCATGACACGGGAACCAGGCTGGTGGCGTCGATGGTGATCAGGTGTTCCTTGAGGTGAGCCGGTGGGAGGTTGCCGGCCGATGTCGCGCCGACGGACATGGCTGCGACGCTGATTACGAGTCCTCCGTATAGCGAGAGCCTATGCTGCGCAGCTCGTTGATAAGGCATGGGTGTCATCGTGCGTTGGACTGTCTGGCTGAAGAAGCCGTGACCTGAAAAATTTCATCGATCGGTTTACTGTCCCATTCGGTATGGGTGTCGAGTCCGAGCATCCGCATAACCGTCGCGCCCGTGTCGATGATCGAGACCGGCCGACGAATGAGTTGGCCCGACTTGATACCTGTGCCCGATGCGATCCATGGAACCGTTGGCGAGTCGATGCTCGCCGCTTCGGCGCCAGGATCAGTTCCTTTCCCGCTGAGGGCCGTCACAACGACGACGGTTCGATCGGAGAGTCCGTAGTGTTTGAAGAAATCCAGCACTGATCGAATCGCTCTGTCAACCGCGCGCAACGCCTGCTTGTATTCTTTGGAATTCCATCCGTGCGCAACGCCGGCCCGACCGGCTTCGGGAAGATGGATCAACAACAGGTGCGGCACTCCGAGCGCGGCGTGGCCGTAGCCATGGCCGCTTGTCGCTTTCTCAAGATATTGCTGAATATAGGAAATCATTTTGGACGAATCGCATTCGGGACGGAGCGCTCCACACAGTTGGTGGTCCGTGTACGGCGCGGGCTTGGCCAGTTGGTACAGGGATTCATCCATGTAGAAGATGGCGCTGTCCCGGCCTCCGCTGACGTCAAGATAATCGAACAGGCTGGGGGCGCGGTAATAGCCCCGGCTCATTTCAAAGAAATTCCACGTGATTCCATGCTTCTCAACTGGCATGCCGGTGATCAACGACGCCATTGCCGGAAGTCGGAGTGAGGGCGTGACGCCGGCGGCCGACCAGGTAACCGATCCGCCTTTGACCAGCTTGTCGAGGTTCGGCATGGGGCCGTCTTTCAACGAATCTCGATCAAAACCTTCCAACACAAAGAGAATGACGTGCTCAGCCGGAGCAGGGGGGGCCGTTCCCGGTCCGGGTGGTGTTGTGGCGGCGGTCGGAACCGCAGCAAATGCCTCAGAGGCCAGAAGAAGGCCGACCGCAAGGAAGCGAGACAGTTTCCAGACGACGGGCATATTCATTCAGAGCGTTCTGCGATCTCAAAAAAGGGTGCTGTCCACAGCCCGGTACCCTAACACGCGAATTTTCTCGAAGGCAAGATGGCCAAAAATGAACCGCGTTTTGCTGGTCGCTTCGGTACGTTTTGTTGGTCGCTTCGGATTTGCCGGTGGTATGCTGAAGCCGAGTGACGGTGAGAAGCTCGTGGAGTCGGAGAGGAGCTGGCCCGGGCTTTCTATCGAGAGAAAGGTGGATCATGCAGGAACAGAGAATGCGGCTGCCGGCTTTGTCGGACATACGGCCAAGCTTCCGGCTGTCGCCACGCAGGGGCGTGGTCTGGGCGTTCGTTTTTTTTGCTGCGTCTTCTGTAGTTGTCTCGTCGGTTTACGCCGAGACCAAAACGGTCAGCGCCAGTGGGGAGCATCGGATGGGAGACCGGGATACCAAGGAAGATGCCGTTCGACTGGCCATCGAGGCGGCCAAACGGAACGCACTGGAGCAGGTCGCCACCTACGTGGAAAGTGTCACGGCAACGAAGGGGATGGACCTCACCCAGGATGAAATCCGCACGTACACGGCCGGCGTCGTTCTTGTGCGGGAGCAACGTCTGACGATCTCGGTTGATGGCGAGACCGTCGTGGTCAGGGTTGATCTGCTCGCGGAGATCGATACGGAAGATGTGGTTCAAGCGATCGCGATCCTCCGGAAAAACGAAGACGCCAGAGCGCAGTTGGCCGTATTGCAGCGGGAGACCGACCGGCTGCGACAAGAGCTGGATCGTGCAAATCGAGCGTTGGTCGATGCCTCAACGGCGGACCACGCCGGGGCGGCAGCGCGTCGGCGGGAGATTCTGTATCGCGTCCAATCCAACGCCATGTTGTCGCAGGCTTGGACCGATTGGGCGTTGGTCCTCTCGGGGCTTTCTTCAGTTATCTCGCGCGAGGGGATCAACATGGCGCATTTGCTTCAAGCAGCACGGGAATTCTATCCCGACAGCCCGTACGTGGACGTCGCAGAGAACAAACTGGCGGGGAATGGGCCCCGGTCGGTTTTGCGGCCATCACCGCTTCCTGCTCTGCCTGCTCAGGGGCCCGGCCTCATGCCGCGGTACGAACGTGTGCCTGGTCCGGGATCACAGGGTGGTGCGCGCACGTTGAACGAAATCGTTTACCGAGGACCGGGGAAGGAAACATCAAACGTGAGTGACCGACCGGCACGGTCTAAGCCGCGCTCTCGTCTATCTGCAGAATCGGATCAGGTGGGGAGGTCCGTGGAGGAAGGCCAGGAGGTCCGATGACTGAGGCGGTGATGCGGAAAGCTGCGACGGCGATATGTGGCTGGGGCGGCGTGGCCCTGATGACGCTGTCGGCCCAGGTCCTGGTGATGGCCAATGATCTTTACGCGCCTGATCACTATTGGATTGGTAAGGGCCAGGGCGATTTGAGCAAGGGGGAGGCGGTGTGTCGGCGCGTCGCCGAATTGTCGGCTCGCGCCGATCTGGCCAAACAGATTCGAGTGTTGGTCAAAGAGCATCTTGTTGATCGGGTGCGCGAGCGATCGGGAAAAGACCCCGAGCAGGATATTGCGCTCACGCGCGAAGAAATTGTTCAGGAATATTTGCTGGGAGTCAAAATCGTCGACTATCGAATCGACGAAGAAAAGAAGACCTGCTTTGTTACGGCCGTGATGGCGAGGGAGTAGCGTCGTTCCTTTTGTTTGTTATGGAAGGACGGTGTGAGGACTTTTCCGAGCGGATCATTCAAGGTGGAGCGTCGGCGCGCCATCTCGTCTTTGGACTGCCGAAGAGGCACGGCCGAGGGGAAAGATCTCATGTCCCCTCGGCCATAGAATCCTCGAATCGCTCGCTTGCGTAGGGGCAAGCTCCGTTTACTGTTGGCTGACGTCCAACATATCGAACCCACCGGTCCGGACGCACCACGCATGGGCCTTGCCGCCTTTGTCTCCGGCAATGACGGTTCGGCCGTTAGAGAACAGGACGAACCACGGCGGAGCCGCGAATTGTAAATTGGGCGCCGCTCCCCAATAACGAGCCGATTGAACGTTGGTGAACGGGTGACCTTCTCGCAAGGTGGGACCGGGAGGGGCGATGGAGGGATCGACCAGGCTTGCCAGTTCATGCACCGACGGGAGTCGCCAGCCCTTCCGTCCACCCGTCGTTCGGTTCAGGCAATGTTCTTGAGCGGCATTCCAATCCAGCAGGTCTTTTGAAGGAGACAATTCCCACACCAGCCCGGTCTCACGGTCCAGGACCGCTTCTTTCGACCAGTCCGGTAAAACGACAAATCGTGTCGCAGCTACGACGTGCGGCTTCCCTGTCTGTTCCGCGTAGGAGAGGTTGGTCGAAGAGACGGCTTGCGCCAACTCGGCCCCTGACAAGCATAGCCCCGCAGCCACAAGCCCCAACACTCCGCTCATCATGAACCGTCGTCTTTGCATGGTGCGTCCTCCTGGTAGTGATGGTTGGATTGCCATTTCCGTAATGCTCCCTCTCTAACTTCGTTCCGTCTTGCTCTCGACCTGCAGAGACTCGTTTCGTTTGCTCTTGTGCGATAAAGCTCCAACTTGGTTTGGATCAGGCCGACGCCTCGGCCGGGCGACACGGGCATGATCCACGGCGCCGTTCTTTTTTTGAATCGCCTCATGGTCCGGCGCGGGCGGGCATGTTCCACCGTTGCGGTCGATGAGCGACCAAATCTGCCGCATTGTTGGAGGGTGGCAACCAAACACAAGGGATGTGTGGTCCGAACGGTAGCGCCCATCGGAGGAATCTGGTCAGCATAACTGGCCTCCTCTGTCGATGAGTAGCCTGGTTATTGCTCTTGCGCAAGAAGAGCGATGGGCGCGAGAGCAACGACCGTTCGGCTGTAAGAAAAAACTTCTCTTCCGCCGAATCGGAGCCCGGCGGCGATCAGGGCCGCCGGGTGCAGGGCGCTACTGTATGGTGCTGTGAGCCTGCTTGTCAACAATCACTTTCGCCATGAGTCTATCCGTTCATAGGCTAGAGAGCCGTCCTTGAACCGTGGGATCCCTTTCCGGTAAGAGAATCCAACCATGCCGGTTGAGAACAATTTCCAACACGACGACTTGTCGAGAAAAAATCCTGGGGAACGGTTGTTTGTCTCCGAATTGAAGCCCACGGCGAAGGTGGGATCTCCAGCTTGGTGTGACGCGATGGCTCAGTGCGGACGGAGACTCTCCGATGCGGGGGTTCGAGCCATCATTTTTTCCCATGGATCGATCCACGGCACCGACGTGTTCGGCATGCAGCGGCTGGATGAGGCCGGGGGGGTGAAGCGCGGCTATTCACGCGGCGTATCTGGCTTGGACGCTCTCCTTTCTTTGATGCGGGAGGGTGACAATGGAATACCGCCATTCCCCGGCGGGGAGAAACCGCCATTTCCGAATGATGAAAAGACCCAAGCATGGCTTGATGGACAGGTCGGTGATGCAGGGAATTTCACGAGAGCATATGTGATGTTGGCTCACCGGGCACTGAATGGGCAGGCCACCAGGCCGCTACTCTGCGTTCGATGGCTGTGGCGATCCGAGCACCATCATCTGGGGCGGGTCATTGCGGCGGTGGAACTGCTCGACTCGCTGCAGGCGTTGTGCGAACGCCATTGCTTCGAGGCGGGCGAGCGGATTCTCGTTCAAGCCCATGGACAAGCCGGCCTTGTTCTGGCGCTGGTCTCGAATTTTCTCTGTTCCAGCCCTGTAACAGGCCGCTCCGAATTGCTCCGTATTCTGACCTCCTATGCGGTGCAGACCCAGCAGTTGGAGTTGGCCGACACCGTGGCTCGTCTCGAACGATCCATTGAGCGCGGGGCGTTTCTGAACGGGGTGATCCTCGATGTTGTGACACTGGGTGCCCCGGTCCGTTACGGATGGGATCCATCTGGAATCGGCAAGTTGCTGCACATCGTCAATCATCGACATCTGAGGACCGATGGGAAAATATGGCTGGCAAAGATGGAATTACCTCAAATGACGGTGGAGATGCCGGTTGCATGGGGTGGCGACTACGTCCAACAACTGGCGGTGGCCGGTAGTGACGCACTTCCTGCAACGGAGGAAGCCAAAGCCGCGAATAAGGCCGTCTGGGAGATAGTGGAGCCGTATGATGGGTTCGAACGTTGGTTGGAATGCGCACGACGAGCGGTGCGGTTTCCCACGGAAGGTCGGTGTTTCTTGGTGGATTATAAAGACTGCACCGGTTCGCAGAACGTTCGGGATCACTATTACGGCCATGCCGCCTACACCAGGATGGACGCGATGTTGTTCAACACGTTTGAAATTCTTCGCGTCCTCTATGATTCGGATGTGTCTCCTTCTCTGAGAGGGGACTCTGGCGCCGCAGGCGGCTAGCGGGCCGTTCTCTTCTTGTGTTTTGTTCGAATGTCGATGCTCGCTATTTCGGATGAGGTGTCCGTTAGCGAGGCTTGGGTAATACTTGCAGAAAGGGGTGGACCTCAATCCGTTCGAACACGCCATGAACGGTATAGGGATCGGTGCGGGCAAACTGTTCGGCTTCTTCTCGGCTTGCAAACTCCAGGACCATAAGGCTGCCCGCCTTGTCCGTCAGGGGACCGGCAAGCAGGACGCGCCCTTCTTTATCCAAACGCTCCAAGTTGGCCAAATGGGCTGGTCGGTGGACGGCTCGTTTCGCCTCTCCCTCAGGACCATCATAGCCGATAATGACGAAGGTCATATTGCTTCGGCGCTCCTCATGCTGAACACGTACACATTGGGCCTGTTAAGGATGGTTGAACAATGGTTGAACATATGTGACAGGAGATCAGTCGTGATCCTCGATGGGGCGGCGATCTTTGTAGCCGGTTGTCAGTTCGTGCCACCACCGGATTTCTTTCTCGCCGAGTTTCCAGCACAGATAGACGACTCGACCGTCTCGGACATGTGGAAAATCGCACAGCCCGAGGTCGATGTCTTTGACGACGACTCCCAACTCATGGATGGCGCGGAGGCTTGCGCTGATGTCTTGAAGACTAGTGACGTAATGAACCCCGACCGCCGTACCGCCTCCATGGGTTGCATTGGCCGCAGCCTTCTGGACTTCTTGATGAGCTCGAAGGAGCACGGCTTTTCTCCGTTGGACGGTCGTGAGATGGGACTGAAGCTGTGGGATCAACCGGTTGGCTTCGGAAAGCGAAAAAAGCTCCTCCGGGCCATGGTCGTCGTATGACCGAGGGTCGTATGACATAAGAAGCTGTGTAGCATACTTTCGATTCGGGCAACAAGTGAGACTCGGGCACAATCCCCTCAAGACGGTGCGGATCATCGGGATGTAGTTGACATCCAACCAGAGCCTGGGTATGATTTAAGCCAACGATCATTCCAGTGCGAGCGAATTCTCTCCAAACAAAAGAATTCAATTCCGGAACCTGTCTCGAACCAAGCTCTTGAAAGCGTAGGGATGAGAGAGTTGGTAGGCCAGCCGAAGATTTTGTTCGTGCCCGATGGGTTGAGTATCGTGGAGGACGTGCTTCTGTTCACATAGAGGCGGGCAGCTCCCACAAACTATTCCATTTCAATTCAAGCGCACATAACAAACGTCGGTCGTCGAAACGAATCCAACGAATCCGGAGGTCATAGTCGTTAAGAAGCGATGCTTGACAGGGGCGATCAGTTTGAACGTGGGTACAACCGTAACTTAACCAAACAAGGGGCGAGAGGAGTCGTATGTCGGTAGCAAGGGGGGAAGTAATGCATCTTGCAGAGTTGAAACAGAAGTCGATTGCGGACCTCAATGAGGTGGCTCGCGATCTGAAGATCGAGGGGGCCGCCAATCTGAGAAAGCAGGAGTTGATTTTTGCGATTTTGCAAGCTCAGACGGAAAAGAACGGAGTCGTGTTCGGAGAAGGCGTGCTGGAAACGCTTCCCGACGGGTTCGGTTTTTTGCGCGCTCCGGATTCCAATTATCTTCCCGGTCCCGACGACATTTATATTTCCCCGTCTCAAATCAGACGGTTTAATCTTCGGACGGGCGACATCGTGTCCGGCCAGATCCGCCCTCCGAAAGAAAGCGAACGGTACTTCGCTCTGCTCAAAGTCGAGAAGGTCAATTACGAAGATCCCGAAGTGGCCCGGGATAAGATCCTGTTCGACAATCTGACGCCCCTCTATCCGGAAGAACGGCTCAATTTGGAATTCGACCGTGAGGAGTATTGCACGCGCGTGATGGAGTTGGTGACGCCGATCGGAAAGGGACAGCGTGGGCTGATCGTCGCCGCTCCCCGGACCGGAAAGACGATGCTCCTTCAGGCGATCGCCCGTGCCATTCTCAAAAACCATCCGGAAGTCACGTTGATCGTCTTGTTGATCGACGAGCGGCCCGAGGAGGTGACCGACTGGCAACGTCAGGTGAGGGCGGAAGTCATCAGTTCGACGTTCGATGAGCCGGCGCAACGTCATGCTCAAGTCGCTGAGATGGTGTTGGAAAAAGCAAAACGGTTGGTCGAACACAAAAGGGACGTCGTCATTCTGCTGGATAGCATCACGCGGTTGGCGCGCGCCTACAATACGATTGCGCCTCCCAGCGGCAAGGTGCTGTCGGGTGGACTCGACTCCAACGCACTCCAACGGCCCAAGCGATTCTTCGGTGCGGCCCGCAACATTGAGAATGGAGGCAGTTTAACCATCATCGCGACTGCCCTCGTGGACACGGGCAGTCGGATGGACGATGTGATTTTTGAAGAGTTCAAAGGGACCGGCAACATGGAGGTCCATCTGGATCGACGATTGGCCGACAAACGTCTGTTCCCGGCCATCGATATCAGCCAATCGGGGACGCGCAAGGAGGAGTTGCTGGTGGATAAGGATCGACTGAACAAAATGTGGATCTTGCGCAAAGTGTTGAGCCCGCTTGGCACCATGGAGGCCATGGAGTTTCTTATGGATAAGATTCAGGGCACGAAAACCAATCAGGAGTTTTTGCAATCCATGAATCGGTAGATTGCGTCGGGGGAGCGGAGATCCCATAGGGGGCGTGCGGCCCTCGTGCGGAGCACAAGCGGGGAAGCCAACTTTGCGTAAGGAGCGATAACGCCATGCGGAAGGGAATTCATCCAGTTTATCGGGAAGCTACAGTCCATTGCGCCTGTGGCAATTCGTTTAAGACGAGAAGCACCATCGGGGATATCAATGTCGACATTTGCTCCAATTGTCACCCGTTCTTTACCGGGACACAAAAAATCGTTGACACGGAAGGACGTGTCGAGCGGTTCAGAAAGAAATACGCCAAAAAAGCCAAGTAGCGGACTCTGAGTGATGGAGAGACCCTGTTTCGCCGGAAGCAGGGTCTCTTTGTTTGTAAGGCTCGTTCACTGGAAAGTAGAGAAGCCAATCCGATGGAAGCCGCCCTGCTCAAAAAATGGGAAGCCGCCGTGTCGCGCTTTCATGAGCTGACCGATCAGTTGATGGATCCGTCCGTTACGAACCAGCCGACACAACTGAAAAAACTGACGAAGGAACGAGCTGATCTGGAGCCGATCGCTGAGCTGTTCGATGCCCATTGCACGGTCGAGAAACAATTGGCGGAAGCCGCGCAGATTCTTGCCGATCCATCGGTGGGGGATGAGCTTCATCGGATGGCCCAGGACGAAGCTGCTCGATTGGAAAGCCGACGTCGTGAGCTGGAGGAGCAGGCGGCGGCGCTTCTGGCCCCCAAAGATCCGCGGGATGAAAAGAATTTGGTGTTGGAAATTCGAGCCGGAGCCGGCGGCGAGGAAGCGGCCCTCTTTGCCGGCGAATTGTTTCGTCTCTACAGCAAATATGCGGAAAAGAAAGGATTCAAAGTTGACCTCGTCGAGGCATCGGAAACCGGCCTCGGCGGATATAAAAACATCGTCGCCCTCATCGAAGGAAAGGGCGCGTACAGCCACTTCAAATACGAGGCCGGGGTCCATCGTGTGCAACGGGTGCCGGTGACCGAGGCCTCGGGACGAATCCATACGTCGACCGTGACGGTAGCGGTCATGCCGGAGGTTGACGAAGTCGATATCCAGATTGATCCGAAGGATTTACGGATCGACACGTTTTGCTCCTCTGGCGCCGGCGGACAAAGCGTGAATACGACGTACTCGGCCGTTCGCATTACCCATATTCCGACCGGTGTCGTCGTCTCATGCCAGGATGAGCGGTCGCAACTCAAGAATCGCGCCAAGGCGATGAGGACGTTGCGGGCCCGTATCGTCGAAGCAGAGCGACAGAAGCAGGAGGCGGAAATCGCTCAAAGCCGCAAGTCTCAGGTGGGGACCGGCGACCGGAGCGAAAAGATTCGCACGTATAACTTCCCCCAAAATCGTGTAACGGATCATCGGGCCGGGGTCACGCTGCATAAACTTGATGCGGTGATGGAAGGCGATCTTGACGAAATTGTGGCGGCGTTGAGGGCCCGGCAACAAACGGAAACCGTCAATGCGTAAATGATCGGCGGCTGGTCATCATGAGAGAATCGCGGACCATCGAGGCGCTGCGTGAAGCGGCCAAACGAACATTGGCAAAGGCCGGGGTGGAACAGGCGGATCAAGAATCTCGGTGGATCGTCTCCCACGTACTTGGTTTGGAGAGTCATCAATTGGTCAGTCGAGCGGAGCAATCGGTTTCGGATGAAACGTGGAGCCGCGTGATGTCTCTGGTGTCACGGCGATCGGCTCGCGAGCCGTTGCAATACATTTTAGGCACGCAGGAATTTTGTGGTCTGGAGTTTCACGTGACACCGGCGGTGTTGATTCCCCGGCCTGAAACGGAGTTGCTTGTTCAGGAAGCCCTGAGAGTCGTGGATTTCGCCAAGGAGGCCGTGCTGGTTGATGTGGGGACCGGGTCGGGCTGCGTGGCCGTCACGCTGGCTACCATTCTCGGCAAGGCCTGCATCCTCGCGGTGGATCGCTCGCCGGAGGCCTTGGCTGTCGCAAAAGCCAACGCGGAACGACACGGGGTTGCCGACAAGATCGAGTGGATGGAGGGTGATCTCTTATCTCCGTTGCGCGAGCGGGGGCTGATGGGAAAAGTGGACGTCATTGTGTCCAACCCTCCCTATATCGCGGAGGCGGAGTGGGCGAATTTGCAGCCGGAGGTGCGTGAGTTCGAGCCTCGCTCTTCGTTGGTGAGCGGACCACGGGGCACGGAGTTTCACGAACGGTTGCTGCGTGAATCTTTGGACTATCTTGTGCCGGGTGGGACTCTCGTCATGGAAATCGGATGCGGGCAATTCCCGGCCGTGCGGCAGATGGCTGAGCAAATTCAGGACTATGGCCCTGTGCAAGTCGTCAAGGATGAAGCCGGTCTTGAGCGAACGGTGGTCGTGCAGCGGAGGGAATAGAGAGTCAGGCCGTCGATGGACACGATCGTCATTACGGGAGGAAATCGGCTGCAGGGTGAAGTTCGGATCAGCGGGGCGAAAAACTCCGCGCTTCCGATCTTGGCCTCCACGATTCTGAGCGACGGCGAATGCGTCATCACCAATGTTCCTCGCGTGGTCGACGTGATCACCATGGAGAAACTGCTGACCATTTTTGGCGCGACGGTTTCTCATGAAGACCATCGCGTGGTCGTCCGTGCCGGTTCGATCAGTTCCACGGAGGCTCCCTATGATCTCGTCAAGACCATGCGTGCCTCCATCCTAACGCTGGGGCCGTTGGTCGCCCGCTGGGGAAGAGCCAAAGTGTCGCTTCCCGGCGGCTGCGCCATCGGGTCTCGTCCCGTGAATCTTCATTTGGCCGGATTGGCGAAATTGGGCGTCGACATTTCACTGGAACACGGATATATCACCGCCAAGGCCAGACGGTTGAAAGGGACGAGAATTTACTGCGATACCCCGACGGTCACGGGAACCGAAAATCTCATGATGGCGGCGTCGTTGGCCGAAGGGACGACCGTGTTGGAGAATGCGGCGAAAGAACCGGAGATTACGGATCTGGCCTGTTTCTTAATCAAGCGCGGCGCACGGATCGACGGAGTGGGAACGGACGTCGTCACGATCGAGGGGGTACAAGCGCTGCGGGGCGGAGATCATGAAGTGATCCCCGATCGAATCGAAGCCGGCACCTATTTGGCTGCGGGGGCCGTGACTGGGGGTGACGTGACGGTGACCCATTGCCGATCCGCTGATCTCGAAGCCGTCCTGATGAAGCTCAAGGAAGCGGGAGCGGAGATCTACGCGGAAAAGGAGCGTGTGCGGGTCACGGCGCCTCGCAGGCTCAAGGGAACGAACATCAGAACGTTGCCGTATCCGGGATTTCCGACCGACATGCAGGCGCAAATGGTGGCGTTGATGTGTCTGGCCGAGGGC
Source organism: Nitrospira sp. (assembly GCA_024330965.1). GTDB lineage: Bacteria > Nitrospirota > Nitrospiria > Nitrospirales > Nitrospiraceae > Nitrospira_D. The sequence goes on along the minus strand of JANDJL010000017.1, from coordinate 48,842 downwards.
GCCAGCGTCGTGACAGAAACAGTGTTCGAAAGTCGGTTCATGCACGTCGAGGAATTGCGGCGAATGGGAGCCGATATTCGCGTCGAAGGCAATCGCCTGCTGGTCATGGGGCGGCCCAGTTTGACCGGGGCTCCAGTCATGGCTTCGGACCTGCGGGCCAGCGCTGGGCTCATCATCGCCGGCCTGGCTGCCGACGGGGTCACCGAGGTGCAACGGGTGTATCACCTCGATCGGGGATACGAGCGAATCGAGGAAAAATTGCGCGGCCTGGGGGCGCAGATCGAGCGTCGAAGCGCCAGACCGGCGACGGTCATTCACTAAGAGGGACAGATGCTGACCATTGCCTTATCGAAAGGAAAACTCATCGAATCGGCGATGGAGATGTTTCGACAGGCCGGGTACCCCACGGAGGGGCTCTCCGGCGAGAGTCGGCGCTTGGTGTTTGAGTGTCCTGAAATCGGGATGACGTTTCTCATTGTACGGCCCAGTGATGTGCCGACGTACGTAGAGTACGGAGGGGCCGATGCGGGGATCGTCGGAAAAGACGTTTTGATGGAGCAGGAGGCCGATGTCTATGAACCGTTGGATTTAGGGTTTGGAGCATGTAGAATCTCCGTCGCTGCGCTTAAGGGAGAGGGGGTGCGCGATCGGCTCTCATCCAAGGTTCGTATCGCCACCAAGTATCCCAAGATCACCGAGCGGTTTTTTAATCAGCGCGGCGTACCGGTCGAGATCATCAAGCTCTATGGCTCGATCGAATTGGCTCCCGTTGTGGGGTTGGCCGATTGGATCGTGGACCTGGTTGAAACCGGCAACACGCTGAAGGCTCACGATCTCGTTGAACTGGAAGTGATCGCCCGATCGACGGCTCGCCTGATTGTCAATCGGGCGAGTTTTCGACTGAAACATCAGCCGCTCCGTGAATTGATCGAGAGACTGCGGACGGTGTCGGCTGGCCGAAGATTGGTGTGCGGCAACGGTCGGAGGCAGATCGTGCGAACCGACAAGGAGAAAGCGGTACGCATATGAAGATTGTGACTCAGGCGGATCGTGGATTTCCGTCCGCTCTGAAAAAAGCTTCCTCCCGCGGGCAAACGGCAGGAGCTTCAGCGGAGAGGGCGGTGCGCGCGATTCTCCAGGCCGTCGAACGGGGCGGCGACAAAGCGGTGCTGCGATATACGAAGCAGTTCGACAAAGTGTCGTTGAAGCCCGATGAACTGAGGGTCACGCCTGACGAAATCAAGAACGCGTATTTCCATATCCGCAAAGAAGAAGGGGACGCACTACGGCTCGCGGCTCGCCGAATCACGGCGTTTCACGAGCGTCAACGCACGAAAACCTGGATGTATCAAGACGGCGACGCCACGTTGGGGCAGCTCGTTACGCCGGTCGACGCCGTCGGCGTGTATGTGCCGGGTGGGAAAGCCGTATATCCGTCGTCGGTTTTGATGTGCGCCATCCCGGCCAAGGTCGCCGGCGTGCCGCGTGTGGTGATGGTCACGCCGCCGCAAAAAGGCGGAATCAATCCCTATCTCCTGGTCGCAGCCGATATCGCGGGTGTGACCGAGATCTATCGAGTCGGCGGGGTTCAGGCGGTGGCGGCGCTGGCGTATGGCACGAAGACGATCGAGAAGGTGGACAAAATCGTCGGTCCCGGCAATATCTATGTTGCCACCGCCAAACGGCTCCTCTATGGAACCGTCGGCATTGACATGATCGCGGGCCCCAGCGAGTTGCTGGTGGTGGCGGATGACCAGGCTGATCCTGCCCACGTCGCGGCTGATTTACTGTGCGAGGCCGAGCACGACGAAGACGCACAGGTTTTTCTGGTGACGACGTCGGAACGGTTGGCCAAGGATGTCTCAAGAGCGGTCGAGCACCAGTTGAAAGGGCTTCAGCGGGAAAAGATCGCCTCGAAGGCGATCGCGCGTCACTCCGTGGCGTTCGTTGTCTCGACGATGGATGAAGCGATCGATGTGGCCAATCAAATCGCCGCCGAGCATGTCACATTGTCCGTGGACAACCCCTTTGACTATCTCGAAAAAATCCGCCATGCCGGCGCCCTGTTCTTGGGCCGGTACACGCCGCCGTCGGTGGCGGATTACGTGGCCGGACCGAACCACGTGTTGCCGACGGGAAGCAGCGCCAGGTTCTTCTCGCCGCTCTCGGTGAACGACTACGTGAAGGTCAGCAACATCGTACACTATACCAAGCAGGAACTGGCGAAGGTGAAAGATCCATTGTTGCGGCTTGCCCACATCGAAGGATTTGATGCGCACGCCAAGTCGGCCCAGAGCAGGTTTTCATGAACACCGACGGCTCCTTTCCACGGAAGGCCATCGTCCACCGCGCGACGAAAGAAACCGACATCCGTGTCGAATGGGCACTGGACGGCACAGGGCAAGGTGTGATCGATACGGGTATTCGCTTCTTCGACCATATGCTGGAATTGTTGGTGAAGCACGGTTTCTTCGATTTGACGGTCCAGGCCAAAGGCGATATCGATATCGACGAGCATCATACGGTTGAAGACGTCGGCATTGTCATGGGTCAGGCGTTGCATCGGGCTCTGGGCGAGAAGGCCGGGATCAGACGATTCGGGTTCGCTTCGGTACCGCTCGACGAAACGTTGACACAGGTGACGGTGGATCTCAGTGGCCGACCGTTCCTCGTCTACAATGTCGCCTTGCCGGATCGGAAGATCAAATCGTTCGACCTCGGTTTGTTCGAGGATTTCTTCCAAGCCTTCGTCACCCACGGCGGGCTCAATCTGCACGTGAATCTCCTCTACGGCCGCAATCCCCACCATATTATGGAATCCGTCTTTAAAGCGCTGGCCAAGGCGCTGGATCAGGCCACCATGCCGGAAGAACGCTTGGCCGGCAACGTTCTCTCGACGAAGGGAATGCTGTAGCGTCGGTGGCTGACTCGGTCATCGGCGGAATGTCGCCTGATGAGATGGCGACGGCGCGGGCTGTGGGTTGACATGAGGTCGAACAGGTCTCGGCTGTCCTGCGGCACTTCCAGCGCCTGTTTCCTGACTACCGTGCATCGCGAGGTCGATCGAGGCTTCACGGGCTTGATGGGGCGGAATTGAATCCTGAGTCGGTAGATCGCGATATGGGCCAAACTTCGTGCTCCCGTAGTCCAACGGATTTTCTCGATGCAACGTTCCAGTCCGGCAACATTGTTGATAATGACGCCATCCGCTACACATTGATTCTCGTGTCTGGACATCCGTGCTCCGTTCGCCTGTGCTGATGTCGGACGTATTCAGTCAATCCCTCATCTTCCATGTCGGACCATAGAGGTTGGCTGGCTCGGGCTGACGGTTCATCGAGATCCCGTCAATTTTTGGGCATTCTTACCCAGATTGCCAGTGGCAGGATCGTTTCGGTTGCGGTATTGTTACCCCCTATGAAGCGGGGCAGCCTGTTTGTATGATCGCCATTATCGATTATGAGATGGGTAACTTGCGCAGTGTCCACAAAGCCTTTGAGGCGGTGGGGCATCGGGCTGTGGTCACGCGCGATGCACAGGTCATCGGCGATGCGAGCCATGTCGTTTTGCCAGGGGTTGGAGCCTTCGGCGACTGCATGGCCAATATTGAGCGATATGGGCTGGTGGAGCCGATCCACACCGCCATCCGATCGGGCAAACCATTTCTGGGAATTTGTCTAGGCCTCCAAGTGCTGTTCTCCGAGAGCGAAGAGTTCGGTCCCCACAAGGGGCTCGACATCATTCATGGCACGGTGCGGCGATTCGCGGCGGGGCCTGGGCTGAAGGTTCCGCATATGGGATGGAATCAGGTTCATTTTCAAGTGAAGTGCCCTCTGTTCGATGGCATCGCCGACGGAGCGGATTGGTATTTCGTGCACTCGTATTTTGTCGATCCCTGCGACAAACGACTTGCCGCTTCGACGACGACGTACGGCGGGTCTTTCGTATCCAGCATTTGGAAAGACAACGTCGTGGCGTGCCAGTTTCATCCGGAAAAGAGTCAAGCTGTGGGACTGCGATTGATCAAAAATTTCGGAGCATGGCATGTCTAAACGACTTGTCAAAATCAAGAGTGCCCAAGCATCCTTGTTCGGCGCCGGTCTCGTCATTCGCGCCGTGATCCCCGTAGTGTTGACCTGGATCGTCGCCGGTTGTAGCGGGTGGAAGGTCACAACGGCCTCATCTGATCTCCTGCCTGGGTACACCGTTCGAACGCTCGCACTGATTCCCTTTACCGCGATGACCACCCCGCAAATGCGCGATCAGGGTGACTTCTTTTTCTCGACCCCCCAGAGCATCCGGCAACAGGATATGTCCGTGGCCGTCGCCTCTGACGTAGAGCCAAAGCCCAGACAAGTCGCTGTGGTGCCCGACTACGCGGCGGAGCGTGTCACGCAGTTGTTTTGGAAGCGTCTTCAATCGAGGGGCGGAGTGCGGCTGATACCGCCCAGCGAGGCGGCTCAAGTCTTGACCTCCGTGGTCTCCGAGACGACCTCGTCTAAAACTCGGCCGGAAGTTGCCGCCGCTGCGGTGGCTCGAAAGCTGAACGCGGATGCGGTCATGATCGGTCTCGTGTCGATGTATCAGGAGCGGGTCGGAAGCCGTCTCGGCGCGAATCCGGCGGCGTCCGTCGGATTTGAAGTAAAGGTCGTGGCGGCGGATGGACGGGTGCTGTGGGAGGGGAATTATTATGAACGGCAGCGTCCCTTGACGGAGGATGTTCTCGGCTTTGTGCAACGGTTCGGTATGTTCGTGACGGCGGACGAATTGGCGGAGTACGGCGTTGACGCGCTGTTGAAGGAGTTCCCGTTCTGAATAAGGCGAAGGAATTTACGTGCTCATCATCCCGGCGATTGATTTGAAAGACGGCCGCTGCGTGCGATTGCGCCAAGGGGATATGGCGGCGGAAATCGTCTATTCGGATGATGTCCAAGCCGTGGCCAGGCATTGGCAGGAGCAGGGTGCGGCCCTGATTCACGTCGTGGATCTGAACGGGGCGGTAGACGGGAGGCCGCGCAACGTGTCCCAGATCGAAGCTGTTATGAACGTGGTCGGCGTCCATGTTCAGGTGGGAGGAGGAATTCGGTCAATTGAGACGGTTCGGCAGTATCTGCGCGCCGGAGTGTCGCGCGTTGTGCTTGGCACGGCCGCTTTGACGGATCGGGCATTTCTCGAACAGGCGTGCCGGGAATTTCCCCGGCGCATTGTGTTGGGGCTCGATGCACGAAACGGCAAAGTGGCGGTGAAGGGCTGGACGGAGATGTCGGATGTGAGAGCGGTCGATCTGCTGAAAGAGATGTCCGGTTTTGCTCTTGGGGCCGTGATCTACACGGATATTTCGTGCGACGGCATGTTGAGCGGGCCGAACATTCCTGCTTTGGAAGAGATCGTCGCGTCTTCGCCGTTTCCGGTTCTTGCGTCGGGAGGGATCAGCACCATCGACGATCTGTTGGCGGTTCGATCCCTGGGACCTCGGGTGGAAGGGGCGATTGTGGGCAAGGCGCTGTATGATGGAATGTTGGATTATCGGGCCGCCGTAACGGCTCTGGGCAAGGAATAAAACAAAGAGGTACGTGTGTTGACGAAACGGATCATTCCCTGCCTGGACGTCAAAGATGGTCGCGTGGTCAAGGGGGTTAGCTTCGCGGGCCTTCGGGATGCGGGCGATCCGGTCGAGGTGGCGGCGCTTTATGACCGCGACGGCGCGGACGAACTCTGCTTTCTGGATATCACGGCGTCGCATGAGAACCGGAACACCATCATCGATGTGGTCGAACGGACGGCGGGTTGCGTCTTCATGCCGGTGACGGTCGGCGGCGGCGTACGCACGCTCGATGATATTCGAAGGTTATTGAACGCCGGGGCGGATAAGGTGAGCATCAACACGGCGGCGGTAGAACGGCCCGAGTTCGTGAGGGAGGCGGCCAGGCGGTTCGGCACGCAGTGCATTGTGGTGGCGATCGACGCCAAACGAGAATCCATGGCGGGCAGGTGGCAGGTATTCACCCACGGAGGGCGTAAGCCGACGGGACTGGATGTCGTGGAATGGGCGAAACGGATGGAAGATTACGGAGCGGGCGAACTGTTAGTGACCAGTATGGACGAAGACGGTCGGCAGAACGGGTATGATCTTGGGCTGACAGCCGCCGTGTCGGAGCGGGTATCAACCCCCGTGATCGCGTCAGGCGGGGTCGGGACGTTGGAGCATCTGTATGACGGTTTTGTCAAGGGTAAGGCTGACGCGGTCTTGGCAGCCTCTGTCTTTCATTTTCGAACGTTGACGATTCCTCAGGTGAAGGCGTTTTTGAAGGAACGCGGCATTCCCGTGCGGTCCGATTTCTCGGCGCAGGCGGCATGAATCGATGAGCGATGAGCCGGCAAATCAGTTGAAGCTTGATGAGAGAGGCCTTCTCCCGGCCGTCGTGCAGGATTGGCTTGATGGGTCCGTGTTGATGGTGGGCTATATGAACCAGGAGGCCATCGCCAAGACGCTCGAGACCAAGAGTGTCCACTTCTGGAGCCGGTCCCGCAAAAAGCTGTGGGAGAAGGGCGAGACGTCCGGTCACAAGCTTCGCGTAAAGGATTTGTTCATCGATTGCGATCGCGACACGATTTTGGTCAAGGCACAGGCGGAAGGTCCGGTCTGTCACACGGGGGAACGGGCGTGTTTTTTTTCCAGACTTGACGATCAGGGACTGGTTGTCGAGTCTCCGACGCAAGATGCGGCGGGCGGGATTCTCGAAGCGATTCTGCGGACTATCCGTGAGCGCCGAGCCCATCCGCGGGCGGGGTCTTATACGACGAAGTTGTTCGAGGGGGGACAAGATCGAATTCTAAAAAAAGTGGTGGAGGAGGCGGGAGAGGTACTCTTGGCCTCCAAAGGGGGAAAAAGGGAGGAGATTATCTATGAAACGGCGGACTTGGTGTTTCATACCTTGATGGTGCTGGGGCACCATGACGTGGCGCTTCAGGATATTTATGCGGAGTTAGGCAGGCGGTTCGGCCGGTCTGGTGTGAGGGGGGAATAAGAAGACCATCGGGGATCACCAAAAAAGAAGGAATTTGAGCAAGCCGCCATCCATCGGGGGACTGGTAAGAAGTCGAGACGACGATGAGTGACTGTCTTTTTTGTAAGATCGTGGCAAAACAGATTTCGGCCAAGGTCGTTCATGAAGATGACCAGACCTTGGCTTTTGATGACATCCACCCTCAGGCTCCCGTCCATACGCTGGTCATCCCGAAGAAACACATTGCGGCCGTTCGGGACTGTGAGGAACAGGATCAAGCCCTGTTGGGGCGGCTTCTGTTGACCTGCGCGAAAGTCGCGCAACTGAAGGGCATAGCCGAATCGGGCTATCGCATTGTCACGAACACGGGGAAAGACGGGGGGCAAACGGTGTTTCATCTGCACCTTCATGTCACCGGCGGACGCCGGATGAGTTGGCCGCCTGGCTAATCACGTTTCCCCATATTTGACAGATAGTTAAACCGTCTGTTATTCTGCTCGGTCGATTTTTCCCGACAAGTGTGGCCTCCTGTTCGCATCAGGGGCGGCGAAACGACATGGGAGCTGCGACTCCGGTGGGTCACGGTTTGATTTCCGATAATATCATCGACCGGATCAAAGATCGGGTCGATATCGTTGATGTCGTAAGCCACCATGTGGCCTTGACAAAAACAGGGCAGAATTTCAAGGGGTTGTGCCCATTCCATCAAGAAAAAACCCCCTCGTTTATCGTCAATCCATCCCGGCAAATTTTCCATTGTTTCGGCTGCGGAGCCGGCGGAAACGTCTTCACTTTTTTGACCAGGCTCACCGGCGCGAACTTTCCGGAGGTGGTCCGGGAATTGGGACAAAAGGTGGGAGTCGAGGTTGCGGAGGCGCCCGACATTGCGGGGAATTATGCGGAGCAGATCCGGCGAATCGAACGCCTCAATCAAGCGGCCGCTGCATGGTTCAGGCGCAATCTGCGAGACGCCAAGCTCGGTGCCGCCGGAAGGGCGTATCTGGACAGCCGCGGCATCCAATCGAGCATCATTGACCAGTTTGGCATCGGCCTGGCGCCTTCCGAGTGGGACGGCTTATTTAAGTCACTGACCAAGCAGGGATTTTCTCCGACCGATATCGCGAGCGCCGGTCTGGTAGTGGCGCGGGAGGGAGGGGGCGGCTTTTATGATCGGTTTCGCGGGCGAATCATGTTTGCGATCACCGATCTGCGCAAACGCGTGGTCGGATTCGGTGGCCGGGTGTTGGGCGATGCCGTGCCCAAGTATCTGAATTCCCCGGATACCCCGCTGTTTAAAAAAGGGCACACCTTGTTTGCGCTCGATCAGGCCCGGGAGGCGATCGTTCGGACGAAGACCGCCATCGTTGTCGAAGGGTATTTTGATGCAATTGCGCTTCATCAGGCTGGGTTGACGCACACGGTGGCGACATTGGGCACGGCGTTGACTTCGGAGCATATCCAAGCTTTGCGGCGGTTTGCCGATCACATCGTGTTGGTTTTCGATCCTGATGCCGCAGGGGTACGGGCCGCACTGAGGGGATTGGATCTCTTCGTCAACAGCGGATTGAGCGTCAAGGTGATCACGTTGCCGAGCGGAGAAGATCCCGATACGTTCGTGCGAAAGGCGGGCGTGACCGCGTTTGCCGTGTTGGAAGCTGCCGCCCCGAGTCTTCTGGATTACGTCCTGGATCATACGATCCGGCAGGCGGAAAACGGTTCATTGGAGAGCCGGATCAGAAGTGTGGATGAAGTACTGCGTATCGTGCAAAAAAGCGAACATCCGCTTGAGCGAGAAGAGCGTATCAAGATTGTGGCCGAACGATTGGGAATCAGCCAAAGTCGATTGATCGAGCGATATCCGAGACTTCAGGGGCGGTCTTCTCATGGCGCGGGCTTTCATGAGCAGGTGGCGCAGGGAAGCGCCGTTTCCGCCGCATTCAAAAGAGCGCCGGAAGAACGGGATCTTGTCTTCCTGCTGCTACATGGCCGATTGTCGCCCGCCGACATTCGGCGACTGAGACCCGAAGCGTTCACCGTTGCTCCTTGCAGGAAACTTGTGCAGATGGCCTTGGCCCATCTGGACCGTGAAGGGCGTCTCGGCCTTGACGCCTTGGTGAGCGAAGCAGCCGACGATCCGGACTGCGGCCTTCTGGTCACGGAATTGTCAGTCCGAGACGATCATTTTGACGACGTTCCGGCCCACGTCAAGGCGTGTTTGGACGTTCTTGATCGGAAATATGCGGATCAGATGTTAAGGGACCTGATCGCCAGGCTGAAGGCCGCCGAGCGGGCAGGACAGGTGGAGGAAGCGCGGACATTGAACGTGCAAATTAATGAATGGCGGATCCGAAAAGCCGGTGTGCCACCCGCCGGAGCGGTGTCCTTGGCGAAGGAGTAGTCATGCCGAAACAGGAATTGCTCGGAGAGGTGAAAAAACTGATTGCGCTCGGAAAGGAAAAGGGCTTCCTGACCTATGACGAGCTCAACAACACGCTGCCTGCCGAATTTGTGTCCTCTGATCAATTTGGCAACATCATGACGATGTTTGGCGAGATGGACATCGAAATCGTCGACGGCGCGGAGGGGGATCGGATTCGCAAACGGCCAGACAACGGCGAGATCGGTGATGAAAGCGAAGAGATGGAGCTGGAATCCGAGGAAGAGAACGAAAAACCGATCGATCTGTCGCCCGGCGCGCTGAGTCGGACGGACGATCCGGTTCGGCTCTATCTTAAAGAAATGGGCAGCGTCGCGTTGCTGAGCCGAGAGGGCGAGATCGAGATCGCCAAGCGAATCGAAGAAGGCAAAAAAGACATCGCCTCCGTGATCTACGGCATGCCGATGACCATTGAGTTTGTGTTGGCGCTGCGAGATCAACTCAAAGATGCCACCATCGATGTCCGTGAGATCGTGCCGATCCAGGAGCAGGGGGAAGAATTCGATGAGGATCAGCAACCCGTGGAGCGGGATTATGAAGAGCTCCGTCTCAAGACGTTGGAGGCCTTGAACGCGGTCCGCAAGGTCTCACTGCAGTTCAAGGCGCTGATGGAAAAAGGCAAACACATCGGCAGTGATCCGGTGAGGCAGAAGAAATTCAAGAAGCAGTTTGAGATCGTGCGTCAGCAGGTCGTGGACAAGATCGAATCCGTGAACCTCCATGGAGTCTTGAAAGATCGTATGGTCCAACGGGTGCGCGACTTGGCCGCGCAGATTCGCGCGTTGGAGCGCGAGATCGCGAATTGCCAGCGACGGCTCGGTGTGGGCGGAGAGGCGGGCGCGGAGTTGCTCAAGCGATTGTGTCGGACTCGTCAGGATTTTCTGGCGGTCAAACGAAAGACCGGTCTGTCGGAAGAGACGCTTCTGGACGTGAAAAAAGCATATCAAACCGCCAAGGCCAAGATTCGTCAACTCGAAGAAGAAGAGGCGCTGGTTTCAGCCGAAGAAATCAAGGAGGCTGTCAAACAGCTCGACATCGCCGAAGAAAAAGTGAAGCGGGGCAAGGCGGAGTTGGTCGAAGCCAATCTCCGCCTGGTCGTCAGCATCGCCAAGAAATACACCAATCGAGGGCTCCAATTTCTGGACCTTATCCAGGAAGGCAACATTGGATTGATGAAGGCCGTGGACAAATTCGAGTACAAGCGCGGCTACAAGTTCAGCACCTATGCGACATGGTGGATCCGCCAGGCGATTACGCGAGCTATCGCTGACCAGGCGCGGACCATCAGAATCCCCGTTCATATGATTGAAACGATCAACAAACTGGTCCGTACGTCCCGGCATCTTGTGCAGAAACTCGGTCGTGAGCCCTTGCCAGAAGAAATCGCCGAGCGCATGGATTTGCCGTTGGACAAAGTGCGAAAGATCCTCAAAATTGCCCGGGAGCCGATTTCGCTCGAAACGCCGATCGGGGAAGAAGAAGACAGTCATTTGGGTGACTTTATCGAAGACAAAAAGGCTGTCTCTCCATTGGAAGCGGCGATCCGGTATGACTTGCAACGGCAGATCAACAGCGCGTTGGAGACGTTGACGCCGCGTGAGGAAAAAGTTCTGCGCAAGCGATTCGGGATCGGTGAGGCTACTGACCATACGCTTGAGGAAGTAGGGCAGGACTTTGAGGTGACACGCGAACGGATCAGGCAGATCGAAGCGAAAGCGTTGCGGAAATTGCGGCATCCGAGTCGCAGCAAAAAGCTGAGAAGCTTCGTGGAAAGCTTGTAGAAAGCCGATTTGACTCCGATCCGAGTGCGGGCCTAGAATTCTCTTGCCACTCAGACCGTGGTGAGAAGCTCGGTTCGGCGGACACCGTTACGTATCGCGCAAGAGGAGAGTGGTGCAACCCCTCGCTTGCCGGATGGGGCCCATAGCTCAGGTGGTTAGAGCGGCTGACTCATAATCAGTTGGTCCTAGGTTCAAGTCCTAGTGGGCCCACCAGCGCTAGGGTGCCTCAGCGTCATGGTTCTGGTCTCCAGGAGAGGAAGATCGCGTTGACCAGCAAGTTTTCTCCCCTTCTCGATCTGCAGAAATTCGATCTCCGGATCATGGAGATCAAAGAGGCTCGTCGAAAGATTCCCGACCGTCTGCAGGCCGCCGAGGCGCCTTTGCTGGAGGCTCTCAAACAGATGAAGGAAGCGCAGTCCGCCGTTGAAGCTGCGGTCAAGGAACGACGCGCGCATGAACGGGATCTGGAGGTGCACGAAGCACAAATGGAGCGGATGAAAGCTCACGCGGCGAATTTGAAGACCAACAAGGAGTACCAAGCGCATCTCTTCGAACTCGATCTGGCGAATAAAAAGCGCGGGGAGTTCGAAGAGAAGATTCTGTTGTGTATGGAGCGGATCGATCAATTGCAGCGAACAGTGGTCGAGGCCCAGGCGAAAGTCAGGGAGTTGGAGGCGGCGTTTGCGCAGGAGCAGAAGAATCTGGCCGAGCAGGAACGAATGCTGGCGGACGAATTGGCCCACGTCGAAATCTTGCAACGCGATGCGGCGGCGAGAGTGGAAAAGAGCCTCCTCCAACGATACAACGAGGTCAAAGCCTCGCGGAAAGATCAGCCGCTGGCCGCCGTGCGCGGCGGCCTGTGCCTCGGGTGCCGCCTTCAAATTCCCCCGCAGCTCATTGCCCAAGTAAAGCGCTCCGATGATCTATACGTGTGCCCGTATTGCCACCGCATTCTTTATTGGGAAGGCGACCCGGCTGCTGAATCGTCTCCCGCATCCATGTCCGAATCTAAATCGGCGGATCTTGAGGTGAGCGAGTCGATGTGACCCAAAACGGCCCGCGTGGTTTTGAAGTGCAGTTTGGCCACGGTGCCGAGCCGTTCCCGCCCATGTTTTTTGACGATCATTTTGGCGGCCAATTCCACGGAAGGGGAGACGCCCTTGGGGAGGGTGGTGCCGACTTCATCAGAGAGCCGTTTCAAGCGCAGCAGAAATTCGGCGCGAGCCAGGATGGAGGCGGCGGCCACCGCCAGGTCTGATTCGGCTTGTATCCGTTGCTCCAGCACGATCGTGCGTCCTTTCTCTTGCAGAGCGCTCATGATCAATCGTTCATCGCCGAATCGGTCGGCAATCGCCCGCTTGCACGAAACGTGTCCGAGCAAGTTTTCCAGCGCCTTGGCGTGTCCCCAGGCCAGGAGACGATTGAGGTTTTTGATTTTGGCGTACAGCTCGTTATATTTTTGCGGGCCGATCACGATCACGCTGTGGGGGCAGATGGTTTTGATTGCCGGCGCCATTTCGAGGATACGCCCGTCCGAGAGCTTCTTGCTGTCCCGCGCTCCTATGAGTCTCAGCTCGCCTTGCGTTGTCGCGTCCACGAAGACTGCGGCGATCACAAGCGGCCCGAAGTAATCGCCTTTCCCAGATTCATCGATGCCGATGCGCTCAATCGGAGACCCGATGGGCCTTGTTGTCACGGGACGACTCCCACTAGAAAAACAGCGGTAGGAGCGGTACTCTACTGAACCGCTGAGGCTATGGTCAAATGACCATTTCAAAGCGAGAAGACAAAGCGAGACGAGTGCTGGCGTCACGTCGGGAGAGAGGTCTGGAGGTAGGAGGGAAACCATGCGAGGGTGCCGATATGTGATCCGTTTCGTTGGGATGGCCGTTCTGCTGCTCATGGGAGGATTGGCCGTAACCGGTTGCGAGACGAACCCCTATACGGGCCGGTCTCAGTTGTTGATGACCTCGATTTCTCAGGAGATGCAACTCGGGGAGCAAGCGTATGCCCAGGTGAAAAGCGATCCCAAGATTCGACTGTCGAGGGATCCGCGTGAAGTGGAGCCAGTCAAACGGGTGGCCGCCAGAATCATCGAAGCGGCGAAGCGTTCGAAGTATGCCGAGATGGCCAAACAGTTTGAATGGGAAGTGACGGTCATCAAGGACGACAGGACGGCGAATGCGTTCGCGCTTCCCGGCGGCAAGATCGCCGTGTATACGGGCATTTTCCCCGTGGCGAGAACCGAGGCAGGGTTGGCCGCTGTCATGGGGCATGAAGTGGTCCATGCCTTGGCCCGTCACGGAGCGGAGCGGATGAGTCAGGGGCAGTTGACCAATGCGGCGCTGCAAGTGGCGGGGGCGGCGATCGGAGCGAGCGGAAGCAATCCCTTGCTGGGCCAGGCCACAATGGCGGCGCTTGGATTGGGAGCGCAGGTGGGAGTGCTGTTGCCCTTCAGCCGCAAACACGAATCGGAAGCAGATTATGTGGGGATCCTTTTGGCGGCCGATGCGGGATATGACCCGCGCGAGTCCGTGGGATTGTGGGAGCGGATGGCGGAGCTGTCACGCGGTGGGGGGCCGGTCGAATTTCTATCGACCCATCCCAGCCATGAGACCAGGATCGAGCAGTTAAAGTCCTGGATGCCGGAAGCCATGGCCATCTATCAAAAAAGAACCCCGGCTCCCGATGCGCTCTTGCCCCTCGTTGGAGACCGGTGATCCGGCTGCTGGCCCTCGAAGTTTGGCGTGAGGCTCGTACGCAGTCATTCATCGCGCCCGTGACCGATGGCCGACGGGGATTGTAGAGTTATAAGCAAGAACGTCTCTGACTCCCAGCCCCGTAGGGAGCAGGGGCCTGCACGTTAGAGAAGATGCCGGACGTGTCATGCGGCGCCCTTGCTATGATCCGTTCTCCTTCTCTATACTGCGTCAGCGCAGGTGCGAAGGCCGGGTGATCGCTCGATGCGAGAGTATCGGGAGGAAAGTCCGGACTCCAAGGGCAGGGCGCTGGGTAATTCCCAGGCGGAGTGATCCGACACCAGCACCACAGAAAGCAAACCGCCGATGGCTGGGCGATGGGGGTTTATCCGGTCGCTACGGCTCAGGCAAGGGTGAAAGGGTGGGGTAAGGGCCCACCGCGGTGGTGGCGACATCACCGGCACGGTAAGCGTCGCCCGGTGCAAGGCCAAATAGGAAGAGACGCGCGGAGCGCTCCAGAGTGTTCCGCACACCGACTGGCCCGGTCGAGATCTTCGGGTAGGCCGCTTGAGGTTCGGGGTAACCCGAATCCCAGAGAAATGATCATCGCCGTTCGAGGAAGCGAACTCGGCGACTCGAATGGATACAGAATCCGGCTTATAGGCCTTCACATTTGCGCCTTTCTTTCTTTGGTCGTCAAGTTCTTCCACGATTGCCGTGAATCGCCTTGTGATCGAGGAAAGGACATGGATTTTTTATGCCGTTCCGTTCCCTTGACCCTTCGTTGACAATGATGATACGATCTCTAGCCTTTCTTGTTGATTTTTCAGGTATTTTTAGAGTGAACCCCAACCAATGCCCCAACCAATGATTGAGAAACCTGTTCTGGTCAGTTCAATGGGGACAAACGAGACGAGGGCTGAAGGAGCATTGATTTTCAAACGTCCCTCGATTTCGTGATGAGGAGGATACCGACATGAAACTCAGTGGAGCCGAGATCTTCATCGAATGTCTAAAGCGGGAAGGCGTCAGGACCCTTTTTGCGCTTCCCGGGGGCGTGGTCTTGAAGATCTTCGATATGCTCCATCAGCAAAAGGACATCGAGGTCATTCTCACGCGTCATGAACAGGGAGCCGGCCACATGGCCGAAGGCTACGCCAAGGCAACCGGTAAAGCAGGGGTCTGCCTGGTGACGTCGGGGCCTGGGATGACCAACGTGATTACGGCATTGGCAGACGCCTACATGGATTCCGTACCGATGGTCTGTTTTAGCGGCCAGGTGCCTACGAGCTTAATTGGAAACGATGCGTTTCAGGAAGCGGATAATATCGGCTTGAGCAGACCCTGCACGAAATACAATTTTCTAGTCAAAGACGTCAACGAGTTGGCCCGGACGATCAAAGAAGCATTTTATATCGCGACGACCGGCCGACCTGGACCGGTGTTGGTCGACATTCCAAAGGATGTGTCGCAGAACCAGGCCGAGTTTGTCTATCCGAGTTCCGTCTCCATTCGCGGATATAACCCGACGTATGAGGGCAATAAATGGCAAATTAAACAGGCGGCCGAGGCGATCGCCAAGGCCAAAAAGCCGGTGTTGTATGTAGGCGGGGGGGTCGTCTTTTCCGGTGCCTCGCAAGAGCTGTTCGAATTGGCCGAGCTGACGCAGATCCCGGTCGATATGACTCTGATGGGACTCGGCGTGTTTCCGGGGGAGCATCCGTTGTCGCTGGGGATGCTGGGCATGCACGGGACCTACTGCGCCAACATGGCCATTCACTACTCCGATCTGGTCATCGCCGTCGGTGTGCGGTTTGACGATCGTGTGACAGGCAAAGTGTCGGAATTCTGTCCGCACGCAAAGATTATTCACATCGACATTGATCCGACGTCGATTCGAAAAAACATTCACGTCGATATTCCGATCGTCGGCGATTGTAAGGCGGTGCTGCGTGAGTTAAATCAAATTCTACGTGCGACGGTGAACGGCGATCAGAAAGAGCTTCGGAAACCTTGGTGGGATCAAATTCATCAATGGCAGAAGCTGCACCCGTTGACCTATCACCAGGAAGAGAATGGGCCGATCAAGCCGCAGCACGTTGTCAAACGATTGTATGAACTGACGAAAGATCGAGATCCCATCGTCTCGACCGACGTGGGCCAGCATCAAATGTGGGCGGCGCAATATTTCAAATTGGCGAAGCCGAACCGGTGGTTGACGTCCGGCGGGCTTGGAACCATGGGCTTCGGATTTCCTGCAGCCATGGGCGCACAGGCCGCGTTCCGCGATCGTCTGGTCCTTTGTATCGCGGGGGATGGCAGTGTTCAGATGAATATGCAGGAGATGGCGACCGCGGTGGTCAGCAAATTGCCGGTGAAGGTTATCGTGCTGAACAACCGCTTTCACGGGATGGTGCGACAGTGGCAGGACCTCTTCTACAACGGGCGATACGCGTCGAGTTATTTGGGTGGCACGCCGGACTTTGTCAAGCTGGCCGAGGCGTATGGCGCGGTCGGGCTGCGGGCCGAGAAGCTGGCGGATCTTGACGGGGTGTTGAAAACGGCTCTGGAAACGGATGGGCCCGTCATCGTTGACGTGCCGACCTATCCTTATGAAAACTGTTATCCAATGATTCCAGCGGGAGGCTGCAATCACGAGATGATTCTCGAAGATCCCCCGGAATTGAAGAAGAAACAGATCGGCGTCGGGAAGGTGGTGCCGGAAGATAAAGATACGGTGTTAACGGCGTAAGGATGAGGGAAGGCTCGGAGGCATCGACGTCGGTGAACACATTTCGGTGTCCGGCGCGTTGATCTCGACGTCTGGGAATATGGAACACATCATCTCCGTTACGGTTGAGAACAAGTTCGGAGTCCTTTCAAGGGTTGCGGGTCTGTTTAGTGGTCGGGGCTTCAATATTGAAAGCCTCTCCGTCGCCCCCACCCTTGATCCGTCGATGTCGCAGATGACGTTGGTGACCTCGGGCGACGACCGGATTATCGAACAGATCGTCAAGCAATTGAATAAACTGATCGACGTCATTAAGGTGGTGGACTTGAACGAAACCGAATTTGTCGCGCGGGAAACGGCTCTGATCAAGGTGCACACCAAGGACGAGGATCGGGCGGAGGCGCTCAGAATCGTGGACATTTTTCGAGCCAACGTCATCGACTCGTCGCCCAGCACCTATACGATCGAAGTGTCAGGTGATCCCAGGAAGATCGAAGCGATCATCAATTTGCTGCAGCCGTTGGGAATCAAGGAATTGGTTCGGACAGGGCGGGTTGCCGTCGCCCGTGAGCCGATTCGCCCAGCCGTCGCACAAGCCAAGAGGTCAGCGCGCGAATAGTGTGTGTCGCCGTACAGGTCAAGCCGGAAGAGAACACGCGGCGTCTTTCGTGAAGGAGTTCAGCATGAAGATTTATTACGATCAGGACGCGGATATTCATCATATTCGCAGCAAGAGCGTAGCCGTTATCGGGTACGGGAGTCAGGGCCATGCGCACGCGCTCAACTTGAAGGAGAGCGGGGTCAGCGTGGTCGTCGGGTTGCGCGAGGGAGCATCATGGAAGAAGGCGGAGCAAAGCGGTCTTAAGGTCATGCCGGTGGCGGACGCCGTCAAAGCGTCCGACGTCGTGATGATCCTCGCCCCGGATGAAGTCCAGTCAACGATCTATCGGCAGGAAGTGGCTCCCAACCTCAAAGCCGGGTCCTATTTGGCGTTCGGGCACGGGTTCAACATCCATTTCGGCCAAATCGTTCCGCCGGCTTCCATTAACGTTTTTATGGTGGCACCGAAGGGGCCCGGCCATCTTGTGCGATCCGAGTACACGAAGGGCAGCGGGGTTCCTTGCTTGCTTGCCATTCATCAGGATCCCAGCGGCACAACCAGGCAGGTCGGGTTGGCCTATGCGAGCGCGATCGGCGGCGGCCGTGCTGGTATTATTGAAACGACCTTTCGGGAGGAGACTGAGACGGACTTGTTCGGAGAGCAGGTTGTCTTGTGCGGCGGGCTCACGGCTTTGATTCAAGCCGGCTATGAGACGCTTGTCGAGGCGGGGTATTCGCCGGAGATGGCCTATTTTGAATGTCTGCACGAAGTCAAGCTCATCGTGGATTTAATATATCAGGGCGGCATTGCCAACATGAGGTATTCGATCAGTACGACGGCGAAGTACGGCGACGTGACGCGCGGTCCCAGGATCGTGACCGAACAAACCAAGCTCGAAATGAAGAAAATCTTGGGCGAGATCCAAAGCGGCCAGTTCGCCAGAGAATGGGTCTTGGAAAATCAGGCGAATCGTCCCGTGTACAATGCCCTCTTGGCCAAGGGTGAGGCGCATCCCATCGAGGCTGTGGGGGCCAGGTTGCGGGCCATGATGCCGTGGCTTAAGAAAGATCAGTTGGTTGATCGAACGAAGAATTAAGCGGGGAACCGACGGGATGGTTCGGGTCACTTTAAGAGAAGGCTTTCGCGTGACGGTTCTTCGGATAAAATAGTCGGAGGAACGTTGGAAGTTCCGGAGCCGTATGGTCATAATCGAGACGACGCCAAGAAGGATTTTCCCGGGGGTAGAGGAGGTTGTGTGATCGATCGGGCGGTTGGTCTTCCGGTCGCGAAGGAAGGCATTCCTTTCATTGCCGCTCCTGCGGGCGTGACACTGTTGGCAGGGTGGATGGGCTGGGTGGTGGTAGCGGTGATAGCAGGACTGCTCACCGCGTTCGTCGTCTGGTTTTTCAGAAACCCGGCTAGAGTGATTCCCCAAGATCCCCGTCTGGTGGTTGCGCCGGGGGATGGAAAAGTAATTGCTATCGAAGAAGAATTTGAACCTCGGTATCTGAAAGACCGCGCGCTTCGCGTGACGATTTTTTTGAACGTGTTCAATGTGCATATCAATCGGATGCCCTGCGACGGGGTCATCGAAGACATACAGTATCAACCGGGGGCGTTCTTGGTCGCCAGCAGGCCGGACGCCACGTTGAGAAACGAGCAGAACGCGTTGATGATTCGCACGGTGGAAGGGCTGAAAGTATTGTGCGTGCAGGTCGCCGGGTTGATCGCCCGGCGCATCGTCTGCTGGGCGTCCCCCCGGGATCAAGCCGTCCGGGGAGAGCGGTTTGGATTGATTCGATTCGGGTCTCGGATGGACACCTTTCTTCCGATCGGAACACGCCTTCGAGTGGCAGTCGGAGACAAGGTGAAGGGCGGGGAAACCATTTTGGGGGAACTGCGATGAAGCCCGCTGGATTAAAAAACTCCTTCGGCAAAGATGGAAAACGGCGCAAGGCGGCCATGCACCTGATTCCGAATCTGTTTACGACCGGCAACTTGTTCTGCGGCGTGTACGCGATTCTGTTGGTTTTCAACGCAGAGTATGTGGCGGCGGCCATCGCCATTCTTGTCGCGATGGTGTTCGACGTGCTCGATGGCAAGTCGGCTCGGTTGACCAACAGCACGAGCCATTTCGGGCTGGAATACGATTCCTTGTCCGACGTCGTCTCGTTCGGGGTGGCGCCAGGGGTTCTTATCTATTCGTGGGCGTTAAGCGGCCAAGGCACGTTCGGCGTGGCCGTGATGTTTGCCTACGTAGCAATGGGGGCGGTGCGCTTGGCTCGATTCAATTCCACGATCGCGTTGTCCGACGGCAAGTATTTTACCGGCTTGGCCATTCCCGCTGCGGCAGGAGTCGTCGCCTCGCTGGTCGTCTTCGATCAGTACGCGCTTCGGATGGGTTCGGAAACCAAACCGGTTGTTGTGTTGATTGTGACGCTGGTGTTGGCGTTTCTCATGGTCAGCACCATCAAGTATCGCAGTTTTAAGGACCTGAAATTCAGAGGCCCTCAGCAAATCACTTATCTCGTGTGGGGGATTCTCGGGCTGATGATGGTGACGGCATGGCCGCCGGTCATGTTGTTTGTCATATTTGCAGGCTATGCGTTGTTGGGGCCGGTCGAGAAACTGGTGGGATTGATCATGAGGACAGCCGGTAAGAAGGGAGTTGCCAAGACCGAACTGCCGGCGCCGGAACCACCGAAGGTGTGAGAGGGTACCGGCAGGAGAGAGGACAGGAGAGAGGAAAGGGGAGAAAGCGTTGTCCTGTAAATGGCAGTGACGAGGAGTAGTAGGCGAGCCGTGTCGTCCGAGAGAGTTGGCGGATGGTGCGAGCCAATCGATACGTCGCCGAACTCGCCTCCGAGCCAGAATCCGTGAACTTCGAGTAGCGGGTTCCGCCCAGCCCCCGTGACGGGCTGCAATGAAGGGCGCCGATCAGGGAACTGACCGTCGCCGAAACAGGGTGGTACCACGGAGCGCGTAAAGCCTTCGTCCCTGACCAACGAAGAGGGGCGAAGGCATTTTTATTTGACGGCTCAACTCATCTCATCGATCGGTGGAGACACACCGCCGGTCGGAAAACAAGCCGTCGATCCATGCAATGGGGGGCACGATGACGCGCATGATACGCATATTCGATACAACGTTGCGGGACGGCGAGCAATCGCCCGGCGCCAGCATGAATGTGGAAGAAAAATTGATGGTGGCCAAGCAACTGGCTCGCCTGGGAGTCGATGTGATCGAGGCCGGCTTTGCGTACAGTTCCCCCGGTGATTTCGAAGCGGTGCGGCGGATTGCTCAAGAGGTGGAGGGACCGATCATCTGTAGCCTGGCCCGCGCCCGCCAGGAAGATATCGATCGCGCGTGGGAGGCGTTGAAAGGGGCGCCGAGGGCCCGCATCCATACGTTTTTATCAACTTCCGACATCCATCTGAAATATCAGTTTCGGATGACGCGCGAGGAAGCCAAGAAGCGAGCGGTCGAAATGGTCCAACGGGCGAGGAGCTACGTCGATGACGTGGAATTTTCGCCCATGGATGCCAGCCGGTCCGATCCGGCCTATCTGTACGAGGTCATCGAGGCAGTCATCGCGGCGGGAGCTGGGACGGTCAATATTCCCGATACGGTGGGATATGCCGTGCCGCAGGAATTCGGGGCCTTGATTAAAGGAATCTGCGAGAAGGTGCCCAACGTGAAACAGGCGATCATCTCCGTCCATTGTCACAACGACCTGGGCCTTGCCGTGGCCAACAGTTTGGCGGCCGTTCTCAACGGAGCGGGACAGGTGGAGTGCACGATCAACGGGATCGGCGAGCGAGCCGGCAATACGGCGTTGGAAGAAATTGTCATGGGGCTTCGGACCAGACGGGATTTCTACCAGGCCGACACCAGGATCAACACGGAGGAAATCGCCAAGACCAGCAGGCTCGTCAGCAAGATCACCGGCATGGTGGTGCAGCCGAACAAAGCCGTCGTTGGAGCCAACGCGTTCGCACACAGTTCGGGCATTCATCAAGACGGGTTGCTCAAGGAGAAAACCACCTACGAAATCATGCGGCCGGAATCAATCGGTCTTGTCGAGAGCCGGATGGTGATGGGAAAACTCTCGGGACGGCACGCCTTTCGGCAGCGGTTGGAGGAACTGGGCTATCGTCTGAGCGATGAGGAAATCAACCGCGCGTTTGAACGGTTCAAACGACTTGCCGATCAAAAGAAGGAGATTTACGAGGAAGACCTTGAGGCCATCGTTTCGGAAGAACTGGCCAAGATGGGGGAGCGGATCGTGCTCAAGTCGTTTCACTTGGAGACCGGGACCGATCGAGTTCCCACGGCGACGGTCGAACTGGAGATCGAGGGACAGCCGGTAAAACAGTCTGGAACCGGCGATGGACCGGTGGACGCCGTGTATCGAACCATTGCGGCCATGACCCAGACGAAAAGTACATTAGTGATGTTCGCGGTCAACGCGCTCACCAGCGGGACGGACGCTCAAGGCGAGGTCTCGGTGCGCCTTCAGGAAAATGGACGGACCGTGTCGGGCCACGGCTCAGATACCGATATCATCGTGGCGGCGGCCCGGGCCTATCTCAACGCCTTGAATCGGCTAGCCTGTTTGACGCCTAGACAGGCAGATGATACGCGGAAGGTCCGCTTGATTTGATCGAGCGATCGGACCGACCCATTGACGGCTGTTTTGATTGATCGAAACGACTCGAGAGGCGGTTTCTTTTTCTTATGATCACGAAGGCCCTTACGGACTGTCGGGAATTTTTGGCTGGAGATCACACGGTGCTTCGGGAGCTGCTGCATCCTGCGAAAGAGAATCTGGCGCTTCGCTACAGTTTGGCCCACGGCCGGTTGGCGGCGCGCGGACGGTCAAAACGGCACGTGCTGTCGTCGTCGGAAGTCTATTACTTCATTGCGGGGAAAGGCCGGTTGACGGTCGATTCGGAGACCCGTTCGGTTGCGGCTGGGTCGGTTGCTTATGTTCCGCCGGGGGGCGAACAGTGGTTGGAAAATACTGGGGACGACGAATTGGAGTTTCTCTGTTTGGTCGATCCCCCCTGGAGGATCGAGGATGAAACCATACTGGAATAGGGACGAGGCATTCCATTGTTCATT
This sequence comes from Nitrospira sp., assembly GCA_024330965.1. GTDB lineage: Bacteria > Nitrospirota > Nitrospiria > Nitrospirales > Nitrospiraceae > Nitrospira_D. Next base: position 26,462 of record JANDJL010000017.1, on the reverse strand, counting down.
CTGGAGAAGGAGTGTGCGACGTGAAAGCGAAGATTGCGGTGCTGGCCGGAGATGGAGTGGGGCGGGAGGTTGTGCCGGAAGCGGTCAAAATTCTCAAGGCGATCGGAGAGGCCTATCACCATTCCTTTGAGTTTGTATCGGCCGACATCGGCGGCCAGGCGATCGACAAGGTTGGGGTTCCCTTGCCGGACGAAACGTTGTCGCTTGCGAAACAGAGCGACGCGGTGTTGTTGGGGGCTGTCGGGGGGCCCAAGTGGGAGGGGCTTGAGTATGCTCGCAGGCCGGAGCGAGCCTTGCTTGGTATTCGTGAAGCGTTGGGACTGTACGCCAATCTTCGTCCCGCCAAGGTCTATCCCAGTCTCGCGGACGCCTCGTCACTGAAACGCGAGGTCGTCGAAGGAATCGATATCCTTGTGGTTCGGGAACTCACGGGCGGCATTTATTTCGGCAAGCCCAAGGGCATCGATCGATTGCCGGATGGAGGCGAGCGCGGCGTCAACACCGAGGTCTATACAACAGAAGAAGTCAGGCGTATCGCGCAGGTGGCGTTCGAGGCGGCGCGGAAACGCCGCAAGAAAGTGACATCGGTGGACAAGGCAAACGTCTTGGAGTCCTCCGAGCTGTGGCGAAAAGTGGTCACCGATGTGCACAAAGCATATCCCGACGTTGAGTTGACCCACATGTACGTGGACAATGCCGCCATGCAATTGGTGCGCAACCCCAGACAATTCGACGTGCTGCTCTGCAATAACATGTTCGGCGACATCCTGAGCGACGAAGCCGCGATGTTGACTGGCTCTATCGGGATGTTGCCGTCCGCAAGCCTGGGTGCCGCAGTCGGCCTGTTCGAGCCTATTCACGGGAGTGCCCCGGACATCGCCGGCAAGAACATCGCCAATCCGATCGCCATGATCGCGTCTGCCGCCATGATGCTGTCCTATGCGTTTCGTCTTGATAAAGAAGCCGATGCCATTGAGCGGGCGATTGTGAAGACGCTCGATCTCGGGTATCGGACCAGGGACATCCAAAGTCCCGGCGCCAAGATCGTCGGGACGACCGAAATGGGAGATGTCATCCTTCGTCATTTGAGCTAGTGTCATCGCGCATTCATATGCCATCGACCATGGGGTTGTGGACCATTCGGACGCTTGCCGGAACCGGAGAACCGGCCTATGGAGGAGACGGCGGTCCTGCATGCCTCGCCTCCTTGAATGAACCGAAGGGGGTTGGAGTGGATGCGATCGGGAACATCCTGATTGCCGATTCTGAAAACCATGTTGTGCGGCGGATTGATCGCGATACCGGCGAGATCTCGACGATCGCCGGCGTCGCCGATATGGAGGAAACAGAGCGGGACGCCGGTCTCGGTGCGGAGATCCGGTGTTTGGCAGAGGAAGACCCCTTTGCTGAGGAGAGAGCGGCTTTCCCGAACTATCGGCAGCAGACGGACATAAGCGGCACGATCCGGTACGTTATGGCGAGGGCGGCGGCGCCGGATCGATTCGGCGGAGACGGCGGGCCAGCCGTGCGAGCCCGTCTCAACTTTCCGACGGCGGTTGTCGCGGACGCCCGAGGGAACGTGTACATTGCTGATACATTCAATCATCGCATCCGTCTGGTTGATGCTGCCAACGGGAGTATCACGACGATTGCCGGGCTGGGCCGGCCTCGATATGGCGGCGACGGCGGCCCCGCCGCTAGTGCGGGCCTCAATGAACCGGCCGCCTTGGCGTTGGATGGGAGAGGAGTCCTCTACGTGGCCGACCAAGGCAACCACCGAGTTCGGGCGATCGATTTAAAAACCGGTCTGATTCGTACGGTGGCGGGGAACGGGACGGCTTTGTACAATGGAGATAGGAAACCGGCTACGGAAGCTGCTCTGGCCGGGCCGAGTGGATTGGCCTGTGCCGATGACGGGACACTTTTTATCGCCGATACGTTCAATGGCAGGATTCGCGCCGTCGATCCTACGACGGGTCTGATTCGAACGGTGGCCGGCGATGGGTGCGAATACCGATACGAGAGCGAACAGGAGGCGCCCTCAGTCAGCTTGTCGAGGCCGGTTGGCATTGCGGTGGACGGGGATGGCAACTTGTTCATCACGGATTCTGATAACCACTTGGTACGCCGATGGAGCCGAGCGACGGGCACGATCGAGCGAACGGCCGGAGTGGGGACCCCGGCTTACTCGGGCGACGGCGGGCCGTCGTTACAGGCCGGCTTAAACTATCCGTTCGGCATCGCCGTCGATCGAGAAGGACGGGTCATGGTCGCCGACACGTTCAACCACCGGATTCGGGTACTAACACGTTGATACAAAAAGAGAAGGGCTCCATGCTGAAGAACAAATCCGCATATGTGATGGCGATTCTTGGGGCGAGCGGCGCAGTGGGGAAAGAAACATTGGAGATTTTGGAAGAGCGGAAGTTTCCTCTGGCATCGCTCCGTCTCTTTGCATCCCGACGGTCGGCCGGTGAGACGTTGTCGTGCCAGGGCAAGGAGTGGACAATCGAGGAACTGACGCCGGAGTCGTCCTTCGACGGTGTCGATATCGCGTTGATTTCCGCGACCGATGCCATCAGCCGCGAATACGGTCAAAAACTCGGTGCCGCCGGTATCGTGGTGATCGACGATAGCGCCGTGTTTCGAATGAATCCGGACGTTCCGTTGGTTGTGCCGGAAGTCAACCCCCATGCACTGGAGGCGATGCCGCGAGGCATCGTGTCGATTCCTAACTGCACCACGACCCCCTTGGTGATGGCGCTGAAGCCGCTCCACGACGCCGTGGGCATCAGGCGCGTCGTGGTAACGACGTTTCAGTCCGTCTCTGGGACTGGCGCCGCGGCGATGGACGAGCTGGTGGAGCAAACAAAGGCGTTGCTGTCATTTCGCGAGGTAGAAACAAAGGTGTATCCCCATCAGATCGCCTTCAACCTGTTGCCCCAGATCGGTTCGTTCAACGATGGGGGTGACTGTTCGGAAGAAGTGAAAATTGTAATGGAAACCAGAAAAATTCTCGAAGCACCGTCGCTCCGCGTGACGGCGACGACCGTACGAGTGCCGGTGCTGCGCTGTCATTCCGAAGCGATCAACGTTGAGTTGGAGAAGCCGTTGAACGCCAACGAGGCGAGGGCCTTATTGGCCGCCATGCCGGGCGTGATGGTTTTTGACGATCCGGGGAGGAAGCTCTATCCGATGCCGCTGGACGCGACGGGAAAAGACGAGGTGTATATCGGTCGGATACGGGAGGATCATTCGGTCGAGCACGGGCTTAATCTCTGGGTCGTATCGGACAATCTTCGAAAAGGAGCGGCGCTGAACGCCATTCAAATCGCTGAATACCTGATCAATCATCGATGAGAAGAGGCGGAAACGGCCGCTGACGAGGCTCGCTCGGCCTTGTGGAAGAGCAAGGTGCCTCGGCGTGCAGAGAATGGCGGTGGAATCCCGATGAGCGCGCCGAGGCCGTGGCTGTCTTCAAGGAGGGATGGGACGTGATGCCTGAGATGCCTGAATGGACGGCGATCGGCAAACTCATGATCGGAATCGGCCTCCTCATCGTGGGAGTCGGTGTGCTGTTCGTCGCCATTGATCGGATTGCCGGGCTTGGCAGTCTGTTTAGCTGGCTTGGCAAATTACCCGGTGACATCTCGTACAAACGTGAGAATTTCAGTTTTTATTTCCCCCTGGGCACCAGTATCGTCCTGAGCGTGGTCTTGAGCCTGTTGCTCTACGTTCTTGGATGGTTCCTCCGGCGATGAATCAACCGTTTCGAGCGTGCTTGATCGGCGTTATCGGGCTGGCCACGGGGGCGCTGGACGTCGTGGCTTCTCCGGCCTATGCCGCGCCGGCGATCCGCGTGCTGTTGGCGGCGGATGTTCAACAGCTTGACGCACGTGCGACCCACGTGTTGTGGGTGACGGATGCGAGCGGCGGCGCCCGTTCCTATCGCAACGCCAAGATTCGTATTGAGAGGCGCGGTCTTCTGCTGTTCGTCAACGGAACCCGCATGGATGGTGACCAGATTACCTTGCGCACGGGGAAACAGGATCTGGCCATCTGGTTGCCGCAGCCGGGGGGACAGGACAAACAACCGATCTTCCCTCCTGCCGATGATCCTCCGACGTGGCACATCAATGGACTGGTGCAAGTGATCATGCGGGGCGGCGGCTTGCTGGTCGTGAACCATGTTGACCTTGAAGAGTACGTAAAAGGGGTTCTTCCCGGCGAAGTCAATTCCTCGTGGCATCCCGAAATGCTCAAGGCGCAGGCCGTCGCAGCCAGAACCTACGCGCTGTACCACCATATGCTGAGTGGGTCTCGCGATTATGACGTCGCGGCCGGCACGCAGGATCAAGTCTATCGAGGCCGACGAGGGGTTGATGCGCGTGTGGAACAGGCGGTCGATTCCACGAAGGGCGAGGTCGTGACCTACGAAGACGCGCCGATCTATGCGGCCTTTTCCTCGACGGCCGCGGGGCTGACAGAAGATGCTGCCGTCGTCTGGGCGAAAGATCTCCCCTACTTGAAAGGGGTCGAGTGCCCCTTTGATCTCGAATCCCCGTACTTTCAATGGAAAACCTCGTTCAAGGTCGAAACGTTGGAGCGCAATCTACGCCAACAGGGATTCGACGTCGGGGCGATCGCCACGTTGGCGCCCCTTTCCTACAGCCGGTCTGGTCGCGTTGCGACGTTGCGCGTGTTGCACTCCAAGGGAGAGCTGATCTTGCGTGGAGAGGAGCTTCGCAAAGCCGTCGGCTATACGGTTGTGCCCAGTACGCAGTTCACCATCGAGTCGTTCGGCGAGGAGGTCGTCCTATCCGGCTACGGCGCCGGTCACGCGGTCGGTCTTTGCCAATGGGGGGCCAAGGAACTGGCCGAGTTGGGCTATTCGTATGCCAGCATTCTCCGCTATTACTATCCGGGAACGGAGCTGCGCAGCGCCTCATTGACCAAAGCTCCTCCGGTCCCCCCGGTTGTGGCGACGCCCGCTTTTTGATGCAACTCTCGGCATTCGACTTCCCGTTTGATCCGTCGCTCGTTGCGGCGCAACCCGTCGTTCCGCGTGATCAAGCCCGCTTGCTGGTGCTTGATCGACAAACCGGCCGATTCTCTCATCGCCACGTGGCCGATCTTCCATCGTTGCTTGCTCCCGGTGATCTGTTAGTTGTGAACGACACGAAGGTCCTGCCGGCCAGGATTTTGGGGAAAAAACGACCGACCGGCAGCCCGGTTGAGGTGCTGTTTGTCAAGGATCTGGGAGACAATATCTGGCAAGTGATGGTCAAGGGGCGATTGCGAGCCGGTGAGATCATCGACTTTGATCGGCAGGCGAGCGCGACGATTCTCAAACGCGACGCCGAAGGCACGGCCGTGAGGGTGGAAAGCCCGGTTCCAGTTCTCCAACTGTTGCGAGCATCAGGCACGATGCCGCTTCCACCCTATATCAAACGGCGCCCCATCGGCCAGGACCACGAGTGGTATCAAACGGTGTTTGCCGCTCACGAAGGGGCGATTGCGGCACCGACGGCGGGGTTGCATTTTACGGAGCGCCTGCTCGCCCGTTTGGCTGAACAGGCCATTGGTGTCGTTGCCGTCACGCTGCATGTGGGACCGGGGACCTTCAGGCCTGTCGTCACCGACCAAATCGAAGATCATAGGATGGAGAAAGAAGTGTATAGGATTGGAGAGGAGGCCGCCCGGGCCATCGTGCGGGCAAAACAAGCCGGCCATCGGGTCGTGGCGATCGGCACGACCGTCGTGCGGACGTTGGAGACTGTCGCACAAGAACGCGGCTCCATTGTCTCTGCTGAGGGGGAGAGCCATCTGTTTATCACGCCGGGTTTTCAGTTTCAGGCCGTCGATGCGCTGATGACCAATTTTCACCTTCCGAAGACGACCCTTGTGATGTTGGTCTCCGCCTTTGCCGGCATCGACCTGGTCCGCCGCGCATACGAAGAGGCGATCAAGGAACGGTATCGATTTTATAGTTACGGCGACGCGATGCTGATTCTCTAGGTGGCAATTCCAAATAGCAATATGAGATGGGCAGTGGTTCTATTGTGCCGGGGAAGAGCGTGATCGGCTGCGAGGATGGGAAGGAACGACGGTGGTAGGTCGCGAGTGGGACACTGTCTCGTTTGTCAGGAGAGCGAGTCAGACCTGTCTTGTTCCCCGGCGGCTAAAGCAGTTCTCGGCGGATTTTGATCGGGATCTTGGTCTTGAGGGCATCCTGATACGCAGACAATGCACGTTGTTGCTTCTGCAACAACATGTCTTGCACGGCACGGTCTCGGCCTCCTATGAAGTCAGGAGACTCAGAGCCTTGGGCTCGCGTCGTCAAGGCTTGCCCCTCCGTGAGTTCGGCGGGGGTGAGGGCGACGGAGTTGCGGACGATCATCCTTGCTTTACCGGCCAATAGTTCTTGCTTTTGAGCGGCCTCGAAAGCTGCGGGGGTCCAGTGATTGGCTGCGAGGAGGCGACGGTAAAGATCAGGATCAAAAGCCCCGTTTTTTTGGAAATCGGGAATTTGCAGAATCATTTCGCGAAGGTCTTCGTCCGATACGGTAATGCCCATCTCCTGAGCGGCGATGACCCACAGTCGATTCTCCACCAGTTGATCGATCACCAATTGTTTGAAGGTCTCGTCGTTGAAGTCTCCGCCGCCTCTCTCTTTGTACGCGCGGTACATCAGCTCATAGGCGCGCCGGAATTCGTCACGCGAGACGGTCAGATCGCCGACCGTCGCGACGGCGTTGGTTGATTGTTCGCCGAACCCCCACCAGCCCATGGTGATGACGAACGCAATGGCCAAAATACCCATGATCGATTTGAGAAGCCACGGATAGTTGTGGGCGGCATCGCGAATGGCCTTAATCATTGCAGAACCTCATTTTCTGAACCGTTTAAGCAGGGCAAATGATGCTTCATTGTACTTGCGCGGCGGGGATCAAGACAAGACGACAAAGAAGAGAAGGAGCGACCGATGGGAACGCACCGATATCGGACTATTTCGGCTGACCGGGTGAATCCAGAAAAGGAAGGGCTGCTGAGATCGGCATTGTTGTGGTTCTCGGTTCGGAATCCGATCATGTGATCCGATAACGTGAGAGGTCCGGGAACAAGCCGTGGGCCTGAAGAACGGTCTTTGTTTGTGCGAGATGTCGGTTTTTGTTATATTGCCAATAGTTTAAAGGAGATTTCTTGACAGGCGAGGGACTGACCTCCAAGTTTCCGGAACAGGCGGTCTATCCGAAGGCCCACGTTCTGAACCGGTTCATTGCCAAGCTCATCGATCTGTTCATTGTCGCCGCTGCAAATGAGATGGCTTCCCCGGTGGGGTTTCTTTCGGGCTTGGCCTACCTTTTGATTGCGGACGGTTTTGCAGGTGGAAAGAGTATTGGCAAGCGGTTGGTCGGCCTCGAAACAGTTCGGGTGGATGGTGGAGGTCCCGTCGGATTCAAGGAATCGATTATTCGAAATGTGCCGTTCGGTTGCGCGCAGATTGCGTTGGCGATTCCATGGGTGGGATGGCTCGCGGCGTTGGCGATCGTGGTGTTTGAGAGTCTGTTGATTATCGGGAATGAGCAAGGTCGCCGCCTCGGCGATGAAGTAGCGCGGACGCAGGTGTTGGATGCCGGGCAATTGGCGGTTCCGGAATGACGATTCAACGTTGATGGTGCAGGCTCGGTGTCGGATCACCCGGCCGAGATGAAGGGAGAGACGCCGTGGGGTTTCCAGAAGACATATTCGGGTGGTTCTCTGATGATCTGGCGATCGACTTGGGCACCGCGACCACGTTGGTGTACGTGCGTGGGCGAGGCATCGTGCTCAATGAGCCGTCTGTGGTGGCGGTCGAAAAAAAGACTGAAAAGGTGTTGGCCGTAGGAGCCGACGCGAAAAAGATGTTGGGCCGGACGCCGGGCAACATCGTCGCCGTGCGCCCCATGAAGGAAGGTGTGATCGCCGACTTCGAGATGGCCGAGCAGATGCTCAAACATTTCATCCGCAAGTCCCACAACCGCAGCGCGTTCGTCCGCCCGCGCATCATCATCGGAGTCCCGTCCCGCATTACGCAGGTCGAGCAACGCGCGGTGCGCGATTCGGCGGAGCTGGCTGGCGCGCGCGAAGTTTATCTGATCGAAGAACCGGTCGCCGCGGCGATCGGCTCGGGCCTGCCGATCACGGAGCCGTCCGGCAACATGGTTGTCGATGTCGGCGGAGGCACGACGGACATCGCGGTGATCTCGCTCGGCGGCATCGTCTATAGCGAGTCGGTGAAGGTGGCGGGCGATCGCATGGACGAAGCCATCATGAACTACATCAAAAAGAAGTACAATTTGCTCATCGGAGAACACATGGCGGAACGGATCAAGTTCGAAATTGGCTCCGCCTATCCGTTTGAAGAGCGAAAGACCATGATGATCAAGGGGCGCGATTTAATTTCGGGTATTCCTCGCACCCTAGTCATCGATGACGCTGAGGTTCGGGAAGCCCTTCACGAGCCGATTACGACGATCGTCAATGCCATCAAGATCGCGTTGGAGAACACTCCGCCTGAATTGGCGGGGGACATTATCGATCGCGGGATCGTCTTGACGGGGGGAGGATCGCTCCTGAAAGGAATGGATACACGGTTCCGTGAAGAAACAAATTTGCCGATCATTACGGTGGATGATCCTCTGACGTCCGTCGTGTTGGGGGTCGGAAAAATTTTGGACGAGTTGGATCTCCTCCGTAAGGTGTCGGTCATGTCTCAGGCCAACAATCTCCGGTAAGGTTCCATCCCGCGATGCGGATGGTCAATTTTCGTACACCCTACAATACGGGGCGGCTGGTCATCGTTCTGGCCGTTGTGCTTCTGATCGGTTTCCTTCTTTTGCCTACCCAACTGCAGGGCGTGCTTCAACGGGCTGGGAGCCCCGTCGGGTGGGTTGTGAGCTGGCCCCTCCGCGCCGTGGCCGGTGTCAGCGACGGTATCGCCGACCTCTGGGCCGGGTACGTCGCGTTGCGAACGGTGGAAGCCGAAAACCGAGCACTACGGAAAGAGCTCGAATACCTCAAAGGGCAGAACAGCCAACTTCGTGAAGCCGCCGCCGCGACGGATCGCCTCGCCGCCCTGTTGGATTTCAAGCAGCAAAGCGGGGGGACAATGGTGGCGGCGCAGGTCATCGGACGGGATACCGGGAACTGGTATCGGACGATCATTTTGAATAAGGGGGAAGCGGACGGCCTCCGTCCGGACATGGGCGTAATGACGCCAGCCGGCGTCGTGGGGCGTATTGTCAAGACCACGAGTGCGACGTCGGTGGTGCTGTTGGTGACGGACCCCAACAACGCCATTGCGGGGCTGGTGCAGCGGACGAGGGACGAGGGGATTGTCGAAGGAACCTCCAACGGATCGGCGCGACTGAAATATATTCCCATGTTGTCGGACGCGCGGCCAGGTGATCGGGTCGTGACCTCCGGGCTCGTGGGGGGATTTCCCAAGGGGTTGGCCATTGGAACCATCACCGCCATCCATAAAGAAGACGAGGGATTGTTTCTGTCAGCCGAGTTGATTCCGGAAGTGGACGGCGAGCACGTCGAAGAAGTGCTGGTGATTCAATCTCTAGCTGTTCCGAGTGAAGGAGAACGCCTCGGCGCTCCAAAGGCGAAGTCCAAATCATGAAAGTGTTGGTGTGGTCTGCCCTCATCGCCCTGATGGTTCCCCTGCAATCCGTTTTGCTGCCTTATGTGAAAATTGCGGGGGTGGCGCCGGACATCGCGTTGGTCGCGGCCTGTCTCGCCGGTTTATTGGGAGGTGAGCTTCATGGGTTGTTGGTCGGTGTGACGCTGGGATGGGTCATGAGTCTGTTTTCGGCCATTGATCCCGTGGTGGCCATGGGGGTCAAGGGTGCCGTGGGATACGCGGCCGGTTTCGCGGGACGTCACGTCGTGTATCTCTCGTGGCCGATGCTCACGGTGGGGATCTTTTTTCTCTCGTGCTTGGCGGGATTGGCGACGATCTCCTGGCTCGCGCTCAACGGTCAGCAGGACCTATGGCGGGCGCTTCGGACCGTCGTGCTCCCAGAAGGGATTTTGGATGCGCTGGTGGGGGGGGCACTCTACCGGCTTCTATGGAGCCGATTCAACGTCGAGCGTTGGATGGCGGAATATCGGACGTAGGAGTTGTTCTCGTGCTGGGAAGTTATTCGGAAACGGAGTACGGCGATTTCCAACGCCGACTCATTATTCTTCGAATGGGGTTGCTCTTGGTCGTAGCGCTGCTGGCGTTGCGGCTGTGGCACTTGCAGATCAGGGAAGGAGCCTACTACCGTGATCTCTCGGAGAACAACAGAACCAGACAAGTCTTGATGGAGCCGGCCCGCGGGTTGATTTATGATCGGCACGGCGTGCTCCTGGCGAACAATGTTCCGAGTTTCAGTCTGTACGTCGCGTTGGATGAAGTGAAAGATCGGGAGGCGTTGATTGAGAAATTGTCCGATTTGCTGGAACTGGATCCGGCATTCATTCGTAAGAAATTGGGGGGGAAAGGCGGAAAGCTGCTGCCGCGCAAAATCAAGGATCGGTTGACGCTTCGCGACGCCGTGCTGATCGAGTCGCATCGCCTGGATTTGCCCGGCGTCATGATCCAAGTCGAATCGCAGCGAAACTATCCCGGCGGGGTGACGGCGTCCCATCTGTTAGGCTACGTCGGAGAAGTATCGGCCGAACAACTAGAGAAGCCGGAGTTTTCCGATCTTCATCAGGGCAGTATCGTCGGTCAGTATGGGATTGAAAAGTCCTTTGATCGGTACGTGCGCGGCCAAGCGGGGTATAAGCGGGTCGAGGTCGATGCCCACGGGCATGAAAAGAAGGCCGTCGTGGTGGAGAAACCTCAGGCGGGGAATGATCTCTATCTGACGATCGACGTTCGGCTGCAGAAACTCGCGGAAGAGTTGTTAGGTCGGGAGTACGGCGCCATTGTCGCCTTGGATCCGACCAACGGCGACATTTTGGCCATGGCCAGCCGTCCGGCCTTCGATCCGAACGTGCTCTCGCGTGAGTTGACTCCCAAACAATGGGCCGAAATCGTCCAGGACGAAGGACGTCCTCTGAACAACCGCGCTTCCCAAGGACAATACCCTCCGGGATCTACGTTCAAAGTCCCGATGGCGGTAGCCGCACTGGAATCGAAAACCGTATCGCCGTTCAGCACCGTGACCTGCAACGGCGGCTACCAGTTCGGAAACCGGGTTTTCCGCGATTGGAAAACAACCGGGCACGGGGCAGTCAACCTACACAAGGCCCTCGTGCACTCGTGCGACGTGTACTTTTACACCATCGGCCAACGTATGGGCATCGACCTGATGGCTGAATTCGGCAGGCAATTCGGGTTGGGGCAGAGCACCGGAGTCAATCTGCCCTCTGAACGAACCGGGATCATGCCATCGACAGAGTGGAAGAAGAAGGTGAAGAAGGAGCCGTGGCTGCCCGGTGAAACCATTTCGGCGGCGATCGGTCAGGGGTATGTGACGGTGACGCCGCTGCAAATGGCCAACCTGATCGCCACGGTTGCCAATGACGGCATCAATTACCGACCGCGCCTGGTGCTGGCGGTGATGGACCGGGTCACCGGCAACTTACAAGAGCTGCCGGCGGTTCCACGGGGGAAGATCAACGCGAAGCCCGAAACGTTTCGTCTCATCAAAGACGCACTGGCCGACGTCGTAAACGTCGGGACGGCCACGAGGGCGAAATCGTCCGTTGTGACGATCGGCGGGAAAACGGGGACGGCACAGGTTGCGGCGCTTCGAACGGGACCGGAGGAATCGATTCCCAAAAAGTTTCGCGATCACGCGTGGTTCATCGCCTTTGCTCCGGTCGAGTCGCCGAAGATCGCGGTCGCCGTGTTGGTCGAGCACATGGGGCACGGCGGAACCGCTGCGGCTCCGCTGGCGAAAGAAGTCATCGAGGCCTATTTCAAGCTGAATGAGGGACAGTCGGCAGGCACGACCGATGCTCCCGCCGCAGACCGGATTGGAGCGACCTCGGAGCCGTTATGATCGACCGTGTGACGGAAGCGCGAGGCTTTGACACCTTTGATCTTCGCTACGTGGGACTGATCGTGGCCATTCTCGGAATCGGCCTGCTCTCCATTCATAGCGTCACCCATGATCAAGAGGGGGGCATCGCGCCATATTATGTGAAGCAGATAGCATGGATCGGCGTCGGAACCCTGGCGTTCGTCGTCATGTGGGCGTGGGATTATCATGCCATCGCCCGTTTGGCGTATCCCGCCTATGCCGTCGTGTTGTTTCTGCTCGTCTTCGTCCTCTTTGAAGGACGGACGAGCAAAGGCGCGCAACGGTGGATTGCCCTCGGGCCTTTCAGTTTTCAGCCGTCGGAGTTCGCCAAGCTCGTCCTCATTCTGGTCTTGGCTCAGTATTATTCAAAAGCGCCCCGCGTCGGCTGGTTGCAGCGCGTGATCGTGCCTGGGCTTCTGATGTTGCCGGGGTTGATCTTGATTTTGAAGCAGCCGGACCTGGGAAGCGGGTTGAGTTTTGTCGCGGTTTATGCGGCGATGCTGCTGATGGTCGGCGTTCGATCCCAAGCTCTGGGCATCGCGCTTCTATTTTCGGTGATGTTGTTCCCCTTCGTGTGGGAAGGCGTCTGGGGAGCGTTGCATGATTATCAGCGACAGCGCATTATGGCGTTCGTCGATCCGAGCTACGATCCGAGCGGCAAGGGGTACCATGCGTTGCAATCGAGAATCGCGATCGGATCCGGCGAGTTGATGGGAAAAGGGTTGTTCGGCGGCACGCAAAGCCAACTGAAATTTTTGCCGGAGGGGCACACGGACTTCGTGTTTGCGGTGTATGCGGAAGAGTGGGGGTTCATCGGGGTGCTCGTTCTTCTGGTGTTGTTTGTGTCGTTGATATGGCTTTCGCTGGATATTGCATCCAAGGCAAAGGACCAACTCGGAGCGTTGTTGGCGGTCGGAATCGTGTCGATGCTGTGCTTCTGCATCGTGGTCAACATCGGGATGACGGCGGGCATGTTTCCGATCGTGGGCATTCCTTTGCCGTTGGTGAGTTACGGGGGCAGTGTCACGATCATGTCCATGGCGTCGCTGGGGCTTTTGTTGAACGTGAAACGGAGACGATTGAGTCTGTTCTACTGATTTTTGACGAAGACGCAAACGATGAATCTTCAAGAAGGCCGGTCGGTTGCGCCGAACATGACTGCCGACTGATCGGACACGCAGCCGCATCGGTGTGGTCTCGCGCGTCGGGGCCTTCGATCTCAAGGAGCATGCATGGGAACTGAAATTGCCATTAACGTGACGCGGGAGGAAACCCGCGTGGCGGTTCTTGATAACGGTGTGGTCACCGATCTGTTCAGTGATCGGGCGAAGCATAAAGACTTTGTCGGAAACATTTATAAGGGGCGCGTGGTCAAAGTGTTGCCCGGTATGCAGGCGGCGTTCGTCGATATCGGTCTTGAGAAGGCCGCCTTCCTGCACGTGTCCGACTTGTCGCTGGATGCAGAGCCTGCGGACATGGTGGTCGAGGCGGAGGAAGATGAGAAAGACGCTGAGGTGCTCAGGCCCAAACGTCAGAGCGCGAAGCCCATCGAAGAGTTGCTGAGCGAAGGCCAGGAGGTGATGGTTCAGATTTCCAAAGGACCAATCGGAACCAAAGGATCACGGGTGACGACCTATGTGTCCCTTCCGGGCCGCTACCTTGTGTTCATGCCAAACGTGGAGCATATCGGGGTGTCGCGCCGCATCGCGCGGGAAGAGGAGCGGTTGAGGTTGAAGGATGTCATGCGCCGAGTCCGCCGCCCCGGCTGTGGGTACATCGTGCGCACAGTCAGCGAAGGCGTCAAAGAGGATGAGCTGCGATCAGACGTGGAGTTTCTCCATGTCCTCTGGCAGGATGTGTTGACCAAGCGGGAACGTTTGGCCGCACCGGCTTTGCTGCACAGTGACTTGAGCCTCAGCTTTCGTGTCGTGAGAGATCTCTTCGGCAAGAAGGTGGACAAGCTCTGGATCGATTCTCGCGATGAATACGAGGCCATCCGTAATTTCGTCCAACGGTTTTCCCCGGAACAAACCTCTCGGATCCATTTCTACGACAAGGAAGAGCCGCTGTTCGATCACTTAGGCGTTGAGCAGGAAATCACCCGGGCGATGAGTCGAAAAGTCTGGCTTAAATCCGGCGGATACCTCGTGATCGATCACACGGAGGCGATGACGGTCATCGACGTCAATACAGGTCGGTTCGTCGGGAAACGGGATCAGGAAGAGACGATTCTTCGCAACAACCTGGAAGCCGCCAAGGAAGTGGCGTACCAGCTCAAACTGCGAGGGATTGGCGGCATCATCATTGTCGATTTCATCGACATGGAGCGCGAGAAAAATCGCGAGAAGGTCTATCACGCCCTGGTGGACGCGATGGCGTCCGACAAGGCAAGAACGAGAATCTCCCGGATCTCGGATCTCGGCTTGATCGAAATCTCGCGAGAACGTGTCCGCGAGGATTTGCTGCGGTCGCTTTCGGAACCTTGCCGCTATTGCGACGGCCGCGGATATACGAAGTCTCCCACAACGGTGGTCTATGAAATTTTCCGGGAGATCCGACGGATTGAACCGTCCGCCGATCAACGGCGCATCGTCATCGGAGCCCATCCCGTGGTGGCTGAATTGTTGCAAGACGAAGAGCGCGCGGGAGTAGAGGCTCTGGAACAGGATCGGGGAGTCAAGATCGTCGTTGTATCGGACGGCCAGTTGCATCTGGAGCAATACGATTTGGTCGTGATGTAGCCCCGCACGGCGCTCATCGCCAGCGATTCGGCTTTCCCGGATCGACGGTCATCGGGATGGTCGCCGAAACGAACGGCGGATTTTCCCTGGTACGGACGATGGATCAAAGTTCACTGGCCGCATGGTTGACCTTGCAAGCGGTCGACGGGGTTGGTGATCGGACGCTGATCAAGCTGATTCAATCTTTCGGCTCGCCGAACGCGGTGTTGACGGCCGGCGTCGAGCGTTTGGTCGAAGCCGGTTTCAGCGCCGAGCTGGCCGAGTCTGTTCGGCGGGGACCTCCGTTCGATGTGATGCGGGAAATCGACCGTCGGCTGACGATCATTGAACGTCTGAACGTTCGGGTCTGCACCCTCTTCGATCCAACGTACCCTGTGAGGCTGAGGGCCATTTCCGATCCCCCGCCGTTGCTCTACGTGAGCGGGACGTGGCCGATGTCCGTGGATGTCGCGGTGGCGATCGTGGGAGGCCGACGGGCGACGCCGTCCGGGCAAGTTGTCACGGAGCGGATCGCCAGAGAATTGGCCGAGAGAGGAATCACGATCGTAAGCGGACTGGCGCGAGGCATCGACGCGGCGGCCCATCGGGGCGCGTTGGGCGGGAAGGGGCGTACGATCGCCGTTTTGGGGTGCGGCGTCGATCGGACATATCCGTCGGAACACCGGACGTTGCGGCGCAGCATCGAAGAGGCCGGAGGAGCCGTGATGTCCGAACTGCCGATCGGGGCGGCCCCGCTCAATCATCACTTCCCACGGCGCAATCGAATTATCAGCGGATTGTCGCTCGGGGTGCTGGTGAGTGAGGCCGCGAAAGGCAGCGGATCGTTGATCACGGCAAAGCTGGCCTTAGAGCAGGGGCGCGACGTCTTTGCCGTTCCCGGTCCTGTGACGTCCGAATCGTGCCGGGGATCGAACGGTCTGATTAAGGAAGGCGCGAAATTGGTCGAGGACGCCCAGGATGTTCTTGAGGAGATCCTCCCACAACTGGATGCGTGTCTGCGGGCTTCCCTCTCGCGTGGCGACGAGCCCACGGTCCCGCGTGGACCGCTCGGGCGGGAGGATGCCGCCGTCTACGAAGCCCTCTCTTCCGACGCCCAGTCGGTCGATGCGCTCATCGAACGAACGGGGCTCCATGCCGCCACTGTCGTTGCCAGCCTGCTTGCGCTCGAATTATCCGGGCGCGTGCGCCAGTTGCCTGGTCAGCAGTATGTCAAGTTGTGACTCATGATCCTCCCGTCTAGTTGCATGAATCTCCGATATTTGATACGGATGAGGCCATGAAGCGAAGCAAACGGAGTTGTTATGGCGAAGTCATTAGTCATCGTTGAGTCACCGACCAAAGCGAAAACGGTGACGAAGTACCTCGGTCGCGGGTATGAGGTGCTGGCGTCGGTCGGTCACGTGAAAGATTTGCCAACCAGCAAGTTGGGGGTCGATCTGGAGCACGATTTTGCGCCGCAATATGTCACGATCAAAGGGAAGTCGAAGGTGCTGGCCGAGATCAAGAAGAAGGCCGAACGGGCGGACAAAATTTTCCTGGCGCCGGACCCTGATCGGGAGGGTGAGGCCATTGCTTGGCATATCGAACAGGAACTGCTGGGAAAGTTGAAGAAGAGCGAGCGCAAGATCTTTCGCGTTCGATTCAACGAAATTACCGAAACGGCGATCAAGCGTGCGATCCAGTCTCCGAGCAAAATCGACATGCGGCTCGTGAACGCGCAGCAGGCGCGCCGCGTGTTGGATCGCATCGTCGGCTATCAAGGCAGTCAGTTGCTCTGGAGCAAAGTGCGGCGCGGGCTCAGCATGGGGAGGGTGCAATCCGTCGCCATGCGATTGATTTGCGAGCGCGAGGCGGAACGAGAAGCCTTCCGGGCTGAGGAATACTGGTCGATTACCGCGCTACTGGCCGGCGCAACCCCGCCGCCGTTCGAGGCCAAGCTCCACAGCATTAACGGCGAAGAAGCGGTCATCGAGAACGCCGAGCAGGCCAGCCGCGTGGTGAAGGCAATTCAAGGGAAGCCGTTTGTCGTCCGGTCGATCGAACGTCGGGAGAAGAAGCGCAACCCGGTCGCGCCGTTTATTACGAGTCGCCTGCAGCAGGAAGCTGCCCGCAAGCTGCATTTTTCTCCCAAGAAAACCATGCTGCTGGCGCAGCAGCTCTACGAGGGCGTCGAGATCGGAGCCGAGGGGCCGACCGGCCTGATCACCTACATGAGGACCGACTCGACGCGCATTTCCGACGAAGCCATGGCCGAAGCCCGTGAGCTGATTCGGTCTCGGTTCGGTCCGGATTATCTGCCGGCCACGCCCAACGTCTATAAGACCCAGAAAGCCGCGCAAGAAGCCCATGAAGCGATACGACCGACGTCGGCCGCGCGCGATCCTGAGAGTATCCGCCGATATCTGGATCAAGATCAATACAATCTCTACAAGCTGATCTGGAATCGGTTTATCGCCTCCCAGATGGTGCCGGCGGTGTTGGATGTGACGCGAATCGACACGTCTCCGGTCGGCACTGCGGAGACCTATGTCTTTCGTTCCACCGGAACAGTTGTGAAGTTCCCGGGCCACACTATCGTTTATATGGAGGGGGTCGACAAGGAGTTGCCTTCTCAGAAGCCAAGGGCTGATCAGGAGGCCGAGGATGACGGTGAACGCCAGCTACCCGCTCTCTCGGAAGGAGATCATCTCCGGCTGGTTGATCAAGAAGGCCAAACTGTACCGGGCTTGACATCCAAACAGCACTTCACTCAGCCGCCGCCGCGGTATAACGAAGCGCTGTTGATTAGGGAGTTGGAAGAAAAGGGCATCGGACGCCCTTCGACCTATGCTGCCATCATCTCCACGATTCAGGAGCGTAAGTACGTCGAAAAGGTCGAAGGTCGATTCAGGCCGACCGAGACCGGACGCACGGTGAACGATTTTCTGGTGAAAGGGTTTCCGGACATCGTGGATGTCGGGTTCACCTCGCAATTGGAAGCGGAACTGGACGAAGTAGAAGAAGGCAACAAACCATGGGTCGATTCGGTGCGCGATTTTTACAATCCATTTGCGGCGGATCTGGAGAAGGCAAAAACCATCCCCGGTCCGAAGGATTCGGTCGAGCCCCCCACCAACATTCCTTGCGACAAATGCGGCAGGATGATGGAGATCAAATGGGGGCGGAATGGAAAATTTCTCGCGTGTCCCGGTTACAAAGAAGATCCGCCCTGCAAGAATGCGCAAAATTTTGAAAGACTTCCGGACGGTACCATCAAGGTGGTGCCAAAACAAGAAATCACGACGGACCAAGTGTGTGAGAAATGTGGAAGTCCGATGATCGTCAAGAGCGGGCGGTTCGGCAAATTCGTCGCCTGCTCCGCCTATCCGCAGTGCAAAACGACCAAGCCGCTGGCGCTGGGTGTGAAATGTCCGCAACCGGGGTGCGGCGGCGACCTCGTGCAAAAGCGAACCCGGAAGGGACGATCGTTTTTCGCTTGCAGCAGGTATCCCCAGTGTGAATTCGCCATCTGGGATCGGCCGGTGCCGAAGGCCTGTCCGACGTGCCACGCTCCGTTCCTCGTCGAAAAAGTCAGCAAGCAGGACGGGCGGAGCGTCCAATGCCGCAATGAAGCGTGCGGCTACCGTGAAGCCGGGTGACGGACTCGAAAACGCCGTTCCGCAGTCGCCTCCCGCGCGCCGCAGGTGTGTCCCGAAAACGCGACGACCCGCCTCCGCTCCGTTGCAAAACAGACTGTCGAGTCAAACGACTGTCACTCGGCTGACCATCCGGTCTCTTGCCATGCTGAACAAGGATAGGGAAGATCCGATCGTGGGGTGCCTGTCGCAAGTCGGTCGGCGATCGCCTGCTATACTTCCTCTGGGGAAAATTCGGTTCATTCGAGGGAAGACCAGAGGAGTCCCATGGCAAAAATCGATGAGTACTTTCACATGATGGTTGATCGGGGAGCCTCCGACTTGCATCTCGTCGCCGGACAAGCGCCGGCGTTGCGGATCAACGGCGACTTGGAACGGGTGACGACTCAAGGGCCGCTTGACCATGAGGGGCTCAAACAGTTGCTCTATGAGATCACTCCAGCTCCGAAGAAAAGTCAGTTTGAAGCAACCGGTGATGTCGATTTCGGTTATGAAATACAAGGTCTGGCCAGGTTCCGAGCCAATTTGTTCAACCAAAAGTACGGATGCGCCGCGGTCTTTCGAAAAATCCCCAATCAGGTGTTGACGGCGGAGGAACTGGGGCTGCCTTCCATCGTGACCAAGGCGGCGATGCTCAAAAAAGGCTTGGTGTTGGTGACGGGACCGACCGGGAGCGGCAAGTCGACGACGCTCGCCGCGATGATCGACTATGCGAACAAGCATCGGAAAGATCACATTTTGACCATTGAGGATCCGATCGAGTTCGTGCACCAGAGTTACGGGTGCATCGTGAATCATCGGGAAGTCGGAGTGCACACGCAATCGTTCGCCTCCGCGTTGCGAGGCGCGTTGCGGGAAGATCCGGATATCATTCTCGTCGGCGAAATGCGCGACATGGAGACCATTCGTCTGGCTGTGGAGGCGGCGGCGACGGGACATTTGGTGTTCGGGACGTTGCATACGGAAAATGCGGCGAAAACGGTCGATCGCGTGATCGAAGTGTTCCCTCATCAGGAACAGGCGCAGATCCGCAACACATTGTCCACGGCGCTGCGGGTGGTCGTGGCCCAGAATCTCTTCAAGCGCGCGGACCAAAAGGGGCGTTGCGCGGCGCTTGAAATTCTGGTCTGCAATTCGGCTGTCGCAAATTTGATCCGCGACGCCAAGACCTTTCAGATCCCGTCGATCATGCAAACGGGCAAAGCGATTGGTATGCAGACCCTGGATGACGCGATTCAGGACCTCCTCAATAAGAAATGGATTTCGCCGGAGGAGGCCTACGAGAAGTCGATCGATAAAAATCGATTCGCGAAACTGCTCAAAACCCCGCCGGACTCATTGCAGTAATGGACGTACCGAAGCATCCAATCGCTTCCTGTTTCGGCGTTTTATCGTCCGATGCTCATGTTGGAGCGTCGATCGGAACCTTCCTATCGCGGTTCAGAGCGATTGTTATGTCTTCGAGTTGAAGATTCCGTGCCGGCTCGCGTAAGATGCAGTCGCCCACGGAACGGAAATAGGGAAGGGTTGCTCATGCCCGCGACCACGCCCCAAATGCTCCATTCCCTTTTTGTTGCTGCTTTCAACAGCGGTGACCTCGATGCCCTCGTTGCTTTATATGAGCCGGGTGCGGCTCTGGTTACGCAAGAGGGGTTGACCCAGAGAGGCGCAAAACAGTTGCGGACTTCTTTTCAGGCCCTCGTCGGCATGAAGGGGAAGGTGGCTATCGACACTGTGTGTGTCATCGAGGCCGAGGATATCGCCCTCCTGCGAGGTTCCTGGAACCTTGAAAGTTCGACTCCGGATGGTCCCCCGGTGATCATGAAGGGCCAAAGCATCGAGGTGGGGAGGAGACAGCAGGACGGCTCTTGGCTCTTTGTGATCGATCATCCCTTGGGCGCGATGTAACAGTCGAAATGGTTTTTTTGGAGTCGAAGCATCTTCCGAGAGAAAGCTGATATGAAGAACAAATGGTTGATCGTCGCGTTGTGGGGCTGGGTGCTCGGCGGCTG
Source organism: Nitrospira sp. (assembly GCA_024330965.1). Lineage (GTDB taxonomy): Bacteria > Nitrospirota > Nitrospiria > Nitrospirales > Nitrospiraceae > Nitrospira_D. The sequence goes on along the minus strand of JANDJL010000017.1, from coordinate 6,006 downwards.
TGCAGCAATGGAACCGAGAGAGGACTTGCCGACGGCGGTCTCGGTTGATCTGGGCCGCTATGCCGGGACGTGGTACGAAATCGCACGGTTACCAATGTGGTTCCAACGCCATTGTGTGGATTCAAAGGCCGTCTACACGCTTCGATCGGATGGACGGATCGGCGTGCATAATGAATGTGTGACCGGTGACGGCGGAACCGCCATGGCCGACGGTGTCGCGACCGTAGTCGATGCGAAGACCAACGCGCGACTCACGGTGGTATTCGACAATTGGTTTGCGCGCTTGTTTGGTTCGTCACGCGAGGGAAATTATTGGATCCTTGATCTGGACGCCGACTACCGCACGGCGTTGGTGGGCACGCCGGATCGGCGGTATCTCTGGATACTGGCCCGTGCACCTGAGCTTGACGGCGAGATCTACGACACACTCGTGCAACGGGCCAAAAAATTGGGCTATCCGGTCGAGAGGCTTATCCGAGATCGACGCTCCGGGCGTTCGTAGGGCGGCGAACCGACGTCGCGACGGAGCGCCAGGACGATCTTTCAGATTTTCCCGCCTGGGCCTTACCCCTTCCCTCGTTGCTTGTCGTGGTGCCGAGAAAGGGCAGCCCGCAACCGGTCTTCCTGCTCCTTGCTGAGCGAGGTTTTAAGGATCGTTCCCTCGTATTTTGAGAGTTGTGCCAACAATTTGTCTTCGTCAAAGTGGATCAGCAGAAAAATCGCAGAGGTGCCCGGCGCGATGGTGCTGCCGAGAGCTCTGATGAACGTATCGGGGATTCCATAATCGCTCAAGATTCCGAATTCCTCTGCAGCTTTCGTCATCGCTCCGGCTCCCGCTCCTCCAGCGATGCTGCCCAACAATCCGGCGAGGGGATTCATGAAGAGCAGCCCCATGAGCCCGCCCCATAAGATGCCCAGCGCGACTCCATGGGACGTGGCGCTCCCGAAGACATCGACGCACTGCTTGAGGTGTACTTTCCCGTCCTTATCGCGGATGACGATGACCGCGTCTTCCAGATCCAGGACGTATTGTGACTCCATGGCTCGTAGTTCATTCAGCACCTGATCGGCGGTGCTGGAGTCTTTGAACGCGATGCAGACGAGTTGGCTCATGATGTATCTCCTTACCGGTTTGTGCGTTCAATGCGAGGCATCTGTGTGAAATTGAATGGCTCTGTCGATCGTGGCCTACACATGCTGGGCGATCGTGCTTCTACTAGTTAGCAGCAGGGATACTCTCAGGGCAAGAGACATTCTGAGGCCGTTGCTTGATCCAGCGGCGCGCCGTCACCTCGTTTCGCCTCTTGTTTTCCGCGCCTCGTTCCTCTTAATCTGAACCGATTTCATTTGATGAGGTCGATGACGGTGGCTTGTGTGCTTGCCGTCGAGGTTGGGAGAGGGGCCGATCGTCATGCTGCAAGCCGTTTCGTTGAGTTGTCGGCGAGGAGATCGGCGGCTGTTTTCCGGCGTGAATGTGACGGTGCAGCCGGGCCACGTGCTGGCCGTGGTTGGAGAGAACGGAAGCGGAAAGACGAGTTTCCTTCGCATGCTGTGCAGCCTGCTGGCTCCTGAGGAGGGAACCATTCTCTGGCAAGGAGTCGATATCCGCCGACTCAAAGAACAGTATTACGCGCAAGTGACCTATATCGGCCACCTCAACGGAATCAAGGATGACCTGACGGCGACGGAAAATCTCATGCTGACCGCCGCCCTGACCGGCGATCGTCCGTCTGACGTCTCCGTCCGGGACGCGCTGGAGGCCGTCGGGCTAAAACATCGGATTCATCATCTGCCGACCAAAGTATTGTCGCAAGGACAAAAGCGGCGCGTGGCTCTGGCCCGCCTCTGGCTCTCAACCCATCCCCTATGGCTTTTGGATGAGCCGTTTACCTCGTTGGATCAGGCGGCGACGGCTTTGGTGACGGAGCGGCTGCGGTCGCATTTGCAGGGTGGAGGACTTGCGGTCGTCGTGACGCACCATGAGGTGGCTCTTCCGGCCGAGATGGTTCAGTGTTTGAGGCTTGACGGATGAGTCAGCCGGGCTTGTGGGAGGCATTGCGCGGGATTATCTGGCGGGATCTCCTGCTGGCGGCCCGTCGTCGATCCGATGCAGCGATCTCAGTTTTGTTTTTGATTATTGTGGCGAGTCTGTTTCCCTTGGGGGTGGGACCGGAGCCGGCAGTGCTGAGGACCATTGCCGCCGGGGTGCTCTGGGTGGCTGCTCTGCTGGCCTGTCTCTTGTCGCTCGGACGGGTGTTTACGGCCGATTATCTTGACGGGGTGTTGGAACAGATGTTGTTGATCGCTCAGCCGTTGCCCGTTCTTGTGGCGGGGAAGGTTTTTGCACACTGGGTGGTGTCCGGGTTGCCCGTGGTGCTGTTGTCGCCGCTGCTTGGTCTCCAATTCGGCTTGGAAGGCGAGCCATTGGGTATGCTGGTTCTCTCGCTCTTGCTTGGGACGCCGACGTTGAGTATGATTGGAAGTATTGGTGCCGCGCTGGTGCTTGGTGTGCGCGGAAGCGGGCTGTTGGTCGCCCTCTTGGTGCTTCCCCTTTACGTTCCGGTGCTGATCTTTGGAGCCGGCGCCGTCACGAGCAGCATGGCCGGAATCGGCGGCGAGGCCAATCTCTCGTTACTTGGAGCCTGTCTCGTCTTATCGTTGTTTTTTGCGCCCTGGGCCACGGCGTCGGCGCTGCGCATCGCGCTGGAATAGGAAAACAGCGGAGGATCGTGAGTAAGGTGAATTGGTCAAAGTACTCGGCGCCGCTGGCGTTCTATCCGCTGGCGGGAAAGATGATTCCCTGGTTTTCGATCGTGGCGGCACTAGCGATTGCCGTAGGGCTCTACATCGGACTGCTTGTTGCGCCCACCGATTTTCAGCAGGGTGAGGCGTATCGGATCATTTTCGTCCATGTGCCGGCCGCGTGGATGTCTATGTTTCTCTACGTCGTGATGGCGGTGTGGGCCGCCGTGGGCTTGGGGCTGAATGCGCGCCTCTCGTTCATGATGACGCAGGCCATCGCGCCGACCGGCGCCATGTTCACCTTTCTTGCGTTATTGACCGGAGCGATGTGGGGGAAGCCGACGTGGGGAGCCTGGTGGGTGTGGGATGCCCGGCTGACGTCGGAATTGATTCTCCTGTTTCAATATGCCGGTGTGATGTTGTTACGGACGTCGATTGACGATCAGCGCCGGGCCGATCGCGCCAGTGGGGTCTGTGCGTTGGTCGGAGTTGTCAATATTCCCATCATCTATTTTTCGGTCCAGTGGTGGAACACGTTGCATCAAGGAGCCTCGGTGAGTATGACGGCGGCGCCGAAAATGGCGACGATCATGCTGACGGGCATGTTGCTGATGACGTTCGGTTTCTGGATGTACAGTCTGGCGGTGATCCTAAGCCGCGTTCGCTGCGTGATTCTCGAGCGCGAAAGTCTGCAGGTGTGGAGCAAACCGGCGGCGGCGGCGGAAGTCGCGGAGGTGCGCTGATGTACTGGGGGAGCGTAAGCGAGTTTCTTGAGATGGGCGGCTACGGTCTGTATGTCTGGACGTCATTCATCATCACGGCGCTCTGCATGGTCTGGGAAATTCTCGCGCTCTGGCGTCGGCGCACCGCCGCGATCGCCGAAAGCCGAGGCATAACGAGGAGCATCGGATGACGCCTCGACAAAAACGGTTTGCGTTCGTCGGTGTAGGCTTGCTGGTGTTGGGGGTTGCGACGGCGCTGGTGTTGAACGCGTTTCAGAGCAATCTCGTGTTCTTTTTTACGCCGACCCAGGTGGCCAATGGCGAGGTGCCCAAGGGACGAAGTTTTCGGATCGGCGGGATGGTCGAGGAGGGGAGTCTCCAGCGCGAGGCCGACGGCCTGACCGTTCGCTTCGTGGTGACGGACACCGCCAAGCGCGTGCCGGTGGTCTACAAGGGGATTCTGCCGGACCTTTTCAAAGAAGGGAAAGGGGCGGTCGCGCAGGGGCGGCTCGACGCCGACGGAACGTTCGTCGCCAGCGAAGTGCTAGCGAAGCACGATGAGAATTATATGCCGCCTGAGGCCGCTGAAGCCCTGGCCAAAGCCAAGGCCGCAGGCGCCCAGAGCAGTAACACACTGATCGTTCAACCACAGTAGGACGTATTCCAATGATTCCAGAAATCGGTCACTTTGCTCTGATCCTTTCATTGTGCGTCGCGCTCGTGCAAGGAACTCTCCCTATCTACGGAGCGGCTGTTGGCAACTCCAAGTTGATGGCCCTCGCGACGCCGGCGGCGCGCTGCCAATTCTTTCTTGTGCTCACAGCTTTCGGCTGTCTGGCTTATGCCTTCGCGAACAAGGATTTTTCCGTGCTGTACGTCGCGGCGACGTCCAATTCTCAGTTGCCCCTTCATTATCGGTTGGCGGCCATTTGGGGGGCGCACGAAGGCTCGCTGCTCTTGTGGACGTTCATTCTGACGATGTGGATGTTTGCCGTGACGCTGTTTTCATCCCATTTGCCGGAGGCCATGCGTGCTCGCATTCTCGGCGTGATGGGACTGGTGAGCGTAGGGTTTCTCTTGTTCATGTTGAGTGTGTCCAATCCGTTTGAGCGACTCATTCCAGCCGCAGCCGAGGGACGTGATTTGAATCCGCTCTTACAGGATCCCGGCATGGTGCTTCACCCGCCGATGCTGTACATGGGCTATGTCGGGTTTTCCGTGGCCTTTGCGTTCGCCCTGGCTGCGCTTCTGGGCGGCAACCTTGATGCGGCCTGGGCCCGGTGGTCACGGCCCTGGACGACGGTAGCGTGGTGTTTTCTCACGATCGGAATCGCACTGGGAAGCGGATGGGCCTATTACGAACTGGGATGGGGTGGATGGTGGTTTTGGGATCCGGTCGAGAATGCCTCCTTCATGCCATGGTTGGCTGGGACGGCGTTGGTTCACTCGCTCGCCGTGACCGATAAGCGAGGCGGGTTCAAGGTGTGGACGGTGCTGCTCGCCATCTTGGCCTTTTCGTTGAGCCTGCTTGGAACCTTCCTCGTCCGTTCCGGCGTCTTGACGTCCGTCCATGCGTTTGCGACGGATCCCAAGCGCGGCTTGTTTATCTTGTCGTTCTTGGCCATCGTAATTGGCGGGTCGTTGCTGTTGTACGCCTGGCGCGCTCCCCGGGTGGGGCTGGGCGGAGGATTTGCCCCCGTGTCGAGGGAAGGCTTTCTATTAGCCAACAATGTGTTGCTGGTTGCGGCTACCGGGGCCGTGCTGTTGGGAACGTTGTATCCATTGTTTCTGGATGCACTCGATCTGGGGAAAATTTCCGTCGGCCCACCCTATTTCGATTCGGTCTTTGTTCCATTGATTACGCCGGCGCTGTTTTTAATGGGGATCGGTCCGTTGGCGCAGTGGAAGAAAGCCGAGATTCCGGATTTGGCGAAACGGGTGCGCTGGGCCGCCGGCGTCAGTGTGTTGACGGCGTTGGGCTTGCCGATCATGTTGGGAGAATGGACCCCTCTGCTCAGTTTAGGGTTTCTGCTGGCATGCTGGATCGTGGCAACCGCCGTTGTCTCAGTGCGCGAGCAGCTCGCCCATATGGTCGGCGGCGGTATCGGTGCGCGTCTTGCGAGATTGCCACGAGCCTATTGGGGAATGCTCCTGGCCCATTGTGGGATTGCCGTGTTCGTGGTCGGGGTCACGATGGTCAAGGGGTTTGAAACGGAGCAGGACGTTCGGATGGGCCTGGGGGATACCGCGACTGTCGGCGGATACACGTTTCGGTTCGACGGCGTGCAGAATGTGAGAGGCCCCAACTATACGGCGGTGCGTGGGACGTTCCATGTGAGTCGTGACGGTCGAGAAACAGCCATCCTGTATCCTGAAAAGCGGCGCTATACGGCCCAGAATCAGGTGATGACGGAAGCCGCGATCGACAGTGGAGTTGTGCGAGACCTCTATGTATCTTTGGGTGAGCCGTTGGAGGATGGTGCATGGAGCGTCCGGTTGTATCATAAGCCGTTTGTGAATTGGATTTGGGGCGGATGCCTGA
>JANDJL010000016.1 GCA_024330965.1 Nitrospira sp. | reverse complement strand
AGCGGTCAGTAACCGTCGGTTCATGATCGTGCCTCCTTAATTCCAGATGGTCGGGAGCCGACGACGGGGTTCGCGATGTTTTCCCATTCCGGCCCGAATCAGATGCCAGAAGAAAAAATATATCAGCGTAACAACCGTTGTATAGCATCGCAACTGGTCGTAGACTGCCATTCCACTTGCACATGAGTCGTGTTTTCAGATTCGCTGTACGTCAAGTGGGTTTGGCGCGCGTGTCGCTTTGGTGCCGCTTACAACGCTTGGGCGCAGTGACGCTGAAGGCTGGGGTGTAGTGCTACGGGCGCAGGGCGACTGCATTGAAGCATTTCAATGGCTGGCTCAGGCGGTTCAGGAGAAGGTGGAGCAGGCGTCGTTATGCTGGTCGATCGCCGTGAAGAGCTTCCAGATGTCACGACAATAAAAAAAGGGAGCGAGAGAAAGGGGGGCGGGAGTCTTGTTGCCGGGAGTGTGTTTTGCACATTGAAGAATGAAAAGGGGCCGGAGTCATTCTTTGGCCCGTGAGCGTTGAAGTCCGAGGAGAAATGACTCCCGACCCCTTTATCTCGACAGGCCATGATTGAGATCGATGGTTCCTGTTACGCAGGCAGCGGCACGATTGTGCGCCAGGCGGTGGCCTTTGCAGCCCTGACTGGCCAGCCCCTCCACATCATCAATGCGCGTGTCCGCCGCCCCAATCCGGGCCTCCGGCCACAACATATCGGTGTCGTGGAGGCGATCCGAGATGTAGTCAATGGGACAGCCGAGGGCTTGTCGCCGGGGTCTCAAGAACTATGGTTCAGACCAGGTCATCCGAGGGCCGAACGGAGATATGTGTGGGAGATCGGAACGGCTGGTTCCACCACGATGCTGGGTCTGGCCCTTCTCCCTGTGCTGGCGTTTGCGCCCGTCCCTGTCTCGGTCGAATTGCGGGGCGGGCTGTTTCAGGATTTTGCTCCCTCGGTCTTTCATCTCCAATATGTGATAGTACCCCTGCTCAAGCGGATGGGGTTGTGCGTTGACGTAAGGATGGAACGGCCGGGCTACGTCCCGAAAGGGAAAGGTATTCTGCGCTTGACCGTGACTCCACTGCGGAGACCCCTCCAGAGCGTGACCTTGGAACAGGCTGGTGCCGTCCGGCGCATCTGGGGGATCGCCCTTGCCTCGCATTTGTGTGAGCGGAGGGTCAGCCAGCGGATGGCTGCGGCTGCGAAGCAAGTGATCGAGCGTGCCGGTTACGAAGCTGAGATCGAAGAGCGAGACGAGACGTCGTCGCTCCAACCGGGAGCGGCGCTTGCACTCTTTGCCGACTTAGAGGGCGGGATCCGTCTGGGATCGGATCAAGCCGGGGCCCTGAGACGAACCGCCGAGTCGATCGGGCAACATGTGGCGACACAGCTTCTAGAGGATCTGAAGACGGGGGCCACACTGGACCGGTTTGCGGTGGACCAGGTGATGCCGTTTGCGGCGCTCGCAAAGGGAGAGAGTCGGTTCCTGGCACCAGCCGTGACAGAACATCTGACGACCGGCGCCTGGCTCGTCGAACAATGTCTCGGTGCGAAGGTGAAAATCGATGGGCGTCTCGTCTGCGTGGCCGGAATCGGATTCAGGGGGTTTGCCTCAATCACCGACACCGAAGAGCCAAACACAGCTTAGACCTGGTCGTGGTCAGGCGGTTGATTCGCCGTCGAGCATGGTTATCATTCTAAGCGAAAGGAGGTGGCTGAAGCTTCAAGATGGCTAGCGACCTCGCAGGATGCGTGACTCGCTCTTGTGCAGCCAACGTGCAAGAGAGCACCGCTTCCGTGCCAGTTGCGGGATCTTGGTCCAGGGTACGCGCTATCCATTCCCGGTGCTGGTAGGCACGGCCGTAAAACCGAGCCCTTCGAGAGGAGGCGCGGGGTAACCAGCCAATCGGGCGACTGGAGGGTTACCGGATCGGGTCCCGGCCAGTCGACGGATCCGATGCTCACACAAGAGCGAGCGTGTTTATGCTGCAACACTTCTCTCGAAATCCTGTTTTGTGTCTCCCATGGGATCCCATGGGATATGGTGCAGAGCCTTCCACGTATCATCCCCATCGTATCATCCCCACCAGCAGAGATCTTTTACCAATGATTCGATCAAGGGGCCTGATGCGACAGTTGCCATTGAGCATCTGTGGCGTTTTAGGACCGGTGGAGACCTGTTCTCAAAGAAAAACGCCGAGGCTCACTCACAGCCATGCAGTAGAACGATTGGGAGGGGAGGGGCGCACCGCCTCTGAGCCGGAATCGCCCAGGTCTGCTGGCATGCCTGGTGCTTAGTCATACACCGAGGCGGACGGACACAGGCCTATGGTGGTTGCGCTGGATGAACTTCGGTGTTTCGGTGCGATCACCCGATGGAGAGGGACGTGTCTTCATCAGCCGGAGGCGCGGGTGCTTCTCAGTCATGTTGTGGCACCATCATTCTCGTCATAATGAGGCATAATGACAATCCCGACGAAGCCGAGCAGCGGATGTGCGGGGGATGACGAAGGGAGGAGACGATTGCCATGGCGCCGAACATTATCGCGGTTACCGTGCGGAAACCTGAGGCGGTGAACCTGATTCTCGGCCAGGCTCACTTTATCAAGACGGTCGAAGACCTGCACGAAGCGCTCGTCACAGCCGTCCCGAACATCGCGTTCGGCTTGGCCTTCTGCGAATCGTCGGGCCCCTGCCTCGTCCGGTGGAGCGGAACAGACCAGGAATTGATCGAGCTGGCACGGGGCAATGCCCAGGCGATTGGAGCGGGGCACAGTTTCCTCATCCTGCTGAGAAACTGCTATCCCATTAACGTGCTCCCGGCTATCCGCCAAGTTCCCGAGGTGTGTCATATTTACTGCGCCACTGCCAATCCGGTGGAGGTGATCCTTGCGGAGACCGAGCAGGGGCGGGGGATTCTCGGTGTGGTGGACGGTCTGAAACCCAAAGGGATCGAACAAGAGACCGATGTCGCTGCGCGAAAGGCGCTGCTGCGACAATTCGGGTACAAGCTGTAAATACTCGGCAAAGAAGTGCTGAGTGATGAAGCGGCCGATCTTCACCGTCCAAAAGCATCGCGCCTCGCGTCTGCATTACGATTTCCGCCTCGAGATCGGCGGCACGCTCAAATCTTGGGCGATTCCAAAGGGACCATCGCTTGATCCGGCGGTCAAGCGGCTGGCGGTGGAAGTTGAAGATCACGACCTGGCGTACGCCGACTTCGAAGGGGTCATTGAAGAGGGAAGCTATGGAGCCGGACCGGTGCTGGTGTGGGACACCGGCTGGTTCGAGCCAACCGATCAGGGAACAGCCGCGCCGTCGGCCGAGGCCATGTGGAAAGCGGGAACGCTGGATATCCGCTTGCATGGACACAGGTTGCGCGGGCGGTTTTCGCTCGTCCGGATGAAAGGACGTCCGCGGCAGTGGCTGCTCATCAAACAGCGAGATAAAGCGGCTCGGCCTGGGTTTCAGGCGACCGAGGAATGGACGACCTCGGCGCTGTCTGGCCGTTCGATCGAGGATGTGGAGCGTGAGGTGGCCGCCGGATCACTGAAGACGTATCGCTGCGGCTGATCGAAAGCGAAAAGGGGGTCGGGGGTCGTTTCTCGACAGTTGGCCGTGCCATTGACGGTGGAGGCGGTGGTTCAAGCGGCTCTGCCTGCCGCCCGAGTTTCAGAATGCCACGTTGCAGCCCCTTCGGCACCAAATCCTGGTGATGCCGGCTATGCTGCGGCGAACCGACAATCGACCCTGCTTGGCCTTACCCGCCAGTGGTGCTCGGGAAACGGCCTGGCAATATGCCCTACACCAGATCGAGAGACTCAAACTCTACAGGCAGCACTTTTCACGCAGGATTCAGGTTCAATAATCGATACGGCAAATTCTGAGACCATCGATTCAGTAATGATCAAAGGCAAGAGTGGCCTCGCAACCTGTGGCGGTGATCACCCACAAGACTTGTTGTCCGAACCCGTAGGCGAGTATGTCAAGTCACTATATGAGGTAAGAAACAAACAAAGGGGGGCGGAGTCATCTCTTCAAACAATGACTGCCGACTCCCTTTTGTCCATGCCAAGGAACTAACGAAAGGCCAAATCCTGGATTTGTTCACCGGGAAGATCAGGCGTTGGTCCGAATTGGGAGGAGGGGGTAAAATGCCAATCCGGTCCATCGGCCGCGTGTGTCGCTATGTGTGGGTTGGCATGGGTCGTCATGAAGAACCCACGATGATCGTGGAGAGCTTCTGGCTCGCCCACCCAGTCTGATCAGAAGGCGCTGAGCATCGTGTCGGGCTGGGATCATGCGGTGATCTCTCTCTCGGCGGGCGAGATGCTGAAGGTCATGGTCGATCGAGTGCCAAGCGTGTCCAACTTTTCGTTCGAGCTGAGGAGCGAGCCACATGCGGATTGCGTTATGTGGGGATGTCATGCTGGGCAGGGGGGTGGATGAATCGATCATCCGCAATCCGACCAGCTCACCGGCAGGGATCTGGGGCGATGTCCTGCCTGTGATGTTGGCGGCGGACTACCGACTCATCAATCTCGAGTGTGTCATCAGTGCCAAAGGGCAACCCTGGCATCCGTTGACAAAGGCGTTCCACTTTCGTGCTCACCCTCGCGCGATCGAGTTCCTCCAAGCCGCCAAGATCGATTGCGTCACCCTGGCGAACAACCATGTGCTGGATTACGGCGCCGATGCGCTGCTGGATTGCCTGACGTTGTTGGACCGGGCGGGGATTGCTCGGTGCGGGGCCGGTTCAAACCTGAACGAAGCATCGGCGCCGGCATGGCTTCACTCGCCGCAAGGCCGGTTGGCGGTCGTTGCAGTGACCGACAATGAACAGGACTGGGAGGCCGGTCCGGAGACGCCAGGTGTGCACTTCGTCGCCTACGATCGCCGTGGTCTGCTCGAACCCCATCGGTCCCGTCTTACCGAGGTGCTCGCTCGGGCCCGCGAACAGGCCGACTTCGTGATCGTGAGCGCCCACGTCGGGCCAAACTGGGGCCCACCGTCTGCGGCGATGCGTGCCCTGGCCCAGGAGATCCTCTCACTTGGTGCAGATTTCTACTGGGGCCATTCCAACCACACGCCACAAGGGATTGAGCTCTTCCAAGGCCGGGTGATTCTCTATTCGGCCGGAGATTTTATCGACGACTATGCAGTAGATCCCGAAGAACGCAATGACCTGTCGTGTCTGTTCACGGTTGAGATAGTAGGGAACCGGACTACACAGGTTCGGCTGCACCCGGTCCAGATCGAGGATTTTGGCGTCCGGCTCGCGCGGGGACAGGAAGCGAAACTCGTGAGTGGCCGGATGCGAACCACGTGCGCCCTCTTCGGCACGGTCGTCGAGTTTCAGAACGGCGTCGGCACGATTATGGTCTGTTGACATGCTGTATGTTCTTGCTCCGAATTTCATCTGCGGCCGGTGCCAAACTGGGGGAAAGTCTTTCTGCCCGATTGCCTTCCAGAGCTGGGTGATCGAACCTGGGTGAGCATGGCGCGCCTCTTCGTTGGCACCTCTGGCTGGACCTATTCAAGTTGGAAAGGCACCTTCTATCCGGACGACCTGCCGAGCCGCCAGTTTCTCCCATTTTACGCCAGGGTCTTCGACACGACCGAAGTCAACTATTCTTTCTACCATCTGCCCAGGCCGAGCACCTATCAAACGTGGGCGGCTCAGGTTCCGGACGAGTTCGTCTTTGCGCTCAAGGCCAGCCGGTTTCTCACGCACGTCAAGCGTCTGGTTGATGTGGAGGAGGCATGGGCAACGTTCGTTCGGAACGGGCTGGCGCTGGGGCCGCACCTTGGCCCGATTCTGCTCCAATTCCCCCCATCGCTGCGGTGCGATCAGAAGCTGCTCGCGAAGTTTCTCAAGATCGCGCAGCGGCCTGCGCCCACATCTCATCCCCTGCGGTTGGCCTTCGAGTTTCGCCATGAATCCTGGTTCACGGAGGCGATCTCTGCGTTGCTCCGAGAGCACCATGCGGCGCTCTGCATCGCCGATTCGCCGCGGTATCCGCGACGGGATGAAGCGACGGCCGAGTTCGTGTACATCCGGTTCCACGGCCGCACCGAACTGTTTGCGTCGAAGTACACGGATCAGGAATTGGCTGAGGAAGCCGGGCGGATCAGGCGCTACATGCGCGACGGGCTGGATGTCTATGCCTATTTCAACAACGACGCGTCAGGCCATGCAGTGGCGAACGCCATGACGCTCGGGCGATTACTCCGAGGGACTGAATCATCCTGAATCAGTGGGGAGCGGATTCTGCTTCGAGGACCTTGTCACGGAGAGGGCGTCAGGTGAGCCCAGTTAGCGGTTTACCCCCAAGCTCGAACGGATCGCGCACCTAACCTCCGACGTGCAGCCGATCGAATTCGATCCGATTGGATGCGGCCAGGGCTGGGAGAGAAAGCCAAAGGGGTCGGAAGCCATTTCTTGAATCGTGAACTCCGACTCGCGACCGGAGTCGGTAACCAAATCAAACGGCTCCCGTTGGTCCCCTGTGAAAGCGGCGCGACGTTATCCCGAGACGGTCGTGCGCTTGATTCGGCAGGCAACCGCCAGTAGCATGGCGCCATGATCCGCGCTTTTCAGGGGATTGTCCCGAAGATCGGCCGCTCCTGTTTCCTCGAAGAGACAGCCGTCGTGATCGGCGACGTGGTGATGGGTGAGGAGTGCAGCGTCTGGTTCCATGCTGTGATTCGGGGCGACGTCCACTACATCCGCATCGGCGACCGAACCAACGTGCAGGATCTCTCGTTGCTGCATGTCACGCATGACACGGCACCGTTGGTCATCGGGAGTGACGTGACGATCGGCCACCATGTGGTGCTCCATGGGTGCACGATCAAAGACCGAGTCCTCGTGGGGATGGGCGCCATCATCATGGATGGGGCGGTCATCGGGGAGGATTCGATCGTGGGAGCCGGCGCCCTCGTGACGGAACGGACAGTCATTCCTCCCAAGAGTCTTGTGCTGGGGGCTCCGGCCCGGGTCAAACGACCAGTCACGGACGAGGAAGTGGCCTGGATCAAGGAATCGGCCTCGAACTATGTGCGGTACGCCCGCACCTACATGGACCCTCCCTCGAGGCCAACGGGCTTCGTCGTGTAATGGCTTCGGACCCTGTTTTTTCCGGGAACATGCTCCCTGTGCACGACACCTATGGAATCACCGACCACTGGGATGGGTGAAGAGGGCATGTCTTGAGAAAAACGACTCCTGACCTCGATTCTCGACGCAGGGTGGTGCTGAGCCATGCGCGACTTTGAACTCTATCAAGCTGTGCTGGGCTCCAGGCTCCAGAAGAAAAGGGGCCGGGAGTCTTTTCACGATAGATCGCGGACAATGAAGACTCCCGCCCCTTCCATTCCTACTGACTGGGGCGGCGAACTGTTGGGTTGTCTGCAGAAAGCCGGACAGCGAGTCGCTCTCTAGTCCGAAGGGGATGGCCCGCTGAAAAGGATCATCTTGGGAAGAACTTCTCAGGCGTCAGCTTGGGCTAGCTTACCTCAAAGAGATGAGAGAAGAATCCTACCTTTGCTTCGGCATTCCTATAGCGGTCCCTGTCGAGAAGAATCCCTCAGTAGCTGGCCAGGGCGAAAGGTGTCTGGACCTTCCTGTTCCGTGAGTTCTTCTTCATGATGATGCAGAAGGGCTCCCTGGAGCAGGAGGAACCTAATGGAGCTCACCAGCAGGAACGCCAGTCGAGGGTCCATCACGAAGCCGAGCAGCATACCGGAGTTGCCAGGCCAAGGTGGTCCGATTGAAGCTCCACAAGGGTGAGATGGGGAGCCCGGCTTCCCGCAAGGCATACGCGGCGTAGTGATGGCAGGTGTGAAACAGATGATAGGAACGGGCCGAGGGATAGAACACGGATTGTCCGATCGAGGTGATCGGCGTCTCATTCGAAAGGGTGTTGTGCAAGTGACGGCGCAAGCGTCGATAGGCCGCATCGTCCACCCGAAACACGAACAGCTCGGCGGGCGGTTGCGGTGTGCGATCCGCCCAGACCTGATCGTATCGTCCGACTTCCACGACCCCCTCTGAAGGCCAGAACAGGGCGCGCACGATGCCGCCTAACCCTTGCCGGCCTTCAATGTACCAGGCGCGCTCGGCATAGCCCCATTCCTCATACATCAGGGGGGCAGATGAACGGTTCGGCTCGTCGGCTGGAAACGCAATCATCGCATGCCACGTATCGAGTGAGACGAAGATGGTTCGAAGGGGAACGTCCGAAGAGACCGACCGCAGGCTTTCGACCGGCGACGTGCAGGCCGAAATCAGGCAGAGGACTATGACGCCGGTCATCGGCGGAACAGGATCGGTCTTGTGCCACCTTTGCAGGAAACCGGGGAGCCCACGTCGTCTGCCCGGTGTTCCTGCGGCGCCGGGTGTGATGCGTACCGTCATTCTCATTGGCTGGCGCAGGCGCGGGACCGTCTCCGGCGGTCATGACCAAAGTGGCCGAGCCCAGCGCATGCCGCACAGGTCGCGCGTGCGAAGGTCAGTACATCGAATACAGCCCTCGCGCCAATTTCTTACAAAACAGGGGCAGATGGGTGAAGGCCGTTCGAATTTCGCGCTCGATCTGCGGCCGCACAGTCGCCAGCGTCGTGCCCCTTGCCGGCATCACGTCAACGACCACTGATTGCGGTGAGGAAATCGGCCGACCGATCTGGCTCGTGATCCACACGGTCACGTCTCGTAAGCCGCGTATCTTGTTGTAAAGGGTTTCGGCCAAGGTCTGAGCCAACACGTTATAGATCTTTCCGACATGTGCTGCAGGATTCTTGCCCGGGGCGGCTTCGGCGCTGGCTGGCCGTCTCAGTGAAATGATTCCGCAAACGCGGTTGCCTCGCCCGACTTCACCGGAATCACCCGCCTCGGCCGACGTCCCGAGCAGCGTCAGGTAGGTCCCAGCCTCACCGGCCCCACATCGATCCAACACGTTCAAGAAGATACGTGGAGAGAGGCCCGCCGCACACTCGCGTGTCACAAAATCGGTCAGGATACGTTCTGCCGCTGCTTTCCGTTTGAAATATTGAGCCTCGTTGCGAATCTGTGGAGCCAGAAACGGCATGGCCACCGTGACGGTCAGTTCCTGCTCTCGGCGGATGGCGAGGACCTTGACGTCTTCGCCCGTGTCCGGAAACTCCTTCTTGAACGCACGCCCGTTGAGAAACCGCTCGATCTGCAGGACGAGCCGTTCCGTCGGTGTGAGGGGGGCATAGCCGACGGTGGCGGAGGTGTCGTTGGCCACAGCTTCGTGTGGCCGTTCGGTCACGGATTGCAACTCCTCCGACGCTGGTTTCAGTTCCACCTGACACTCCACATCCTTGTGCGGCTGAATACGGGGCAGGCGACGTTGAAACCAGCGGTAGGCGGTCCGTTCGGCGATGGCCTTTACCGGGATTTGCTTGTTCCGCCACTGAAAGGTGGCTCGATCACCCATAACCAACCGCATGGGGGTGAGCACGGAGCCGCCGCCGAATCGGCACTCGACTTGACCAGCCACCAACATCCCCTTGTCGGCGTTGAAATGGAGGACACGGCCGCAGATCGTGAGGTACGCCTGGGCCAATTGGACGGCCACGGCCTCCATCACGGCGTCGCAGATGGTATCCGGATGGCCCAAGCCCTTCCGTTCAACGATTTCGAACGCTTCCTCTGCTGGTGCAAGTCGGGAAGACTCAATGATCATCGGTTCGATCAGTTTCACGATTCGGACCTCTGCGATCTTGATGGCCGTGGGCCCGTTCAGTCGCTAATGGCCCACCGTCCCGCCACAAGCCGGCCGCAGTTCGGGCAGTGGCCGGCTTGCAACCGATTCTCGAAGACCGCGAATTGCCATCGCCTGATGAGGACCACCCCACAATCGGGGCAGATGGTATTCTCGGCCCCTTCCTCTTGCGGGACGTTTCCCAAGTAGATGTAACGCAACCCCTCCTCCTGACCGATGTCTCTGGCCCGCAGCAACGATCGAACGGGCGTTTCCTGCCAGTGCTCCATCTGGTAGGCGGGGAAGAAACGGCTGATATGCCAGGGTACATCAGTGCCCAGCTCGCTGGCGATGAATCGGACGATGTCTCGCAGTTCGCTCTCCTCGTCGTTCAGTCCGGGGATCAGCAACGTGGTGAGCTCGATCCAGACCCCGAGCCGTTTGTATTCTCGAACGGCCGCCAAAACCGGCTCCAGCCTGGCTCCGCACACTTTCTTGTAATAACTGTCGCGGAAGGACTTGAGGTCGATGTTGGCGGCGCCGAGGTACGGCGCAATCTCTCGCAGTGGATCGAGCGAGATAAACCCGTTGGTGACAAACACATTGCCGAGTCCGGCTGTTGATGCCAGTCGCGCGGTCGCGAGGGCCAGCTCATAGAAGATCGTCGGTTCCGTGTAGGTATAGGCGATGGTTTTGCAGCCGGCTCGTCGGGCGAGGGACACGATCTCGGAGGGAGTCACCATCGTGCCAATCCCAGCTCGTGTGTTCGGTGGTTCTGTGTCCGGGCACCACTCATCGTTCGGGTGCGCTCCGACCGGTGAAGACACTCCGTCGCCGTGATCCATCGACTTCTGGAGTTTCGGCCATTGGGAGATGATCCAGTTCTGGCAGAATCGGCAGCGCAGATTGCAGCCGACCGTGGCGATCGAGTACGTCGAGCTTCCGGGAAGGAAATGAAACAAGGGTTTCTTTTCGATCGGATCGATGTGCGCTGACACGATGCGGTCTGCGACCTGCGTGAAGAGTCGGCCCCCACGGTTGATTCGAACTCCACAGACACCCCGGTGATCCGGTGCGATCCGGCAATCATGCGGACAGAGGGTGCAGCGGACGAATTGGTCAGGCAGGGGTTCGTAATAGAGCGCGGCTTTGAGATCAGCATGAAAAGGAGACATGGCAATGGCTCACCCTCACTGGATAAAGCAAGGCCGGTGCCGATGGGAGTTCTGACGAAGAGACCTGCCGCGCCGATAAGTTTCCGCTCTCAAGCGGATTCGACGAACCGTTAGAGGGGACAATGTGCAACAGCAAAGAGAACGCCTCCGTAGCCGAACGCTACAGAAGACGATCAAATCGCGAACGTCTGTTCTCTTAACCTGTTTGTTGATTGCTGGGCCGGCGAACAGGGCATTGTGATTGCTTCGTTCAGACAAATATGATCGAGGCTCCTGAAGTTTGCGTGAAAACCCGGGCCCTGCGAGTCACATTCCTTGCCATGGCCGTGGTTGCTCTCTCGGGGGGGATTGCATCATGCCATGGTGAAAAAGGCGAGGGTTCCATGCGCGACCTCGAACGGGCACGGATGGTCGATCAATATATCATTCCTCGCGGTATGAACGATCCTGCCTTGCTTGCTGCAATGAGACATGTGCCGCGCCATCGCTTCGTGCCGGGAAAATATTCGTTGTTCGCCTATGTCGACGGTCCTCTGCCCATTGGCTACGGTCAGACCATTTCACAGCCCTCGCTGGTCGCCGAGATGACGGCGCATTTGCAGCTCAGAAAGACGGATAAGGTGTTGGAGGTTGGAACGGGCTCAGGTTACCAAGCCGCCGTTCTTGCCGAACTGGCCGACCAGGTGTTCACGGTGGAAATCGTGGAACCACTTGCCCGCCAGGCGGCACACACGTTGGCCGAGCTGGGTTACAGAAATGTCCGCGTGCGTGTGGGAGATGGCTATGAAGGGTGGCCCGAAGAAGCGCCGTTCGACGCGATCATCGTGACGGCCGCACCAGATCATGTGCCTCAGCCCTTGCTTGATCAATTGGCCGTCGGCGGACGACTCATTCTTCCTGTCGGTACGTACTCGCAAACGCTGGAACTCCATCGCCGGACCGGAACCGGCTATGAACGGAAAACCATTATGCTTGTCCGATTTGTTCCGTTGGTCCGTCCGACGGGAACGAAGTCGGAGGGACGCAGATGAACACGACCGAGCAGGGCCGGTCCGTCCTATCCCGCCGGCTCGGCTGGTTCACCGCCGCCTGTGTCCTGATCAGCAACGTCATCGGCACCGGGATCTTTACCACCACGGGCTTTATGGCTCGAGATCTCGGCCATCCCGGCTTGATCCTTGCCGTATGGGTGACAGGGGGGTTGATCGCGCTTGCGGGGGCCCTGTCCTATAGTGAATTGGGCACGGCACTTCCGGTCACAGGCGGAGAGTACGTGTATCTCCATCGGGCCTATGGGCCGTTCGTCGGGTTTCTGAGCGGGTGGACATCCTTCGCCGTCGGCTTCAGTGCAGCCATTGCGGCTGGAGCCATGACCTTCGCTTCCTATGTTCTTGAACTCGTTCGATTCGGGGGTGAATCGACGGAGGGGGTTCTGCCCATCCTCGTGGCCCTTGCCCTCCTGTGGGTCATCACGGGATTTCACCTTCTCGGAGTCGGAGCGGGGGAATTCCTTCAACAGGCACTCACCATGCTAAACGTCGGGGCGATCCTGTTTCTCGTTGTGGCGGGCTTGATAGCGGGAAAGGGTGACTGGGCCCACCTTGCAGTCCCCGATGCCCGTGCCACGCCGAGTATCGGACTGTGCATCGTCTCGTTGATCTTTGCGCTCTATGCCTATTCGGGATGGAATGCCGCGGTGTATTTGGCCGGAGAGGTGGTGGAGCCGGCTCGCACCCTTCCTCGTGCGCTGATCGGCGGTACGGTGTTTGTCGTGCTCCTCTATCTCGTCCTGAACGTGCTCTATTTCTACGCCTTGCCAGCGGCGGCTCTGGCTGATCCACCGCTGTTGCCTGTTGCCAACAAAGTTGCTGTGGCGCTGCTGGGGACAGATGCCGCTCGCCTTGTGACGACGATCTTGTGCCTGTCAATGGCAGGAGCCGTCAGCGCGATGGTGTGGGCCGGACCTCGTGTCTATTATGCGATGGCGAAAGACGGGATGATTCCAACGGCCTTTTGTCGAATCTCCGGCAGGCGAGGCACACCGACTTCTGCCGTTCTTCTCCAGAGCTTGTGGGCTTCCGTCTTGATTCTGTCGGGAAGCTTCGAACGACTGGTGATCTATAGCGGCACCGTGCTGACCATCTTCAGCGCCCTGGCGGTCGGAGCCGTCTTCGTGCTCCGCCATCGAGAACCAGACCTTCCTCGCCCCTATCGCACGCCGCTCTACCCCGTTGTTCCCGCCTTGTTCATTGTTGTCTCGGTTGTGATCGTCTGGAACGCCCTGCATGAGCGACCGATCGAGGGGGCGATGGGAATGGCGACGGTGTTGGCCGGCGCACCCCTCTACATGGTATGGCGGTGGCGCAGAACATAAAACACCTCGCCTGGTCACACTCTGTTTCTCGTTTCGCGTTTCATGCGAACCGAATCGTTGATGACATCGGCCGTCGTTGGAGTCGGTGGTGAATCCGCCCGAACAGGTACGTCAGCAGATTCCCGATGGCAAACCAATGGAGCCCCCCAAATGTCGCTGTCAGAATGAAGGCTCTCAGGTTGACGCCTTGGTGGCCGTAGTACCACAGGCCGGTCCACATGTCGGCAAGGTGGGAGAGAACCCCGATTCTGCCTTCGATCTCGAAAGCCCAGGGAACGGTCGGCGCATCCACGACGAAGAAGAGAAAATAGGCGAACACCGCCTGGCTCTCGGTATTGATATGGCAATAGAGAAACGTCAGGAACGAGGCAAACGAGTGAATCGCGAAGAGGGTGGTGCCAAGGGCCAGACGGTCTTTCATGCCCTCCGGCTCATTGGTGTGACGAGGCATTGGCTACCCCTTGATACAGACCAGAGGTTCGAGCCGGGCGACCTTCTTGGCCAATCCGGCTTCGTCCGCTGCATCGACCACCTCGCTCACATCTTTGTAGGCGCCTGGCGCTTCCTCGGCGACTCCGCGCATGGACGGACTGCGAATCAGAATGCCTCGCCCGGCCAGTTCCTTGACCACCTCTCGGCCCTGCCACCGTCTGGTGGCTTGATGGCGGCTCATGCTGCGACCAGCCCCATGGCAGGCGGAGCCATAGGCCAAGGCCATGCCCTTTGTCGTTCCGGCAAGGACATAAGAGGCTGTGCCCATCGTGCCTCCGATGAGAACCGGTTGGCCAATGGCTCGAAGTGAGGGGGGGAGATCGGGATGGCCAGGACCAAAGGCCCGTGTGGCTCCCTTTCGATGGACGAACAGACGGGTCGGCTTCCCGTCGATCTCATGGGTTTCGACTTTACAGGTGTTGTGTGAGACGTCGTAGAGCAGGGTGAGTGAGGCCTGTGGCAGGAGCTTCTCAAACACCTCTCTGACCAAATGGGTGATGATCTGGCGGTTGGCGAGTGCACAGTTGATCGCCGCGCGCATGGCGCCGAGATACTCTTGTCCCTCCTCCGAATGGATCGGGGCACAGGCCAGCTCGCGATCGGGCAACGCAATCTGATGGCGTGAGGCGCTGACGGCCATGCGCTTTAAGAATTCGGTGCCGATTTGATGGCCTAGGCCCCGCGAACCACAGTGGATGCTCACGACCACATCGCCTTCGTGGAGGCCGAAACTTGCTCCGATCGTGTCATCGAAAATCCTGGCCACCCGTTGCACTTCGAGATAATGGTTGCCGGAGCCGAGTGTGCCCATTTCATCCCGCTGTCGCTTTTTGGCCTGGTCGGAGACACAGGCCGGATCGGCACCGGCCATGCACCCTCCTTCTTCGATCAAGGCCAGGTCTTCACGCAGGCCATAGCCTTTGGAGACAGCCCATTTCGCGCCCCCTACCAGCATGGCCTCCATGTCGTCGGGATTGAGCCGTACTTGCCCGGTGCTGCCGACGCCGGCGGGAATGTGATGAAACAACGTGTCGGCCAGTTGCTCCTTGAGCGGTTGAATGTCTTCCACCGTGAGTCCTGTCCGCAGCAGGCGGACGCCGCAGGAAATGTCAAAGCCTACGCCGCCGGCGGAGACGACGCCGCCCTCATCAGGGTTGAACGCCGCCACGCCTCCGATGGGAAATCCATAGCCCCAGTGGGCGTCAGGCATGGCGTAGGATGCCTTGACGATTCCCGGTAAGGTCGCGACATTGACGACTTGTTCATAGACCTTATCATCCATCTCCCGGATCAAGGATTCGGTCGCGTAGATGACACCGGGCACTCGCATCTTCCCCTGCGGCTCGATGTGCCATTCATGAGGGTTGCGCTGGGTTAATCGTTGAAGGTCCATCTGGCTCCTCCCGGGATCCTCTCGCTCCTTGACATATCATACGTCCACGACACATTGGGCGACCCATCGGCCATCCGGCTCCTGCGTGACCGACAGGGCGGTATAGGTCGCCCCTTTGACTTCGACCGCAGGCTGATGCCGTACCACATCAACCGGTTCTCCCCAGGCGGTTGCCTCAAGGTGGTGATCGTGTATCTGGATGGCAAAGCGGGCGAATAACATTTTCCTCGTGGCCATTTCAAAAATCAGTGCGTTGAGCCAATCAACCAAAAGGAGTTCATCGTCCGGCGCTTCGCACGAGAAGGAGACCACTTCCACCGGCCTTACGGCTTCGGGATTCGCGATCACGGCTGTTACGGCCACTGCCGCCTGTTCGAAAGCCGATTCCTTGGTCGGGCCAAGGCCCCTCACGCCCATGTCGGCTTGGTGGGGGAAATGTTCCCAATGGGCCTGCGCGGTCTCGACTTGGGGAGCAAGGGGAGATGGCATGGCCGGTTGATCCATTTGAACGTCTTGAACGTCACGTCTCCGTTCGACCATTGAGATTATTGTGGCCTGAGAGTCTCTGGTGAGACAAGGGTGCAAGGGATCGGAGATCGGACGAACAGGCATCCTCTGTCTCTTCCAAATGACGAGAGCAATAGGAGTGCCGGTGCCGTGGGTGGCCCCTTGATTCAAGGAAGAGAGAGAACTATTAGACTAGACTACAGACCAGCAGCCGATGGGACAATGGCCTTCAAGGGGAAATGCCTCGGTCGAAAGAATGTGCTCGGCACCGCGCTCTTTTCGGCTTCCCTGTGCCCTTTAGCAACAGGGAAATGGAAATTGGTGGGGCGGATTGCCTCAAGAGAGAGAAAGAAACGGAATGACTTCGTCCGTGAGCCCTGTCCTTAGCTCTCTTGTGAATCAATCGATTGTGCAGTCGAATCGTGAGCTGGTTGCGCGGCGTCGTTTTTGCGAGGGGGATCAATCCTAAAACCAGGAGGGAGATCGCATGAGAAAGAATGCACAAGCATCCATTCATCAGGGTGGGAGGATGAGGACAATACCGGTTCTGTTCCTTGTATGGCTGCTGGCGTTGGGTACGGGTGGGGCGGTGCTGCCCGGATCCGGTTCTGCTGGTGAGGTGATCCAACGGACAGTACGCGGTACGGTGGTCGCGACGAACGTTGAAGCGAATCCACAAATTATCGTGGTGAGAGTGCTGCTTCCCAGCAAAGAAGAAATGATCGTGGGCGCCCGCGTGTCTGCCGACACCAAGATCACCAAGGGTAAGCAGGCTGCCCAATTAGCGGACCTGAAGGCCGGCCAG
Source organism: Nitrospira sp. (assembly GCA_024330965.1). Taxonomy (GTDB): domain Bacteria; phylum Nitrospirota; class Nitrospiria; order Nitrospirales; family Nitrospiraceae; genus Nitrospira_D. Next base: position 49,189 of record JANDJL010000016.1, on the reverse strand, counting down.
ACCGCCGAGATCACCTATCTCAAGACTTCCGAGGGGCTGCTGGCCCAGTCGATTCGCGTCCACTGAGAAGAGATGAACGGAGGAGCCGCTATGACGACAAAGATGACGGGTTGGTTGTTCGTAGGATTGGTGGGGGTGGCGGTCATAGCCGGATGCACAGGACAGAGGGTGACGACCGCGGTCGAGGGGCAGGTTATTCCGTCCGCTCCGTCTCCGACGGTTTCCGCGGAGCGAGAGACAAGGCAACCATCAGGGGGAGGACCACCGGCCACGGGACCTTTGACCGAAGAGAGGCGTGTCGTCCAAGAGCCGAGCGTGACCGCGCCTCCTTCGGAGCCTACTCCCGCAGAGCCTGCTCCCGCACCGTCCCAACCGCAGGTGGCGTTGGCGGACATTTATTTCGATTACGATCAACACGTGATTCGGAGCAATGCACAATCGGTGTTGGAAACCAATGCCGTCTTCCTTAAGGCACGACCGGATCGGACGGTGCTGATTGAAGGTCATTGTGATGAGCGAGGTACCAGTGCGTACAACCTTGTCTTGGGAGAACGGCGTGCTTCGGCCGCGAAGCGATACTTGCAAGATTTGGGAGTGACGCCGTCCCGAATCACGATCGTTAGTTATGGGAAGGAACGGCCCTTTTGCACGGAGCACAGCGAAGCGTGTTGGCAGTCCAATCGGCGGGCACATTTCAGGCTGCAATGAAATGATAAAGAGATGAACCGGGAGGGTACCGTGAAACAGACCGTGGTGCCATGGATCGGAGGGGTAGGGCTGGTGACGATGATCGGATGTGCCGGGACTGGAGCCGTGATTCCCATCCATCTGCACGGTGTTGCTCCGTCAACCGAGAAGGTGGCCGTTCAGCCTCAGCCGGTACGGGTGGCCATCGGACCGTTTGAAGACGGCCGCCGGCACCAGACTGGTTTAGGAGTGCGGACCCATCTGTGGGGAGGAGTGAGTTATTTCGACGTGCCAGGGAGCAAGCTGACGGAGGCGATCACCCAGGCGTTACGAGAGCACCTGGTGGCCAAGGGCTGGCAGGTGGTCTCCACCGAGGGCGGCGATCAAAGGGACGGGAAAGTGGATGTGGACGTGATCCTGACCGGAAGGGTGGAGGATTGTGCCGTCCATGCCAAGAGCGGATTCGGATTCACTGAGATCACGGCACGTGCGAGGATGGTGATCCAAGCCGCCAACACGGCCGATGGCAGTGCGGTGCGGATGGTGCTGAACGGAACCGGCACCGAAAATGTCTTCTGGTTCGAGGCCGAAGATGTGGAGGCCGTGATCAATGGGGTGTTAGCCGACAGCTTCAGCCGGTTGATGCAGGATACGACGGTCGATCAACGAAGGCTGCGACTCAAGGCGTCACAGGCGATCTCATAAGTGCGCGTTACGTTCCATCCTATGGACGTTCCCGATGTCCAAACCCCGGTGGGACACCCTCCAAGCGTTGGTTCAACACCTGTGGAACCACGGAGATCGAGCGGCGATTGTCGCGTTTCACAAATACGAGGTTGAGACCAGATCGTTTACAGAGCTGTCGGAAGACGTCGGAAAGCTGGCTGCCGGTCTGCTCAAAGCCGGTCTGCGAGCAGGAGAGCCGGTGGCGCTCTACTCGCCCAATCGGCCCGAATGGATCATCGCCTGTCTGGCGCTGCTCTCCATCGGTGCCGTGCCGGTCCCGGTCGATTCTCAATCGGTCGGCGAAGATCTCGTCCATATCATCCATGACAGTGATGCGCGCTGGATCGTGACCGTTCAGCCGTTGGTTGAACGGCTGTCGCAGCTCGGTCTCGATCAGGGGCATTCCCTCATCGTCTTGGATGCCGACGAGCGTGATCCACGAAGCTGGCGGCGGCTTCTCGGCGCTCCGAGCGAGCCAGGCTGTGTCGTCAAGTCTGAAGATCAAGCGCTGTTGTTCTACACGTCGGGGGTCAGCGGACGGCCCAAAGGTGTGCCGCTGACACACGCCAATGTGATCTCCAATCTGGAGGCATTGATCGGGATCCTCGTCTATCAGCCGGACGAACGGGTGCTCCTGCCGTTGCCGCTTCACCATGTGTACCCGTTCATGGTCGGTTTCTTGGCGCCCTGCGCGCTTGGACTGCCTATTATTCTCCCCCATTCCTTGACCGGTCCCCAGATGCTCCGCGCGCTGCGGGACGGTCGCGTCACGGCGATCATCGGCGTTCCCCGCCTCTATTCCGCCCTCTACGCCGCGATAGAGGAACGGTTCCGGCAGAGGGGGCGGGCGGTCTCGACATTCGTCCGTGGCTTGCTTGCGCTGTCCACCCTGTTGGCCCGGCGGTATGGTCTGCGCCTGGGTGAACGGCTGTTTGCACCTGTCAGAAGGCAGATGGCGCCTCACCTCCGAACGTTGGTGTATGGAGGGGCGGCCATGCCTTCGGATCTTGCCTGGCGATTGACAGGTTTGGGCTGGCAGGTGGCGGGAGGGTATGGGCTCACGGAGACCTCTCCCATTCTCACCTTGACTCTTCCAGGCAGTCGCGTGATCGACACCGCGGGTCAACCGCTCCCAGGTGTTCATCTTCGTATTGCAGGCGCAGATCCAGAAACTGGACAGGGGGAAATTCAAGCCAAGGGCCCCAACGTCTTTACCGGTTATCGGCATCTGCCGGAGAAAACAGCGGAGGTCTTTACGGAAGATGGATGGTTTCGGACAGGAGACTTGGGCTATATCGACAAGGACGGCTATCTTCGCATCGTGGGTCGTGCTTCCTCTCGCCTCACCTTGCCAGGTGGCGAAAAGGTCTGGCCGGAGCGGATTGAACAGGTCTTGGACCAGGCTCCTTCCATACGAGAATCGGCGGTGCTGGCCCGCGACGGCCGGTTGGTGGGCATCATCGTGCCTCGCGTTCTCTCAGTCCGCGAGGAAGAGCTTGCCCGTTTGGTCCAGGTCATTCGCACCGAACTTGACGTCCAGTTGCGCCAGTTGCCGTCTTATTGCCGCCTCACGGAATTCGTTATCAGGTTTGAGCCGTTGCCCAGGACGAGACTCGGCAAGCTCCAACGACATAAACTGGCGGATCTGTTTGAGGCTGGAAAACGCGAACAAAAATCACCACACGTCGAGGCCGGCCCGATGGCCATTGAGTCAATGGCACCGGAGGATCGGCAACTGCTCGAGGACCAGGTTGCGCTGAGGGTCTGGGGGTGGCTGGCCACGCGGTTTCCCGCTGTGCGATTGACGCCGGACACGCACATGACGCTCGATCTCGGTCTGGATTCGTTGGCCTGGCTGGCGCTGACGTTGGAATTGCGTGATCGGTTCGGCATCGATCTGCACGAAGAGGCTGTTGCGAGGGTCGGTACCGTGCGAGAGCTGTTGCGTGAAGTCGTCGATGCGGAACAGGTGACCGGCGGGGGGAAGGATCCTGTCCTTCAGTTGCAACAGCCTGACGCATTGCTGGATCAGCAACAACGGCGCTGGCTGGACGAGAGGGGATGGGTGACGCGAGGATTGGGGACGGTGTTGTTCCGGGTGACCCGTTTGCTCATGCGGGTGGTGTTCGGGCTCAACGTGAAAGGAGGCGAATGGATAGGGCAAATGGAGGGGCCGTGCATCGTGATTTCCAACCATGTCAGTCTGTTGGATCCGCTGGTCATTATGGCGGCCCTTCCTGATGAGTTCTTGCACCGAACCTTCTGGGGAGGATGGACTGGGATTATGTTCAGAAATCCCCTGATGCGGCTAATCAGCCGCGCGGTTCGTGTGGTGCCCATCAGCCAGAGCGGGCGACCGTTGGCTGATATAGCCGTCGGAGCGGCAGTGCTTGCACGTGGCTACCACCTGGTGTGGTTTCCAGAAGGAGGGAGATCGCACGACGGTGTCCTCCAACCGTTTCAAGCAGGAATCGGTCTGTTGGTGACAGCGTATCGAGTCCCTGTCATTCCGGTGTGGGTTCAAGGGACCTTTGAGGCACTTCCGACCAGCGCCCGCTGGCCACGCCGACGGCCTGTCACGATCCTGTTTGGCAAACCGATCGACCCCACTCTGCTGGACCCCACTGACAGCGGAGCCGATCGCTATCGGCGGATCGCTGCGACGCTCCATGACCATGTCGCATTGTTAAGACGAGAGGTTGCTCCTTCTTAAAAAAGCTTCCAGCCGCCTGGCAGGATGGCGAAAGCTCTCTCCCTTTTGGGGGTGCCCCTCTGCGGTCCTTTTCTCCACTGCCCCGTCAGAGAACCGAACTGGATCATGACAGTCTTGCGGTAGCCTACCGGTTCTTGGGCGAGCGGATGGGTTTGGGCTTTTCTTCTTCAACATCGATGACGGCTCCGCTCTCTGCGTCAATGTGGACCTCCACAATTTTATTTTCGGGCGTTACGACCTCGACTTCCCATACGAGTGTCTTGTGCTTGTGCTCCAGTTCGGCTTCGATGACCTTGCCCGATACCTTCTCCAACGCGGTTTGGATGGCTTGCTCAATCGACACCTTGGCCCCCTGCGCCATCTCGACCTTTTCTTTCTTGCCCTTGTCGCCTGCGTAGGCCGATTCGCCGGCGATAAGGACAGCGGTTGCACACAAGATTGCCAGCATCATTGAGCTCAATGGATGTCGTTGCATGATTCCCTCCTTCAAAATGAGATTGTTGATGGATTGCGAGCTGTGCTCAAATCGGTCCCACCGCCGGTCTTCCATGCGGGGGCCCATACTGCTCTGCATGTTGGGTGCCATTGCGCTTCGCGTACCGTTCGGAAAAGGCCAACGCCGAACATTCGTAAACGAAGCCCTTCCCATCCGTGATGTTGTTGGCCGGAGTTCCTGGCTTCGATGAGTCGGCGTGAGGATTTTTTCGGCAATGATCCGGGAATGTCTGTGGCCGAATGCCACAAGGTCCGACGAATCGTCGATCTTGCTATGGGCTCAAAAATGGGGAACAGCGTTATCGATGATTGTTTTTCCTTGGCGGATTCCCCGGCCCTTCGTGCCATAATACCGGCCATTTCAACACCGAGCGTTTAATGGCCAAGAGCCGATCGACTTCTCCCCGCCCACTTCCCTCACGGGTGATGATTACGGAGACCTCGGACTGTCTTCGTCTGGTGATTCCCTATAGCCGGAGCTGGTTCGTGATCGGGTTTTTGGGATTTTGGATCTGTGCCTGGGCTGTGGCCGAGGTCATTATCCCCCTCCGATTTCTAGAGGGAGAGGCGCCTCCAGGCGGATGGTCGTTGATGGTCGCCTGGTTCGTGGTTTGGACGGTGGCTGGTGTGTTAGCCGTCTATGCCTGGTTGTGGCAGGTGATGGGGAAAGAAATTGTGACCGTGCGGGAAGGTTCTCTCGCTCTTCGCCGTGACGTCGGAGGGTTCGGCCTTGACAAGGTGTATGACCTGAGCGAGGTGCGTGAACTGCGAGCTGAGCCGGCCGTGTTTGATCCCATGGATTTGTCGATGGCGCTGCAATTATGGGGCATCGGTGGCGGAACGATCGCTTTTGACTATGGAGGGGTGACCCGTCGATTTGGCATCGGTCTTGACGAAGCGGAGGCCAAACAGGCCGTGGTGGCGATCAAGAAATGGTGGCGAACGGTGGATCGATCTCACTGACCGGCCTCAGAATTATTATCCCAGTGGTATGCTCTTCTTGCCCCAGTCTTGCAGCACGGTTTCTATGAGCATCCTGTATTGAGTGAAACCACTCCCAGGAACTACACGAAGATGTGGCCTCGCCTTTGCACTGTTCTTCCGAATAATGGCAAAAGTCGGCTCGTGATGGCGCATAATGCGACTATCCGGCTGCCGTGCTGTTGCAGTTTGGGGCAGCAAGGCGAGTGTTTCTCTGGGAGTGAAGTGGCGTAAGGATTTTTGAGCAGACGGAGTCTGTGATGACGGAAGAATGGGGAGCAATCCTGGTCGTCGACGACGATGCCGACATGCGGGAGTTGGCCCAAGACATGTTGAAGGATCGGGGGCATCAAGTTTCAGTGGCTGGTAGTGGGGAAGAGGCCTTGAAACTGTTGGCGGAAGAAGATTATGCCGTGGTGCTGACGGACCTTCGCATGAAAGGCATGCAGGGGCTCGAATTGCTCAATCAAATCAAACGAGAGCATCCGGAGGTCAACGTGGTGCTTATGACGGCGTTTGGGTCGGTGGATACCGCCGTCGAAGCGATGAAGCACGGCGCCAGCGATTATCTCACGAAGCCGGTCAAGAAGGATGAGCTGATCCGCGTCGTCGAGCGGGTGATCAGAGAAGCGGCGCTCCGGAGAGAAGTGGACCGGCTCCGCAAGGAAGTACGCAAGGAATACAGTTTTCACCAGATTCTGGGCAAGAGCAAGGCGATTCAGGCGGTGTTTGATTTGATTCGCCGGGTGGCCGACAGCCCGACCAATGTGTTGATCACGGGGGAAAGCGGCACGGGCAAGGAGCTCGTCGCCAAAGCGATTCACTACAACAGCAGCCGAAAGGAGGCGCCGTTTATTCCGGTCAACTGCGCCGCGATTCCGGAACAACTGCTGGAGAGCGAGTTGTTCGGGCACATGCGGGGGGCGTTCACCGACGCCAAGACGGACAAGCGCGGCCTGTTCGAGGAAGCGCAGAAGGGGACGTTGTTTCTAGACGAGATCAGCGAGTTGCCGCTCATGTTGCAGGCCAAACTGCTGCGGGCGATCCAGGAAAAGGAAATCCGGCGGGTCGGGGCCACCAAGCCGATCGCAGTGGATGTGCGGATCATCGCAGCGACGAATCTCAATTTGGCCGACGAAGTCAAGAACAAGCGGTTCCGCGAAGACCTCTACTATCGGCTCAACGTCATTGAATTAAAACTGCCTCCTTTGCGCGAACGGCGGGAGGATATTCCGTTGCTGGTTGATGCTTTTTTGAAGAAGTGTGCCGAGGCCGGCGGAAGGACGGTCAAAGGGATCAGCGAAGCGGCTTTGGCGATGTTGATCGACTATTCTTGGCCGGGCAACGTACGCGAACTCGAGAATGTGATCGAACGGGCCGTCACGTTGAGCCGCGGCGAGAAGGTTTCTCCGGATGATTTGCCTCCGGCGGTGCAAGGGGCGCGCGGCGACCGCCGAGTGCTGGACGATGCGGCTGAGAAGAGTCTGCCCCTCCACGAGGTCGAAAAGGAATACATTAAAAAGATCCTCGAAAAGACCGGCGGCAACAAGTATCAGGCCGCCCAGGTCCTGGGCATCGATCGCAAGACCCTTTATCGCAAGCTCGCCGAAATCGAAGGGAAGCCTCACCCAGAAGACTAGAAACCGCCTCTGACCATCACAGGGAGCGGGACCGCCTGCTCCAAATCAGGCCGGGATGGATCGGATGAAGGGGATGGGTCGTCGAATCATGCGCGTGGCACCGATGATGGTTGCGGCCATCACGATCGCCGTCTTGCTGATCGATGCGCTGGCGCCGCTCGAAATGGCGGCCTCGATGCTCTATGTCCTTCCATTGCTGCTGACCTTTGTATTGCCTGGCCGATCTCTCCCGCTCTCTTATGCGGCTCTCGCGACGGTATTCATGTGGGGCGTTTTTCTGCTGAAGCCGGCGGCGCAGTCGGCGCCCTATGCGTTGTTCAACCGAACGCTGGGCACGGTGGTCCTCTGGATGATCGCGACCGGATTGGTCCATTACCGGCGGACTCAGGACAAATTGAAGCTCGAACAGGTCGAACGGGCCCATGCCGAAGGACTGATGATCGAGGCACAGGAGGCCCGTTCCCATGCGAACGAGACGGCGCTGGGAGCCGTTGTCGGTCTGCGGATGGCGGAAGAAAAACTGTTGGTCAGTCAACTTCGGCTGGACAGCATCATCCAATCCGCCATGGACGCCATCATCACCACGGATCACGAGCAGAAGGTCGTGTTGTTCAACCGAGCGGCCGAGCAGATGTTCGGCTGCACCGCGGAAGAAGCCGTTGGGCATTCCCTTGATCGCTTCCTGCCGGCCCGGTTCCGCGAAGCGCATCGGCAGCAAGTACAGGCGTTCGGGCAATCCAACGTGACAAGCCGAAAAATGGGTAAACTGGGGGTGGTGATGGGGTTACGGGCCAACGGAGAAGAATTCCCCATCGAGGCGGCCATTTCGCACGTCTCCGTCGAGGGTAAGCGGTACTATACCGTCATTCTTCGGGACATCACCGAGCACCAACGGGTTGTAGAAGAACTGCGGAGACAGCACGCATTCATCGAAGCAGTCTTGGAAACTGCGGGAGCGTTGGTCGTCGTGTTGGATCGAGAAGGCAGGATACTTCGATTCAATCGCGCATGTGAGCAGGCGACCGGCTACAGTTCGGAAGAGGTCATGGGGAAAACGGTCTGGAGCCTTCTTTTGCCGCCCGAGGAAGTCGAGTCGGTCAAAGCGGTGTTCGATCGCCTCGTGGGGGGAGAGCTTCGCAATGAGCATGAGCACGACTGGGTGAGCAAAGACGGAAGGAGGCGGCGCATCGCGTGGGCGAACACGGTGATCCCCGATTCATCGGGGCATGCGGACTACATCGTGGCGGCAGGAATCGACGTGACGGAGCTCAAACAGGTTCAGGAACAGCTCCGGAGGACTGAGCGGATTGCGGAGTTGGGGACCCTCGCCTCGGGCATGGCACACGAAATCGGCACGCCCATGAACGTGATTTTGGGTCGCGCCGAATACATGATGGACCGCGTCAACGACGAGTCAATCAAGAAGGGGCTCAAAACGATCATCGCCCAGGTCGAGCGAATCACGAGAGTGATGAATCAGTTGCTTGCGTTTGCGAGACGTAAACCCCCTGAGCGTCGGCCTCTCCAATTGAAAGACATTGTTGAAGACGGTATGGAATTGTTTCGGGAGCGTCTCGATAGAAACCGAGTGGCGGTGGAATTGATAGTGGACGACCGATGCCCGTCCGTGATGGCTGACGCGGATCAAATGAGTCAGGTGTTCATCAATTTGGTGGCGAACGCCATCCATGCCATGCCGGAGGGGGGGACCTTGCGGATTGAATTGGCGCAGGACCAGAATTCGGTCAAGCTGACGGTGAGCGATACGGGGCATGGGATTCCGCAAGAGCTGTTGCCGAAGGTGTTCGAGCCGTTCTTCACGACGAAGGAATTTGGCAAGGGGACCGGCCTTGGGTTAACCGTCGTCAAGGGGATCATCGACGAACATCAGGGCGCGATTACCGTCGAAAGCGAAGAGGGAAAGGGAACGACGTTTACGATTTCGTTGCCGAAAAGCCACGAACATAAGAAAAAATAACAGCGGTTGAGGAGTTCGGTGGTTCGAGCAGACGGCATGTCGCCTCGTGTCACTGTAGCACGACGCGCCAGCGAGTCCCCTCGGGTTGTCGCCTTTGTCTCCAGCAACGGCCTGTCGGTGTGGTTTTCCGTGAAAACCATCCCTAATTTTGAAGGTTTTCATCCGTTCCCCGTCGGCATATCCCTTGCCAGACCCTATTTCAAGCGCCAGAGAAACGGAAGGTAGGACTGCGGGGATGGCGACCGTGACAAGAGGAAGGGTGGCCGTCATGCTGATCGTTGAGGATGACCGAGAGATGCTCAGTCTGCTCTGTGACGAATTTTGGAGTCCCGACTATCAGGTGCGGCAGGCGAGGGACGGTGACGAAGCCTTTCGGATGGTGATGGAGTCCGTGCCGGATTTGATCCTCACCGATCTCCGCATGCCGGCCGGAGGACCGGACTATATCAGTCGGTTGAGAACCATCGCTCCCCGGTGTCCCATCATTGTGATGACAGCGTTCGGTGACGCGCGGGCCGAGCAGGATGTCTTGAAAGCGGGCGCCGATGCGTATTTCAATAAGCCGGTGCGGATTGCGGATTTGAAGGCCTGCGTACAGCGGTTGCTGAATCGCCAGCCGCCATGAGGGGGTTTTCTGGGGGGGAAAGAGACCCATGAGCCGGAGCATGGGAGACGACAGCGAGAGCCGGTCATGAACAACAGATAGCAGACGACACACGAGAGCGGAGGATGCCAAACAGCGTGGAATTTCAGAATGAAGAGGGGGCGTTGCCATTTAGTGATCCTATCTTGCGTGCAAGGGTGGAAGCGATTGCTCAACTGGCCGGTGGCTTAACAGATCGCGTGGCAGTCATGGACCGACATTTTAATGTGGTGTACGCGAACGAGCCGGCGTGGTCGTCTGCGGCGACCACGAAGCCGGAGAGCCAGCGGGCCAAGTGCTACGAGGCCTTCGCCCATCGTGCCGATCCGTGCGAGGCTTGTCCGGCAATCAAGGTGTTTGAGGCACCAGGAGTGCGGTCGGTCTCTTGTCCTATCGGGGGCGATGGAACGGTCTGCGGGATGCACCAAGCATTTCCGCTTGTCACCGGTGGGGGTGACGTCGGTTCGATGCTGGTGTTATTCAACGGCAAGCGGACGGCGACGGATCATGTTTCCCCCCAGCAGGAGCGCGGGGCGGTGCGTGACTCGCTGGGTGAATTGATCGGCCGAAGCCCCGTTATGCAGCGGCTTTTCGACATGGTGAGCCTGGTGGCGGAAAGTTCGGCGACGGTCCTGATTCAGGGCGAAAGCGGAACGGGCAAGGAACTGCTTGCGAGAACGATTCACGCCTTGAGCCGGAGGAAAGACAAGCCGTTTATCGTCGTTGATTGCGGCGCGTTGCCGGAAACGTTATTGGAAAGCGAGTTGTTCGGCCATGTGAAAGGTTCCTTTACCGGAGCGGTGGCGAATAAACGCGGGTTGTTCGAGGAAGCGGACTCGGGGACGATTTTTCTTGATGAAATCGCCGACACGACGCCGGTGTTTCAAGCCAAGTTGCTGCGTGTGCTGCAAGAGGGCGAGATCAGGCCCGTCGGCGGGACCAAGCCGATCAAAGTTGACGTGCGGGTCATTTCCGCGACGAATAAAGATCTCGCGGATCTCGTGAAGGAAAAGGCGTTTCGGCAGGACCTGTATTATCGTCTGGCAGTCTTGCCGCTCTATGTGCCTCCGCTCCGCGATCGACGAGAGGATATTCCTTTGTTGGCCGAACACTTCATTGCTCGATCGTGCCGGCGGCATCAGCAGCCGGTTCGCACGTTGTCGGATCAGGCGAGACGGGCGTTGAGCAAAGCCGCATGGCCCGGAAATGTGAGGGAGCTGCAACACTATATTGAACGGGCCGTCGTGACGACTACAGGGCCTACGATCGGGTGCGATGATCTCCTGGCCATGAGCGCGATGGATGAAGGAGACGACCTCCGTTCGGCCACGCGAGGGGTTATCGCCCAAACCGAACGTGCTCGAATCCTCGAGGCATTGAAGAAAACCAATGGCAACCGTGTCAAGGCGGCTAAGTTGCTGAAGATCAGCCGAGCGAGCCTCTACAACAAGCTCCGCGCTTACGGCATTGAATAAATTCGCAGTGTCCCTTCTTGCCTCTCCGACCTTCCTTGAAGGTTTATTAGACTGGACACCGGAAGTGGTTGAATAACCACGCTTGTTTTGGCATCACCCGAGAAACTGTCCATCAAACTGGATGATTCACCTGCCGGGAGGTTACCTGTCTCCAACCCGCCGCTGTCTCCTGAAGTACCTGCTGAACGTAGAAGGAGCCCAAAAAGAAAGGATCAGGGGAGAGGGTATAAAGGTTGCTCTCTTCCCTAGTGCGATTCTCGCCTGCAGTTTTCGAATTTTCGGATGGTTCACCGGTCAGGCCGTGCGCTCGAGTTTGACCGGAGGGTGAGCCAGAGAGACGAGGTCTCACGATGGATCCTAATGATCGCACCAGGCGGCTGTACCGGCAATGGCGGCGGGAAGAGAACAGAAACGGGAGATCACACACGACGAGGGACGAACAAGCCGTCACAGTACCAAGGTCAATTCGCGTCTGTACACCGTGTACCTTACGGCACGCACTCTGGGGAGTGGAGAGGGAGTCTGTCCTAGACGGAGAACGGTCGTCTTCGAGGCCAACTTTTTAGATTAGAGGGAGGAGCATATCATGCAGGTCTGCAAAAGGAGGGAGAGGCTTACGGGAGGGGCCATCACAGTTTTGGCCGTAGCCATGTTCGCCATGGGTGCCGTCGAGGTGACTTGGGCTGGCGAGTCGAGTGGCTCTGGGAACATGGTGGCGTTTCGAGGGGGCTATGTTCATTTGGATAGTGGTCGGGGCAATGAACTGTTTACCGATGTGCACGGGGCTGGTGGTTTGAACGACAGCCGACATGGCTGGTATGTCGGAGCCTGGCTGGATCACCTGCTCTCTCCGGACGTCTGGGGGATGATCGCTGACACAGCGGTCGTGGGGGAAATTGGCTTACAGTTTAATCGAATTGCCTCGAAAGAAGTCCTCAGCACGAGCAACCTCGGTCTCACAGGAGGCGGTCTAGGGGCCGTTCATGCGACTCCGGCTCTTCAGGAGTTGACGATGGTCACGGTCTCAGTCGCGCCGAAGATTCGCTTTATGCAGAGTAGCCGTCTCAGTCCCTGGATCATTCCAGGAGGGTTGGACATCCTTGTCTTTAGCCCCCCCTCGAACGGGGCGCAATATCTTGATGTGGGAGTTCAATTCGGCGCGGGAGTGGACTACAACGTGTGGAAAGCCTTTCGGATTGGGTTGGAAGCGCGATACCACCTCGCAGCGAACATGACCAACAGTGTCACGAACAATTTCATGCAGGTCGGCCCGTACCTAGGCATCACGTTCTAGTTGCGAGAGAAGAGCCAGTTCGCTGGACGTACAGACGTACAGTTGAAGCAGTGAAAGGGGGAGGGGGGATCATTCCTGTCGTGGGTGCGATGAAAGCAGGATGCAAAATGGATGGGCATCGGTAGGCTCGCTGAGGAAAGGCTCTGTGGACTCGGTCTGTGCTCCATAGGAGCCAGAGGCCGAGAGCAGATGCTCGTAACTGCCTGGGGAAAACAATTGATCGAGCATAGATTGGATGAAAAATGGGAAGCGTGGCTTTGGTCTCTGGCGTGGAGAAAGTGTGCAAAGAAAAGTCTAAATGAGACAAGGTATTGCTCGCCCTATGTGAGGGGCCGAATATCTGCGGATATCTGTCTGAAGGAAAGGGGATCTCTCCCCTCCGAGTGAAGGAAGTTTCAACGGGTTCATAACTGGTCCATAGGGTCGGGGGCGGTGCTGAGAAGGGTGATATATGAAGACGAAAGCAATGTTGGACGTCGAAGGACATCTCGTTCGTGCGATCGAGTCGGTGGATGTGTCATGGATCCATCGAACCTATTGGGAACAGAATGAGTTTGTCCTGCTGGAGCGGTTTCTCCCGCCGGCAGTGATCGATCGGTGTTTGCATGACATGGAGCAACTTGACGGCGACGTCCACCGCAACTATGTGCCGGGTCATAAACAAGGAGGAAGTGTCAGTTTTTACAGCATTAAGGAAAAAGCCCCCAGTCTCCTGGCGCTGTATCGGTCAGAGGGGCTCCGCTCGTTTTTGAGCCAGGTTATTGGTACCGCACTTCATCTGTGTCCGGAACGTGATCCCCATTCCTGCGCCTTGTACTATTACACGAAGCCCGGTGACCACATCGGCTTTCACTATGACAGGTCTTACTACCAGGGCGCCCGCTATACGGTTTTGGTGGGGATGGTGGAAGAGTCTGAACAGTGTCGCTTGGTTGCTCGTGTGCGAACGGGCTCCAGTCCTGTGGAGATCAGTGAAACGCGCATTGCGATGGAACCAGGAACCATGGTGGTGTTCAATGGCGATAAACTCTGGCATGCCGTCACACCACTGGGGCCTCATGAGCGGCGGATTATTTTGACGCTTCAGTACGTCACTGATCAGCGGATGGGGCCCTTGAACCAATTGTTTTCAAACCTCAAAGACGCCTTTGCCTATTTCGGCCCCGCTGTGTTTGTGACTCGATCACGATCGAGATGAGCGTCGAGGGAGGCGATGCATCTGTCCGTCGCGATTTCCGAATCCCGGACGAGCAATGTTCCCGCTCTGTTGCGGTGGCTCAGAACTGCGGCGGCCTGCTCGGTGGAGGCTGACGAAGAGGGAACGTTGTATGTTGCGATGTTTAACGACTTTCCACAGTCGGTCGAGGCCGTTGCTGGGTTGCTGTCGGAGGTCGATGATTTCAGCGGAGTCCGGATTGTGCTCGATGGAAAGCCGATCGAGAACGTGCCCAACTTTTATACGGCTCTCCTCTGTTACTGGCAGAGCCTCCGAACGGGGGGAGGTGAGTGTCGGCGGTTTCTGGAAGATTCTAGACGTAGCGGGTTCTGTCCAGATCACACCTGTCTTCCCCGCTGTTGGATTGTGTGTACGACGTGCTGTGCCCTCCTAGGTGATCAAGGTGATCGCCCGACAAGAGCAAACACGATCTCCCTTGCCGAATTAGCGCAACGGTCCGAAGTCGCGTGGTGCCCCAACCTGCGTTGCTGAGTGCCGGGTCTGTCGGCCCGGTGTCCTCCTCTTGTCTCCGACAGTTGGCATCCCCAGCGAGAGTCCCGGACAAAGGGGAGTGCCCTCTTCATTGGAATCTCCCCTGGTTTTGCCGGGCCGTCAGCATTTTCATCTCTCCCTTTGCCATCTATCTTCAGAGGAGAAAAGAGGAGAAGGATGCGACGAATTGCCTCATTATGAGCGTTTGGAGTGTCTAGTAGGATGGACAGTCCAACAAGTGGAAATTTCAAGGCTATGAAGGTGCGGGGCGACTTCTGTCCAACCCTGTGGATTCCTGGGACTGGCGAAATGAGTTTCCTATTTTTGAGTTAAACGAGCAGCCCCTGTCGCCAGTTCGCTGTGTTTTCAGCGGATTGCATCTATTGTCCCAAGGAATAATCTGTTGGGCACGGCCGTTGCTGCAATGTGTGGTCGCTGGTGAAGGTTTGGGTGATTTTGGACCGGCCTCCGAATGACCCTTTCCTTCGTAAGAAGGACCCTTCACCAGCTCCTTCCGAGTATTGAGGTGCTTAATTTCGATCAAGAGGCCGGAGCTTCGGAGGCCGGGGGATGCTCGTCAAACAAATCAGATCAGAAGCAATAACCCCCCAAGTAAGCGGTGCTGAGGAGGGGAGGGTGAGTAGGGACCGGGGCGTGATTTTTGAACTTGATTTTTTTGAGCTCACTAAGCAAAAATGAACAATGTGCCTAATTCCATGTGAGAAGAATAAACAATAAACAAAAAAGATCGAGAAGAGTGGCAAACGAGAGGGGCGGGAAAAAAGAAGAAGGAAACTAAAGAAACGGGGTCGTTGAAAGTGTGGAACACTGTTGAAACCAGTTGGGAGTTCAACTGCGGGTAGTCAGAGTTGCCAAGTCTGAGACTGCCGCTCACGCGTAGAGGGGGTTGCTGTGTCGGCTATGGCGAAATGTAAAGATATGTTCACACAAGCGACACGTTGTCTGGCCTAAATGACAGGCAAAGTGGAGGGAGGCCACATTTATGAGAGTTTTGCGCTATGCACTCGGTGAAGCTGGCTGGTTGGTAAGGGCCTCGCGGGCTCTTGGGTTTCTTGTGTTAAGTGGCGGTTTGGTGGTGGGAGGGCCTGGATGGTCGAGTGCGGAACAGTCGGAGCATCAGCATACGAGTCTGGCTACCCCGGTATCCATGCCGGCGTGGACTCAGCAATTGAAAGGGCAGACCATTGTTGAAAATGCCATCGAAGGGCGGGCCGAGCACGCACAAAGAACGGAACAACAGCATCATCGATTGATGGAGAAGCTCGCGCAGCAGGCGGGGCAGGATGCTGTCGCCCACCCAACTTCAGGCATGTTCAATAACATGTCGATGATGCATCAGTATATGGGGCAGGATGGAAGTAGCTTTCTGCTGATGAGTGATAGGGGGAAGGGCGAGCCGGTTCTGAGCACGGGTGGGCGGTGTCCTGCCAATGCTCCGGTGCGAAAGTATGATATTTCGATGATCAACATCGAAATCACGTTGAACCGGTGGCTGGATTACTATCCAGGGTACATGTACATCAACACCGAAGATATTGAGAAGGCTCGCGCTGAGGAGCAGCGGAACAGGGAGGCGCGAGAAAAGGAAGGCTTTGATCCTGGTGCTGTCAGCACGGGGTTGCAGGGTGATGTCATTCAACCGCTTGTGCTCCGAGCCAATCAGGGAGACTGTGTCAAAATTACTCTTCGTAATCAGATGGAAGGTGAGGATGGCAGTCTCTTTATCCAGGCATCAAGCATGGTTGTGAGTGCCACTGGAAAGCCGGCGACCACGACGAATCCGGACTCCATTGTTCCTCCTGGCAAGTCTCAGGACTTTGAATGGTATATCCACCCGTCCATGCAAGAGGGGGTGCGGCAGTTTCATTCTTATAGCCATGACAGGGAATTGACAGTGCTCGGCCTCTTTGGTGCTTTTGTGGTGGAGCCGAGAGGTTCTCGTTATCTGGATTCGCTGGGAACCGGGCCGGAGAGAGAGGTGAAGAGCGGATGGCAGGTCAATATCCAGAATGGTACGGGGCCGGACTTTCGCGAGTATGTCCTTTTCTATCATGAGATCGGAGATGAAGCGTTTCGGCCCTTGAATAAAAAGGGAGACTTCCTCCCTCAGCGGGATCCGTTGACTGATGCGTACCGCCCGGGAGGGAGGGCCCTCAACTACCGGAGCGAGCCATTTGGCATTGATCAAATGCATCTGCAGCATGAGTATTTCGGCTTCGAAGACGAGTCAATGGGCTACAGTGCCTACACGTTCGGTGACACGCCAACTACGATCGCCCGTGGGTATTTAGGCGACCCTGTCAAGTGGCGGGTGGTGCATGGAGGGTCTGAAGTGTTTCACTCGCATCATCCACATAGTGGGTCGATTCGGTGGCAGCGGAGTCCCGGTACAGAGCCGAACAACCTCTGGGCGGCAGGTCAGGATGGTCCGGTCAAATATCCAGTGGTTCGAACCAAATCGGACCGTGTGGATGTCGAAGTTATTGGCCCATCGGAGGCGCTGGATCTGGAGCCGGAGTGTGGAGGTGGTGGGTGCCAGCATTTAGCCGGCGAGTTCCTCTATCACTGCCACGTCGCCCATCATTATGTGGCAGGGATGTGGGGCTATGGTCGGTTTTACAATACACTGCAGGTTGGGGAAGGCCATACTGATACGATGCCTGATCTGCGGGAACTCCCTGATCGAAAGGGTCGGATGAAGCTTGGAGTGACATCCGACAAGCTGATTGGAACAACGGTTGATTGGTTTGGCAAGAAATTCAAGATCGTCGATCGGAATCAAAAAACCAATTGGAAAGCTGATCCGGTAGTTGTGAACATCAAGGATTGGGTAGAAATGTTCTTGCCGGCTCAAGGTCGGCCTGGCCATACAGATGATGAGAGAGAGCAGATTCTTGCCTATGATGCGACAGTCTGGGATTGGAAATGGAGAGGGAATGTTGCCTTTGGCGAGCGAGAGAGCACAGCTCCGAACCCCAAGTATCAGTGGGCTGAAAAGTGGGATGACTCGACTCGGCCTCCCATCCTGTTTGATCCGGTCACGGGGAAGATCGCATGGCCGTTGTTCAAGCCGCACTTTGGCAAGCGTGTGCCGTTTTCTGCCAACCATAGCGGTGCACCATGGTTAGAGCCGATTCATCAGGATGAAAACGGCGAGCGGACATCAGAGCCGGCCAAGCCCGGTGAAAATGGTCGCTGGAGTCTGTGCCCTGAGAATGCCAATCAAAAATTTTACAACATTCACTTCATTCGACTGCCCATCACATTGGCAAAACAGCAGGGCAATGAACCGCCTATTGTCGACAAGGATGGGTTAATCTATGTGCTGCATGAGGAAGAGCGGTTGATACGTGCGAACGATGACTTGAAGTATCCCGCTGTCATCAGGGCCAACGTCTACGACTGTGTAGACTTGGTATTGACCAGTGAATGGGACGATGACGATTACACGAACTTCCAGTCATCAAAAGTCAATATTCATCCGCATTTCTTCCAATTTGATACTGGTAACTCAGATGGCGTCATCTCTGGATTTGAGTATGAGATGTCGATGAGGCCCTTCACCATGTGGGGTAAGCAAACCAAGCATGGGTTGCCGGCTCCTATGGTCGCCAAAATCATCGGAGGGGCCAAGGCGGGTGCTACTTCCATCAAGATTCAAATGGCGCCCGGTGCGACGAAGTTCCATGAGAATACAGAAGTAATGGTCGGGATGGACTGTTTGGAGAAGGGGAACGATCCTACTGCCTCACTTCCACGTGATAAGAGTTGCTCAGAGGTTGCTCGTATCAAAGAAATCAAGGGCGATCGGATCACCTTCTATAAGCCGTTGAAGTATAACCATCCACCAAATGATCTTGTGTCTCCGGAGTTTGTGCGGTACCGCTGGTGGGTTGATGCTGATGTGGGAACGGTGTTCTGGCATGACCATGCGTTTGGGGCAACCACCTGGCCCCACGGAGGGTTTGGTGTCACGATTGTGGAGCCGGTGGGATCAACGTATCACGATCCCAAGAACGGTAAGCTTGTCTGGAGCGGTCCCATTGCGGACATCCATACGAACGAGCCTATCGGGGCCGGGGTGAGCGGAAGCTTCCGCGAACTCATGGTTTCGATTCACGATACGGTTCCACACACTGTCAATGTGATTGAAGCGGGAAATCCTCCGGGTCAACCGATTGAAGTAGCTCTGGAGGCGGGAAAGACAGTGTCATTCCAAATGCCAGAAAAAATTCTGAAAGCGCCAAACCCATACATTAATGGAGGTACACATACAACGGGGAGCGGATTTAACTTCAGAGCGGAGCCATTTGCGCAACGCCTGGCAAACAATCCCGATACCTCGCAGCTCTTTAACAGCAAGATTCATGGTGATCCCGATACGCCTTTGCTTCGTGCCTATGTGGGGGATACCATCGTGTTCCGGTTGTTGCATCAACTGATGAATGAGTCCCACGTATGGACTATCGCGGGGCATACGTTTTTAACCGAACGTTATGCGTCCGATGCGAATAGAAAATATTCAATCCACGTGGGAATTGCTGAGAGATATGATCTTGTAACGACAGCGGGCGGATTTCAGAGAATGCCGGGTGACTATATCCATTTCAATGGCCGGAGTTCCCATTTTGCCGAGGGTGGGTGGGGTATTGTCCGTGTCCTCGACAAGCTCGTGCCGGATCTGATGCCGCTCCCGAAAGGGACGAATCCGCTTGGGATTCCACCAACACCGAGTTCTGTCTGTCCGGCTGATGCACCGGTGAAGTCATTCAACGTGGTTGCCATAGATCGGCCGATGAGGCTGCATCCGAAGGCCCCGGACACCATAGAAGTGGACTTTGAGCGAAAAATTGAGATGACAATGCCGGAGGGTAAAATCTTTGCACTTGAAGACGAAGTGACAAAGGTGGCCTCCGATATCATGCCGCATCCGCTGACGCTTCGTGTGAATGTCGGTGACTGTATCAAAGTTCACCTCAAGAACAAAATGAAGGCAAGCCGGGCGTCGTTCTTTGCGCCTGGATTAGCGTTTGATCCAAGAGACAGTATGGGGTTGAATGTTGGGAACAATCCTGGTGATCAGACAATTGGTCCAGGAGAGAGCCGTACTTATACTTATTATGCTCATCCGTTGAACAAGGAGACAACGTCTCTTGTTTGGGATGGTGGTAATATTGTCGTGAATCCAAGGAATGGACTCTACGGGGCGATCATTGTTGGGCCACCTGGCTCGCAATATCGTGATCCTGTCACGGGTGAAGATATTTCGTTGAAAAATTCTTGGAGAGCGGACGTGATCGTTGATACCAGCTTGCCGGAGAACGCCGGGAAGCAGAATTACCGAGATTTTGCTCTTTTCTTCCAAGATGAGGATAACATCATCGGGACATCCTTTATGCCCTATGTGCAAAATGTGGCTGGGTTGACAGCAGTCAACTATCGTGCTGAGCCGTACAAGTTCCGAGAAGATCAAGGCTGTACGCTTGGGAGGATATTCCAGCCTTGCGTGGTTGATAAACCGGAAGATCCCGTGACGCCATTAATTGAGGCCCATGCGGGTGATCCTGTTCGGATCCACGTCATAGGGGCAAATAGTGAGCAGAATGGTATGTTTGGGATTGAAGGTCACGAGTGGCCGATTGAACCCTACATGCCGGGAGCTGATATGATTAGCGTAGTGGAGTATGCTGGATCGGAAACGCTTGATGTGTTCATAAAGGGAGGAGCAGGTGGGCCATACCGACAAGCAGCGAATTTTGTATGGTCCAATCAGCGGCTACCTTATACTCAGTCTGGGCAGTGGGGGTACATGCGAGTTCTTCCAGCTGGTGATCCAAGGATCCTCCCGCTTGGAGTGACCGCTCCTGGGGTTAAGCGGGCAGCGGAAGAGGAAATACCGCATGTGGTACCAACGGCTCTGAAGTAGCCGCCGTCAGAATCGATCGTCAGTGGTCAAAATGAGTGGGGGACCTCTATAAAAATAGAGGTCCCCCACTGGTCTTTCAAGATGTTAGACGAATGTGGATGGGGTCTAACGGTAAATGAAGGTAGAGAAGTGTCACTCGATGCGAATGTGATGGAGGCATTGATTATGGAAGCATGGTAGAAGTAGTGTTCAATGCTGCCTCTCGACACTGCTCAATGAGAAAAGTCTACCACCGAAGAATAGCATTCAACATCCAATGGAACATCAAATGCAAATTCGTACAAAACGAAAAATATGGGTGATCCTCTTTCCCTGCATACTTGCCATAACGTCAGAAGCATTCGGATACCAGGAAATCTATGTCTCGGATGGAGGAACGATTACAGGAACGGTCACCCTAGAGGGATCCGTTCCAAAACCCAAAGGATATAATCTGACGACATTGCCAGACCAATTCTATTGTGGGAGAATTTCGGATGGCCAAGGGTGGCGCATTCTTCAGCCTTTCGAGGTGGGACCCCATGGTGAGTTTCAAGATGTGGTGATGTATCTGGAAGATATCGAAAAAGGAAAAGCCTTCGGTGAGAGTGATGGAGTGGCCATTGAGGCGCGCGATTGTCTCTTTGTCCCGTTTATCACAGTAGTGCGAAACAATCAGACGGTGACGGTGGTCAACATGGACCCTGTCATGCATGACATCCAAGCATATGAGACTTCTCAAATGGGAGCGCGAGTGCTTTTCAATGTTCCATTGCCTATGAACCCTCAGCACCCAAGGAATTTCAAAGACAGAACCGATGCTGGGCTCTATCATAAACACATGGCTGGTCAGCCAATGAAGCAACAGATCAACCTGACCAAGGGGCGCAATGTCTTTGTGATGCAATGTGGGTTTCATGCGTACATGGAAAGTTGGGCCCTAGCTATCACCAATCCGTACTATGCAAAAACGGATGAAGCGGGTCGGTTCACTATTTCCGATGTCCCCCCCGGCACGTACAGGCTCGTGGCATGGCATCCCTATATAAGGCAGAGATTCGAACAAACGGTCGTCGTGCGGGCAGGAGAGACGGTTCATACCCATGTCTCTATTGAGGCCCCAACGGGGAGGCTCTACGCGAACGAAGTGTTAGACCATACCTATGTTCGATACAAGGTTACTGAAGATGTCAAGCGAGAGATTGAGCCAGTGATTGAAAGACAAGAACATCCCTAAGACGTGACGAATACGTGTGTGCCATTGTGCGGCGGTCTTTTCTGCGCTTCTTTGCTCAGTTGCTTACCCAGACATTCGAATCAGCACGAAGAAAGCCAATAATCAGTCATAAAAGGTGGAGGATGTATCGGGCGGTCATGCTGACCCTAGCCATGGCCGTGGGGGGCGCAGCTGCTCCTGCCCTGGCTGATCATGAACAACAACGGTCTCAGCCTCCGCTCTGGACTCCGTGGGATGAGGCTGAACGACTGGCCATCTTAAAGCGACCGGAGGGCATGGTGCTTGTGCCGGCAGGGCCGTTTCTCATGGGAAGCGATCCGCGGAAAGACCGAGCAGCAGGGCCTCAGGAACTTCCACAGAGACAGGTGTTTCTTGATGCTTTCTGGATCGATCGATACGAAGTGTCCAACATTGATTATTTGCTGTTCGTGTGGGCGACTGGAGCCCCATGGCCTCCCTATTGGCGCGAGAATCCATTTTCAGAGAAGATGGCACTCCATCCCGTCATTGGAGTGACCTGGTATGAGGCAGAGGCTTATTGCCAGTGGGCACAAAAACGTCTCCCCACTGAAGCAGAATGGGAGAAGGCAGCCAGGGGAGAGGGGGGAGCGATCTTTCCCTGGGGTGATGAGCCAGCAGGCTGGCTCAAAAGCAACATTGCCCATCCTGGCTCAAAACGAGGGATCAAGTATCCTCCCCTTGCGAATGTAACACGGTATGAAAAAGGGGTCAGTCCCTATGGAGTCTATCAGATGGCAGGGAATGTCAGCGAGTGGGTCGCAGACTGGTTTGATCCACGGTATTATCAAAAAGATGAGGTGGTGAATCCCAAAGGACCAGCAACAGGACAACTGAAAGTATTCCGCGGCGGATCATGGAATGAAGATCCAGAGGTTGCCCGCTCTGCCGGACGAAATGCAGCCCAGCCAGATCATCGTAGTTACCTTATCGGCTTCCGCTGTGCCCGAGACGCTCAGGCATCCCCCTCAACCATTCAAAGGAGTGAAGACGGACAGGCAAAGGAAAAATAGCGAGACCTTTCGTCAAAGTCGAGACCTCACGCGCAGATCAAGACGAACACATACACGGAAAACAAACGAATAGTGAAAATGGGAAATCAGGAGAAACGACAACATGCATAAAGAGATGCAAATAAATGGCAGAAGGGTATTGGGGGCGTTTAGTGTGCTGCTGGGCTGTGTTGCCATGGTTGTTGGCGGAGGATATGTTTGGGGATTGGATACCCAGGACATCGTGATCGAATGGACTCAAGAAGGCAAAAAGCTTGCTGCGCACCGAGTCGAGACATGGAAGCCGAAGACGGAAATGGTGCTCGTGCCGGCAGGTGAATTTCTTATGGGCAGCGATAAGAAAAAAGATCGCCTCGCTTATCGGAGCGAACTCCCCCAGCGCCAAGTCTATCTTGATGCGTTCGAGATCAGCAAATATGAAGTCACGGCACTGGAATACCTCAAGTTTGTTCTTGAGACCAACCGCTCACCTCAAATTGACTGGCGATATGACGGGGGGAATTTTCAGGAGTCGATGGCTCATCACCCGGTGATGCATGTCTCCTGGTACGACGCCGACGCCTATTGCAAATGGAGGGGTATGCGCCTTCCGACGGAAGCTGAATGGGAAAAGGCTGCCAGAGGAGTCGATGGCCGCCTGTATCCATGGGGCGATGAGCCAGCCGGTCTTTCCCGAGCGAATTTTGGACGAACCGGCCTGTCTGGTCCAGTGCGCGATCGCCCAGAGCGATTATTGCTTTATCCTCCCATTATCTCCGTTGACAAATATCCCAATTCAGTGAGTCCCTATGGCCTTCATCAGATGATTGGAAATGTGGCAGAATGGGTGGCGGATTGGTATGACCCTGATTATTATCGGAAAGCCCCAGACCGAAACCCTCGTGGTCCAGAATCAGGCAGCACGAAAGCCTTCCGGGGAGGAGGATGGATCGATAGCACCACTACCATGCGAGTCGCCATGAGAAATGGGGCAGACCCGAACAGTAAATACAATTGGCTGGGGTTCCGCTGTGCCAGGTCTGTTGATGACGGGCAACAGTCCGGAGGACAGCCTCGTGCGTCCGAAGTAGCATCCTCACCTACAATGACAAGCCCGACAGAATGACCGACTGGAGGGGAATGCCGTGTCTATAGGGTGTCCATGGAGGGAGACTTCCTATCATCACATCGACGAACCAGCAGGCGAAAATGGGGAAAACATGAGTGACGCCTTGTTCGGTCATGGCGCGGTAACCTTCAGGAAGAGAAAGCTCCCTATGGTCAGGACCCGTATCGTCATACCCCCGCTCCATTGGGTGCAATGGTCCGTGCGGACCATGAAGGTCTGGCCCCTTGTCGTCTGGGCACTCGTTGGGGTGAGCCTATGGCCATTCGCTCTCGAGGCGGCGACGAGTGAAAGGAGCGAGAAAAAAGAAGTCCTGAGCGTCCACAAAACGGTTCCACCAATTGTGCTCATGGATGCCACTCGTACGGAATCGGATCTGAGACGACTCCTACGTGATAAGAACCGAGTGGAAGAGCTACAGCTTCCCATGGTCCGTTTCTCAGAAGCACAGGCCGGGAGCTATGGCTTTATCGCCTCCCGACGTTTGGCGCTGGCCTTGATCACTCAGAGTCCGGATCTCGTCCTGGAGAAGACGGCATCTACGTCCGACTCGTATGAAATTCACAAACTTGCCGATGGGAGTGGGATGCTGGTCGGCTTTATCGAACAGACCGCGGCTCCTGAACTCATGGCCGAACGGAGGGGAAAGGCATTCCGATGCGCGCTCTATTCCCAACCGTGGGAAGGGGCGGTACTGATCGCAGCGATTCCCATCACGAAACTGATGGTGGACCAATGGCCTCACCGAGTCGATCTCCGGAATCCCAACAGCCCTGTGAGGCTGGAAATGGATGTACAGAGCATGGCCAACAAAAAAGTATTAGGAAAATAGACGGAGATGCCCCGTCACCGCAGGATGGTGAGGGGCAGGAACTGTCGAGAGAGTAAAGACTGTTGGGTCGCGAACCGAACAGACAGCGAAGGGATAGACACCTGATCGAGAAGGTGGTGAACGTGCTGGAACTCCTGATAGGATCAGGAAGAATCAGCGCCGAGCAGGCATGAAACATAGTAATCGAGGAGAAGAACGATGGTCAGGGGCTACCGCGCAAACGTGGGAGGCGGCTACAGGCCCCTCTGTGTGATCCTAGCCATGACAGCGTGTTTGGTTTGGGCCGATGCGGCGCATGCCTATACGGTGAAGGATGTCCAACACGGTGGAACGTTAACCGGTAAGGTCACATTGGTTGGCGAGGTTCCTGAGCCGAGGGGGTTCAATCTGATCACGTTTCCTGATCCGGAGTATTGCGGCCGTATCTCAAATGGGAAAGGGTGGCGGTTGTTGTATGATTTTGCCGTCGATGCGGAGGGGGGACTCAAAAATGCTATCGTCTTGTTCGAAGAGGTGGAGGCTGGCAAGCCCTTCGAGGTCTCCGTTCCCCTCATCGAAGCCCGAGACTGCACCTTTTCCCCCTTCATGACAGTCGTGCGGAACGGCCATGCAGTTGAAGTGGTGAACATGGATCCGGTCATGCACGATATCCAAGGTTATGAGACTTCCCTTGTGACGGGAGCCCGCGTGATCTTTAACAGCCCCTTGATTATGAATCACCAGCACCGACGTGGTGACCTTCGCGCGACTCACAACCATGCTCCGGGGAAATCGCTCATAGGGCCGATCAGATTGAGCGCCGGTCGGCGCATGTTCTACATGCAATGTGGATTCCATGCCTACATGGAAAGCTGGGCGATGGCGGTTGACAATCCCTACTATGCACTGACTGATGAACATGGGCACTATACTATCGAAGACATTCCGCCCGGTACCTATCACGTGGTAGTGTGGCATCCCAGGACAGGACCGGGACAATCCGTGACGGTCGTGATCAAGCCAGATGATCATCTGACTAGGAACTTCGTCATTCAAGCGCCAAAAGGGAATTGGACGGCATACCGGGTGGTGGAGAACCCACGTTTTGGCCTCGAGGCCTTGGGCTATCCCGTTGATATTCAACCCCTGGTTGAGCTCCAACGGTGATGCGCAAAGCGACGGTGACCGATGATAGCCGTTTGCGCGATTGTTCCAGTACCGACACCAGCGTCGAAAGACTGCCGATGCAACGGGACAACGGCTGACCAAAGCAGCGGGTGGCGGATCACTGTAGGAGCCAACTGAGACCCTAAGCCAAAAGCACGAGGGGCGACCACCACGCACACATGTTATGGCGAAAGACAAGTGGGCGACCGATGGGGTAACCAGGTTGCGGAGGAGTCCCAGACTGTGTCTGTGGGGGATTACGGGGATAACATGGGGCGGTTTTCTGTTTGGTACCCTCCTGGCTGTTCCAATGGAAGCTCCGGCCTCTGGCTTACTTGTGGGCAAAGAGGAGCAGCAGTCTTCAAGAGAGTGGCAGACAATTCTCGCCAAGGACCACGGCGCAGGGGATCTCGATCGAACCAGTTCTTCTGCGGCCAATCGCCAAAAAATTCGCTCGTTGTTGAGAGAGGGCAATCCGAAGGAGGCCCTTACCGAATACGACCGTCTCACCACGGCGCTCCAGCACGATGATCTCCCCCTACTTCAAGAAATCGCCCTGGGGTTTGTTGCTGTCATGGTCAATGACATGCGCGAACAGATGAGAGGAGCAGCCTACACGGCCCTAAAGGAATGGAGAAATCCCGGAGCGATTCCTTTCTTCGAAGATGGCTTGAAAGATCGATCAGGATTAGTGCGGGCCCTAGCGGCGGAAGGGTTGGGGAAATTCAAGGAGGGCTATCGGTCCACCCGTTTTCGTGACGCCGTCGATGATGAAGCAGCTCTCGTCAAGGCGATCGTACTCAAAGCCTTTGGAAAGTCGGGCGATGGATCGGTCATCGCACTGGTTGAACCAAGCCTAGAAGATCCTGAGGCGCGGGTGAGAGTGGCAGCAACTGAAGCGCTCTGTCGCCTCGGCCGGACTCAAAACTGTACTCGATTAGAGCAATTCGCGGCTTCTTCGAACCCGGAGGAAGCAGCGGCGGCGATTGCTTCCTTAACGGAGTGGCGAGGAGCCTTGGCGCTGCCGTTTCTTCTCGAGGCAAGTCGGCATACCCAACCATCGGTCCGTGGCGCAGCAGCCTCTGGCTTTGCACAGACCAAACGGCCAGAGGCCTTGGAAGCTTTGGCAAGACTGCTTCACGACCCCGTTCCGCCCGTCCGCGTTGCCGCCGCAGTGAGTCTCGGTCAGTTTCCAGCAGCGAGTAGCGTGCCGCTGTTACAAAAGGCTCTTGATGATCATGATGCGTCCGTTCAATCTTTTGTGATAGGGAGCTTGTTGGAGCTGGGGGAATCGTACCAGGGACTGGCTCAGCCAATTGCAACCCTTTCAACGTCTCGCAATCCAGCCACGCGCGCAGCTTTGGCTCGGGCTTTAGGCCGTGCTTCTGCCAAGCATCGAAAAGATGTGCGGCCGATCTTAGAAACGCTATGCATTGATACGATCTCGCGGGTGCGAATGGCGGCTCTTAAGGCGGTCGCCAAGTTGGAGGGGATGGAAGCGCTCCCATTGCTTAAACAGGGACTCCACGATGAGGATGACGCCGTTCGCGCAACGGCGGGAGGAGAACTGCTCTATGTGCTTTCGCTCCAAGCCAGGCAAGGAGAGTTATCGACGGCTTCCAAGTGAGGGAAGTTCTGTGCCTCCACTGATGGTGGGCGCAATCTCAACCGTGACACCAATGTTCTTCTATCATCAGGCGGTAGAGCGCATGACAAGAGCGCTGACTCCGATCAGCGCGATCCTGATCGTATGGGGCTTGCTGGCCGGGGGATCTGAAAGCCTTGCCGCTGAGTCGTCTGCACAGGCAAAGGAAGTCACTACTGTAGTCGGCAACGATGGTGCGCCGATGGTCTTGATTCCTGCCGGTGTCTTTCCCATGGGAGTTCCGGCAGGGGATCGAGACGGAGGACGCGATGAATACCCAAGGCATGAAGTCTTCCTTGACGCGTATTTCATCGATCAATTTGAAGTCACAAACGCCCGCTACCTCAATTTTGTGAAAGCAACAGGGCACCGTATCCCCTCCCACCCCACGAATCCCTCACGCAGTCTCTGGCAAGGGATGGAGATCAGTGAATCGCTGGCGGATCGGCCCGTCGTGAATGTGGATTGGTACGATGCCGCGGCCTACTGTCAGTGGGCCGGCAAACGTTTGCCGACCGAGGCAGAGTGGGAGAAAGCGGCAAAAGGAACAACTGACCGGCGGTTTCCGTGGGGCAATGTCGAGCCGACGGACAAACATCTCAACTACAATCAGAGGTGGATCGGTGAAAAAACATTGATGCCGGTGGGCAGTTACGAAGCTGGAAAGAGCCCCTATGGGGTCTACGATATGGCGGGGAATGTATGGGAATGGGTCAATGACTGGTACAGTGCACGATACTACGAAAATAGCCCTGCACATAACCCCAAGGGTCCAGAGAGGGGGACGAAGAAAGTCTTACGTGGAGCTGGTTGGCAGAGCGAGACCCCGACGGTCCGCATCTTTACCCGCGTTGAGAGCGATCCAACCAATAGAAACGAATCAACCGGATTCCGCTGTGCTGCCGATGCCACGGTGGGTAGGGAGACTGCTCCATAGCTCAGACAGCTCAGCCCATAAGGGCTGAGGCCATGCTCGCCGCACGGATCCCTCGCTACATGCCCGATCCTTCGTGAGCGGAAGTACCTGACGCTTCAAACTCTTCCAGCGGCTGAAAGTTGAGAGGCAGATTGAACAGAGAGTCAGGAAGTGGACGGAACCGCACGTGCTGATATTCCATGGTCCAGCTTCCGTCTTTTTTTGTGAGTTTCAGGGGGAAATGAATATCCGTCGCCACCCATTGATAGTAGACCGCTATCTGCTCACCCTGTTTAGTCGTGACTTCATAGAGCGTCGTGGGATGCCCCTCTCGCACCTCTGTGCCGATGACTTCGCGCGAGATCTCTCCCTCTAATCGTTCGGTGACTCTGAGATCTTGCTCTGGATTATAGGGAATGGTTTTAAAATGTTTCATCCGAGACAGGAGCAACCAGACCACTTGCTTATCCTTTCGGACGATCGTGACATTGACAGGTCCCATCGTGTGGTGCTCGATCCGCCACATGGTATCGCGGTAATAGATGTTGGCCTTCCGTGATTTTCCATTGATCTTGGTCACCTGGTCGGCCGTAAACTCGAGCGCATGGGCAGTGGAGACGACGGAAGGTAGACTCGTAAGGGCTAGAAGGAGAAACCACCATCTCATAGGTGTCGAAATTATAGCACAATGAACATTAAAATATCGCCAATCTCAGGCGGCTGCGCTTGACCAGACGCTGCTCTGGGAGTATGGCAAGCCCTCATACGAGGAGTCCTGACCTATCCGATCTGGCGTGGGAGGCCATGGGTAGAGAAGACCATGATGATGAACAGGAAAAGATTGTCGCCGACAGCCGACCGATAAAGAAAGGATCACTATGCGCACGCACTGCACACCGAACCTCTCCGTTCTCTTTCAATGGCTGATGCAAGGGCTGATGACCTGGGGAGGGGTGTTCCTATTCACTGTTCAGCTTCATGCGGGGCAGAGTCAACTTGATCAATCAGCGTTTCTTCGTGCGAAACAGGCGACCGTTGGCATTCTGGCTGATACGCAGGACCCACGAATGTCCGACGTACCAGGAAAACTCGTTGTGCGAGGGACGGGCTTCCACCTAAAAGACGGCTATATTGTGACGGCAAGGCATGCGGCAGAAAAATACGAACCAGCGACGGGCTCGATAATCCCCAAACAGATCCGCATCTTGACGGACAACCTGCATGAGCTCCCAGCCATGCTCGTGGGGGAAAATGCCTTCATGGATGTGGTGGTCTATCGGGTGCCGGAAGAGCATCGCTCTATCGTTCCGGGCGGCACGGTGTTCAACGTGGCGGATGTGGCTATCGGCACGGAGGTCTTCACGGTTGGATATCCTCTCGGCTGGGGGCCGACCATGGCGTTTGGCCGAGTGGGGAACACGAACGTCTTTCTTCCAACGGTAGAGACCCGCTTAATCCAAGCGGATTTGTCCTCCTGCAGTGGTAATTCAGGTGGAGGAGTCTTTAATGCTCAAGGGGAGGTCATCGGCATCGTTCATGCCGTGATTCGGACGGAAAAAGAAGAAACGACGTCGTCATGCAGCAGACTGACGTTTGCCATTCCCGGAATCCTTGCTGAGCGGATCGTTTCCTCCGCCATTGCAGGAAAGCCACTGGCCTTTTCACGCTTGGGGGTGCAGTTGACAGCGGTGAGAGAAGGAACCAAGTTACGGACGGTCGTCAAGGAGGTGATGGAGCCGGCCAAATCGGCAGGCTTGCAAAAGCACGATCTTCTCCTGGAGATCGATGGGGTTGAGATTATTGATGGAGCGCAACTCAAAAATTATCTGATTGAGCGAACGACTCCTGGGCAAACCGTTGCGGTGAAGGTGCGCCGAGTCGATGTCGACTTGACCCTGCATGTCGTATTAGGAGGTGGGTGACCGCAACGCACTTTCAGACGTGTGTAGAGCGGGGGCGTGCAGGAATCAGCGTTAGAGGAGTCCCGGCTCTCGTCTCTGTTTAAAGATCTTGAAGTCCATGTTTCTGTACCGGCCGATCTCTTTTCTTTTGGCGTATCACGACCCCCCTGACTTTGCACACCGAAATCCGATCGTCGCGGCCCGTTGCTCCGGTAAGGCTCCTCCTCTTGTGGCTGCTCGCAGCATCTGCGGAGAACTTTTCCACGATCCTCCACGAACGCTCTTGTACCGCCCAGTGGAGGGGCCGGACGGGTTGGTCGTCGGCATGATTGCATAGTAGTCGGTCCCAAACCAATCGGCGACCCACTCGGCGGCATTGCCGGCCATATGGTGCAATCCATAGGGACTACGACCCTCTTTCCGACTCTCGACCGGTTCGACGAGTGGAATTTCATGGACATGATATTGGCCGAACCTGGCCAGGATCGGCGAAGGGGCTTGAGATCCCCACGGGAAGAGTTGACCATGGACGCCACGTGCTGCCTTTTCCCACTCGGCTTCTGTTGGAAGTCGCTTGCCCTGCGCTCGACAAAAGGCCGAGGCTTCTTGCCAGGTGACATACAGTGCCGGCCAGTGGGCGAGCGCAGCAGGCTGAACGGCGTGGACCGTGATCATATGATTGATCAGGTCGCGCAGTTCTTTGGGCAGAGGTCGCTGTTCTGCCTGAAGCCATCGTAGGTATTCACCAAGGCTGACCTCGTAGCGGTCGATGAGAAAGGCATTAAGCCAAATCCGGCGCCGGGGTTGTTCGGTATCGTCATACTGTGTTTCGAAGCCATAGGGTTTTCCTCCGTGATGGGCCGTTCCCATCAAAAAAAATCCCTCGGGCACGACTTCCAGAGGAGAGCTGACGGCAGAGCGAGCAATTTGCTCAGCCGGACTGAAATCCTCAAAGGCAACGAGCCTCGAATGAGCCCACCCATGCCAACCGACCGCCACCAAAAGAAAAAAGGACAAGGCTCCCTGAACCATGGCTGTGCTCCTTGCAGTTGTCAATTGCGGCAGGCGATGAGCGAGCTGAGTGCCGGTGCTCGTCAGTCTTCTCACAATCATACGATTCTCATGTCTTTCGTGCGAAGGTCAGTATTGTGAGGTTCAAATGTACTATATTAGCGCCATGTATCAGACGCTCGTCGCCCTTCATCTCTTGGCTGCCGTGGCCTGGATCGGCGGCATGCTTTTTTTAAGCCTGGTGTTTGCGCCTCTTGTCAAAAACCGGAAGGCGGCGCCGGAATTTATGGCGGTGTTTCGCTCCGCGGCACTCAGATTTCGTATCGTGGTGTGGACGGCCATCGCCGTCTTGCTCACGACCGGTCCCCTTCTGTTGGCACGACGAGGCATGATGCTGACAAGCCCCGCATCATGGTCGTCGGTCGTGACAGTCAAGATCGGGCTTGTGTTGTTGCTCCTGATCGTTACCGCCCTTCACGATTTGGTTCTGGGCCCTCAAGTCGGTCGGGCTTCATCGATTCCCCCTTCTTCGCGAACGCCATGGGATAAACTGGTGGTGGGCACCGCTCGATGGCTGCCTCGATTTTCTCTTCTCTTGGCGCTGGCTGTCGTTGTCGTGGCGGTGGTCCTGGCCCGTTCTTAACCCGTTGTTTCGGCTTGCCTGGTTGCATGGCAGGGGGATTTCGATAAGCATGCGCTCCATCCGATAGAGGCCTTGCCGATAGAGGCCTTGGGCGAGAGCCATGCTCCAGCCGAACGCAAACGGCTTTTGAAGGCAGTCGGCGGCATTCTCCGCGGCCTCGGAGACCCAGAGATTGAGCGACAGACCTTGGCCGCGATCGCCAGGGAAGCGGGCATGGAGATGGCGGCTGATATTGAGCCAATGATCATGGCCAAACTCCCGCTGCCGCTCAAACAATTGGGCATGTCGATCCATAAGGACAGGGACGGGCTGGCGGATGTGATTGCTGTGTGATTGCTGAGGGAGCGACCACTCGAGAGATCTTCCAGCGCCTCTCGGACATAACGGCCCGCTGTACGGCCTGTCACGGTATGTATCGTTTTGGCGGGTCACGATAAGGCTGCGTTTTCCCTGGGGTCAGCCGATCCGCTTGAATCTTTCTGAGAAAAAACGCCTCAATACAAGAAGTTCGTGGCAAGAGGTTCGTTGGCACGGCCGATGTGCCGAATGATGACAGATCGAAAAGGGCCGAGCCGTTCGTGAAACGGTCCAGAACGAAGGCGTAACATCGTACATTCAGCGAGGAGGTGCAACATGGCACGAGTCGTCATTATCGGCGCATCCATCGGAGGGCTTCCGGCTGCGTATGAAGCGCGGGCGTTGTTGGACAAGAAACACAAGGTCACGGTCATTTCCAACGTGGAGTACTTTCATTTTGTTCCCTCCAATCCGTGGGTGGCGGTCGGCTGGCGGACAAGAAAAGACATCAGTTTTTTGTTGGGACCGGTCTTGGAGAAGAAAGGCATTGAATTCGTCAGCGCGGCGGCCGAGCGGATCGAACCGAACCAGAATCGGGTCATCACGTCGAAAGGCGAGGTGCCCTACGATTATCTCATCATCGCCACCGGCCCCAAACTGAACTTCGGCGCCGTGCCGGGTCTCGGCCCCAGCGGGTTCACCCAATCGGTGTGCACCGTGGACCATGCCGAACAAGCCTGGGGGGCGTACCAAAGTTTTCTCAAGGATCCCGGTCCCATCGTGATCGGCGCCGCGCAAGGGGCGTCTTGCTTCGGCCCCGCCTATGAGATGGCCTTCATCTTGGATGCGGACCTCCGACGGAAAAAACTGCGGAAGAAAGTGCCCATGTATTTTGTGACCCCGGAACCCTATATCGGCCATATGGGTTTGGCAGGGGTGGGCAGGTCTCGTCGGCTGATGGAAGATGAATGTGCCGAGCACGCGATCAAGACAATTCCCAACGCCGCGATCAAAGAAGTGCGGCCCGGAAAAATGATTCTGGAGGACGGACAGGAAGTGCCGTTCCGTTATTCCATGATGATTCCACCGTTCGTCGGCGTCGATGCCGTGGCAGGAACGCCGGGACTCTGTAACCCCAAGGGCTTCGTCAACATCGACGCCTATCAGGCGAATCCCACCTATCGGAATATCTACGCGGTCGGGGTCTGTGTCGCGATTCCTCCGGTTGAGCAGACACCGGTTCCGACCGGCGCGCCCAAAACCGGCTATATGATCGAGTCCATGGTGTCCGCTGCCGTCCACAATATCAAAGCCGACATGGAGAACGACGGGAAGAAAGAAACGGCGACCTGGAACGCGGTCTGCCTGGCCGACATGGGCGACACCGGCATGGCATTCGTCGCTCTGCCGCAGATGGCGCCGCGCAACGTCACCTGGGCCAAGAAGGGCAAGTGGGTGCACCTGGCGAAAATCGGGCTGGAAAAATATTTCCTGATGAAAATGAAAAGGGGCGTGAGCGAACCGTTCTTTGAAAGGGCCATCCTGAGAACCATGGGCATTGATAAACTCGAGAAGTCCGGGTCGGGGAAGACGTGAATCCTTTGCATGAATCCTTTGAATGAACGGCGCCTCACATAAGCAAGCAGAAAGGAGGCGTCCATGAACCTCAATGAACTGTTGAGATTGATCGCCGGCGTGTTTGTTCTCATCGCCATTATTTTGGGCGCGACAGTCCATCCCTATTGGAATTATTTTGCAGCCTTTGTGGCGGTGAATCTGATCCAATCGGCCTTTACCGGATGGTGCCCGATGATGGCCCTGCTGCGGAAGCTCGGTGTGCAGGAGTAAGCACGACGGCGTGTCAACCAGCAAAGAGCCCCGGTTCTTGGTTTCCAGCCGGAGCGGGCAGGCCGGTCGGTGGCGGTTCTGAACTTGATGAAAAACGGGGCGGATATCCAGCGTGATGGCAGAGCCCATTGGTTCGGCGGGGAAAGAACTGATGGGCTGAAAACCCGAGGTGGAGCGTGACACCACGAGGAGACGCAGAATGAAACGAGCGGTCATCGCGGCCCTGGTCGTCTTGACATTGGCCGGATGCGGGTTGAAGGAAGAATCAACCCCCGTGACGAATTCTTCCGAAGCCCGAAGGACGATCCGTGCCGAGGTGATCAAAGTCGTCCAGACCTCGGTGCCCATCCGCATCGAGGTGACCGGTCAGGTCACCGCCGTCTATCAGGCCACGCTCTCCAGTCGGATTCAAAGCACCATTAAGAAGCTGTTGGTACGGGAGGGGATGGTGGTTTCCAAGGGCCAGCCTGTCATCTACCTTGACAGCCGGGATCTGGAGGCGGAATTGGCTCGTGTCTCCGCCGAACTGGACAATGCAATCGCGCACCTTGACCGGATGAATCAGCTCTACGAGCGGGATGCCGTGTCGAAACAGGAGATGGAAAACGCCACCCGGGCGTATAAGGTGGCTGAAGCCGGCCGAAAGGCGATCGAAGCGCAGTTGAGCTATACGATCGTGAAGGCACCGTTCGACGGCGTCATCACCGAGAAATTGGTGGAGGCCGGCGAGTTGGCGTCGCCGGGGCAGCCGCTGTTGCGGATGGAAAATCCGCGACTGCTCCGGCTTGAGGCGACCGTCGCGGAGAGGGACATAAAATCCCTGTCACCGGGCGATAAGATCCCCGTGGTCATCGATGCCTTGGGTGCGCAGGAGTTGACTGGGACCGTCGCGCAGATCCTTCCGGCTGGTGATCCTCAAACCCACACCTTTACCGTGAACGTGGACCTGCCGGCGACGCCGGGGCTGAAAAGCGGCATGTTCGGGCGATTCCAATTGGAAAGGGGAACGCACCAGACCATCCTCCTGCCCGACACGGCTCTTGCAGAGCGCGGTCAACTTGTGAGCATCTTCGTCGTCGGTCCGGATGGAATTGCCGGCCTCCGGTGGGTCAAGACGGGCAGGCGATTCGACAGCCAGGTGGAGATTCTGTCCGGCGTCAACGTCGGGGAATCGGTGCTGCGTGAGGCGGCCATCGGTGCCGATGGAGCGTTGGTCAATCCGCCGGATCACGCCGTCGGTTCGGCCACGTCGTAAATCTTGCATCGTCCTGGCTTAAAGTGTGGAACCTCTCGTTCGGCAGGATGTTATTCATGCTCCAACCCCTGAGCGTGAAATGGGGGACTGACTGAAATGGTGACGTGGTGAAAGGGAGACAGGAAATCCATGACCGGTCATCCCACATCCTCTCCTAGCGCACCAGCCCGGTACGGCCTGTCCGGCCGCATCGCCGCCCTCTTCATTACAAGCAAGTTGACGCCGCTGATCATCCTGGGGGCCTTGCTGCTCGGCCTGTTCGCCGTCATCGCCACGCCCCGTGAGGAAGAGCCGCAGATCGTCGTGCCCATGGCCGACGTCTGGCTGCCTTTTCCCGGCGCCTCGGCCAACGTCGTCGAAGAGCAGTTGACCAAGCCGTTCGAACGAAAGATCTCGGAGATCAAAGGCGTCGAATATGTCTATTCGATTTCCCGTCCGGGCGGTGCATTGATCATCGTCCGCTTTTACGTGGGTCAACCGCTGGAGCAGAGTTTGGTCGATCTCTATGACAAGCTGATGTCGAACCAAGATCTCCTGCCTCCCGGCGCAGAGCCGTTTCTGGTCAAACCGAAAGATGTGAACGACGTCCCGATCGTTACCATGACCTTGTCGAGCCGGCGGTACGGCGCCTTCGAACTGTCCCGCTTGGCCGAACAGGTGCTGGAGGAGATCAAAAAAATCAGCGGCACGGCCGGAGGATTCATCGTCGGCGGCCGGCCCCGCGAATTGCGGGTGCAGCTCGACCCGGCGCGATTAAAAGCCTATGGACTCACCCCGCTCCAGATCGCGGGAATCATCCGAGGGGAGAATCGGGCCCTGCCGACCGGTCGATTCGACAGCCGAAATCAGAACTTCCTTGTGGAGGCCGGCCGTTTCATTGGCTCGCGAGAAGATTTAGAAGGGCTGGTCGTCGGTGTCAACGAGCGACGGCCGGTCTATTTGCGGCAAGTGGCCGACGTAATCGACGGTCCGGTTGAAGCGACCGGTTACGTCTGGTTTGGAGAGGGGGCGATGGCTCGCCGTTCATCACCCTCAACATCGGAGGGACGAGAAGCGCCGCCGACGATGGTCGGCGGGGAATCCATGGCCGAAGAAGAGCCGGCGGTGACCGTGGCCATTGCCAAACAGGGAGGCGTCAACGCCGTTGCCGTGGCCGAGCAGGTCATCCGCAGGGTGGAGGAAATGAAGGGGGTGCTGGTGCCGGCGGACGTCCGCGTCACCGTCACACGCAACTATGGGGAGACGGCTCAAGAGAAAGCCAATGAGTTGCTGTGGCATCTGGCCGTCGCCGTCATCGCAGTCGTCGTGTTCCTCGGCATCGCCTTGGGGCCGCGCCCCGCCTTCGTCGTGTCGATCGCCATTCCCTTGACCCTGGCGTTGACGCTTTTTACCTCCATGTTAATCGGGTATACGATCAACCGCGTCACGCTCTTTGCGTTGATCTTCTCCATCGGGATCTTGGTCGATGATGCCATCGTCGTTGTCGAGAACACCTATCGGCACCTGATGCTCCGCCTTCGTCCCCACGACGAAGCCTCCATCCACGCGGTCGATGAGGTCGGCAATCCCACGATCCTCGCTACGTTCACCGTCATCGCCGCGCTGCTGCCGATGGCCTTCGTCTCTGGCCTGATGGGTCCGTACATGAGGCCGATCCCGATCAACGCTTCCATCGCCATGTTCTTTTCCCTCCTGGTCGCCTTCGTTGTGATTCCATGGTTCTGCCGCACCTGTTACCGGCCGGGGACGACCGTCAAGGGAGTCGAACATGAGGGAGGCGAAGCCGGCCTGACGGCACGGCTCTATCGCCTGGTGCTGACGCCGCTTTTGCGACGGCCCTTCTTGGCCTACTCGTTTTTGACCCTGGTGGCGCTCTTGCTGGTCGGGTCCTGTTTTATGTTCTACACGCGCCATGTGGCCGTGAAGATGTTGCCGTTCGACAACAAGAGCGAGATTCAGGTCGTGATCGACATGCCGGAGGGGACGACGTTGGAGGAAACTGCCCGTGTGGCGAAGGCGCTCACGTCCTACATCCGCACGGTTCCAGAGGTTCGCGACTATCAAGCCTATGTCGGCACGGCCTCTCCTTTTAATTTTAATGGTCTGGTGCGTCATTATTTTCTCCGCTCACAGCCGCATGAGGGGGATATTCAGATCAACCTGGTGGCCAAGGATGAGCGGGAAGCCCAAAGTCATGAAATTGCACGGCGGATCCGCCCTCCCCTCCAAGACATTGCGCGCCGGTACGGAGCGAACGTCAAGGTCGTCGAAGTGCCGCCAGGCCCCCCTGTCCAGTCCGTGTTGGTGGCGGAGATCTATGGGCCGAACTATGATCGACAACTCGCTGTGGCGAAGGAGATCCGCGCCCTGTTCGAATCCACGCCCGGCGTCGTTGACGTGGACGACTCGATCGAGGCGGATCAGGTGAAGTACGTGGTGACAGTCGATCGGGCGAAGGCGGCGTTGGCCGGGATTCCTTCCGAGGAGATCGTGCACACGTTGCGCATGGCGCTGGAAGGGACGGCCGTCGGGCTGGTTCATATTCCCCACGAGAAACGACCGGTGCCGATCACACTGCGTCTTCCCTTGGAAGAACGGACGGGACTTGAGCATTTGGGAGAGATCGCGTTGCGAACCAAGAGCGGCGGGCTTGTACAGTTGTCGGAGCTGATTTCTGTGGAGCACACGGTCCAAGAGAAATCGATCTACCATAAGAACCAAAAGCCGGTGGTCTATGTCGTGGCCGACGTGGGAGGGGTGGGAGCGGAGAAAGCCGAAAGCCCTGTCTATGGAGTGTTGGGCGTCGGAAAGAAACTGGAAGACTATCGACCGGCCGAAGGCTATCGGATCGAACAATACTACGCCTCCCAACCGTGGTCCGAAGAAAAGCTCTCGATGAAATGGGACGGCGAATGGCACATCACCTACGAAACGTTTCGGGACATGGGGGTGGCGTTCGCCATTGCGATGGTGCTCATCTATTTACTGATCGTGGGCCAGTTCCAATCGTTTCTCACACCGTTGATCATCATGGCGCCGATCCCGCTCACGTTGATCGGCATCCTGCCGGGCCATTGGTTGCTGGGGTCGTATTTCACGGCCACGTCGATGATCGGCTTCATCGCGCTGGCCGGCATTATCGTCCGCAACTCGATTCTGTTGGTCGATTTCATCCAGCTTCAAGAACGGAGCGGGGTTCCGCCGTTGGAGGCGGTGATGACCGCGGGGGTCATCAGGACCAGACCGATTCTCTTGACGGCGGCGGCGTTGATGGTCGGCGCCTTCGTCATCATCCTCGATCCGATTTTCCAGGGGTTGGCGGTGTCGCTGCTGTTCGGCGTGGGGGCCTCCACATTGCTCACGCTGATCGTGATCCCCGTGTTGTATTACCGATTGGTAGGGAGGAGGGCGGCACGGATCGGGACTGGGAACCAGACGGCCGAAACCGTCGTGAGAAGTGGTGAAGCGGCCGTTCATCAGCCGCGCGAAGAAAGCATGCCGGTATGAACCGAGGACTGTGGCGTTCCGCAACAGATCTGCATTGCTCCTGTCGCAGGATTCCCGGTGTGAAGAGATCGTCTTCTCGTTTCGAAGGTCCGGCCGGCTAGGAACCTGTTGAGATGGTCCGTGTTGACAGCGCGACTCATCTCGCCGCGCACGTGGCACGGTTGTTGAGTGAGGGAGGACTTTCATGATGTTCCTTCAACGGGTCAGGATCGTGATGGGCTGTCGCGCCGTCGGCGCGGCGATGGCATGTGTAGTGGTGTCTGGCATTATGGTCTCGAGCGGTCGAGCCGATGCCGCGGAAGAGCGTGAGGGAACCGCTCCTCCTGAACTACGACTCAGTTTACGGGACGCCATTGAAGCGGCGATCGACAACAACGTGAACGTCCGTCTGCTCAAGGAACGGATCGCCGCCGCGCAGGCCCAGGCCAGCGCCAGCCTCGGCGCGCTGCTCCCGAATGTATCCGGATACGTTAACGGTCGAAGTCAGACGGTGAACCTGGCCGCCTTCGGCCTTCCGATGGATCAGTTTGCGAATTTCGGATTGACCCGGAGCGTGACCGAGCCTTTTCAAGTCTATGATGCGAGGGGGACGTTGGTGCAAAACCTGTTCAGCCTCAGCCTTATTCAGCGATGGCGCGCCGCCAAAACAAGTGTGGATGTCGCGTCGCTGGAAGCGGAGGTGACCAAGCGCGATGTCATGGCGACGGTCGGTTTGTTGTACATGGAGGCCTTACGAGCCGACGAGGCCGTGAAGGCGAGAGAGGCCGACATCGAACTCAGTCGGCAACTGCTCAAACTGGCGCAAGACCGTAAGGCAGCCGGCATTGCGACCGGTTTGGATGTGACCAGGGAAGAAGTCCAATTGGAGAATCACAAACAGCGGCTGCTGATGTCTCAGAATGAACGGGAAAGTGCGCGGCTCAATCTGCTTCGCGCCCTTGGCATTTCCTTCGATGTGCGGCTGACGTTGACCGACGAATTGAAATTGCAGCCTGTTGAGCTTGAGCGGCCGGAGGAGGCGCTCGCCGCCGCACGAGAGCAGCGGCTGGAATTGAAGGCGCAGGAAACGCGGCAGAAACTGGCGTCGCTCAGCCTCAGTTCTGTGGTGGGTGAACGGGTGCCGACGCTCTCGCTCAACGGCGATTATGGGTGGATCGGAGTCAAGCCGGAAGACGCGATGGCAACCCATTCGATCGGACTGACGTTCTCGATTCCCATTTTCGATGGAGGCCAGCGGGAGGCCCGCATTTCCGAAACCAAAAGCCGGGTGAGGCAGGAGCTGATCCGCATGAAGGACGTGTCGGATCAAGTGACGTTGGAGGTGCGCAACGCGTTGTTGACCCTGGAGTCTTCGATTCAGCAGGTCGCCGTCGCCGAAAAGGGGATGGAATTGGCGCTGAAGGAACTGGCCTTTGCGCGAGATCGGTTTACTGCCGGATTGGGAACCAATATCGACGTGACGAACGCCCAAACCTCTCTGGCAAGGGCGCGGGACAATCAGATCGAAGCGCTCTTCCGGTTCAACGCCTCGCGTATCAATCTGGCGCGGGCCAAGGGAGAGATTGAAAAACTGTTTTGATGAATCCTGAATGCCG
The DNA here is from genome assembly GCA_024330965.1 of Nitrospira sp. GTDB lineage: Bacteria > Nitrospirota > Nitrospiria > Nitrospirales > Nitrospiraceae > Nitrospira_D. Next base: position 8,954 of record JANDJL010000016.1, on the reverse strand, counting down.
GAAGAGGCGAGCTGTACTCGTCAATCGCATGGAGAGCAGGGAAGCATATCGCGACGGGCCTGCGAGTGACGGATGACGATGAATGGCACGACGCGGTTCATGGAAAGAGGCTGGAAATGGCTCGGGATGGCGGTGCTCGTGATGGGCGTGGGAATCGGGGGGTATCTTGCGCTCGATCGTTGGATTGGAGACAGCGGGTTGCCGGAAGGGTTGATTCAGGCGAATGGTCGCATCGAGGGTGACCCTATCACGGTGTCGAGCAAGTTCCCAGGCCGTGTCCGCGAGCTGCTTGTGCGTGAAGGGGAGACGGTCACGGCCGGTCAGGTGCTGATTCGATTGGATGACAGTCAGGCAGGTGCCCGTGTTCGGCAGGCGAAACGTGCGGTCGAGGTGTTGGAGGCGCAAGTGAAGGCCGCGCACACCCAACTCGCCGTGTTGAACCTTGAGGTTCCCTTGATGATCGAAGCGGCTCAGGCACAGGTGGTTCGGGCCCAGGCACTTTGGGACAAGGCGATTGCGGTGGAGCAGGAAGCCAGAAGCGACGCGGAACGATTCCGGCAATTGGCGGACAAAGACCAGGCCTCTCTCCAGCAGCGCGATCAAGCCCAGATGCGGTGGAACGTGGCACACAATGAAGTGGCGGCGGCGTTCTCTGGTCTGACGCAGGCGAAAAAGGAACTGGCGCAGGCGGAGCTCGGATGGAATCGGATCAAGGCGAAGGAGGAAGAGGTGGCAGCCCTCGAACGGCAGCGAGATCACGCCGACGCGGTCCTTGACGAGGCCGAAAGCGTGCTGAGGGATCTCACCATCACGGCTCCCGCAAGCGGCACGATCACCACAAAGATGGTCAACGTGGGCGAGGTCGTCGCGGCCGGTTCGCCCCTGCTCGAACTGGTCGATCTCGACTTCCTGTATCTCAAAGTGTATGTGCCGGAAGCGCAGATCGGGAAAGTTCGGCTGGACTTACCGGCCCGGATCTATGTCGATGCCTTTCCCGACCGTCCGTTTGAGGCCAGAGTTACCCATATTGCCTCCAAAGCCGAGTTCACGCCTAAGGAAGTCCAGACTCAGGATGAGCGGGTCAAGCTCGTCTATGCCGTCAAGCTCTCTCTGAACGAGAACCCGGACCACCGGCTCACGCCCGGCCTCCCGGCCGACGCGGTCATTCGATGGAAAGATGATGTGGCATGGGTGAAACCGCGATAATGGATGATGGTCGTGCGGTCGATACGCGGTGGAAGACGTGGAAAGACATGGAATGACGAGCGGCGCCTCACATGGGCCGGATTCACCGGTCGTTCGGGTTGCGGGATTTCGCAAACGATACAAAAAACACGTGGCCGTCGACGGAATCGATCTCACCGTGAACAAGGGTGAGATCTACGGCTTGATTGGGCCTGACGGCGCCGGCAAAAGCAGTCTGATGAAGGCCGTCGCCGGCGTGCTGACGTACGACGAAGGCGTCGTCGAAGTGTTCGGGATCACGGTCGATTCGGAACAGGCCGCAGAGCGCATCAAGTCGAGGATCGGATTTTTGCCTCAAGGACTCGGTCTGAATCTGTATCCGGAGTTGTCCGTTGAGGAGAACATCGATTTCTTTGCCGATCTTCATGCGGTCCCACGCGACATGCTGGACAGGCGAAAGGCCGGGTTGCTGGCGTTGACCAAGCTCGATCGGTTTCGCGACCGCCCCATGAAACATCTGTCCGGCGGGATGAAACAGAAACTCGGATTGATCTGCACCCTCATTCATGAACCGGAACTGGCCGTTCTTGACGAGCCGACCACCGGTGTTGATCCCGTCTCACGCCGGGATTTCTGGTCGATTCTGTCCGAACTGGTGCAGGAAAAGGGTATGACGGCGTTGGTCTCTACGGCCTACATGGACGAAGCCGAGCGGTTTCATCACCTGTCCTTTCTCTCGAATGGCAAGGTCTTGGCTTCCGGCGCGCCTGCGAAGGTGCGGGCGGCGGTTCCCGGTTTCGTGGCGACCTTCGAAGTGGCGTCTCAGCGTGAAGCGATTACCCGATTGAAGCAATCGTTCAGACAGGTCGACTCGTTCGGTCCATCGGTGCGCGTCTTCATCGACGGGGACGATCAGGTGGAGGCGAGGCGGCGAGTCGCAGCCGCCGTCGGAGATCTGGCGTGCTCGGTAATTAGCGTCAGCGAGCCGGAATTGGAGGATGTGTTTGCGTCGCTGTTGCTTCAAAGGGCCGGGCGGCGGGAGCCGCCGGGCCCTGTACAGGCCGGGGCCGCAGCGTACGATTGCGGTGAGGCGGCGATCGAAGCAGAAGCGCTCACGCGGGATTTCGGATCTTTCCGCGCGGTGGACCACGTCACCTTTCAAGTCAAGCAAGGGGAGATCTTCGGCTTGCTGGGCGCCAATGGAGCAGGCAAGACGACAGTCATCAAGATGCTGACCGGTATTCTCCCTCCTACGGCCGGGACGGGCCTGGTGGCGGGGGCGGACATGCAGACCGCGGCCCGCTCCATCAAGGAACGGATCGGATATATGTCTCAGGCGTTCTCGCTCTATCTTGATTTGACCGTGGAAGAAAACATCAGGCTCTTCGCCGGGATCTACGGCCTCGATCGGCGAGCGACGACGGAGCGGTTGCGGTGGATCGTCGCCATGGCGGGATTGTCCGGATATGAATCAAGTGTGACCGGCCGGTTGCCGATGGGAGTTCGCCAACGGCTCGCGCTCGGCTGCGCGTTGGTGCATGGCCCGCGCGTGTTGTTTCTTGACGAACCGACCGCGGGGGTCGATCCGTTGGGACGACGGCGGTTTTGGGACCTGCTGGCCATGCTCGCCAGGGAGCAAGGCGTGGCGATTCTGATCACCACCCATTATATGAGCGAAGCCGAACATTGTGACAGACTCGCGCTCATGCACGCAGGCCGGATCGTGGCGGAGGGGTCTCCAGCGGATTTGCAGCGTCAAGTCAGACGGGAGGCCGGCTCGCTGTTTGAAGTCGTGGTCGATCAGCCCGGACGGGCATTGACGCGATTGCAGGGGGCGGGCTTTCTCGTCACGGCGCTCTATGGGACCAAATTACATTTCTTTTGCCGGGACCGCGATCAGGACAAGGCTTGTGCGCGCCGCGTGCTCGAAGAAAGCGGAGTGAACGTCCTGTCGGTGAATGAACGGCCGTTGAGTTTGGAAGATGTCTTTGTATACCGCATCATGGAACTCGAACGAGTGGAACGGCCATTCGGGCAAACGGTGGGCGCATGAATCTGAGGCGTAGTGCCGCTGTGGCGGGGAAGGAATGGAGGGAGACGGTCCGCAATCGGCTGTTTTTGCTCATGGCCTTTCTGCTCCCGCCGCTCTGGATGGTGGTGTTCTCGTACGGCCTGGTGTTGGACGTCGAACATATTCCCTTTGCGGTGTTGGATCGAGATCAATCATCGTTGAGCCGCGATTACGTCTACCGGTTCATCGAGTCGCGCTATTTCGACTATCGAGGCTCCGTCCAGGATGAACGGGAGATCGACCGGATGTTGGGCGATACGGCGATCCGTATGGCGATTGTCATCCCCCAGCGGTTTGAAGAACGGCTGTCGGCGGGACGGGCCGTGACCGTCCAAACCCTGTTGGACGGAACCTTCCCCCTTCACGCCGATACGATGAAGAGCTATGTCATCGCGCTCAACCGTGCCTTTTCACAGGAACTGCTTGCCGGCTTTCTGGCCCGCACAAGAGGAGTGACGTCGGCGGAGACCCGACGGCTCGTGGAGCCGGTGACGCTAGAAACCCGATATCTCTACAACGAAGAAGTCCGCAGCACGTGGTCGATGGTGCCGGCGCTGATCATGTTCACGTTGATGGTGACGTCTCCGCTCTTGACGGCGTTGGGCGTGGTTCGGGAGAAGGAAACTGGTTCGATCTACAATGCCTACGGTTCTACGGTCAGCAAGGCCGAATTTCTCGTCGGTAAACTCGCCCCCTATTTCATCATCTCGGCGATCAATGTCGCCGTGCTCTGGGCGATCGCCGTTTGGCTCTTCGGCGTCCCCTTCAAGGGAAGCGCGACGTTGTTTGTCACGGCCTCCCTGCTTTTTATCCTGTGCGGCACGGGGATCGGACTCGTGATCTCGTTGCTGGTGCGCACGCAGATGGCCGCGCTGATCATCACGATCATCATGGCGATGGTGCCCACCATCCTCTTTTCCGGATTGCTGGTGCCGGTGTCATCGTTGAGTCCGGGGGCGCGGCTGCAGGCCCACGCATTCCCGGCCATGTATTACACCGATGTGGCGCGGACCAGTTTTCTCAAGGGCCTGGATCTGGGTGCCATGTGGACGGACATGCTTGCGCTGGCTGGCTTCGCCGTGGCGCTTTGGCTCGTCGCCTACGGTCTTTTTACGAAGCGGCCGAAGACCTGAGCCGATTCGTTCGAAAGGGTAATGTGGAGGAGGAGCGGTGAAGGGAAACGGCCTCGGGGGAAGCGAAGCCGTGCGTGTGTGGGCGCTCCGTCTCTTCGTGATGACGAGAAAGGAGTTGCTGCAACTGGGGCGCGATGTGCCGTTGCTCCTGTTCTTGATCTATTCCTTTTCCCTGTCCGTCTATATCAGCGGTGCGGGAATGATGATGCAATTGAACAATGCCGGCCTGGTGGTGCATGACGGAGACCGCAGCGAATCGTCGCGTGAGCTGATCCATCGGTTCCACGAGCCGTATTTTCGGTTCGACGGAGAGGTGCATGATCCAAGGATGGGGTTGGAACGGCTGGACCGGGGAACGTCGATGTTGTTGCTGGACATTCCACCGCGGTTTCATGAAGCCATCATGGCGCGAGAGCCGGTCTCGGTCCAGTTGCAGGTTGATACGACCAATGCGCCTCAAGGATTGTCAGCGGCTTCCTATGCCGCCCGCGTCGTCGGCGAGTTTTCCTTCGATCTGACGTCGTCTCGCCTCATCGGGGCATCGGGTGGCCGGATGGACGTGCCGATCGTCGAGAGCGCCCATCGGGTATGGTATAACCCGAATCAAGATGAAACGTGGTTGCAGTCGATTGCGCATCTCCTGCGCATGATCACGCTGTTTGCATTCTTACTCCCGGCGGCGGCCCTCGTTCGGGAAAAGGAGCACGGTACTGTGGAGCAGTTGCTGGTGGCGCCCGTCACTCCTCTCCAGATCATGTTGTCCAAGGTGTTGGCGATGACGCTGGTCGTCCTGGTGTCCACGATGGGTGCGGTGGCGATCATCCTGAAGCCTGTCTTCGGCGTGCCGGTGAAGGGCAGCTTCGCGCTGTTTTTGATCCTGACGGCGCTCTATAGTTTCACAATGGCCGGGCTGGGCCTGTTTGCCGCCACCGTGACGAGAAACCAGGCGCAGATAGGGATGGTCTCCCTGCTGGTGATTGCGCCAATGCTGCTGCTGTCCGGCATCACGACGCCGTTTGAAGCGATGCCCTCCTGGGTGCAGTCTCTTATGGCGCTGTCTCCGCTCCGTTACTTCGTTGACGTGACGTACGGAATCTTGCTCAAGGGGGTGGGAGTCGATGTCCTGTGGGATTCCATCTTGGCGATGGTTCTGTTGGGGGGAATGTTGTTCGGTCTGGGCATGTGGCGGTTTCACAGGCAATTTGAGTAAAAGGCGCGCGACCTTACAGCAGGTTGTCTTGCCGCGAACTGCGGAGCCCGTCACAGCGAGCCGTGTACCGATCGGCCTTTGGAGGTGAGGTGGTCATGACGGACGGACTGTTTCTCAAGACGGGAGGAATCGAGCAACCGCTGGTTGCCTATTTCTCCATGGAGATCGGCATTGATCCAGGGATGCCGACCTACGCGGGGGGCTTGGGGGTGTTGGCAGGGGATACGATCCGATCGGCAGCCGATCTGGAAATCCCCATGGTTGCGGTCACACTGTTGCACCGCCGGGGGTATTTTTATCAGCGACTGGATGAGCAGGGGTGGCAGCGTGAAGAACCGGTCGCCTGGCCGATCAATGATTACTGTCATCTGATCCCTCAGCGTGTGACGGTCGAGATCGAAAATCGAACGGTGCAGATCGGAGCTTGGCAAATCCGCGTGAGGGGCGAAACGGGAGGCGACGTGCCGGTGTATTTGCTGGACACGGATCTTCCTGAGAACGACTCATGGGATCGAACCTTGACCGACCTGCTCTACGGAGGTGACGACCGGTATCGGCTGTGCCAGGAAGTCGTGCTGGGATTTGGAGGGTATCGCCTGTTGCAGGCCCTTGGCTATACCCAGATCCGGCGGTTCCATCTCAATGAAGGCCATGCAGCGCTCTTGGTTCTGGCGCTGTTGGAGGAGAAGTTAGCCTCCCGATCGTCCGAGCATGCGGTCCCCGCTGATCTGATCGATGCTGTTCGCGAGCACTGTGTCTTCACGACCCATACGCCGGTTCCCGCCGGTCATGACCAGTTCTCGATGGATCTAGCGCGCCGCGTCCTCGGCGAGAGGCGTTGCAGGTGGCTAGAAGCCTGCATCCAGCATCAGAGTTTGAATATGACTCACTTGGCGCTGCGCGGGTCTCGATTCATCAACGGCGTGGCGATGAAACATGGCGAAGTGTCCAACAGCTTGTTTCCCGGCTATCCCATCCACTCCATCACGAACGGTGTCCATGCGGTCACGTGGGCCGCACCCTCGTTTCAAGCCCTGTTTGACCGGCGCCTGCCTGATTGGCGTCGCGATCAACTCTCGCTGCGCTATGCGGTTGGCATTCCGCTCGAGGAAATTTGGGAGGCGCACCTCGCCGCGAAGCGTGCCTTGATCGATTACGTGAACCGCGAAGCCAATGCCGGCTTCGACCGCGATGTGCTCACGATCGGCTGCGCCAGGCGGGCGACGGCCTACAAACGAAGCACCTTGATCTTTCGCGACCTGGAGCGGCTGGTCGCCATCGCCGAGCGGGCCGGGCCCATTCAAATTGTCTTTGGCGGGAAAGCCCATCCCCGCGATCATGACGGCAAAGCGATGATTCACCGGATCCATGAGATTCGTCAGGCGTTGCGTGGCAAGATCGGGGTGGTCTATCTGCCGAATTACGATATGACGCTGGCGCGGTTGATCTGCGCCGGATCGGATGTCTGGTTGAACACCCCCCTGCCTCCGATGGAGGCGTCAGGCACCAGTGGCATGAAGGCGGCGATCAATGGCGTGCCCAGCCTAAGCGTGCTCGACGGCTGGTGGATCGAAGGCCATGCGGAAGATGTCACTGGCTGGTCGATCGGCGAGCGTGAGGCGGGGAAGGAAACAACCCAGGATCTGGATGCCGCCCACGCGGCGGAGCTCTACGGCAAACTCGAGGAGAAGATTCTGCCGGCCTTTTATGAGAAACGGGAGCGGTTCCTCGAGATCATGCGTCATGCGATCGCTCTCAATGGCGGATTTTTCAATACGCAGCGTATGGTGTCGCAATATCTGCACAAAGCCTATCGCTTGACCGGAGAATATGTTCGTCGAGGCTGACAGCAGAAAAATACCGTCAACGGATTCGCGGCCCGGGAGTGTCACGGAAACGACGGGCGTTTCTTTCGCATGAAGGAGGCTTTGTCAATAGGTGTGGAAATGGAACCAGGCGGCGATCGGCAACTCGATCATGTGCGTCGTGCGCAGATATTGCCAGCGGTCGGGTCGCAAAGCGAGGTGACCCTGGTCGCGAGATCTAACTCGGCACCATGCTTTTCAAGGTCCCCGCAGCGCAAGCAGACGACGGCCAACAAGCCCATGCAGCGGACGCGCCGCTGAAGAGCGACGTTCGAGTCAAGAAACGACTCCCGACCCCGTTTTATCCTATCCACATAAAGCACACCGGATCTCCGACCAAGGCGGTGGGGTAGCAGCGGCGTTCCACGTGGTAGGGGATGTTGTGTCGGTGGCACCACTCGGCGATCCAAATGACTTCTTCGATCGAGGTGGTGACGAGGCCTGGCAGGCTCAGTTTGGCCAAACAGCGACCGACGAGGACACGCACAAGGCGGCGTTGCTGTTCGAAGCGAGCGAGGTGAAAGGTGACGGGGTTGGCATTTCCGTATGAGAGGGCCGAAAGGTCTGGAAACCGCTCCGGGTCGTTCAGCACACTCACGATCCAGAGATGGTCAAATGGGGCTCTTGCCCTCTCGGCTGGCTTGGCGCGAAAGGTTATTGGTGTGCCACGACAGGCACGGTTGAGGACTGCCACTTCCGTGCGGCGGAGGTTGTAGGGCTCAACCTGGCGATCGAGGTCATAGGTTTCGGCCACGAGACAGGGAAGCTCCGCGACCCCCGCGCCTACATAAAGGCTCCGTCCACCGCGGCGGAGTTTCCTTACCAGAGATTCGGCTAGTCGGAGCCCCAGGCGCTGGCAGGGGACCCGTTTTGCTCGCCAGAACTCCGCGCCCCCTTCGTAACAGTAGATGGGGCCGAGTTTCTGGTAATCCAGAAGCTCGAAGAGGTGGGTGGTCATCTGGCGTGTCGTGAAAGAGAGTTGCTTCCCCATGGATCATGGTATCGCACAAGATGTCAGCAGAAAGCGACCCCTGCCTGCTCCTTGAACGTCAAAGAACGACTCCCAACCCCCGTTTCTACTCCGGGCCGGCAAGGGACAGGATGGCGGCTGTGACGGCCTCGGTGACTGAGGCCATGAAGTCCAGGTTTAATGTCTCGATTGTGTCGCTGGGCTGATGGTAGTGCGGGTTTCTGAAGTTGGCTGTGTCGGTGAGCATAACGGCGGGAAAGCCCTGTTCCCAAAAGGCGGTGTGATCGCTGCGTCTGGTATCGGGGAGCAGTTCGCCATTGCCAGGAACGATGAGGGGAATGACTGGAACATGGCGGCTCATGGCTTGGGCCACAGCATGGGTGAAGGAGGCCGATGCGTGGTTCCCAATCACACCGAGAAAGTTGCCCACAGTCGGAACTGAGATGGGCACACCGGGCGGGATCGTTTGCGATCCCTCTTCATGGCTGGCATAGCCGACGCATTCTAAGACGATGGCTCC
>JANDJL010000015.1 GCA_024330965.1 Nitrospira sp. | reverse complement strand
GAGCAACCCATCGCCTCGTCCCAACTCCGCAGCAGCCTGACGCCGTTTCGGTTCGGCTCGGCACCACGCTCCCGACTCACCTGGCGGGAGTGATGGGGATCAGGAGGTGGACCCTCTCTGCCAGTTCGACGGCCATTCTCCCTTCGTTGGGCGCCATCCGCCCTGGAGCCGTGACGGTGCCCATGAGTTTAGTCCGCTCCCCTCGTGGAGCTGGTCCCCTCTCGTTTGCTCCAGAGAACGGAGGGGTCGGTTTTGGGTCCTGCGTTGCCTGGCTGTCATTCAACCCAGGAGGATCAGCTCCAGCTCTTGAGGCAGGTCAAAGCCAGGTGCAGGTCCTCGGATCGTTCCAGGCCCAGGTGTTCGCGGAGGCTCTCCAGCCGCCCCGCGCGGCGCCCTTCGCCGGCGAGGGACCCTTCCTCGTGCCGGTCATTGAAGTGAGCCGGTGCCCAGTTCCTTCCGGTTGGTACCCGGTGGCCGGCTTCGCCACAGTCACGCTGCGCGGGGCTGGCCCACCGGTGGGCCGTTTGGTATCTCTCGACCACGGTCGAGCCCCCACTGCGTGGCTGCCAGTGGCTGGAGTCCCCAGATCGGTGATCGAGGTCAGAGTCCTTCATGGCCGCGTGGCCTCAGGCCGCGGGAGTGCCGGTGGGGATTTCGGCACCCTCGCCTCTTCACCGGTCCTGGTCCAATGAGGGAAAGGCCATGACTGACACAGATGACCGATCAGGCTCATCCCCCTCTGGATCCCACTTCATCACTGTCGTGGGAGCCAAGGGCGGTGTCGGGACAACGACAGTAGCCGTCAACCTCGCTGCCAGCCTCCGCCGGCGAACCGAGACTTCCGTGCTCTTTCTCGATTGGGACTTCGCAGGAAGCTCAGCCTCTGTGTTGTTGGGCGTCACCGCTCGCCACACACTCCAGAGCCTCCTCGCTCGCCCCGGCACGATCGACCCCTACGAATTCATGCAGAGCCTCACTCCATCATCGTGTGGGATTTCCGCCCTCATCAATGGCTATGAGCGGTGGCATTGCCATGCGCACGACCAGGACCGGCTCGATCAGGTTGTCCGCCTGGCCGCCAAGACGACACCAATCGTCGTTGCGGACCTCGGGAGAGGAGCAGGCAGGGAGGTGCTCCCCGCATTCCATCACGCCACGGCCATCATCGTGGTCACGACGCCTCACATTGACTCCTTTCTCGCGACGGCCCGCCTGCTTGAATTGTTAGGTTCACAGCCGACCTCGGCAGAGCGTCTCTCCTTGGTCGTCAATCAGGCGTCCAAGGAGGATCGGTCGGTGATCGAGCTCGCAGCACGGCATGTGAACAGGACGATCGATGTCGTCCTCCCCCGCGACAACACCAGGTGTCAGGACGCAGCCGAACAGGGTCAGCCCCTCGTGATGTTCGCCCCCTCGTCATCCTTTGCCACAGGCATCGAACGGCTCGCGGAGCGGTTCACGGATCGAACGCCGAATCGCCCTGTGGCTTCCCGACCATCTCGACTCAGCCTGATCCTGGCCGGGCTGACCAACTGGAGTATCCAGCGATGATGTCAGGGGGGAGACAAGAGACAACCATTCCTCATGGCCCCGCCGGCCCTGACCTGACCGTGCTGCAGGACCAGGTCTATCGCGAGTTACTCTCTCGGCTCGACGTCTCGCACCTTGCCCAACTGGATCGCGAGAGCCTTGAAATGGAACTGGCCATCTCCACGATGGCTATCCTCGAATCGCACGGCACCGCTCTGCGCACGGACGAAATTCGAAGTCTCGTCGAAGCGATCAAGAGCGAAGTGTTGGGGTATGGGCCATTGGACATTCTGCTCAATGATCCGTCTGTGTCGGACATCCTCGTCAACGGCGCGACCAACGTGTATGTCGAACGAGGCGGCCGATTGGAACGGACCGATGTGCGATTTCGCGACGACACGCACCTGCGTGACGTGATTGACAAGATTGTGGCTCAGGTCGGACGCCGGATCGACGAATCGTCCCCCATGGTCGATGCGCGGTTGCCGGACGGATCGCGGGTCAACGCCATCTTGCCTCCCCTGGCACTCGACGGGCCGGCCCTGTCGATCCGGAAGTTTGTCAAAGACCGGCTCTCATTGGCCGATCTCATTGCCAAGGGCAGTCTCGTACCACCGATGGGAGGCGTTCTTGCCGCTGTCGTCCGCGCTCGACGCAATGTGGTGATCTCCGGCGGGACTGGCTCCGGCAAGACGACTCTTCTCAACATGTTGTCCGAGAGCATCCCCCCGTCGGAGCGGATCATCACGATTGAGGACGCTGCCGAATTGCAACTGCGCCAGCCGCACGTTGTCCGACTGGAGACCAGGCCACCGAACTTGGAAGGCCAAGGCGAGGTGACGCAACGAGACTTGGTGCGTAATTGCCTGCGGATGCGTCCCGATCGGATCATCCTCGGAGAAATTCGGGGCGCCGAAGCCCTCGACATGCTCCAGGCCATGAACACGGGACATGATGGATCGCTCGTCACGGTCCATGCGAATTCTCCAGCCGACGCCCTAAGCCGCATCGAGACCATGGTGGCCATGGCTTCATTGTCGCTTCCGCCGTCGGTCGTGAAACAAACCATGGCGTCGGCCCTTCACATTATCGTCCAGGCCTCCCGCCTCTCGGACGGGACCCGCAAAGTCATGGGGATCCACGAGGTCCTGGGGATCAAACACGACGAGATTGAGACCCAAGAGTTGTTCCGTTTCGAACAGCGAAGCGTGGACCGGTCAGGACAGGTCCAGGGCGTGTTCGTGTCCACCGGCAACAGGCCTCGTTGCCTCTCACTGCTCCGAGCGCAGGGGCTCCAGGTGCCGGATGAGTGGTTTCTGCCGCAAGAACATCCGTTGCCAAGTTAACACGGGTTCAGGAAGTGGTGACCTTCGAGATCCATGACGGAAGGCATCGATGGAACCAGTGCTCATCGCCGTGACGACTGGCGTGTCAACCACACTCCTCTGGGTCGCCGCCTGGCTGCTCTGGTCGGCAAGACCACGGAACATCTCTGCCCATGTGCCCGAGCAGGGCAGTGCGGTGCCCTTCACGACAGTCCTTGGGGAACAGGCAACGGGCACCCTGGCCGGTCGCGCCCGTGCCTGGCAGAAGGCCCTGGCCCGTCACTTAGACTCCTTGCGAATCAACCCTTTCGCCCGGCGGCGCGAACGCCAACGGCTGCGCCGGTTTCGAGAACAGTTGCCAGAAGCCCTGGAGGTGATGGCTCGCGCCCTGAGGGCCGGCCATGCTGTCCCCACCAGTCTCGCCATGGTCATCGAGGAAAGTGTCGAGCCCCTTCGCCATGAATTCACCAGAGTGGTCGAAGACCTGCGCTTTGGGAAGAGTCTTCCAGAGGCCCTCAAGGGGCTGGCAGCCCGTGTGCCCGTCGAAGAAGTCCGATTTTGGGTGACCTGTCTTCTGATCCAACGGGAGACGGGCGGAAGCCTGCCGCAGATGTTAGACGAAGTGAGCCGCCTTATCCGAGCCCGAATGGAATTCGCCGCCAAGATCAAGGCGGTCTCGGCCGAAGCTCGGTTTTCTGCTCTCATCCTCTCGGCCCTGCCCATGGTCTTGGCCTGCGTGATCTTTCTGCTCAATCCCGACTACCTGTCGCCCTTATGGAATAACCAGGTCGGCCGGTGGCTCGCAGCCACAGCCGTGGGGCTTATGGGTTGTGGCCTGGCCATCATGCGGCGGATGACACGGATCACCCTCTGAGTGAGTTTCACCCATGGACAGGCATGGTGGACAGACAAGAACATGAGGCCCATGGGATGACGAATAGTTGGAGCAGAACAGGACACAACCGATGTTGACCGATTCTTCTGCCAGTGTGTTCTGGGCCGTTGGGATCGCGCTTGCCGTCGCCTGTTGCTGCATCGGCCTGCTCCTGGTCGGGAACGAGTGGGCCCGTCTCCGCCGATGGCGCCGCTTGTTACAGACTTCAAGCGGTGCCGGGAAAACGGGAGCACACCGACCGAGGTGGTCGACTCGGCTCTTTGACCTCTCGCGACGGATCGGTGAGCATGGGCTCAAACGGATGTCTTCTGTTCCCGTCGACTGGAAAGATCTGCTCACGATCGCCGGCTATCGGCGCGCAGAGGCCGTGGCCTCCCTCGTAGGTTTCAAATGCCTCATCGCGGGCGCCTGTCTCATCCTTGGGCTCATGGGTCTCGTGGCAACCGTCCTGACAGACGGTGAAAGCACGGCAAGTTCGATTCTTTGCCTCTTCGGATTCGCCCTCACGCCTGTGGGATGGTTCCTTCCGGATTGGGGACTGCGCTACAGTGCCAGAAGGCGTCAGGCCCAGCTCCAACGAGCCGTGCCCGATTTTCTCGATCTCCTCCTCGTCACGATCGAAGCAGGACTGCCCCTTTTGAGCGCCCTCGACCGGATTGCTCGCATCCTTGGACTCACCCATCCGGAACTGGGCAACGAGCTGCGGCAATTGGTGTTTGATCTTCGCACCAGTCGGTCGCGTGCCCACGCACTCCGATCCTTCGCGGCTCGTACCCAGGTTGACGCCATCAATTCGCTCACCAGCGTCCTGATCCAAACGGAACGATTCGGTGTGAGTTTGGCTCGAACCTTGCGACTCCATGCGGAGGCCCTCCGTCGGAAGCAACAACTCCAGGCGGAAGAATTAGCTGGGACCTTGCCCGTCAAACTGCTCTTTCCTCTGATCTTTTTCATCTTCCCGGCCATTTTCGTGGTGCTGCTGGGGCCGGCCGTGGTGCAGGGGATCGAAACGCTCAGTTCCATGCTGGCCCCTTGAGGTGAGGCATCGAAGCTTAAACGCTTTTGTCGTAGGGTCTCTCGCTCTGCGCAAACGAGCCGCACCGTTCCTCGACCGTGAGAATGCTACCGACACCGCCCTCACGCGAAGGCCCCTGACATTTTTGGCGCAATTCCGTATGATACCGATGGTTCGCACCCATGAGAGTTGGCAGAGGTGGCTCGATGGCCAGAACCCGCTCATTTCATTCGTTCGCCAGGCTGATGGCCATCGCTCAGCTCGCCGACCGCCGGAACTGCTCCGTCGCTGACGCCGCATGGATCCTCACAACCATGACCGAAAAACGGCATGGGATCCAATCCGCCTTCTCCCTCACCCGCAGGGATTTCTTGCGGGGTGCAGCGGCGGCCGGCGCGACGTTGGCCTTTGGCTCCCTCACAGACTTTCCACTGCACGCAGAGGCCAAACCGCTTCCCTCATCCCTCTCTGTCGGCATCGTCGGAGCAGGGTTGGCCGGCTTGACCTGTGCCGACCAACTGAAAACGTGGGGCATTCGCGCCACCCTGTACGATGCGGCGGCCAGAGCCGGCGGCCGCTGCTGGTCCCTGCGTGGATTCTTCCCCGGTCAGGTGGCGGAGCGAGGCGGGGAGTTGATCGACACGCTTCACACCACCATGTTGGGCTACGCCAGACGGTTCGGCCTTGAGCTGGAGGATCTGAAGAAAGAGCCGGGAGAAACGCATTACTTCTTCTTTGGCCAACGGCACTCAGAGAACGAGATCGTGGCGGAATTTCGAGACTTTGTGCCGGTCATGCGACGGGATCTCAACCGCCTGTCCAAAGAGGTGACGGCTTCGTCCCATACTGAAGCCGATGTCCTCTTAGACCGAACGTCCTTGCTGGCTTACCTGGAAGGGCACAACGGCTCCGCCGCCGCAGCCGGTCCCCTGGCCAAGGCCGCTCTTGTCGCGGCGTATGAGGCTGAATATGGGCTCGCCGCATCCGAACAAAGTTGCCTCAACTTGCTGTTGTTCATCCATCCGGACCGTCGATCCGAGTTCACCCCCTTTGGAGTCTTCAGCGACGAACGGTACCATTTAAAAGACGGCAATGATCGCATCATCGAGGGGCTGACCGGCGAATTAACCGAACAAATCACCTATGGGGCTCAGCTCGTTCGTGCTCGCCAAGCGAGTGACGGCCGGATCGAGCTGACGTTGCGAACCGGGAATCGAACGATCAGCAAAGCCCATGACGTGGTCGTGCTCGCCATTCCCTTTACCATTCTTCGCGAGGTCGAGCTGGACGAGAACCTTGCGATCCCCGCTCGGCAACTGGCGGCCATTCGAGAACTGGGCTACGGCACCAACTCCAAGATGATGGTCGGGTTTTCCGCTCGTCCCTGGAGAGTCGCAGGATCCAACGGTACAGTGTATGCCGATCTCCCCCATGTCCAGACGACTTGGGAAACCAATCCATCCCAAGGTACGGACACCAGAGGCATCTTGACTGATTATTCGAGCGGCCTCAGGGGCGCCAACCTGATTCCGAGTGCCGTGCAAACTGAGGCTCGGCGATTCTTGAGCGACCTAGAGAATGTCTATCCCGGTGTGCTGAGCGCTTCGACACTCTCACAAGGACGGCACCTCGCACACCTGGAACATTGGCCGTCTCATCCTCTCGTCCAAGGGAGCTACACCTGTTACAAACCAGGCCAGTTCACCACCATTGCCGGGCTGGAGGGAATCCCGGTGAACAACCTGTTCTTCGCCGGTGAACACACGAATTCGTTCTACGACTGGCAGGGCTTCATGGAAGGAGCGGCCAGGTCAGGCCTCGCCGCTGCTCGATCGATCGCCGCGCTTGTCAAGAGGCGCTAGAGCACCGAACGGAGATCTTTTCCCCTCCGCCATTCTCCCCTCTTGTGTCACAAGCGGCACGGGTTCACAATAACACCATTCGTCTCCACGAATGCCCGGTCCGTCTTTCACAGAAAGATTATGCCGTGATGCGTTGGCTATTCGTCTTCTGGATTGCTCTTTCGTCTCCCGCCTCCTTGCTTGCCGTGCCTGCCGTCTTGGCCGCTTCAGAGGATCGCGAGTTGGCTGATTTGGTTGATCGGGCAAACACGACCCTGGAGAATTTCGCGGCGGACCCAACCATGACCTGGTTTCGTGAACATATCAAGGATGCCAAGGGCGTCTTCATCGTGCCACGGATGTGGAAAGGCGCTTTTTTCTTTGGTGGAGAAGGAGGCACCGGCGTGTTTCTCGCCAAAGACGAGGCAACCGGCCAATGGAGCCATCCGGCCTTTTATACGATGGGCACGGCCAGTATTGGCTTCCAATTCGGCGTGCAGGCTGCGGAGATCGTGTTGTTGGCCATGACGCAACGGGGTGTTGAATCCATGTTGACCAACACATTCAAGCTCGGGGCCGACGTCTCCGTCGCCGCCGGACCAGTCGGCGCAGGTCTCGAAGGAGCCACGGCGGTGTTGAGCGCGGATCTGGTCACGTTTTCCAGAACGAAGGGCCTCTTCGGTGGCATCTCGCTCGAAGGTGCCGTCATTGCCGTGCGGGACGAATCGAATCGGCGGTATTACGGGAAAGAGGTCCGGCCGACCGAGATTCTCATGATGCGCACGGTGTCCAATCCCCAATCGGCCGACCTCCGGACGACGCTGGCCCGCCTAGCTGGACAGACAACGCCTCTTCAGACGGATCAGTAGTCAGGCACACCACCTGCCGCCGAGTCACCGTCTCGGAAGGGCGACCACCTCTCCCGCTGATGACAGTCAAGCCCTTGATGACGGTTAATCGAGGCACGTGGGACCGTGAGGGGCAGGGGTTCCTTCATCCGTCCAACGTCTTGATGATGAAGGGACCGAGTCGCGTCAACACTGATTCAGGGATCTCGTGCCCTCCCCGAAAACTATGCCATTCGACGAGAAGACCCGCTTGAACCAAGAGGTCGCGTAACCGTTCGGCCCCGACATGGGGGAGAATGTCATCCAGTGTGCCGTGGCTTTGAAAGACGTGGAGTCCTTTCCGCCTCGGCAACAGTGGGCGCCAGACTGACTCGGCTAACAAGGTACCGGAGAGCTGCACCAATCCTGCAAAGGGATCGTCGGTGTGCAAGACGAGATCACAGCTCAGCATCGCTCCTTGGGAGAAGCCCCCGATAATGGTTCGTTGAAAGTCGATCGGAAGCTGTCTCGGAAGTTCTTTCAGAAAAACCAGGAAACGTTCCCGCGCCAGTGCCAACCCCGGCGGCACTTCTCCCGAGAGGTCTCGAACCCGACCGGCAGCTCGATCCTCCTGAAGACGGGCAAAATCGATGATCCACCAAGCGCGCGCATCGCCCAGGCCCCAGTCAAGGGAGAGGGGGCCTTCGGGAAACAGCCAGCGCGTGCCAGAGGGGGCGTCGATCGCGTCCGCTAATGGCACGAGATCATCCCCTGGAGCACCGAATCCATGAAGAAGAATGACCAGAGGGCCCTGGCCACCGCCCCGGCCATCCACGCCGCCGGTGAGCCTGACTTTCAATCCGCCAATTGTGGTCTGTTGCATAGGGTGAGTCGTCGGCCGATTGAGCCTCTCACAAGTGCGCAGGGGCTCGCCGGATCGTCACGGGATCAGTCCACTGTTTGCAGGCACCACATTCGGTTACCGAACGATGGAGGGAATATCTCGATCCATCACGAACACGAACACCCGTTCGCTCGTCTGCACATTGATATCAGTAAAGACCGAGAGAATGTGAGCGCCGGTGATCTCGCTCAACCGTTCGCATAACTTCTCTCTCCCTTGGGCGAATAAATTTTCCCGCAGCCGCTTGACCATTTCGACCCCTTCTGGTGTTTTGGCCAATTGACGTTCGGCCGGGGTCAAAATCCCCTTCAAGCGGACGACGACGAGATCGCGCACGACACAGGCTCGGACTTCGTCAGGCCCCCGCCCCATGAATTCTTGCTCAAACTTGATGACGGCGTTACGAATCGCATTTTCCATGCCGTTAGCTCCTCCGCATCACAGCCGGCTCTGGCTTCTGCCTTTCACTTGCTCCTGGAGCTCGATAGGCCCCTCCGAGTCAGAGCTGCCCTCCTCTCCTTTGCGCTGAACTGGGCACCTCTTTTCAAAACGAGCGAACGGCTCAAACTAGATGCCCATGATGACCATCAAGACCTCGGTGCCGAGACCGGCTTTGATGTCCTCCATTATGGAAGGAAATGTCAAGGGTCATGGTTCCCTCGCAACGCTTCCGCCAAAAACCCTAAATTGTGATGCTGGGACGCGACGACCCCGCGCCGTGCACTTTCCTTCTGAGCACCGGACACATTGTGGCGAGGTGGGGAACTTGCTGTGATGAGGAATCGACACTTCTGCCACCAATCACGCCCACATTGCAACAGACACAGTGGCTGATCTTTTCTACTCTCTCGGTGTAGTCGAGCACCGCCAGCCCCCAATCCCAGGGAGGGCGTTGCGCCCCTCGGCATTTGCCTCTGTTGCTGAGTCTCATTCCACATGGAGAGTCCATCACCCCTAGCCATCGATTGTTGGCCCCGACAACCCTTGCCCGCAGAAAATATGTCCCGAATACTTCTTCCCTCTTTCTCATGACCCTGCTCAAGGTGTAGCATACACCTGAGTCTTCACGAGGTCCTTTGGCGAGACCGGAAAGCCTCAGACCCTGAGCAACGATGGGGTCCGAACGATGGAATACAATGGCTTCGTAAGCAAGCCATACCTCGCCGGCCAGCTTCTTTTGACCAGCCTTATTGCGAGCCCCCTGTTCCTGTTGACCGTCTCTTCCAGCGGCTGGGCTGCAGCTCCAACCATCGGCTGGTCCGTGACCAGCGGAGGATCGTTGTTTTACACCGATGATGTCGCGCTCTTTTCGGCCACCCGCCGGTCGAGTCTTGATGGTGATCCATCGCAGCCTGTTTTGGACGTCTCTCGAACGGGAATCGGCAAAGATATGGTCTTCGAGCCCTACATCCGCGTGTCAAGGCTGATTGCGTCTTTCCTCGGAGAAACGGAGCTTTCTGCCAGGGTTCGCGGATTTCTCTATGCCAGGAACCCCGAATTCAGCCAAGGCTCGATGTATCTCGAAGCCATCCACCAGTTCACGCCTCGGACGATACTCAGATTCAGGTACTTTACGGCTCCTCATCAACTCCTCGGTCAAACCGACGTCCCCGGCCTTGAACATCATGTCCAGGACATGCGGGTCACTTCCCATCTGGGCACTGTTCGATTTGATCATCGGCTGTCAGAACACTGGGAAGTACAATTGTTGTGTCGGGCCGGCGTTCGCAATTTCAACGATCCCTTTGCTCATCGGGATACGGTGTTGTGGCGGATTGGGCCGCACCTCTTGTATCACGTCAATCACCATGCAAGGGTAATTGTGGGGTATCACTATGAGCAAGGGCTTTCTGATGGACGCCATGAGGTCGCGTTTCACGATGATGTCTCGTACGAGCATCATTTTGCGTCCGTCGGTCTTGAGGTGGACCTCCTAGAACATCTCGAGCTTGAATTGGACTTTCATTACGAGCGCAACAACTTCACGACCGAGGATCCCGAAGACGAGCGGTTCGGCGCACATGAAAACATCTTCATCGGCAGTGGGCGGCTTTCCCTGCAGGTGACCGACCACGCCGCTCTGACCCTAACCGTCCAACGCTCTAATCGCGATCAGAGTTTTCACCAGACCCATGACCATAACACCAACATCTCGATGGGAGTGATCTATCGTTTTTAACCACTGCCCCCTCGTCGAGCCGGCAAGGGGAGGACGGGGTCGCATGTGGATCAGATTGTGCCCCTGATGGCTGTTGTTGAGAATCGCCTTGCGGAACATGGATTGCTGATACAGGCAACAGATGCGTGGTTGTCGCTATGATGCTCCGTAGCAACTTCCTTCGCCTTCGAGACATCACATGGAGGAGTCCGTCGTTGAGAACGATCCATCTCGTGGTCCTCTGCTGCTCGCTCGTGGCTTGTCATCGGACATTCGGTATTCCCAGAGACATGGTGCGAGACCTTCCCTCCCTGGCATCCGTTCGCACCATCTATATCGATGACCTGACCCATGGTGAAAACCCTCACCTCGTGGAAGGTTCTGATCTCGTCAAAGAAAAGATCCGCCAGACACTGACTCAGTCGGGCCGCTTCGTAGTCGTGGAGCGTCCGGAACACGCCGATGCCCTGTTGACAGGCGTCGCCGGTTTTCAACGGTGGTACTTTGGGATGGAGAGTTTTTTTGGATTGGAGGGTAGTCTCAATACCCAATACGCGGGGATTGGGATGATTCGCCTGCTTGACGCGAAGACCAAACGGCCGATCTGGACCCATGAATATGAGACAGGGGTGTTCCATCCAACGCAACCGGTGGTGGACCGAGTTTCTAAGCAGATCGCTGAGAAGTTACTGTCTGACGCCTCCCTGGCGGCACAACTCTCTGTTCCCGACCACCCCGTCACCGAGTCAGAACCACCCAGACCCATCCAGTAGTCTTTTTAGAAACCTCCAGCCTCACCGTCGGTCTCTTCCCGTCACAAGACAGCGCGATCCTGTCTCGCCATCAAGAACACCAAGCCGCCTAGTGCTTGAGCCAGAATAGCGGCAGCGACACGTTGCCTGGTTTCTTTCCATCTCCAGAGGGAGTCTCCACGGGTGGACAGGCTATCTGTCAACCCATGTCCTCACAAAAAAGGGGGGTTGCATTTTGGAGTCTGAGATTGGTATAGGTGTCACCCCACAAGCTTTCGATAATAACGAAAGCGTTCTTGTACCAAGGAAAGGGGGATCGGGCGAGGCCTTGTACAGAGGTCTAGTCGATCCTTCAGTAAGCAGTAAGTCGGGCTAGGTAAGATTTTCGGCTTTCCCTGGCCGGAAATAATACAAGCCAGTGTGTGTCTCCGCACGAGCGGAGCACCGCTGGCTTTTTTGTTTGAAAAGGTAGGCCACGATGGCGACACCCACCCCGCTCCCGATTGACAGACCATCCGGTGCGAACATCCCACAGGGAACATGGGAGGGGATGAAGCGGTATCTCCGCTATGATCTTCTTTCAGGCTTTCTGGTGTTCTTGATCGCCTTGCCACTCTGTTTGGGGATTTCACTGGCCTGCGGCTATCCGGCCATCGCGGGAATCTTTACAGCGATCATCGGTGGCATCGTCGGTGCGACGTTGAGCAACTCTGAGCTCACGATCAAGGGCCCGGCCGCGGGGTTGATCGTCATTGCCATCGGCTGCGTGACCGACTTTGGGTTCACAGGCGGTACGAATCCGGACGCCGATTACCAGGCCTATCGTCTTGCCTTGGGGGTCGGAGTCGCGGCCGGCCTGATTCAGATTCTGTTCGGCATCCTCCGGGCCGGCGTGCTGGCCGAGTTGGTCCCCACCTCCGTCATCCATGGCATGTTGGCCGCCATTGGCATCATCATTATTGCCAAACAGTTTCCGATCATGATGGGGCTCAGTGCCAAAGGCGAACCGCTCGAACTGCTCATGGACATTCCTACGTTTGTGATGGAGATGAACCCGGAAATCGGATTCATCGGATTGATGAGCCTCGCAATTTTGGCCGGCTACCCCTTTATCAAAATCAGTGCCCTCAAGAAGTTCCCGGCCCCCTTAGTGGTGCTTATGATTGCCATCCCGCTGGAATTCTACTTCGATCTGGATCATCCCCATGCCTACACCTTTAACCATCACGAATATCAGGTGGGCCCGAATTACTTGGTCAACGTGCCTCTGAGCATGCTCAGTGCGGTCACCTTTCCGGATTTCTCTGGAGTGTTGACGGGAACAGGCATGAAATATGTGATCCTCTTCGCCCTCATTGGCAGTTTAGAAAGCCTCTTGAGCGCGAAGGCGGTTGAAGTATTCGACCCCTGGAAACGGAAGGCTAACTTGGACCGCGACCTCACAGCAGTCGGCATTGGGAATACGGCCGCCGCCCTGATCGGCGGCTTGCCCATGATTTCAGAAATCGTGCGCAGCAAAGCGAACGTAGACAACGGAGCCCGCACACGGTTCGCCAACTTTTATCATGGGATGTTTCTGCTGCTTTTTGTCGCGTTCGTGCCGGGATTGCTCAACGAAATCCCGCTGGCCGCCCTTGCCGCCATGTTAGTGATCACCGGCTTTCGTCTGGCTGCACCGGCTGAATTTGTGCATGTCTATCATGTGGGGAAAGAACAGCTTCTCATTTTTCTCTCCACCGTCGTAGGGGTGTTGGCTATCGACCTGTTGGCCGGAATTGCGATCGGCATTGCGGTCAACCTTCTCGTGCATCTTGTCAACGGTGCATCGCCTGCTTCATTGTTCCGATTGCATCATGAAGAGAGCCTCGCCCAGGACGGGTCGGTCCGCCTTTCGGTCAAATACGCCGCAATTTTCCCCACCTGGATTGCGCTGCGCCGAAAACTTCACGAACACTTTCAAACACATTCCCGCGTTGAGCTCGATTTGTCTGAAACCAGCCTGGTTGACCACACCGTCATGTCGCGACTTCAGGATCTGCAAGCAGATCTGGCGGAAAGGAACCAGGAGTTGACGATTTCAGGGCTCGATGGCCACCAGCCGCTCTCGCACCATAGGGCGGCAGCACGGAAAAAGAACCGGAGCAAATCAGCCTCATCTAACAAATCCATTCTTCTCCACTAAAGACAGCCCCACGAAACCCTTCCTCTGAATCTTTACTATTTCGCCCCGTACTATTTTGTAAGTTACTGAGTTACTTCTATATTTTTGTTATATCACGCTTTACAATTCGTGCATGTCCGCAATGGGAAAAATCAGGCCCACTATTTGCTACGTCCGAGTGAGGATGTGCTTTACTTTTCATGAGATGAAATACGCGTTACGTTCGTAACCGCCTGGAGAACAAGATGAAAAAGGCCGTGGCGTTCCTGTCGATATTCGTCGCGATTCCTTCGCTGAGCCTTGCAGAAATGCCCCAGCATACGGAGACCTGTGTGGCAGTAAAGCAAGAGGACATTGCGGTATTGTTTGACCGATGGAATGAAGCCCTTAAAACCGGAGATCCTTTAAAAGTCGTCGCCAACTATGCTCCAAAGTCCGTCCTCCTCCCCACCTTGTCAGGCAAGGCTCGATTCACCGCCGAAGAAAAAGCTGAGTATTTCCGTCACTTTCTAGAAAATCAGCCGGAGGGACGCATCGACTCCCGTACCATCGAGATCGATTGCAACACGGCTATCGACGAAGGACTCTATACCTTTGTGTTCAGAAAGACCGGCGCTGTGGCGAGGGCTCGTTACACCTTCACTTACAAGTGGGACGGCAAACAGTGGCTGATCACAAGCCACCATTCATCAAAGTTGCCGTCCGAGCAAACCCCGTTGGACGAACCTGTCAACGCCGTTACACAACATGCAGAAGTATGTGTGGCGGTTAGTGAAAAGGAAATTGACGCTCTGCTTGAACGGTGGAAAGACTCTATCAAAAGTGGAAACCCTCATAAGGTGATGACTCACTACGCCCCCAAATCCGTCCTCCTTCCACTTTCTTCAATGAAGCCTCGATTAACGCTTGACGACAAAGAAGAGTATTTTCGCCATTTCCTCAAGAATAAACCGCTGGTTCACATCAAATCCCACACAACGGAATTGGATTGCAACACGGCCATTAGTGAAGGGTTCTATACCTATATCTTTGAAAAAACCGGAACCATCGTCAATGCTCGCTATAGTATGGTATTCAAGTGGGACGGTCTTCAATGGTTGATTACGAGTCATCATTCTTCCGTCTCTCCAAATTAACACGCTCCACTAGCTTGTTGGGGACTTGTTGGGGCCATAGGGTAATGGCCTTCGTCGGCCTTCGTAAGGAGGTGGTCCGATCCCTTATTTTTTGAAAATGACCCATCAAAAATAACCCGTTGCAACTTATTGACATCCTCCCCTATTAGCGCGCTAAAATGCGCCCCCGTTGTCTTTTTGCCTTCACAGAAGCAAAGGCAGTCAAAGACACTGCTACCGGCTTGTGCAAAGGGACGTTGACCGCCGATGGACGGTTCACAAATCGAGAGCGGGTCTTCTGACAAGGCAAGTTTCTCTCCTCCCTCCTCTTCGATCATCATCAACGACGCCGATCGACAAAGTCTTCGCTCTAAGGTTGCGCATGCGGCAGAGCTGCTGCATGAACAGGGACCGATCAGCACGTTTGTTCACACCAACCCTCTCCACAGTCTTGAGCATCTCCCTTTTGACCAGGCGGTCGCAACGGCTGAACGGTTGCTTGGCGGACGGGGGTACTTGCCGAACGAAGAATTCCGGCGGCTTTATCGCCAAGGCCGCATTACTGACCGCGATCTGATCGAAGCACTTGCCTCTTGGCGATCCGACGAAACAGCGGACGGAGTTGTGGTCGAGGGCGACCGAATCATCCGATTACAGGATGTGGCGCGCCTGCATCTGTTGTACGGCATTGACCCGCTAGATCCGGCCCACCTTTCCTGGCAAGTTCATCGTGAAGGGGCGACGAGACGCCTTCGTCCTGATTTGCCTCCCGAGGTCAAAACCGCCATTTTAACCAAAGCGGCGAGCGAGCTGCGCCTGAGCCTAGATCGAGTCGGTCGTGAATGGACACTGGCGGAATGGGTACAAGTCCATTGTCATATCGACCTTCCCGGCCGCGTGCGCAAACAACTCCTCCGGGAATTCGGCTCCGATGCCAAGATCATGCACGGACACCCAAATACATCAACGGCCGTTCAGTTGGACCGTTGGTTCGCAGCTCTGGAGATCCCGCCTGAACGACGGGAAGGATACCGTCGTTGTATCAATCGTCACTTGTATAACATCGGTCTTTTTTCAACGACCCTTCAGCAGATTCTTCAAGCTCGATGGCTAGAATTGGAATGCGAGTTTCTGCGAGATGTCATCCCTCGTCACCTTGGCGTAACCGGAACGTATACCGGCATTCGCTCTGGCTGCGAGCAGCATCTGGAGGCCTACGCAACGACAAGTCTGTGGCATGCCGCGCTTGCAGCTCGCGGATTGGATGACCCGCTCTCTCCCTCTGATCCGGAAACGCTCATCGAGAACGATTGTCTCGCCGCGCGGCGAGATGCCCTCTATCGACGTATTCTTGCCATTGAACGAGATGGAGGAGCCCCGCTGCCCCTCACGGCGGAGATTCGCACCGCTATCGAGGACGAGCTGAATTCCGTGGAACGTCAACGGCAGCGGCGCCGCGCTATCCTCTCTGGTCTCGTTCGTCCCCGACAAACCGGTGACTCTTCTCACGACCTTCCGCCTCTCACGCTGACGGCCGACGGAGAATCGAGATTGAGAAAACTGCGCCAGGGCGATATCAGCGCGCCGGCCGGCCTTGTCCGGATCTTAGGGGAACTTCGCGTGCGCGGAGGATTCGACTGGCGCACGTGGAAGCAGATCTGTGAACGGCCTTTGTTCATCAACCCATCCGTCAGCGCCGAAGAGAAACAGTGGAGGAACTTTCTCGGAACCCATGTGCGGGTCCGGCTCGCAGATGACATCCGGTCGTCCATTCAAAACGAATTTGCCTCTCCCAAAGCGGATCTTCGAGCCGAAGAACGCCGGGCTCGTATCCTTGGCGGGCTCACCGATGAAGGATTGACACTCACGGCATGGGAAGCCTTGCAGGAAGAGGTGAAGGGGTGGGATGACGCTCTGCTGTCGGACTATGCTTACGATGATCTTGAAGCTACACTTTGCCGCACCGTCCGAGAAGGTCTCCGTGAGACGGAGTTGACTCGATCCGCCTACGACGCGCTCCGACGCTTGCTCGAGCACCGCAACAGAATCTTCGCCTGTCGTCAGTTGCTCGAGGATCTCCATCATCTCGATCCCCGCGAGCGGCTCGTCAGACATTCCCGCGAAGATTTAACCGCCACGATGGAACGTGTCGGCCACAGCTTGACGTTGAGCGAGCTCCTGTACGACATCACCGGCGTCGACATCGCGGAATGCGTCAACCGGTATATGATCAAGTGGTGCGGAGCCTTTCTCGACCAAGGCATCGCCGGTTGGTCCATGCCGTATCGACAGTTGGGTTTTTATCGCGCATGGAGAAAGCTGGCCACCGAGGAACTCTCGTTGGGGCTCGGAGAAGTGGACGGCTGGCACGAAGCCGTGCTCAACCTGCCCGAACGGCCGGAAGACTGCCTTCTCCACACGCTGCGGTCGCTGCAGATTCCCGAGCAGCATCATGCTCCTTACTTGAGCCGACGTCTGCTCAAGTTATCCGGATGGGCTGCACTGGTGAAGTGGCGTGAACACCACCCCCTGCATTTCAAACAGATTGAGGAACACATCGATCTCGTCGAGTATCTGGCTGTCCGTTTATTTTGCGAATCAATGCTGATCAAGCGGGCTTGCCGAGAGATATGGGGTCTTGAGGGGACAGTCCCCAAGCTCCACGATTTGCATCGCGACCACCCCTACGAATTCTATTTGCGACGCGAGTTCTTCCGAGGAGGACTCCCCGACTATTTGGAATCCCGCTGTCGATCCTTGTTGCACGCAAATCCACAGAGCGACCGCGATCGATGGATTCGAACGGCGGAAATGGTCTGGAAATATCGACAGGCCACCGCTTTGGGACGGGACCCGCTGCCCACGGCTTGTCAACACGCCTGGCGGCTTTTTCACTTGAGCCAACTCCTTGGGCTTTCAGCCGGAAATCTGCGAAAACTTTCTTCCAGTGATGGAGATCGTTTGTTGGCGATGCTCGATAAATTTCCATCCTCCGCCCACGGACCGATTTGGCAGGCTGCTTACGAAAGACATTATCAACGCGAACTCCTCGACCGCCTAGCTCGAAACCGGACCGAACCGACCAAACTGGACGGTCGCCCGCACGCTCAACTTGTCTTTTGCATCGATGAGAGGGAAGAGAGCATCAGACGACACATCGAGTCACTGAACCCGGATTACGAGACTTTTGGAACAGCCGGATTTTTCGGTGTTGTGATGAATTACTCATCCATCGGGGATCACAAGGTCACACCACTGTGTCCCATCGTGGTAACCCCAACTCATTATGTCAAGGAGGAACCGGCATCCGATCAACTCGCACAGTGGGAACATACTTTGAGCCGGCAACGCTGGCTCGCATTCCTCGAACACCTCTTCACATCGCTCAAAAAGAATTTCCTGACGTCGTATTTCGTCATCGATCTCGCAGCAGCCGTGATGGCCATCGTGCTGCTTGGGAAGACGCTGCTGCCAAGAAGATTCGAGCTGGCCGTGCACCACCTTCACGATCTGTTCGTGAGACCGGTCCGAACCAGATTGACGATCGACGCCTCACCCACCACGGAGACCTCGGATCACCGTGCTGAACAACTGGGCTTCTCCTTTGAGCAACAGGTTGGCCTCGTCGAAGGTCAATTACGCTTGATCGGCTTGACAAAAACATTCGCCCGGTTGGTGGTCGTGCTTGGACACGGATCGACAAGCCAGAATAACCCCCATGAATCCGCTTACGATTGTGGGGCATGCGGCGGGAAGCACGGGGGCCCGAACGCCCGTGCATTGGCCGCCATGGCCAATAAGCCGGACGTACGGAGCGCGTTACGCAATCGCGGTATCGACATCCCCGATGACACGTATTTCATCGGCGCGCAACATAACACAGCATCGGATGACATCACGCTTTTTGAAACGGAGCGGATTCCGGCGTCCCATCGAGAGGATTTCTCCCGGCTTGTTCGGGACCTTGAGGAAGCTCGTGCGCTCAATGCCAAAGAACGTTGCCGACTCCTTCCGCTGGCACCAACGAATGTCCGGCCAATTGCGGCCCTTCGTCACGTTGAAAAGCGATCCGTCGACTTTTCGCAAGTATATGCCGAGTGGGGCCATGCCACAAATGCATCTGTGATCATCGGTCGCCGCGCGCTCTCTAGAGGGTTGAATCTCGATCGCCGCACATTTCTGCAATCGTACAATGCGTTTGACGATCCCGACGGCGTGATTCTGGAGCGTATCATGACCGCCGTCGGGCCGGTCTGCGCCGGGATCGGACTCGAGTACTATTTCTCTCGAGTGGACAATGGTCGCTACGGAAGTGGAACGAAAGTCTTACATAACGTGAGCGGGTTGGTTGGTGTCATGGCAGGAGCTCACGGCGATCTCCGAACAGGGCTCCCGTTTCAAATGGTCTGGCTTCATGAGCCGATGCGTCTCACCTTCATTGTCGAAGGTCGCCCTGCTCTCGTCAACTCCATCGTGCAACGGCATAAGAATCTGCGGCATCTTTTCGACAACCGATGGCTCCATCTCATTGTTCTGGATATCTACACAGGTCAGTTTGTCCGCTATGAGCCGGTCAGTAGCTGGGTAACCATCCCCGCACAGTCCCACGCCTTTGCCCTGCGATAAACGCCGGGTCGTGAGCCTCCGCACGCGGAAACTCAAGACACCTCGAGGAGGCTTAGGCCTGATACGCCTGGCTGAAAAACTCCAGCATAGAGCCGCCTTCGATTTCTTCTCACCCGTGTATAGCCCGAAGCGACCCCCTACGTTTGGGGCATTGCAGAACCATCCGCGAATCGGTCATAACTGCTCGTGTCACTAGAAGTGAGAACCGATCGATGGCTCAAATCATCAACCTCAGCGAACACGCCAGCGACGAGGACGTTCATTATCTGACGTCTCTGCTGATTTACCACCTGGTCGAACGTTGCGGGGGGCAGTTGCAATTTACCGTTCAAGAGGTGAGGCAGATCCGCGAAAGCCTCGCGACCAAGATGGTTCAAATCCAGCTCGGCAACGACGTACGTCTTCGCATCATCGACCGTCTGCCGGAGTTGCGGTAGAGCCGACGATCCCGTTCTTACTACGCGCTCATCGATCGGGCTTCCCCACCGAGGCCGTTTCTGGGAAATTCCATCCGTGACAAGCGAGAACGCCTCGGTCGAGGACGGTTACAAATTGATCCAGAGCTGCAACAGCAGCATGTGGTTGATCAGGTTCGCGTTGCCTTCAAGTTTTCGGTTATTGATCATCTGATTTTGGTAGCCGAGATCCACGTTGAGATGCTGGTTGAAGGTCTTATTGATGCCGAGAAAGAATCGGTTTTGGTCCAGACCGGCTTCCGGTCCTTTGCTCGTGATGGCGCCAACCGTGTTGAGGTTGATAAAGACTTCGTCATACGCAACGACAGCCCATGTAGGGGCTTGCGGGATCGGGACATCCGCCCGAAACATTTGGCGAAACCGAACGGCCGTACCGTCGGCATGCTCGATCCACCGCTCTTCCAATCTGGTTCGGCTGAGGAATTTGACATGTGAGAATCGGTGTAGGTAGTTGACCTGTTGATAGATCCGATTTTCTTCAAAAAACCGAGGACCGGTGGGCTGATTATAGTTGCCGACCCAAGCATAGCCTTGCCAGATGGAGACATGTTCCGTTAATTGATACCCAATCGCCGGTCTGAGCAACAATTGATCGAGATTCGTGACATCGTCCGCGAAACGGGGGTTGACCTCCATGTAGGCGAGAAACGAGGCGGGCAGCTTCGCGATCAGATAGACCGGCGTCCAGAGTCGGAAGTCCGATTTCGTATTGGGTCCCAGCTCGGTATAGGCCTGCGCAGGAGGCGCGCCGAGCGCGATCAGCATCCACAAAGCCACAACCCCAATCACCCATACCGCGTAATTGCATCTTGGACTTGCATCCATTCGTTCCATAGGCATCCTCTTTCCTTCACCTAGAGGTTGATCGTCTTGCATCGGCCTTCGCCTGAGTGGGACCATCACGCATCGATGATGCGTGCACACGCATATCCAGAACCGGCCACTTGAGCGCGACAGGGTACTCTTCACCCATTAGAAATCGCAAGACCTTGCTCCTGCAGGTAATGTGCCTCCACGCCGAAGAGGCTATTGGAGAACATATCTCCGCCTCTTGCGATTGGCCACCCGACCGCAGCTTCGTCGCAGTTCCTTCAACAGGAATTTGGGTGAAGACAAACGTGTGATCCTGACCGCGTTGCACCAGAGGGGCTCTTGTGCTAGCTCCTCTGCATGTTGCGCATCGCATCCTCTGTCGCCATCCCGGACTCCGAAATCGAGATCCACTCCGTGCGCGCTCAAGGAGCCGGGGGGCAGCACGTCAACAAGGTGTCAACCGCCGTTTGCTTGCGATTCGATATCAGAGCCTCCTCACTTCCACCGCCCTATAAACAAGCGTTGTTGGACCTGCGGGACCATCGAATTTCAGGTGACGGCGTGATTACGATCAAATCGCAGGAGCACCGCTCCCGAGAGCGGAATCGGGAGGAGGCTGTCGCCAGACTGCTGGCCTTGATTCAGAGAGCGATCGCTCCGCGAAAAGTGCGCAAACCGACCGCGCCCACCAAGGCATCCTGTGAACAACGGATCGCGAGGAAGAAGCGGAGGGGGCGGTTGAAGTCACAACGGAAAGGGCTGGAATGATCGCGGATCGGGACAGATGTTTCTGATTCCTCTCTCGCAAGGAAGCTCGCGGACAAAACGGCGTCGCGATTACACAGAGGGGATCAGAATCGTGGCGCGTAGCTTGCCGTGGTGGAAGGAGCCCCGACTTTGCGGAGCTGCTGCAGCATGGCTTTGGCTTCAGAAACGAAGGTGGTCCGTTTGTATTGTTGCGCAATGGCCAGCGCATCGGACGCTAGTGTCAGGGCTTCCTGATGGCGTCCTTGCTCATGGCGAACTTTGGCAAGGGCCAGTCTTGCGTTCACCGCTTTCGGTGCCATCCGGACGACGCGCTCCAGAATCCGTTCTCCTTTCTCCGAATCACCGCCTAAGAGTCCGGGGAGTTTGACAAGCAACGTCCCTTTCGCGGAGAGGGCATCGATGTGCGCCGGATCAAGCTCAAGAGCCCGATCGAGCTCGTTCATCATGCGGCGAAACCCAAAGAGCGACGTCAGTGATTCTCCGTCAATTCGAAGAAGTTCACCGAGGTTACAGAACAGAGAAAAATGCGCATCGGCGCTACGCTCGTTTCGCGCAACCGCCTGCTCACCCAACATTCGCCCTTGCTCAAAATGAGCGAGTCGCACTGCACGGTCCGTCGCGGCCCGCCCCCGCTCGCATTCCTCCAGCGCCTGACCGGCAAGATCGCCGACCATGTCATCGGCCCGCGTCGTCACCGCTTGCAGAAAGATCCCGATTGCAGTACCGATCACGATGAGACTGAGCTTGAGAGCGATCATACATCAGGTTGGCGGAAAGAGCGTCGCCGCCGCATACCATTCAGTATAACAGGTTAAAAGAACGTCGGCTGCCTGCTGCACCGACCATGAGGGGAGCTGATTCTCTTTTTTAGTGTATTTTGTGGAGCCGACACCCCGCCTCAACAACACCGGGCAACGGATACCCCAGGGGAAGTTGAACGTCAAAGAATCGCGCCATCATAGTGGTCACGACCTTCATCACCGCCCGGTTTACACTCATGGAGTGTCCACAAGTTATTCCCCCGAAGCCATCATGCCCAAAATATGGAATCCTCCGTCCACATAGATGACCTCCCCCGTAATGCCGCGCCCCAACGGACTGACCAAGAACAGCGCGGTGTCTCCGACTTCGCCCTGCTCGGTTGGCCGTCGGAGCGGGGCAAATTCTTTATGAAGATCGATCATCTTGGTAATGCCGGAGACGCCCCGGGCCGCCAGTGTCTTGATCGGACCTGCTGAAATGGCATTGACGCGGATATTCTTGGGGCCGAGATCGTAGGCCAGGTATCGGACGGTACATTCGAGCGCGGCTTTCGCGACTCCCATGACGTTGTAGTGAGGAACCACCCGTTCCGCGCCGAGGTAGCTGAGCGTGACAACGGCTCCGCCTTCCGTCATCAACGGCATGGCCGCGCGGGTCACCGCCACCAGGGAGTACGCACTGATATCGAGCGCGGTCGCGAATCCCTGTCGCGTCGTATTCACGAACTGTCCCGTGAGCTCCTCACGTGGCGCGAACGCCAGGGAGTGGATCACGAAATCCAGTCGCCCCAATTCTTTTTGCGCATGGCGCATCAGCGCCTCGATCTCGGCGTCATTCGCCACGTCGCACGCAAAGGCCTTGGCGCCAGGAACCGTGGCGACAAGCTCTTCCACGTTCTGCTTCAACCGTTCATTTTGATAATTGAAGAGCAGCCGAGCCCCGTGACTCGCCACCGACTGGGCAATGGCCCACGCAATACTGTGCTTATTGGCCACCCCGATGATGACGCCGTTTTTTCCGTTCAGCAACATACTGCTTTTCACTCCTCCTCGGCGATCCTCTTCATCCCTGACCGCGCCGACCTTTTATGCAAGACGAACCTTCGCCTCTTATATCGTTCCTCGCTCATCAACTCCTCGGCACTGAACGCGGAAGCCGCCACTAGTTTCGCATGAGAGACGGCCCGGCACATGATGAGGTCGAAGATAACACGATTTTTGGCGCCTGTGAATGAGCTTCTTCACAAGACGAAGCAATGGGCCTTCGCGAGCTGTATGAAATGCAGTGAACCGCCTACACGTGGCGTCCAGCGAGAGACCATATCAATGAGGCGGTTTCGCAATTTCTCAACCATTTTGCCACAGAACTTTGAAGGGCAATCCCTTCGATTCTTTGTGAGAAACGACTCATGAATGAATCAATGATCGCACATGTGTTCGCATAGGTGTTTGAGTCCCGCTCTTCAGAAACCAGGCATCGAGTTTGCTTTACACCATACACAGTCGAGTCGTGAGGGGTCTTATACTTTCCTCTTCTATTTATTTTTTATAAGGGGGTACTCTTTATGAAGCACATGTTGATGGCGGTCCTAGCAGTAGCAGTGTCGGTCACATTCCTCGCTCCAGCTTTTGCAGAGGAAAAGAAGAAAGAAGAGAAGAAGGGCGGCCACGTCGTGATATACGGCGAGGAGAAAAAGAAAGAAGAAAAGAAAGGTGGCCACGCCGACACCTTTGCCGACGCCGACAAGGAAAAGAAGCCGGGCAAGTAAAGACCGTTTTCTCTTCTTGCTTCCCGTTGAGAGCCCGGGGTGCCCATGATCATGGGCACCCCGGGCGCCCGTGAGTCAGAAGATAGGATGTTTGGAGGCCAACGATCGTCTTGGCGTCTCGAATGATCCCCTCATGGATTTTCTTCACGGCCTCCACCAATGGCATCTCGATGACATCGAGCACTTCGTCACGATCCAACTGCTGGCGTCCTTTGGTCAGCCCCACCGCTTGATAAACGTGAATCACTTCGTCGGCGAAACCAGGAGCGGTGAAGATGCTGCACAGCAACGTCAACGATGAGGCTCGGTAGCCCACCTCTTCTTCCAGCTCCCGGGCGGCGCAGCATAAAGGATCTTCTCCCGGCTGAAGCTTTCCCGCAGGAATTTCATAGATGAATCCCCCCGCCGCATGGCGGAACTGCCGAATCAACACCACGGTCCCGTCCTCTTTCAGGGGAACCACGGCGGCCGCCCCCGGGTGACGGATCGTTTCAAGATCAACCGTTTCTCCGTTTGGCAATCGAACGCTCTCGACGTTCAGGGTGACGACCTTACCGCTATAGATGTTTTTTATCATCGAAGACGATCCTTATCTGCTGAGGCGGCCTGCAAAGACAACCGTTTCCTTCACCCGTCCCGTGTCGTTAGTTCCCGGGGACCTTCCGGTAGAAGGGAGGGAGCACAATGACGGCCGGGACTACCTTCCCTCGAATGTCGATGGCGACAGCAGTTCCGGGAGCGGCATAGGCGGACGATACATACCCCATCCCGATACCCTTTTGCAGAAGAGGCGAGAAGTTTCCGCTGGTCACTGTTCCGATCGCGTGGCCGGCCATTCGATCCAGGATGGGAAATCCCTGTCGGGGAACGGCTTTTTCCGTCAACTCAAAACCAACAAGACGGCGAGACGGGCCAGCCTGCTTCTGGGCCCACAACACGTCCCGCCCAATAAATGCTCCCTTGTCAAAATCGACCACCCATTCCACGCCTGCCTCGATCGGCGTCGTGTCCTCATCGATATCGTTGCCGTAGAGCAGATATCCCATCTCTAACCGCAGGAGATCGCGAGCTCCGAGCCCGGCCGGCTTGACTCCGAACGGCCGCCCGCTTTCCAACAGGATCGTCCATACCGTTTCAGGGGGACCGAAAACATAGAATTCGTAACCGAATTCGCCGGTATAGCCGGTCCTGGCCACAAGACACGAGACGCCTCCAATGGTCACTCGTGCTGATTCCCTTCGCTTCAGCTTCTCCAGCTCCGGTGCTCCCAGCGAAGCCACCACCTCCCGAGTGATCGGGCCTTGCAAGGCGATCTGAGCGATCTCTCCCGAGCGATCCTGGATACGACAGTCGACGCCGTGTTGTGCCTGTTCCAGCAACCACGACAGAATCTTGCCGTGATTGGACGCGTTCACGCAGAGGAGATAGGTATTGGGATCACCCAGCCGATAGACGAAGATGTCATCCTTAACGCCTCCCCCGTGGTTACACACCATCGAATAGTGCGCATGCCACGGTTTGAGGGTGGCGATGTTGGTGGTGGTGACGGTTTGCAGAAACGGCCCGGCGGATGGCCCGTCAACCATAATGCGGCCCATGTGGCTGACGTCGAATAATCCTCCCCTGGTTCTCACCGCCTGATATTCATCCACCACTCCGCTATACTGAATCGGCATTTCCCAACCGGCAAAGGCAACGAGCTTGGCGCCTGCGGCGCGGTGTTGGGCAATGAGCGGGGGTTGCCGGATCATAGAGATGATACGCTTGGGTCTAGAATCTATTGGAAAATACGAACCGTCCTATGACATTCGCTGCTCTTCATACAAGCGGCCGCCGAGGGAAGCTCGGCGTTCTGGCTCGGCAAAGATGGCCATGCTGGCGGTATAGCTATGGAGCGCATTGTATCTTCCCACAGGACCGATCTCTCCTTGAGCAAAAAACCCGGCAACGGGTATTCCACCCAGCCGATCCGCCACGGTGCGCGCGTCGTGATGGGGTTTCCCGAACAACCCCCGCCCGCGTCCGCAACAACTGAACAACAGAGCTCCAAGCGGTGCTTGGCGATGTCCGAGCCGATCGGCATCCAGCAACCCTTTCAAATCTTCGCTGGCCGTACGTGCATCCCGCAGGTGGAACTGCACGGTCTGGCCTTCCTGCACAAGATCGCCAATCACCAGCGATCCGGTCTCTTGATCAACGCCGATCAGGTGACGGATGAGGAAATCCCCACGCTCGAACCGATCCCGATATTCATCGACGGCGATCCCGATGTGGAGCGCGCGTTTGGCCTGTTCCCGCTCCTCTTCCGACATGGCCTCCAGAAGATCTCGCAGCCGTTCCAGCGCAGGAACGCCGCCCAGTTCGTGGATACGATTGTGCTCGGCTTTGGTGACGATAAACCGCTCCCCTACCAACCGACACCCCTGTGAAATGACGGGGCGAACGGCCAAAGGACCGGAAAACCGTACCCCCACGAGTCCGCCCGTGAGGGCTTCCCCGTGCAGGACCAATCGATTCTCGCCGCGTTCGCTCCCCCCTCCCGCCAGTCCTCCGATCGCCATGGCCTCGGGATGCCGTTGAGCAAGAAACTTCAAAGCTTCCTGCATCGGCAGAGTCAAGGGATCGGCCAAGAGCAGAAGGGCGGAGGGGGGTTCATCGGGTTCAGGCCGCTCCTGCAATCGAAATTGGTCTTGCGCCGGGGAAAAGGTCAGACGAAGGGGCGTCGGCGTGACACCCGGCAAAGACGCGGCCCACAGCGAAATTCCCGGTATGCTCTCCAGCTCCTCCGTTCCGGCAATGACTCCCTCGCCGCTGCAGCCGATCAGCAATCGCGGAGAGAGCAGCCGATGGATGGTCGAAGCCAATCGCGCGGCACGCCGAACATGATGCACGGAGAAAAACAGGCAGGCAAGGTCGATCGGGGCGGATTCCAGCTTGGACCGAATATCGTCTGCGAGATCGCGTGCGGCTGCTTCCGTATCCGATCGCTTGGAAAGAGCCGCCGCAAAGCGCAACGCCGACGAGCGAACGGATGATGAAGGCTGAAGACCCGGCATACGATGCCTACCACATACCCCAGGAAGTCATACCCCAGGGTCCATTCGTTGAGCCCGATCCTGCGCCAACTTCTTGTAATAGCGCCAGAGATAGGAATGATAGTCGTCGAGCTGGGCGAGCAGATAATGGAGTTCGGTGGGATCTTCCGTTTCCAACGCTCGAACCATGCGCGTCTTCAAGAACTCAGCGAATGCTTCCGTCTTTTCAACGGCCGTGAACAGCTTGAGACCGCCGCCGATTTGATATTCGTTCATCGTTTGAGCTCTTTTGAAACCGGAGTAGAGCATACCGATGCAGCCTCCGGAATTGCAAGCTTCTAGGCCATCCGCGATCGCCGGATCGTCTCTTGAACTTAACCATGCTTGTTTCCTCTTTCGTGGAAGCACACGATTGAAGTAGAACCTTGGCGCCTCCCTCATCGTCATCCACGATTCTTGAGCCAGACGGAGGGAGAGGTATAGGCTAACTGACGGACAGGAACACGACGATGGCCAACTTTTCTCCAGCCGCGTTGTCGGCCGACATGAGGGCGGGGCTCGTCGTGTTCCTTGTCGCGTTGCCCCTCTGTTTGGGAATTGCCCTCGCATCCGGCGCGCCGCTGATGTCGGGACTGTTGGCTGGCATCGTCGGCGGAATCGTCGTGGGAGTGGTGAGCGGGTCGCACACGAGCGTCAGCGGACCGGCGGCCGGTTTGACGGCCGTCGTGGCGACCCAGATTGCCGTGCTCGGCTCGTTTGAGACGTTTCTTCTGGCGGTGGCCGTTGCGGGACTAATTCAAATAGGCTTGGGCCTGGCGAAGATGGGGTTCATTGCCGCGTTTTTCCCCTCCAGCGTCATTAAAGGACTCCTCGCAGCGATCGGCGCCATCCTCATTCTCAAACAGATCCCCCATGTCTTGGGGCACGACACCGATCCTGAAGGGGAGATGTCGTTCTTTCAACCGGATCAAGAAACGACGTTTTCCGAGTTGCTTGGTCTGTTCAGTGATTTTCAATTGGGTGCCTCCGTCATCGGCTTGCTGTCGCTCGCGGTTCTGGCGGTATGGGAACGGTGGAAACCGCTCAAGGAATCCCTCGTTCCGGCTCCTCTGGTCGTGGTGATCCTGGGCGTCGGAGCAGGCCTGTGGTTTGAGCACCTTGGCGATCCCTGGCTGATCAAGTCGAGCCATTTCGTCCAAGTTCCGATCACCGAGGACCTTCGGGGGCTCTTGTCTCTCCTGTCGCCGCCGGCTTTTTCACAGTGGGGAAACCCGGCGGTGTACACCGCAGCCCTCACCATCGCGGTGGTTGCGTCTCTGGAGACTCTCTTAAATATCCAAGCCGTGGACAAGCTTGACCCTCAACAACGCACTTCTCCGCCGAATCGCGAGCTGCTGGCCCAAGGGGTTGGAAACGTTGTCTCCGGGTTGATCGGCGGGCTTCCCGTCACATCGGTTATTGTGCGCAGCTCCGTCAATGTCATGGCCGGCGGGAAAACGAAACGGTCCGCCATCATCCACGGAGTCCTGCTCCTAGTGACTGTTCCACTCATTCCGACATGGCTCAACAAAATCCCCCTCTCTTCCCTGGCGGCGATTCTGCTGGTAACCGGCCTCAAACTTGCGAGCCCCGCATTGGTCAAACAGATGTGGAGCGAAGGCCGATCTCAGTTTTTGCCATTCGTGGTGACGGTCGTCGCCATCGTGCTGACCGATCTTCTCACCGGCATCCTCATCGGCTTGGCGACCGCCGTTGGGTTCATTCTCCACAGCAACATGCGTCACCCGATGCGGCGCGTCGTCGAGAAACACCTGGGCAGGGAAGTCCTGCACGTTGAACTGACCAATCAGGTGAGCTTCTTAAATCGCGCGGCTCTCGCTCGCGCGCTGTCGGAGGCCCCGGCAAACGGCCATGTGCTGATCGACGCTCAACATACAGACTATATCGACCCGGACGTGCTCGACCTG
Organism: Nitrospira sp.; assembly: GCA_024330965.1. GTDB lineage: Bacteria > Nitrospirota > Nitrospiria > Nitrospirales > Nitrospiraceae > Nitrospira_D. The sequence goes on along the minus strand of JANDJL010000015.1, from coordinate 38,034 downwards.
ATTCGCGACTTTAAGGATCTGTCCGCTCCCGCTCGCCATATCGAGGTTAGCCTGGTCGGGTTTAAGACCAAATACCAGTTCGAGGATCAGATTCAATACCTCGATTATTCGACCCATGAGCTTCAGAACTCACTCACTCCACGACAGGTCCTTCAAATCCTGAAAGACGGCAACGAGCGGTTTCGCAGCGGTCGTCGCCTCACCCGTGACATGGTCCGTCAAGTCCGAGTAACGGCTGATCGACAACATCCATTGGCCGTCGTGCTGAGCTGTATCGATTCAAGAACCCCCGCCGAGATCATTTTTGATTTGGGGATGGGAGATATTTTCAGTATCCGCATCGCGGGAAACGTCGTAGGCCCTCAGATTCTGGCCAGCGCGGAGTACGGCTGCGTGGTCGCCGGAGCCAAGCTGATTCTTGTGGTGGGCCATACGCGCTGTGGAGCCGTCACCACGGCGGTCAAACTGGCTTGCTCCGCTCAGACCGCCGCCGCAGCCACGGGATGCGATCACCTCGGATCCATCGTCACCGACATTCAGTCCTCTATCGACCCGACCGTCTGTCGGGATCTTCGAGAGGGAGAACAGGGCCGGTTCGACGCCTTCATCGACACCGTCACCCGTCAAAACGTGCAGCGGGCGGTCGAATCTTTCCGTTGGCACAGTCGCTCGTTGGACAAGCTCGTTCACGACCAGCGCATCGCCATTGTCGGCGCCCTGTATCACGTTGAAAGCGGGGCGATCGAGGTATTAACGGAACTTCCGGCAGAGCCGACGGCTCCATTCTCCTGAAGAAGAGACGTTCTTTCCACCGTCGGTTCGAAACGGTCTCGCACTCCGGTCATCGACGGATGGTGTCCGATAGGATGTCCTTCAGACGATCGAGGTCGATGGCCTCCGCCCGATAGCCGTCCCGACCGACCGTTGTTGTCGCCATAGTCAGGGCGTTGAGCACGGCTTCCTCGGTCGCTTCGACAGTCGCGGTGATTAATGGATTCAGATAGACATCGGCTAAGTGGGTCAGGGTATAGGTCGGTTCTTGAGGGTAATGAGGGATGACGTTGGCCGTTGAAAACGCCAGTATGAAATCTCCGCTCCCATGGCGGGCAGTCGCCCCCGTGCGCGCAAGACCCAGCGCGGCCCGTTTAGCAAGGCGGCCGAGTTGACGGCTGTCGAGCGGCGCATCCGTTGCGATGACAATGATGATCGAGCCCTCATTCTGCCCCGGTTGTACGTTCTCTGCCCGCGGCTGGGATAAGTCGTAGAGCCGGCCGACCGGCACACCGTTTACGACTAGCTCGTGCCTGCGTCCATGATTGGCGTTGACGAGCACCCCTACCGTGTAGCTTCCCTCTTGTGGGGGCAATTTCCGCGACGACGTACCAATCCCCCCTTTGAACCCATAGGCAATCATCCCGGTCCCGGCTCCCACCGCTCCTTCCTGCACCGGTCCACCTTCGGCACCGTCCAGTGCGGCAACAACGTCCTCTTCCGAGACATGCCGCCCCTGAATATCGTTCAGGCGCCCATCGTCACATTCGGCGACGACCGGCGTCAGGGTGTCGTCGGAGATCCCGATCGCGGGATACCGTTTGATCATCCAACTGATGACGCCGTTGGCGACGCGGGGAACGTTGAGCGTGTTCGTGAGCGCGATCGGGTACTCGAGAAAACCGGATTCCGCGATCCATGACAGGCCCGTCATCTCGCCCGTACCGTTGAGGACGAACGAGCCGGCGGGAACTTTCTTGTGCCACACATCCTCGCGCGGGATGATCACTGTGACGCCAGTCCGCACCGGTCCCTCACCCGGCTTGAGAGGCCCCTCTCCTCGGACCAACGTCCGGTGACCGACCTTGACTCCAGCCACATCGGTGATGGCGTTGAATGGTCCCGTCTGGTACTGCCCCACAACGATGCCAAGTTCACGCGCCCGTTGGCGGACATCCGCCGCTTCGTCCATTCCGGCGGAGACATGAACAGCGAAGAGGACGCACCAGACCGCAGACGCAACAGAGGATCGTAACGCGAACCGAATGGGGCACGGAACGTCGGACGATCTAGATCTCATGGCTGCTTCCTCGATGAGGAATCCGCACGTCGATGCGTGGATGTTCTGCTTGGATGGCGGCAGCCAGCGACAGTGCCTGTTTTTCTTCCCCATGCACGACGAAGATCACACTGGGCTCGGGAGTGATCGCGCGAACGTAGTCCAACAGACCGTTTCGATCCGCGTGGGCGGACAGGCCATTGAACGTGACGACCTGGGCGCGCCTGGGGGTCGGTACTCCGAAAATAGGAACCACGTCCCACCCTTCCACAAGCTTCCTTCCCAGGGTGTGCTCGGCTTGAAAGCCGACGAATACAACGACGTTCGCCTCATCTTGAATCGCATGTTTCAGGTGGTGGACGACGCGCCCGCCTTCGCACATGCCCGATGACGAGATGATGACACAGGGGCCTTTCATGGCGTTGAGCCGTTTACTCTCCTCCGGCGACGAGACAAAACGGATGTAGCGCGAGGCAAAGGGATCATCCCCTGATGCAAAGGTTTTGAGTGTTTCCTCGTCATAACAGTCGGGGTGGCGACGGAAGATCTCCGTGGCTAGGTCGGCCAGCGGCGAGTCGATATAGATGGGGATGGGATCGATTCGCCCCTCACCGATCAATTCTTTGATCCGCATCACCAAGTCCTGCGTGCGGCCCACGGCGAAGGCCGGCACGATGATTTTGCTTTTGTGGAGTTTTGCATGGGCGATGAGTTCGGCCACTTTCTGTTTGATCTCTTCTCCGAGTTGTTCGTGCAAACGGTCTCCGTAGGTGGACTCGACGATAAGGACGTCGCAGGGCGGTGGCGGTTCAGGATCTCGTATGATGGGCATATGGGCTCGGCCCAGGTCCCCGCTGAACAACACCGTCGTGGTATTGCCCCTCGCGGTGTATTTCACTTTGATCGCCGATGAGCCCAGAATGTGACCGGCGTCAAGGAAGGTGGCGGTAATCCGAGGAGCAATCTTGATCTGATCTCCGTAACGCTCTCCCTCGAACCGTCGGACAATGGTGCGGACATCTTTGCCGGTATAGAAAGGCCGGACACACCTTTTCCCGTTTCGGTTTTCCCGTTTGTTCACGTAGCGGCAGTCGCTTTCTTGAATCCGTGCCGAGTCTTCAAGCATGAGAGCGGCCAAGTCCGCCGTAGCCCTGGTGGCGTAGACTTTTCCGGAAAACCCATGCTGCGGCAGAACCGGCAAGGCGCCCGAATGGTCGATGTGTGCGTGGGAGAGTAGAACGGCGTCAATGGATTTGGGATCAAATCCCAAAAAGCGATTGTGATGAAAACTTTCGTCTCTCCGCCCTTGAAAGAGGCCGCAATCGAAGAGGAGCCGGAAGCCCGGAACTTCCATCAGGTGCCGGCTTCCCGTCACCGATCGGGCCGCACCGTGGAAGAAAAGTTTCATGGAGGAAGGACTCCGTTTTGGCGTGCAATCAATTCCCAGGTTTCCTGCGCGGTTTCGGCATAGTGAAACAATTGGAGATCGTGCTCGGCGATAAGACCGTTGTCGACGAGCCACCGCCAGTTGATCAACTGCTCCCAGAAGGCTCGCCCGACCAAGACGACCATGACGCGCTCGGTTTTGCCCGTCTGAAGCAGCGTCAGGGTTTCAAACAACTCGTCGAGTGTGCCGAATCCCCCTGGGAAGGCCACCAAGGCTTTGGCACGCAAAAGGAAGTGCATTTTTCTGATGGCGAAGTATTTAAACTGAAAGCTGAGATGCGGCGTGATGTAGGAATTCGGTCGTTGCTCATGCGGCAGCGTGATGTTTAAGCCGATCGATTTGGCGCGCACGTCGGCCGCTCCTCGATTGGCGGCCTCCATGATTCCAGGCCCTCCGCCGGTCACGACTACGTAGTCGCACCGTCCATCGATTTGACAGGTCGAGGACACGATGCGCCCAAATTCTCGGGCGATGTCGTAGTACTTCGACAGGTCGTACTGACGCTTCGCAATGGCGACTTTCTTGCGCATTTCCGGATCATCCGGTGATCGAGCCAGCTCTTCCTCCGCCCGTTCGAGCGCTTCTTTCATGACGGCCGGCTCATGGATTCTCGCGCTTCCAAACACGACGATGGTTGAGCGAACGCCTTCTTCCCGCTGAATCAGCTCGGCCTTGAGGAGCTCAAGTCCGATGCGGATGGGACGCAGTTCATCGCGACGAAGAAACTCCGTGTCTTCGAGGGCCGGAATGTAGGAAGACGAGAGCTCGGGTGGGCAGGGGGCCTGTGTATCGGAATCGCCCGGTGTCACCGGTGTCATACGGGTATTATAGCGGGATGGCCAGTCCGCTGAAAACCATCAAATACGAGAACAGCCCTAGAACGGCCAGAATTCGATGATCGCGTGCTCGTCCGCCTTTCCAAAAGCGTACGCATGGACGGTCAGCCGCTTATCGCATAGAAATTGGACGTGATTGATGTTGATCCCCGTACCCGACAGGGTAAGCGTGGGCGAGACGGGAGAGATGAGTCTGAAGAGATACCCAAGGTTGAGAGAGGCGGAACGAGTGGTGCTCCATCGGAATTCCGCGATGAGTTGATCGGCTTCCATGGTAATGTCTTCGGGCGGGCCAAGACGCTCCACCACCTGCTGAAGTGTTGTCTCCCCGAGACGAATGAACCGCAACTGCTCCGCAGTGATCGGTTCATTGAACGCCACTCGTCTGACAGCGCAGCCCGGCATCGATAGGATAAGGATGCCGAGGAGAACCGTACCAAGAAAGGGCGAGAAACGCATGTTCATGATCCCCATTCATGATCCCCAGGGGCGCAAGGAAAAATCCACCCTGTCGGTCCGTTTGCCGTAAATGATGTCTTGGACGACGCCTTGCTTGTCCAAGAAAATGTAGAGGTTGTCGCTTTTCGCGTTCAATGTAAGAAGATTGAACACGAGCAAGATCAAAGCCGGAGACTTGGCGTCATAGTAGTAGTATTGAAAGATGTCGCGGTCCGGCGCCTGGTTGATTCGATCGGGCGCTCCCAAGAGTTCGACGACTTGCGTGCGATGGGTGACTCCCTTTTCGATGCGCCTGAGATTCTCTTCGTCAATGGGATTTCCGATCCGCCCCCGACTGATAACACAACCCGAAAGGACCAATGCGAGGGAGAGCAGGAGAATGCCGGTCCGTACGACGATCATACAGCCTCCATTTCCACGCTAACCGCGGCGATGGTTTGTTTGAGACTCTAAAACAAAATCCTGTTCATAGACGATGTATCGCGTCGTGGACAGCCCCACGCGCCGATAAACAGTCCGGGCCGTGCGATTATCGCGCGCCACATAGAGTCTAATCCCGCAGGTTGTAGGGTCACGCTTTGCTTTTTCCAACACATGGCGGTATAGAGCCCGATAGATCCCTTGTCGCCGCCACGCGGGATCGACATAGACGCTTTGCACCCATAAAAACATCCCGTTGCGCCAGTCGCTCCATTCAGAGGTGAGCATGAGTTGCCCCACGATGCGCCGCCGGCTCCTTTCTTGGGCTTCTGCGATTATAAACGATCCGCGCCGAGGGTCGGAGAGGACCGCGTGAATCCCTTTGCGTAGCCGTGTCTCATCGAGCTGCCTTCCCTCGGTTTCTCTCGCCATGGCAAGACTCAACGCGATGAGTGCGTTCGCGTCGCTTCGTTTTGCCGATCGTATTCGTATTATTGGCGTCCTTTTCATGGATCAGAAGTGACGGCGCTCGAACGGCTGAGCCAACCGCTCTTGGGCTGGTAAAAACCGGCGGAGAACTCCAATTTCATGGCGTCTTCCGGTGGGAGATTGATCGGCACAAGATCCTGCTCAGGGATGAAGGCCAAATAGCCGGTAAAGGGATGGATTGCGGTCGGAACGAACACCATGAACAGCGTCGAAGGCGACGGCTCAATTTGGAGAGGAGGCGGCGCTGTGCCCATGACGAATCCTAGTGCCCACAGTCCGTTGCGGGGAAACGGGAACGCGACAACCTTGCTGTTCCCAAACCGGGACCTGAAATTCAGAACATCCGTCATCCCTTTCAGTGTCAGATAGATGGTCTGTACCAGAGGAATTTGTTCGAGTCGCTGTTCCAGCCGTTCAAGCAGGTTTTTCCCAATGATGTGGTCTGCTACAATACCGACCAGAACGACAATCATCACTAACAGCAACAACCCAATACCGGGTATTGGATCAGTCATATGGCTTCCGACGACGCCGTCGAGGGTGTTAAATAGCGTCAAAAGAATTAAAATGGTGGCCCACGTTGGAACGAGGAACACCAACCCCGCGAGAAAAGTCTTTGAGAGAGAACTGATCATTGGAAGAAATGGTTATTCCTTTTCTTACAGGCCCATTGCATGCAGTCTAGCAAAATTTGTTTCTGGAAGGAAAACGTCCGCTGTTTTCTGCTCAGCCGGGCTCAAGAATATTTCGTCGTGCTAGCATAGTGCGTCTTATTTTGAAGAAGAAAGGAACGAGAACTATGTCGATCGATCCCGAACTGCTCTCGATACTCTGCTGCCCGGAAACCAAGCAAGCCGTGACGTTGGCGGATGACACGTTGCTCTCGCTCGTAAACGATCAGATTCGGAGAGGAAACGTCAGGAACCGAGGGGAAGCGGTCGTAGCGGAAACCTTAACCGGTGGCCTTCTCCGGGCCGATGGGAAGATCCTCTATCCCATTATTGATGATATCCCGGTCATGTTGATTGAAGAAGGGATCCCGATTGATCGTTAGATTGGTCCTCCGTTATTCATGCCGGCAACGTTTCTGTTTTGCACTCTGTCCAGCGAGCATCCAACAGGGAACGAGAGCAGGGGAGATTCGATCTCCACACCATTTCCTCAGAACATAGCCAGTTGATACGGAGGTTTTGTCATGTGAGGAAATACCTCCTTGTTCCGTCCGGCTAATTCCTCTCTCTGCGGAGCAACACCTGGCATTGGATCGCGCCCATCTTGACAAAAGTCTTGGCAAAAGGGGCCCACTGCCTGCGTACACGATTCAGCCAACAAGACAAGCAGATGACGGGTCTGTTCGACTACGGGTGTATGATCGTCACACTGTCGAGAGGATTTTCCGTTTTCGAACCCGTTGAAGTGCCGCACTGCGCGCAGAGGTATTCATAAAGGATTCCGCTTGGCAAGATCAGCAGTAGTCTCTCGCGCGTTGGGGTAGCCACTCGGCAACGAGGACAGTACAGAAGGGACGCCTTCAGCGAGCGGAATTGATTATGATGAGAGGGGTTTTCCTTCGGCCTTGCGGTCGAGCTGTATGCCTGCCCTTCACTTTCTCGCAAAGAGTCGGATGAAAATTGAGAAGCCCATTTCATGGTTTCATTATAGGGATGAAATCAAAAGAAGATCAAGGTTGGTCAATGAACAAGGTTCTGGTTCAAGAAGGGAAAGAAGTAAAGAAGTGATGCAACTTGCGGCAAAGACGATATTGATGCAGTTCGTTTATATAAGCAGCGACTTGCACTTTGCGAAATTGTGGAGAACCACTGGTGGAGGCAGATCGTCCGGAAAACATTGCGACTATACGGTGAAACCTTCTCTATCAATCATCCGTATGCACCGCGGAACACCTTCGTTCGAGCAGCTACCTGAAGAACGGTTTGCGGCAGATAGAGCGAGCTTCGTGGATGCTAGACGACCGTTTTGGCGGACTCAATCTCGGTCGCAGTAATCAGGCTTGCCAGATAATCAGCGACGAAGTTCAATGCCTCTTCTCGACCATCGGCTCTTCTGCCCTTTTCACGCCGTTGGACAGAAAGCTCGTGCTCGAGGTCAGACTTCACTTCCGCCAACACTCTTTGAAGCGAGGAAGGACTCAGGTTAGCATCCATCTCCTCAAGCGCTTGACATCGATCAAGGACCCAATTGAGTCCTTCGATTCTACCGGCGTAGTGGTCTTGTTCCGCCGTATCAATGCGCGCCATAGCGGTGGCAAACGTTTGGGCCTCGTAGATGAGGTTGTAAAAGCTGGTTACGGCTCGTTGCAAGGAATGATTCATGGTCACAACGCTCCTTTATATCTGCAATTATTATACACGAGAAGAGAGCGGACAAGTAGCCTTTTGTTTGGTTATGTAAAGAGGAGCGAGTGAAATTCGTTCATGAATCCATAATAGAGGGGCGCAAAATCCTTCAGGCAGTCAGGGCTGGTTTCCTTGAGTCGCTTGAAGAAAAACACCTGACTTCTGGGATCCAACTGCTCGAGAAGCTGGCTAAGCTGGGCCATCGTGTAACTTCCAGATGGCACACTCAAGACGTAATGTACAAGGCGTTCGACAAATTGCTGGGCAATGTATTCGCTGCTGAGATAACCATCCGGCAGCTTACCTGATGCCAAGAATTCATGAAAAGGGATCGCCTGTGCGGCGAAGGGAACGGTTTCATCGATTGGCGAATCCACGTTTCAACACCTTCTTTCGTTTTTTATCAACTCTACTCAAGCCCTTACACGTCGTCAAGTGAGCGTGTTGGTCCATACCTATGGTATTTGGAATGGTATGAGGGGAGCCATTTGTCAGCATGTTTAGGTCGAAAGACCGATGGCACCTCGTGTGCCCTAGCGGCTTCTTCTCGCGCACTTGATGTGGAGCGGGCCAGCGTGAGCGTCTTGACGTCCTCAGGCCGACACCGTCTTTGCCTCTACCCTCCTCCGCACGGTAGTCCGGTTGCGAGCGTCCGTTAGGGCCTGGCCTATTTCAGCAACTTGCTCTTGAACGTCCGATCGGATAGCGGCGCCTACCGATGTACCGCTACGTCAGATTCTTCTCGTTGTCCTGCCGCGACCTATGATCCACTGAGCCAGATCCATAGCAGGCTTTGATCAGCCCGCAATCTCTTCGATGGTTGTAACGTCGGTGGGTTGCCGATGAAGATTTATAACCCAGGGATAGGCCTTCTTCATAACCGTCAGCGCAATGCCATCTGCTTGCAGTCCGGTTGGTGATCTAGGCTATGGCTGCACTGCGCAGGCGATACCTCCTGGCCTGGTTCTCGAGTTATGTGCTTGTCCTGTTATAGGCATGTTGTAGATCAGCAGCTCATCGTCCACGCGAAACTTACCGAGTCGAGTGACCCATTGCGCCGATCGTCCGCTTGTAGGGCAGCAGGCAATCCGAGACTCTAGATGGTTGGCGCCATTGACCAAGTTCTGCCCGCTCGTCGCGCTGGATTATCCGGCGCGGTCTGCGGGACCAGTCCTCAGCGATGTGAAACTCACTTGCCGATTTACACAGTCAGGCCATGACCAACCGGCAGCCAGAGTCAGAGGCCGAAGAAGTAACTCCATTGTCCGATTGGGAATGGATCGCATCGGGAATTGATCCGCAAGGCATACACACACCTTACTAGATCTCTCCCAGGGCGTCCGTTCATGTAGGGAATGTGCGGAATGTGGGAGTATCGTCGGGTTTCCTTAGAGAAACAAGATGGATCAGAACTCTTAATCTGTGAATTTATAATGGCTGGAGAAGGCTAGGAGGAGACAGGGGGAGCGCTCACACGCTCCCCCGTGGTTTTGCCAGCGAGATCAACGTAGACCTACAACCACGTGACTCGCTCTGCAGGTCTGATATAAATGGGTTCTTCAACTTGGATCCTGGCCACCTCTTTGCCTGACTTGTTAAAGCCAAGAACCGTATCGTTGTACATCTCAAATCGCTTGCCGTGAATCTGGGTTTCAAATACTTTTGGACCCGGAATCACATCGTATCGGAAGATGATTTGTTGGCTGGCTCGCCACAATTGGAGAACAGCCAGCAACTCCCGGCTCGGAACGAGATATTTTTCGATCGCATTATCTACGCCAGGACCGAACATCTGTCTTGCGTACCCACGCGGACTGTGCCGTGGAGGAATGTAATACCCATTTGGCTCAGTTCCCCACTGTGGATAAAGGGGTAAAGCCACCTGTTCAACACGGATGGCATAGTAGAGCGGATGCCAGCGGTCTTCAGCCCACAGGCCATCTTCTCCAATACGAACCAAGCTCTGCATCCTGATTTTTCCCACACAGGCGGCCATGCACCGTGTTTCCATTGGCTCTCCGCCCGTCAGAGGATCTTTCCCTTCAATTCGCGGATAACAGGCAATACACTTTTCAGAGACCCTCGTTGTCCCACGATACATAGGCTTTTTGTACGGACATTGCTCCACACACTTCTTATATCCACGGCAGCGATTCTGATCGATCAAGACAATCCCATCTTCCGGACGTTTATAGATGGCCTTTCTCGGACACGCTGCCAAACATCCAGGGTAGGTACAGTGATTACAAATCCTCTGGAGATAGAAGAAGAACGTTTCGTGCTCCGGCAAGCTGCTGCCGGTCATCTTCCAAGGTTCATCCTTTGAAAAACCAGTTTTATCGATACCTTCTACTAATGCTCGCATCGAGGTCGCTGTGTCCTCGTAGATGTTGACAAACCGCCACTCTTGGTCCGTCGGAATGTAACCGATGGCAGCCTGCCCCACCTTTGCCCCAGCGTCGAAGATGGTCATTCCTTCGAAGACTCCATAGGGCGCATGGTGTTTCCGCCCCACTCGAACGTTCCAGACTTGGCCTCCGGGATTGACTTGCTCGATAAGCTGAGTGATTTTGACATCGTAAAATTGCGGGTATCCGCCATAGGGCTTCGTCTCGACATTGTTCCACCACATGTACTCCTGGCCTTTTGAGAAGAGCCAGGTGGACTTGTCGGCCATGGAGCAGGTCTGACACGCGAGGCATCGATTGATATTGAACACAAATGCAAACTGCCATTTCGGATGCCGCTCCTCATAGGGATAAAGCATCTTTCGTCCTAACTGCCAGTTATAAACTTCAGGCATCGTCTCCTCCTTCAGTGCCGAGGTCTAAATCCTAAGTGCTGATTTCTCAGCACTGAATCCTTATACCTTGATTTTAATATGCTCGCCTTTCAACCACTTGATCATAAACTCATTTTCCTGGCCAGGCGTGAATCCGGTCCGCACCGGCTCCCACGGACCGCGCGCTCCAATACCACCATCCTCCGCCTTGGTGATACGGATAAGGCATTCTTTGGGGACGGTGTTGATGGCATGGTGATCGACCTGATAACCCCACTTGAACTTCCAAGCGATGGCATGTTTGCCAGGAAGCGAGTCGGTCTGATGCATCGGCATCAGCCAGTTTCTCGTAAACGATTGCTGACATCCATATCTAAAGTTGGACTGATAGCCGGTATCGATGGCAATCGCGCGTCCATCCGGTCTTGTTTCGTGTCCCTTGACGGATTTGGGCGTCGCCACGAACGGAGCATGCTTCGCCATCGTCACGTGGTAAGGATAAGCCGGGTTATACTTCGCCCGAATCATCAGCCGAGCGACCTTGTAATAGGGGTCACTGGGTTTCCACCCACGGTAGGGACGATCCACCGGATTTCCATCGACGTAGACGTAGTCCCCATCGTTGATGCCACGATCCTTGGCGGCTTGGGGATTGATGTGAAGCTGATGCTCACCCACTCCGGGAGTCCGTTTATCCATCCGATAAGGATCGCCGAAGTTCGACTCATAGATCTGCACCCAGTCGTTCACCGACCACTGGCTGTGGACTCGGTGACGAGTCTTTGGCGTGACACAGTAGAACTGATATCCCTTTTCCCACAGAGGGTTACTGTGCCGCTTGATCTCATCCCACGAGAGCTTAATGTTGCGGACGGTTTTATCATCATGGTGCTGAGCCGTGATGGGAATACCGTAGTCATCAGGCCGCACATAGGGATTGGTGGTAAAAATCGCGTTAGGCAAGTACGGAGTGGCCTCCGGTCCTTCTCGATGCGAAATGAAGTTTTCTCCGTACTCGATCGCCTCCGCTTCGGGTCGATACGTCTCGTACCTTCCGCTTCGAGTCCACATGGGCTTGGATTCGTTCGTCTCTTCCCAGAACGGATGGCGCGGGTAGGTCCTCACCATCACCATCCAGCCCTTTTCTGACTTGAGCATCACATCCGCCGAGTAGCCATAGAACGTACTTGATGCATCTAGCAATCTCTGTGCATAGACGTCAACGCGATTGGCATACACCATCGCGAAGTAATCTTTCATCCGTTTATCGCCGGTCATATCGGAAAGTTTAGCCGCCACTCCGGCGAACGTATCAAGGTCATTACGGGTGTCATACAGAGGCCTAATTCCGCCCTTCCAAATCTGAACCCATGGATTGGATACCGTGATGGTCATTTCAGGATAAGTAAATTCCATCCAGGAGTTGCAAGCAAACGCGATATCCGCATGGTTGATGTCCGATGTCATTTCGATGTCTTGAGTGATCAGACATTCAATATTCGGATCTACGTTTTTCACCATGTCATAGTGGTGCTTGGCGTTATTGACCACGTTGACATTCGTCACCCAGCGGAATTTACTCGGTGTCGGCATATGGGTCTTACCAGTGAAGACTTTTCGTCCATACTTTGGCGTATTGACGATCAAAGCCGTGTCACCGTGATTCCAGTATCCGACCTCCTCACCATAATAGTAGGACCGAGTATGGATCTCCTTACCATGGGCGTTGGGATCCAAAGTGATATTGAACGGATCCTCCCCTGTATGAACACTCAGCCCCGCCCCAGACCAAGGCGTCGCGGTCCACGCACCAGCCTTGTAATTTCCCGCCCATGTGTGCTGACCGGTCCCGAACTTCCCAACATTCCCGGTGATGATCAGCACCATCGCTGCTCCACGAGCATTGATGGTCTGGTGGAAGTAGTGGCAGGTCCCTTCCCCGTTGTGAATGGCGGCTGGCTTGATCGTGCCAGAATCGCGCGCCCATCGGACAATAAGGTCTTTTGGCGTCCGAGTGATCTGATGCACGGTATCAAGGTCATAGTCCTGGAAATGCACCATGTACATCTGCCATATAGGCATGGCATCGATCTCGCGCCCATTCAGCAATTTCACCCTGTACGTACCAGTCAGGGCAGCGTCAATTCCGCTATTTGTGTAGTGCCATCCGACTTGTTCTCGATGGAGCGGAACGGCTTGCTTCTTATTGAGATCCCACACCATCATTCCGCCCAAGCGCTGAATCTGTTCGGGCTTGAGCGACTGAATTCTCCCCGAATAACTTTTTGAAAAATCGGGAAATTTGTAATCAGGGATGACATCGCGCGGATCCAAATATTGGAGCGTATCCGTTCGCACGAGAATCGGGGCATCAGTAAAGGACTTCAGAAAATCAACGTCGTGCATGTTCTCATCGACGATGATTTTCATTGCTCCCAAGAAGAGCGCGCCATCCGACTGAGGACGGATAGGCATCCAGTAATCGGCTCGATAGGCTGTTGGATTGTATTCTGGGGTGATCACGACGACCCGCGCCCCACGTTCAATACACTCCAACTTCCAATGGGCCTCCGGCATCTTGTTTTCGACGAAGTTCTTCCCCCAACTCGTATTCAGCTTGGAGAAGCGCATGTCAGACAGGTCAATATCAGACCCTTGAACACCGGACCACCAGGGATGAGCTGGGTTTTGATCGCCGTGCCACGTGTAATTTGACCAATACCGCCCGCCTTGAGCTTGATCAGGACCAACCTTTCTGATCCAGGTATCCAGAAGGGCGTTGATCCCTCCATTCATCCTGGTATTGCCCATTTTCCCAATGATCCCAAGCACCGGCATTCCAGCTCGGTGCTTGAAGCAGCGGGTGCCGGCCCCCTTCATCATCTCGATCATTTCAGGCGCATAGCCTTGCTCGCGAAGCCGCCTCGCTCCCGCCTCACCACTATAGCGCGTGGCAATGATGATCATCGCCTTTGCCGCATAGGTGAAGGCTGTATCCCAAGACACTCGAAGCATGTCATCCAAAAACCGGCTATCGAATTTGTATTTGCGCTTGGTTTCCGGCGTCAGCTCGGGGGCGCCATCATCCATCCACTGCTTCCACCCTTTCCTCATCAAGGGCCCCTTCAATCGATACGGCCCATAGACACGCCGATGAAACGTGAATCCCTTTAGGCACATGCGAGGATTGTGCGCAAACGTCCCACGATTTCCGTACAGATCTTCATAGGTTTGGTGGTCATAATTTTGCTCGACACGCATGACCACGCCATTTCTCACAAATGCACGTACACGGCAGGCGTGCGTATCATTGGGGGAGCAGACCCACGTAAACGATGAATCGTATCGGTACTGATCGTGATAGACACGCTCCCAGGACCGATCAGGGTATTCACCGAGCGGATTTCCAACCTCAATAACCGGCTGCAGCGCGGTGAGCGCCAAGACCTTATCAGCAACCGCTACAGCAGCAACCGTCCCTACGGATGCTTTCAAAAACTGTCTACGCGACAAAAACATTGTAGATACCTCCTACCCAGGTTGGGAGAATCGTTATTTCAGATCTTAAAAGTTCTTGATTGACTGATTCCGTCAATACACCGTTCGAAACACCGTTCGAAAAAATCACACACGGAAAAATTACCCCCCCCACCTTGCCACTTTTTCCGGAAGATCGACCGCCAGGTGGATCACGCAAAATATGAGCCAAAAATGAGCAGTCGAACGAATGACGAAAAATAAATGTATAACAACCGTTTACATTTATTATCCTAGAACTTTTTTAAAGCACCACATGGGGTGTTTTCGTAGCATCTTATCTAAGTGACTTGTCAGGCATTGTTTAAAACATTTGATTTCATAATGTTTTCTATTGCTTTTTCGACCGCATGAATGCTGGCAAGGTCAAAGCATAAGATGTTACCAAATAGTAACTCTTTTGAACTCGATCGAGTCTCGCTCGGTCATTATGTTGCCTGGAGATACGTAGCCGGCTTTCACCATGATGATTTCACTACGCGGGAGTCACCCACTGTTTGCTGTGTCCGGCAGTCGTAAGGCTCAGAATCTCCATCCCGACATGTCTTGGAATAAAGCGGTCGATCCGGAGGTACGAAGTCACGCCGAGGTGCAGGGTCACGATCAAACAAGACGACGCGGCAGGAAAATCGATGTCGTACGGCACCCCTTTGCCTACTTCCTCGCACGCCCGCCACATCCCTTGAGCATGGGCCATAGCCGGAATTCACAGTTATGCCTCCCAAAGGCTTTTCTCGAGAAATTTCCGCTTGACCTGAGCAACGTTCTTTCTGTGACCCTCTTGCTTGACACCCCTGTACACGCCCAGTAGAATCGAGGCCCTACATCAATGCGCTCGTTCGACGGGCGGGAATAGCTCAGTGGTAGAGCATCGCCTTGCCAAGGCGAGGGTCGCGGGTTCAAATCCCGTTTCCCGCTCCAGTTTTTCCTCTTAGTCCAATCCCATTTCACCCCTTTGTTCTCGTGTCAAACCCATCAATTGACACAACTTGTTTTTGGCGATGGTGTATTCATCGGATGTCAACGTTGCGTTCCCGAACCTTCCGCGACAGTAAAGCTCCGTGATCGTTGCCGCCAGCGGAAACGCATCAGTCCACTGCATCCGTATCGTGTCTAGGAATTGAAGCGGGCCCGTGGTCACCGGTTTCTGAATGCCTTTGCTTGAGAGATACAGAATCATGTCCGAGTAGAGTTTCGTGACGGCTTGTCTTTCGTCCTGAGTACCACCTTTTGAGAACACGCTTCCATACCGCGATTGCTTCCACCTCAACCACAAGAGTCGACAGAATCCCGTCAAAACAGCGATGACCCCCGCAGCAAGAATGGCGGTGCTCCGGTCATAGAGACCGACGATCGTTTCCCGCCATGAGGGTGGCGGATTGAACCATCCGGACATAGAATCCCAAACCTTCCGCCCGACGGTTGCACTCCCGATTTGGACCCCCCGGACGATTGTGATTTGATCCGCCGCACTGTACTGTATGACGACACGGTTCCACCACAAACGGAGATAATCTGTTATGTCCCGCCATCCAGCCCAAACCCTCGTTCCACCACCGGTCCCTCCATTGTTAGAGAGCGGTGTAGGATCCATGGTGATCCAACCGGAATAGGGCAGGTAGACTTCGACCCACGCATGGGCATCCTGTTGCCTGACCACGTAATAGCTTCCATACTCATTCCACTCCGTCGCCAGAAACCCCGTCACCAGGCGGGCAGGAACGCCGAGTGTCCGCAACATGATCGTCATGGCCGTCGCATAGTGCTCACAGTACCCTGTCTTGCGATTGAACAAAAACTCTTCCAGTGGATGGGCTTGCTCGGAAACGGGAAGCTCAAGGCTGTAGCGATAATGGCGGGAGAGATGATCTCGAATTGCCATCGCTTGTTCAAAAGGAGTACGGGCATGCTGAGCGACTGTCCGAGCCAAATCGGCGATGCGGTCCGATTGAGGGGGTACCTGTGTAAAATACCTGAGAAACGCATCGTGATAACGAACCGCGGTGGGCACGGGGCGAAGATCGGCTGGCAGAACCACGGGGGGCCGCGACACAGCCACATACTCAATAGGCGCAGCACTGGGAAACGGCAAATAGAACGAACCACCCCCGTCAACCTGTACCGCGGGCAGTTTCCCGCTGATTTTTTCCATAAAGGGAGCTCCAAACAGCACGGGAGTGTCGAGGGGCTCCAGAAAAACCCGCTGCTGATGGAAGAGTTCTGGAGAGAGTTGATCCTCGCCCCGCCTCCCTGGCAGGGCAAAAATCCCCGGGGTTGTTTGATGAATCGCCCGCTGGCGGCCCATCTGCTGATTCACCCATGAGCGACCATCATAATGATCGAACGCAATGCCTCGTAAATACAGCCATCCGTTCTCACCCCTCGCTCTACCAGGCAGTTCGACCCTCATCACAATGCGGGGGTCCTGCTTGATGGGTCCGAGGGCCCCCAAGTCCACGGAACCAGAAAATCCCGCGGTTCGAATGACCGTTCCCTGACCACTTTTTTGATAGAGCCCGGTCTGGAGCCGCGGCAGGGCATAGAACAGAAGGAGGGTCAGGCCGAAAACAGCGGCGGCAAGCCAGCCGGCCACTCGGAGCAGGGGGAACGTCACTTTACCGGGAGCGCTCGTCGTTTCCTGCCCGGGCAGCAGGCCAGAAGCGGGCACGGGGAGGTCTTCCCCTTGCTTCGTTAACCCGAAAAGCACCAGCGCCCAGACCCCGATTAAGAGATAGGCAAGAACGAACGGGAAATACCAGAGATCGGCCCCCAGCGCCGCCGCCACCATCATGACAACGCTGATAGCGTGGAGATGCAAGTAGTCCCCGGTGCGCCGGAGATTGAACAGCTTGATGACCATGAGGACGAGCAAAAAGCGAACTCCTGCGGGAAGCAGCTCGCCGGACGCAAGACTGTCCATCAAAAATCCGAAGAACCCCGTGAGCACGAGGACGTTGCAGGCGGTTGCTGAGAGTACCGGCTGCTGTATTGAACGCCGGCCGGTGGATCCGATAGCCCTCGCGAACGAGAAGAGCAACGCCATTCCTGTTAAGAACACCAACCAACCAGGCAAGTCTGTTCCAAGCACAAGCGCTAGAAACGAGACCCCGGTAAGCAGGACGGACATGATGCGGAACGCCTGATCAAGAGGCATGAGAATCTTTTCCCATTGTCTCCACATCAATAACGGAAATCACATCTCGTACGATGGGGATTGGGGCCTGCCGCCAAGCACGCACCACGATCACCACCCCCTGGTTCTCGCCGTCTGGCAGCCAGAGGGGGTCAGCGTCAGGAATCATCCCCACCCCCGGTGCGTGACGCTCACACAGGGCCAGGGCTCGAAGCAGCTCAACCAGATGAACGCCGCCGTGACCGAAGGACGAGCGAAACGATCCCATTACCAACCTGAGCCAATAGCCCTGGCCGGTCAGGTGCTGTAACAGCGAAGCCGTCAGAGAGACCGCTTCTTCAAAAACCGCGTCGTGGCTGTCCGGCGCAAGGAGGGAGAGATGGACCGTCGCCCGACGTTGTCCCTCCTCTTCTGTTTCCCGAACAATGAGTTTTGAAGTCCTGGCAGTCGTCAGCCAATGGATGGTCCGTGAGTCGTCCCCCGGCTGATAGAGGCGGAGATTGTACAGGTCGCGGCCATTTCCCTTTCGATGAATGGTTCGTTCGAGGCCGGCTCCCAACGCTTCCCGCAACAGTCCGTTCGGAAGCGGCTTGAGTGCCGGACTCACGGGAACCATTGCGGGGGCGGAACAGTACACGGTTTGGTACAAGAGACCAAACGGGAAAGACGTCGCGACTCGCACTCCGTCCAATTTCAGCAAACCGCGCCTGGATGGGATCAGCGGATAAGACAAAACACGGCCGGCCCCCGGCTGAAGGTGGTGGATGGTGAGCCCTCGGTCCAGGTCATGACCATCGGCCGTCACGTCAAAAAATCGCAACGCATAGCTCGACCACCGTCTCTTCCCGTTTTTGATCACCAGCGTTGCCGTCGCTGGCTCGTTGGCAACCAACAAGTTCGGCAGGTGGCGGCTGATGTCCAGTCGGCGCAAAGAACATCGCGCCGCCATGGCGGAGACCAAGACCCCGCTCACCATCATGGAGAGCAAGAGATAAAAAAGATTGTTGCCGGTATTGACCGCCGCCACACCAACAGCCAGGGTCAAAAAGAGGAAGAACGTTCCCTCCGACGTGAGCCGTGTCGATCGGCGGGAAAGTGGACGTTCTCTCGTTGAGTGGATGTGCATCGCCACCCGTTGCTGGCCGGCCATCCCTTCTGCCATCCCAGATCCCTTGCGGCAAGGACGGCTGCCTTCGTCGGCTTATGCTCCTCAGACAGGGACGGGAACGGAATCGACAATGCCGTGAATGATGCGTTCGGCCTGCTCAACGCTTTGCAGGCCGAGACCGTGGGTTCGAGCCACCATCACACGGTGAGACAGAACGATCGGTGCAAGTTCCCTGATATCATCGGGAAGACAGTAGGTTCTGCCACGCACAAGTGCCAGCGCTTTCGCCGCACGATGGAGAGCCAGCGCCCCTCTCGGGCTGACCCCCAGGGACAGAAGTTCCGTTTGCCGCGTCGCCTGCACAATGGAGAGCAAATAGTCTGTGAGGCTTTCGTCCACGAAAATTTTATCCGCCTGAGCCTGGAGATCGAGTACATCTTGAGCGGTGACGATCGGCTGAAGCTCTTCGGCCGGATGCAAAGATGGAGCTCGTTCCAATACTTTCTTTTCCTCCTCC
This sequence comes from Nitrospira sp., assembly GCA_024330965.1. Lineage (GTDB taxonomy): Bacteria > Nitrospirota > Nitrospiria > Nitrospirales > Nitrospiraceae > Nitrospira_D. Next base: position 18,899 of record JANDJL010000015.1, on the reverse strand, counting down.
GGCATGGGATAGCCGAGACGAAGCTTCATGAGAAAGCGATCCAGTTGCGACTCGGGCAAGGGGAACGTCCCATGATACTCGGCCGGATTCTGCGTCGCGATAACCATAAAAGGCTGAGCTAAGGGATAGGTCTGGTTATCCACGGAGATTTGCGCTTCGCTCATGGCCTCCAACAAGCTACTTTGTGTCTTTGGCGTCGTCCGATTAATTTCATCGGCCAGCACGATATTGGCGAAAATGGGACCGCGCATAAATTCGAACGCCTGTTTTTGACGATTGAAGATCGAGACGCCGATAATGTCCGATGGGAGGAGGTCGCTCGTAAATTGGATGCGTTTGAACGAACAGTCCAGCGACCGGGCCAGGCTGTGGGCCAACGTGGTTTTCCCGACACCGGGCACGTCTTCAAGAAGCAGATGCCCTCGAGCGAGAAGACAGACGACCGTCATTTCAATGGCGACCGGTTTACCTTTAATCACCCGCGCGATATTGCGTTGGATCGAACGAATAGTTTCCGTCGGATTCATCATGAGGATCGAAACCGGAGGTGGCTCGCGAATGATCGGTCGTCAGGCACGATCGAAGTCTAGCAAAGGGTCGGAAGACGGTCAATTTTGTCGCTTGTTTGCGGTTCAGGTAACAGCGGAATCCTCACAAGGGGAACGGGGTCCGGCCAAGATTCCCGAACTCTACGATTCTTGCGTCTCGCACCGGTGTCCGGAGAGCCCGTCCAATTCTAGTTCTGGCCCATCACATTATCCGGCCAGGGTAGGATCGCCGGATGGCGCTCTTGTCCCTCCTCCAGCAGTATGATAGGAGTGGGCCATGGCCGTAAAACATCTTGGTGATCCCACTTCCTATCGGGGATGCCCTTCCTTCCTAACAGCGGTTTTCGCCCTCATGGTGGCGGTGAGTCTTGGATGTGCGCAGCACGACGGCCTCACCCGCACCTCTGAGAAGACCTCGGACGAAGCAATCCACTGGCGCCCCTGGCAAGTGTTGGAGACACGAACGGGACGGCTGCTTTCAACGTCGGATTGGTTAAACGAACTGACCCTCTATGAAGTCGTGTATGTGGGAGAAGAACACTACAATGCCCACCACATTGAGGCCGCATTGCGAATTCTGGAGCACTTGCGGTCCAACGGCCTCAAGCCCGTCATCGGCATGGAGATGTTCGGATGGGACGGCCAGGAGGCGTTGGACGATTATCTGCTCAATATGAATCGCTCGAAAAGCGATTTCCTCGCCCAGGTCCGCTGGACCCAAAATTGGGGAGGAGCGTTCGAGGAGTATGAGCCACTGGTGGCCTTTGCCCGCACCCACGGTTTATCCATTCGCGCCATGAATCCTCCCAGGCCGTTGATTCGTCAAATCGTCAAAGTCGGCCTGGCCCAAGCTCGCAAGGATCCGGAATGGCAGCGGTGGGGACTTCATCAGGAAGAGATCGTTGACGATCCGGCCTACCGCGCGCGGATTCTGGACCAGATCGAGCGATGTCACGGAGGAGGAACCGGCGACCACTTTCAAACAATGTACGAAGCCTCGATGGTCAGAGACGAAGGCATGGCCATGACGATCGCGACGAGCCTGCGCGAACTGCGCCGGGCCGGGCAAGAGGCGCGTCAGATCATCGTGAGCTACACAGGAGGCGGCCATATCCAATACGGACTGCCCGTTCCCCAACGTGTGGCCAGACGCTTTTCCGGCCACGTCAAACAGACCACTGTGTATCTCATGTCATATGATGAACGCAAAACCGACGAGATCCGGGAGCACATGCGCGAACGGATCGCCGACTATATCTGGTTGACGCCGATGAGCAAAAAGGGGCCGCCTCAACGTTGCCGCTAGGAACTCCACGATCTGCCCCCGTCATGTGACCACCCGCCCATCGCGTATCAAACCCCCTCATTTCTTGACAGCCCTACACGGGCTCGGCAGACTAAGGCCATTCTCACGACAGGACCATTTTGGGAAAGATGCGATACAAAATCGCGTGCAGCGCAGAGCGGCTGGGCCTGCTGGACCCTCAGATGATCGAGTCCGTCGTCGCAGCCAACGCGTTCCAAATCGGACGCCAGTACGTGGCGGAAAACCGTGTTCGCATTGTCGACGCGAACGACACGCAGATCTCCGCGGCCGTTATCGGACATTCAGGACTGTACGAGCAGACAATCAAGCTCAAAGATGACCATCTGGTTTCCAAGTGTTCGTGCACGCTCTCCGAAGAGCCGATGTGCCGCCACTGTATTGCGGCGTTACTCGAGTACCATCGTTGGACACAACCTCGGCAATCGCAAAAGGGCAAGGCCTCCCGCCCCTCCGCCACAGACGCTGATCCAGCAAACACTCCGTCCGCACCTCCTCCCTCATCGATGGTCCCCGATGTCAAGTTGACCGACATCATGCAGTTCGTAGCGTGGCTTGGGCCAACCTTTAAAGCCATCGAGAGCGAATCGGCCATCCCCTCGCCACCACACCTGGAGCCGGGAACCGTCTCAACATGGATCGCCACCATCACCAACTTGGAACTCCGCCGACGCGAAAACCAGCAGGCGCTGCGCGATCTGCAAGCGGAGATGCGCGATCGTGAAGCCTATCTCGATCGATTATCCCAGCAGCTCCAGACATCGATCGCAGAAGCGAAGGCCGCCCAAGTTGCACTGCACGCCCTCCAACGTGAGGCTACGCGGTATCAGACGACCCTGGCCCAAGCCGCAGGATTGGTTGAAGAAGTGAAGGGGCAGGAAACGGAAATTCGAACGGCTGCGCGCGATCTGCTTGAGAAGGCCACCCACCTTGACACACTGACCACCTCATTCCATGAGCTGACCGAGCTGCTCGAACAGACGCTCAAACAGCCCCCAGCCGACACATAGTCGCTCGTCCATCGCCTCCCTTCGGTATGTCGCTCAAGTGCTCTCCTCATGCCGGCCATGCACGAGAGCCCCATCGCTGCGAGCCTCCAGTGGGCACAGCCCCACACAGACTTGTCTCCTCGCCGTATTTGCGGCAAGAAAAGAGGTGCAAGAAATGGGGGTCGGGAGTCGTTTCTTTCTTGCCAACGCTCTGGAAGGTCGAAGCCATGCTAAAGAGATTCTTCGTTGGGCCTCTGGAACCGAGGCTATGCCGCCCGGAGGCACGCCAGGCTGGTGTGTCGGCTTCGCAGGCATCCCCCAAACGGAGTGGTGTTCCACGAAGCAGCCATTGCCTTTTCCTCGCAAAGATATAAGACCGGTCGGCAGGGTCCCCCTAGACCAGAACAAGCCCCTTTCACCTTGACCACTCTACTCGCCCCATACCAGTGTCCTTCGGCGACGATCATGAAGATCCGCTCACGACCAAGCCAGCCCTCTTCTTGAAGAGAAGAATGGGCCGATTGCCTCATTGTCTGCAACTCCCAATGGCTACCCCATCGCCTCGAGCCATCCCCCTATGATTCTTCTTGACAACATCCCCCCAGGGCCAAAGAGGCCATCCGCCCTCTTGCGTACCGGTCATGGGTTCAGTACAATGGTGCCTCTTTTCGTTGGAGCTGTTTCACACGTCGCAATGTGTGGAGGACGAATATGAACCGGTTGCGAAGCGCGGTTGGTCTCCTGATGGTCGCGGGGTGGCTTGTCACTCCCCTCACGGTCTTGGCGAACGCCCCTGAGGGCGGACCACCGGACTACAGTGGAATCACTGCATTTTATTACACATTGATCGCCGTGGTGCTGGGCTACGGTGTCTACGATACCTTCTTTAAGAAGTCCTGATTCGCCCCTATTCGACGTTTGACCGACGGCGCTCCAGGCGTCGTGCCGTGGAGTGGAGCAGAGGGCGCTGGGGTAAAGGAGTGACCCTGTCGCTTTCCGCGATTTCTGTTGTGCTTCTCAAGGACCGGCACAAGCACTGGGAGCACGTGCTCAACGATGATTTTGTACCCTTCCCTCGTAGGATGGATCCCGTCGGCCTGATTCAAAGCTGTCGAGCCGGCTACTCCATCAAGAAAAAACGGGATGAGCGGAATACGGTGCTGCGCGGCCAGGGCTGGATAGATGACTTCAAATTGTTTCGTGTACTCCTCTCCGTAGTTCGGCGGTAGTTTCATCCCGGCCAGAATGACGGTCACGTCGGCTTGCCGCAATTGTTGGATGATGCGGCCAAGGTTGTTTTTCGTCTGTTCAAGACTCAGACCTCTGAGTCCATCGTTTGCGCCGAGCTCCAAGATGACGATGTCCGGCTTGGCAGAAAGCACCCATGGCACACGCCGAAGTCCTCCGGCCGTCGTCTCACCGCTCACGCCGGCATTGATCACCTGATAGCGAAACCCCAGCTCCTCCAATCTCCTCTGAAGCTGAGCTGGATAGGCATCTTGGCTCCTAACCCCAAGCCCAGCAGTGAGACTGTCCCCAAAGGCGATAATGCGCGGCCTCTCTTCGGTTTCCGACTTTGCCCAGCCAGTCATCGCGATCAGAGACACCACAATGAACAGGGCAACGCTCAACGGAAGGATTCGGAGAGATCGTCGGTGGTTCGTCATGACGAGATAAACGGCTTCACAGCGCAAGTGATGCAGTATAATGGTTCAATGCTCGTCATCACAAACAACGGGCGTTGCCTATGATTCGTGTGAACAATGTCTCGATGACCTTGAGAGCGGCTGGTCGGCCCGTGGATATTCTCAACGGGATTTCCCTCTGGATTCCCGCGAAACAAGCCGTCGCCATTGTCGGTCCTTCCGGAAGTGGAAAATCCACTCTGCTGGGGCTCATGGCCGGCCTCGATCGTCCGACGATCGGGACCATTGTGATCGATGGCACTGACATCACAGCCCTTTCTGAAAAAGAACTGGCTCGATTTCGCCTCGAGCACATCGGCTACATCTTCCAATCCTTCCATCTCATCCCCACCCTGACCGCTCTGGAAAATGTCTTGGTCCCCCTCGAGCTGAGTAGGGTGCGCGGCGCAGTTCCGCGAGCGATGGATCTCTTAGACGCGGTCGGATTGTCCGAACGGATGGGCCATTACCCAGCACAGTTATCAGGCGGCGAGCAACAACGGGTCGCCGTGGCACGCGCGTTTGCCTGCCGCCCCCCCATTCTCTTGGCTGACGAGCCAACGGGCAATCTCGATAGCGTGACCGGTGCGCAAGTGATCGACCTGCTCCTTTCCCTCCACCGCGACTATGGCACCACTCTCGTCCTGGTCACACATGATCACACCTTGGCCGCCTCGATGCAACGAGTGATCGGACTGCGCGACGGTCACCTGGAGTCCGACTCACAACCGATCACCACGAACTCCGGTCACGTTCTCTCTTTTTTTGAGGGAGACGCGTGATGACACTCCGCTCTCTTTCATACTCCTCCATCGATGTCATGAACCACTCGTCGCGATGATGGCGTTTGCCCTTCAGATGGCCTGGCGCGAAACACGCGCGGCCTGGCGGCACTTTTCCTTTTTTCTGGTGTGCCTTGCCGTCGGCGTGGGAGCCTTGACGGGCGTTTCTCTCTTTGGAGCCCGGGTTGAGCAGGTCGTCAACCAGGAAGCACGGAGCCTCCTGGGCGGCGATCTCGAAATCTGGCTGACCAGACCAATAAGCCAGCACGGCCGGGAGGTCTTGGATTCGCTCCGCGATCGGGGTGTGACCATCACCCATACCACCGAACTTGTCGCCATGGCGGCGAACGTTTCTCCCTCTTCCATCGGACAACCGACCCAAATCGTGGAACTCAAAGCCGTCGAACCTCAGTACCCGCTCTACGGTTCGCTTCGCCTTGAACCTCACGACACTCTTGCCGGCCTCCTGAATCCGCCGCCCCACCGGTGCCCAGCCCTCCCTTGCTTCGGAGCGGTGGTCCAGGAGTCTCTTCTGATCAGAATGGGACTGGCCGTGGGGGATGGGATCAAGATCGGCCAGGGGTGGTTCCTCATCACCAGCGTCGTCAAGAGCGAACCCGATCGGATGGCGAACATGTTCAGCCTGGGCCCCCGTGTCTTTTTATCCCAAGAGGGGCTCCGGGCAACAGACTTGATCAAATTGGGTAGCCGCATCCGCGAACGTTACTTGCTCAAACTGCCGGCATCTCTCTCCGCCGAGTCCTTGCGGACCGAATTACAGGAACGTCTTGCCCGCGAATCGCCGCGTATCACGGACTATCGTCACGCACAACCGCAATTGAAACAGTCTCTAGACCAACTGACCCGCTACCTGGGCCTCATTGGATTGACAGCGCTGTTTGTCGGAGGGGCAGGAGTCGCCACCTCCGTCCATGCGTTTGTGCGGGAAAAGCTGATCACCATCGGCATTCTCAAGACCATGGGCGCAGACTCATCTGTCATCCTCCGAATCTATGTGCTGCAGGCGCTGATCCTCGGTCTGGCGGGAAGCATCCTGGGGTTGATGATCGGAATGGTTCTCTATCGAGGGTTGCCGGGGATCCTGACAGCCCTGATCGACCCATCGCTGCTCGATCAGTTGGGAATTGCCACCGAGGGGATGAGGATATCCTCTTTTCCTCTCCTTAAAGGATTGGGGCTCGGCATTCTGTCCTCCTTGCTTTTTGCTCTCTGGCCTCTCATGACCATCCGCGATGTGAAGCCGGCATGGATTTTTCGTCGGGAGGTCGATCCCCTTCACTCTTCAAATATCCAGGGAACATCACACCGGTGGATATGGGGGACTCCCCTTGATAAGGTGACGGTCTTCTCCTTGACCGGCATCGGTCTCGGATTGGTTCTCCTGGCGATATGGCAAGCCGGCTCGTGGAAGATCGGCTGGCTCTTCATTCTCTCGTTTGGAGCAGCGGTCATCCTCTTGGCCCTTGCGGCTCGCTTCGCCCTTTTTATTTTTCGACGATGGCAGGGGTTCCAGAGTCTTCCCTTGCGCTATGCCATTGGCAACATCAGGCGACCGGGCAGCCAACTCGTCACCATCACGATCGCCGTCGGAATGGGAGTGATGGTGATGACCACGGTCGCGCTGGTCGAACAATCTCTCATCGATCAGGTGGACGAGCGGCGGCCAGCCGATTCTCCCTCCTTTTTCTTCATTGACATCCAACCAGATCAGGCCGAAGCCTTGCTCCACCTGTTGCGCGAACGATCGAGCGACAAATCGCCACGGTTGACTCCGCTGGTTCGCGCACGGCTCTCCGCCATCAAGGGTGTACCCGTTTCGACCGACACGGCACCAGACCACGAAGGGCAAGACAATCCGGCGGAGGAAAAAAAAGAGGCGCGCCGAAAGTGGTTTCTGACACGTGAGTATGCGCTGACATTTCTCCAAGATCTCCCCAAAGAGAATTCCATCGTGCAAGGCGAATGGTGGAAGCCAGGGCAAGTCTTTGCCAAGCCCCTCATTTCGATCGAGGAGGACGCCGCAAGGCAACTTGGCCTGAGCGTTGGCGACTCCATCGAAGTGGACATCCATGGCACCACAGTCAGCGGAGAGATCAGCAGCATTCGCCATGTCGAATGGGGGAATTTTTCGACCAACTTTTATATGATTTTTTCCCCCGGTTCCTTAGATGGAGCACCACTCACCTACGTCGCCACGATTCGTGTTCCCCCTTCCGAAGAGGTCCCGCTCCAACAAGCCGTGGTCGCCTTGTTCCCCAATGTGACGGCCATCAACGTCGGAGACGTGCTGAACAGTTTTACCCAGGTGGTCGATCGACTGTCCCTCGCCATCCAAGCCGTGGCTTTGTTTTGCGTCCTGTCCGGCGGTCTTGTCATGGCGGCTGCCTTGGCCTCGACGCGCTACCGGCGACTCTATGAATCGCTGATCCTCAAGGCCCTGGGAGCAAGCAGGGGACTGCTCGCCCGAACCTTCGCGATCGAGTATGCGATATTGGGCATTGTGGGCGGCTTGGCGGGGCTGTTGCTGGCGAGCGCCTTGTCGTGGGCGGCACTGTCTTTGATATTTGATCTCAGTTGGAATCTCCAACCAATGGTCCTTGCTGGAAGCTTTTTCATAACCCTGACTCTGACCACGGTGGTCGGTTTTCTGAGCACCTATCGAATTCTTGGCCACCCTCCCTTATCCATACTACGTTATGAATGACCGATCCCGCTTACCCCATCGAACCGATCGGGGTGGTCTCGATGTGAGACGGACTGACTCGTCCTTTTCATCTCTTAAGAGACCAGCTTGAGATTCCCCAACACTCCTTGGAAGGGAAACTCTCGGAATTGTTTGAGCTGTACTTATCCGGCGCAAGACTCCGGACCATGCCCTCGCTCCATCTCCCAGGCTGGAGCCTTTGACAGAATGATTTGACGGCATGAGAGACCAGCCCGAATCCTCACGGTCTCCGTCGATCCCGCGCGAATAGAAACATGTAACTATTTGAATTACATGGATAAAATACCCACCATTTCCATGGAACACTTGTGGTAGGCTAAACTTCGTCGACGGCGAAAGAGGGAAGCTATGGCGGGAATTGTGAAAGAGAAAAGGCGGCTGTTACGAATCCCTTCTCGAATTGTGCTCCCTTTTGGATATCGGATTACGGTCCGGCAACTGTCTGACTCAGAAATGGACAAGCGCGACGAGAATGCCGACGGAATCTGGGACGATGAGACGAAGACCATTTACATTCGCAAGCGACTTCCCGTGACGCGTCGGCGGTATATCTTGGCTCACGAACTGGGCCACGCCTGGCTGGACTGGCAACATCGCTATATGGATGACGGCAAAGCCAGCACCTAGACCGACGTCTCTCTGCCACCCTCCAAGGCTATCCGGCGAATCACTCCAGTTTGAGGAGAGAGTCCCACTCCTCTTGGCTCACCGGCTGCACCGAGAGGCGCGATCCTTTCTGGAGCAGGAGCATGTTCCTGAGGGCCCGTTCCTTCCGCAACTCTTGCAGGGAAAGGGGACGGGATAGTTTTCTTACGAACTTGATGTCCACCATTTCCCATCGAGGATTGGCAGGACTACTGGCTGGATCATAGTATTTGCTCTTCTTGTCGAATTGGGTCGGGTCCGGGTAAGCGGTTTTGACCACTTCAGCGATCCCGACGACCGCTGGCGGGTTGGCGTTGCTATGATAGAACAACACCAGATCACCCACGGCCATTTCGCGCATGTAATTCCGCGCCTGATAGTTGCGCACTCCATCCCAACAGGTCGTTTGGTGGGGAGCATTCTGCAAATCGTCAATGGAAAAGGTGGACGGCTCCGATTTCATCAGCCAGTATCGCATCGCCATGACCTGTTCACCTCGCTCTTTCTCGTCACTCCGACTTCCGTCCTAGAAAAGAAAGTCCACTCCGCTCTCAATACGGAGGTGCCGCCCTAACAGGAGCGTCGTTCCATCAATTCGATCAGGACACGGTACGTCATGGCCCTGATTTGTGCCTTTCCGATCGGTTGTTGTTCCCCATTGACATTTTCTTCGATCCAGACCCGTTCACACACTTGCGGAGCGACCGCGTCGCACAGCATCCACATGTCATGAAGAAACGTCTCCGTGAGCCCAACTTGGATTCCCTCCGATTCAAGACGGTCATCCAACAAGGCAAGTAGATCGGAAATGGCGTCATGAGGGCGGTACGGTGTCGATCCGAATCCAAATTGGTTGGCGGCCACCTGTTCCTGGACCGCTTGCTGGACCAGATCGCTCATATAACCCTTGAGCAGCCCGATCACATGGCCAGAAAAAGGCGAAGCCGGTTCCATGGCCTATTATCGGATTTCTTCGAGGATGGCACAAGCAAGACGGCGCAGCGGAGTTGACCGGCAGAAGACTGTTCTCTAAGATCGTGCAGGTCCGCAGACGTTACAAGGACTGTCATGCCGCCCCACCCCACTGAACGATTTGACATCTCGATCAAGACGGAGGCCGGCCCCCTGTCGGCAGAGGTGGAGGTCCCGAGTGCCCCTGTTCCCTTGACGTCCCTCGTTCCTCTGTTACGGGATCTTGGAGCGGAAGCCCAGAGCATGGAGGAGGCACGGGCTGCTGAGAAAGGCCGGTTCCGTTCTTGCGCGAAGGGATGTGCGGCTTGTTGCCGCATGTTGGTGCCCCTCTCTCCTCCTGAGGCCTTTCGCTTGATGGACTACATTGGTCAATTACCCAGTGAGCAACAACAGCGCCTTGCCGCACGGTTGGAGCAAGTCAAGTCCTTGTTGGTGTCCCATGGTCTCTGGCAGCAACTCATCGACGTGGCAGAATCGGAACGGCCGCTGAACGACGAGGAACTCGCTCCGCTCAACGAGGCCTACTACTCGCTACGGATCCCCTGCCCCTTCTTGGAGAAGAACACCTGCGCCGTCTATGAAGAACGGCCTTCGGCCTGTCGGGAGCTGCTGGTCACCTCGCCACCGACCTCTTGTGACGATATGGTCAAGAACCGGGTCGAAGCCCTTCCCACTCCCATTCGCATCGGGACTGTCCTCGGATTGCTGTGGGGCGATCTGACGGCCGCATCCCCTCGCCTGATTCCCCTTCCGATGGTAGCTGAATGGGTGGAGCGCCACAGCTCTGACCGATCAAGGACGTGGGAGGGCTCCTTCCTGCTCAGATCAGCCCTGGAGACGGTCGAGCAGTTTCTCCACCAAGACTCACAGCCCAAGAGGAGTTGTGCCTCAAGTGAACCGGAGCCCATGACGGGTCTCTAGAAAATTGCATCGGAGCACACAGCCAATGAACAAACCAGTCATCGTGTGTTTGGACTTAGAAGGAGTCCTGGTCCCTGAAATCTGGATCAACGTTGCGTTGAAGACCGGCATCGAGGCCTTGAAGATCACGACCCGCGAGATGCCGGACTACGACCAACTGATGAAACAACGTCTGGCGATTTTGGATCGCCATCATCTGAAGATCGGCGACATCCAAAACGTCATTGAAAACATGGGGCCGTTGGAGGGAGCCGCCGATTTCATGAGGTGGCTCCGTGAGCGGTGTCAGGTCATCATTCTGTCCGATACGTTTTACCAATTTGCACTTCCGTTGATGCGGCAGTTGGGCTATCCAACCCTGTTCTGCAATCAACTGGAAGTGGACGACTCCGGTCGCATTGTCAACTACCACATGCGCTTGCCAAACCCAAAGAAACAGGCGGTGGCGGCATTGAAGGCCTTGAACTTCCTCACACTGGCCGCCGGCGATTCGTATAACGATACGGCCATGCTGGGGGAAGCAGATGCGGGGTTTTTCTTCCGACCTCCCGATCACCTGTCAAAAGAGTTCCCGCAATTTCCCGTGACGCGGACCTATGACGAGCTTCAGGAACGATTCATGACGGCCGGGAAGTTTTGCTGACGGCTGGGGGCTCGATAGGAAAGTTGAAAAGCAGCGCAGTCACAAGGTGCGCCACGCACGAACGGGCGCTTCTACCTTGTCTCTAGAAGTTCAACCACAGTTGCGCATAGGCCCAGGTCTGGTCCTTTGTGGTGCCCAAGTTCTCTCGGATATAGGGTCCGGTGAACAGGTACGCGAACGACGTTTGAAACGCGAGTTTTCCATCCATGAACATGTGGGTCCAGGTAAAGTCCAGCTCGCTTCCCACATGGTTCGCCGTGTTGTCCACCTTGGAATAAACATAGACCCCCTGGCTGGCGCGATACCAATTGTCTCGTGCATTGGCGAGATTCAAATGGGTGTACCAGATTTCGATGTGGTCGTCCCTAGTCGGACGGGCTTGAAAATTGGCGGACCAGGTCAAGGTGTTTTTCCATCCCATCACATCCATGTACCCCATATGGATATGATTGGTGGGATAGAAATTTTCAAAGGTGTTGGCCGTCGAGCACCTTCCGTAGGCGGCATTTAACGTACAGTTGGCGCGACCGTCACCCGAGGCATAATCAAAATTCAGCGCAAAGCGCGGCTTCCACGCCCACCCGTAGAACGTGTAGCCGATCCAGTTTCTCGTCGCCCATGCGTTGATATGAAGGCATTTGTACTGGATCCCTGTGGGGCCGCACGGCTCGACGGTCTGCCCAGTGTCTCCCATTTGCCCGAATTGATAGACGATCTCGTTGGAGAAATCGAACCCCCCTTTTTTGATGGCGATCCGATTGCCGATCACGTGGCGAGTTTGGTTCCCGTGCTTTGGTGTCCCGAGGCCTTGGGCATTGTTGTTGTCCGCGCCGAGGTTGTTCTTGTAGTAGATATAGAAGGGCTCGATGAGCGTCCACGGGACTGCCTTGATTTGGTTGTAAAATACCAGCATGTCGATGTCCCCGTGAGCATTCTGCGACTGACCGGTGCCTGGAAGATTCGGTCCGCCACTGCCGAGCGGGGCCCCTTGCGGAAGATCCGTTTCGGCAAGCCGAAACCAGCCGAATGAGGACTCCATGAAGCTGGTGTTGTAATTGGCCATGAGGCCATCAAATGAGAAGCCGGTATTTGCCCAGTCAAAGTGGCCCAGCAGGCTCTGGTCTCCGAAGACGAGATATTGCCTGCCGGCCTTGAGACCAAGGCCGGGGATTCCGGCAAAGTTTCGGATGAGCATATAACCGGCGCGGATTCCAAGCGAGCAGGATGATCTGCCGGAAGCTAGAGCCGGCCCGCACGTATGCGTGATCGGATCTTGGTTACCTCCCCACGTGCGGGAATCGATAAACTCAAGATAGAAGTTGACGTCCGGCGAGAGATCATAGCCGATGCCCAGGCGGGTCATCTGTTGAACGAAGGAGTCGTTTGCATTGCCGGAGAGGCTGTTCGCGATGCCGATAGGACGATTACAGCTTCCTGCGGTAGCCCCATTACCCCCGATTCCCCCGCCGAAGCAGAGGTTATGCCGATATTCAGGCCTTACCCGGAGGTCCGCCCGAATCCAAAAGTTCTTGATGTCGAAATTTCTGCCAATTTTCGGATCGAAGAGCTCATATTGTTCTTTCAGGGGAATACCGCGCCCGATGACGATAATGTTGGTGATCCGCTCTCCCTCAGGAATTTCGAAAGCTGCATGACCGATCGAACTCAGAGAAAGCACTGTACCGATCAAAAGAACGAGGGACCTGAAAATCGTTCGCCTTCCCGTGTTCCACAGAAAAAATAGCCGAATGGCTGGGGGAAGCTTTGCGTCGTTGAGCAATCCGAGAAATGATGAGCCCATCTTCATGATGTCTGTTGAGCGCGTAGCACTGACTGAGGGACTCGCAGTTAGTAGAGGCGTACAATGCTATGACGTCTGGCGTGTCTGAGGGGCGGTCTTCTCTTCTGTCTGAGTACCTGCCGCACTGATGTCGTCCTCCGTTTCCTTGAGGGTCGCCTGAAAATCCTGCTCCGCCATCTTCATTTCCTGCTCAAGAAAATTCAACTCGGGCTCGACGGACTTTCTGAGATCTTCCGTTACATCCTTCAGTCCCTTGACGGCCTTTCCAACTTGACGCCCGACCTCAGGCAATTGTTTGGGCCCAAATAAGAGAAAGGCAATGACCAGAATGATGAGGATCTCGCCGGTTCCTAAGCCGAACATACATCACATCGATTGGCGCCGCACGATGATTCAGAAAGGTTTCCTCTCGTCTTCCCACGTGTTTCACACGGACAAAGCTACCCCTGTTTGATGTGTTCGGGATGGCCTTGCGAACCGGGCGGCGAAGCAGTGGCCGTCTGTGCGTGCGTTTGAGGGGATGATGCGGCCTGGGCCTGCGGAGGCTCATTCGGAGTGACATCGATGGCATCCGCTTCGTGCATGGTTTTCTTGAAGCCCTTGATCGCTTTACCTAATCCCTCACCCAGTTGCGGGAGCTTGCCAGCGCCGAAGATGATCAGCACGATAAACAGAATCAGGAGCAATTCCATCCATCCGAACGAGCCGAACATGCCTGACCTCAACGAGGCAAGAAGAGAAAAAGGTTTTCACCGCGCTAGGGAGAGGCTAGCCGAATGTCGCGAGGGAAGTCAAGTGAAGGGGAAACAACGAGCGGCTTCGCTCAAGGATTCAACGTTCCGAGCCCATTTTGATGATCCCGCCACCCAACACGTGGTCTCCTTGATAAAAAACCGCAGATTGCCCCGGACACAGGGCTTTCTGCGGTTCAAGAAATTGGAGGCGCACGGAGGAGCCGGTGCGTGGATACAGTGTGGCGGACACGGCTGGCGTCGCGTAGCGGACTTTGACCTGAACGTCCGTGATACGCTGAGACAGAGAACGGTCGAACAGATTCAGGTCGCCGACCTCGCACCCTTCCGCGTACAGCGATTCTTCCGGACCAAGAATCACTGTGTTCGTCGCCGGATGAACCCGCTGGACATACAGCCGGCGGCCCGTTGCAATCCCTAACCCGCGTCGTTGCCCCGGCGTATAGAAGGCAACTCCGTCATGTTTTCCCAGAGAGCGTCCTTCTTGATCGAGGAATTGCCCAGGCTTACGGGTTGTGGGATCTTCCCGCTCAAGAAACGCACGATAGTCACCCTGGCTGACAAAGCATATTTCTTGGCTTTCTTTCACCTCATCGGCGGGAAGCCCTAAGGCTTCTGCCTCTCTCCAGACATCGCTCTTTTGCATGGTTCCCACGGGAAACAGGAGCCGCGGAAGCCAGGCAGGATTCACACGATACAGGAAATAGCTCTGATCCTTTTTGAGATCAGCAGCCCGCTGGAGCGTGAGCCCCTCGTTGGTCCTTGCAAGGCGAACGTAATGACCGGTCGCGACGAATTCAATTCCCCGGCTATCCGCGAGTTCAATGAGTCGGCGAATCTTGACTCGTTCGTTGCACCGTACACATGGATTTGGCGTCATCCCCTCCTTATACGCTCTGACAAAATCCGCAATCACGCCATCCCGAAAGTCGTCCCGGGTATCGACGACCTCATAAGGAATACCAAGGCGCCGGGCCACATATTTGGCGATGCCGATTTTGCAGCATCCACGCTCTTGCCATTTTTTGGAAGGGGGCTGGTCCGTTTCCTCAGGCTCCCAGACTTGGAGCGTGACTCCCTGCACCGCATACCCCTGCCGAACAAGGAGGGCGGCTGCAACGGAGCTATCTACTCCACCGCTCATTCCCAGAAGCACTGTAGGCTGATCCATAGAGAGGCATTGTACCGGCTAAAGAAGCACGAGGAAACGGCCTACGGACGGACCGCCCGTATTCTTGGGCGAGGCGCCGCATCATGAAGGCCGTCGGGATCGGCAGGAGATGAAGAGAAGGACGGTTGTTCCTCTACCCACTTATGGGCTCCCATTTCACACATGCCGTGGAAATGGGCTCCGTCTTCGATGGCAATCGCCGACGTTCGAATGTCTCCGATCAATATTCCTGGCTTGTTGATTTGGACCTTCTCCAAAGCCGTCACCGTCCCATTTATTTTTCCGCTCGTCATGACGGTTCCCGCTGAGATGAGTCCCTTGATAACTCCTTGCTCTCCAACGATCAGGGTTCCATTTGTATGAACCTCTCCCTCAATCCGTCCATCGACTCGAATCGTCCCCTCAAAATGGATAACCCCCCTGAAATCGACACCCTTTGCAAGAAACGTAAGACTCTCGTTTTTACTTCCTGTCTTTGACTTGTCTTCCCCACCGATAGCCCACATCAGCCTTTCAAGCCCCCCTTTTTAAGACAACGCCTCGGCTTCGCGCCGAGAAGACTGACTTGCGAAAGAGCGGCTACCTGCTCCGCCAACCGCCAACAGACGGCCAAGCCCCTTTCAATCCGGCAGGTCGGTCCTCAGTTTCGAGACCAAGCTCTCATCGATCCTCGCCGTCGGTCCCCACCTCACAGCTATGGAGAGGAGGGTTCAGCGTCATGGAATCCATAATCCAGCACATCCCTCTGTCACCATCAAACGTGCAAACATCCTGCGAGCACGTCCCTTTTGCTCGGCTCTATGCCGTGATCCGTTTGACAATCGGCTGCTCCCCTTGCGGAATGGCCCGGAGTGAGGGTTCGCGTTGCATCTCTCGAGAAACGGACGCCATCTCAAGCGTCCCATTGAACGTGACCCCTTCCTCCATCGATAACATCGGCGTCTTCACACCTCCGGTAATGACGGCAGGCGCCCGCAATTTGATCTTTTCTTTGGCAACAATGTCTCCGGTTATTTTCCCTTTGCAGACGATCGTCCCAGCCGTCACCTTCGCCTTGAGCACCGCCTCTTCTCCAACGAGCAGAATGCCATCTGTTTGGATTTCGCCTTCGACCGATCCGTCGATTCTGACAGTTCCTTGGTAGGTAATCGTTCCTTTGAAATCGACCCCTTTCCCGACAAACGCACTAATATCCTCTCCCATCTCCGTCCGCTGAGATCTCGAAGTCGTCATGAGGGCTTCGGCATCTTGTATGGTCGATGAGCTATTGTCCGGCTTGTCCTGTTTCCACATTTGGGGATCCCTCCTCTGGTTATGGCTTCATGCTGTCGACATTGATCTCTACTGGCATGCCCTTCTTCGTTCAAATACGGAATTCAAATTTAAAACCCTTTTCGTGTGGAACCACGGTGAGCCCGGACCTGTGTAGTATCGGCTATTTGGCGAGGTAAGTTAAGCGCAGCCGAAGAAAAAAGCAACTGTTTCGTTTTCGTCCTCGCGTTTTGCCCCTTTTCATTCGATGGAACTCAGCGAGTTACGACAGGATCGTTTCGACGATTCCCTCCAATTCTTCAAGGGAAAAGTAGTGGATGACAATTTTTCCGCCCTTTCCTCGAGGCTGAATACTTACTTTGGTTCCCAGTTTCTTCTTGAGTTTCGATTCGAGATCCAAACTGTAATGATCGCGGACCGTCCTACGGTTCCGCTTGCCGCCTCGTAAGATCGAGGCCACCAATTTTTCGGTCTCTCGCACCGAGAGCCCCTGATCGACAATCTTCTTTGAGGTCTCAAGCTGCAACTCCGGAGACTCAAGGCCGAGGATCACCTTCGCATGGCCGGCCGATAGGGCTTGATTTTCAACAAGCTTTTGGACCTCTGGGTGAAGATTGGTCAAGCGAACCGCGTTCGCAACAGACGATCGATCGCACCCGACCTTTTTGGCGATCATTTCATGGGTGAGCCCGAACTCATTCATCATTCTCAAGTACGCCCTCGCGATTTCCATCGGGTTCAGGTCCGAGCGTTGAAGATTTTCGATCAAGGCGATCAGAATCGCTTCATCGTCGCTGCAATTTCTGACGATTGCTCGAACAGTTTTGAGTCCGGCCTCTTTTGAAGCGCGCCACCGTCGCTCCCCGGAGATGAGCTCATACATTCCATCTCCTTTTCGCCTGACCATGATCGGTTGAAGCATACCCGTCTCATGGATGGAAGCGGCCAATTCAGCGAGTTCCTCAGAGGAGAACTGTTGCCGAGGCTGATACCTATTCGGAACAATGTCTTCCACTCGCAAATACTGGATATCGCCGCTCTCAACTGGTCGGTTTCCCGGTAAAGAGGGCAAGAGGGCGTCAAGTCCTTTCCCGAGTGCTTTCTTCTCCATGGGCGAGAAACTCCTTCGCTAGAGCGATATAGGCTTGCGATCCTGACGATGCCGCATTGTACAGTATGCCGGGACGCCCATAACTCGGTGCCTCGGCCAGTGTGATATTGCGGGGAATGACTGCACGGTAGACTTTTTCTTTGAAGTGGGCCCGAACTTGCTCGGCCACCTGCCGGGCCAATGTATTGCGTGAATCAAACATGGTCAAGATGATCCCTTCAATGCTGAGATCAGGATTGAACGACTGACGCACTCGCTCGATGCTGGAGACCAGACGGGTAAGCCCTTCCATCGCATAGTATTCACATTGAACTGGAATCAGTACCGTTTTCGCGGCCGTCAGCGCATTGATCGTCAGAATGCCGAGGGCTGGCGGGCAGTCAATAAAGATGACGTCGTAGCGATCGGACAGCTCTCCCAATGCATCCTTTAAGTACCGTTCACGATGGTCCTCCTGAGCCAATTCGATCTCAACGCCGGCAAGATCGGCATTCGCCGGCAATAAAGATAAGCCGCTCACCGCGGTCTCGACCCGGACAAGATCGATCGCAGCGTTTTTTATCAATGAATTGTAAACCGTGTATCGTACCGATCGAGTATCAACGCCGAGACCACTGGTGGCATTTCCTTGAGGGTCTAAATCAACCAAGAGGACCGACTGTCCCTCAAGTGCAACGGCCGAAGCCAAATTCACGGACGTTGTCGTCTTCCCTACTCCACCCTTCTGATTCGCAACTGCGACTATTTTACCCATATATTCAATTGTTTATAAAATTTATTGATCTCGGTTCCACGTGGAACTAGCTCGCGCCTCTTCCCATAGGACTTTCAATGATCGATATGACTCGACGGCCGAATTTCATTGGGAGATCGAATTCTCGTTCCGCAGTTAATACCCAATCAGGATAGGCTGATTGACGAAATGGTTTAGCTAAATACAGAATAATCTTCCCATGATTGGCCAAGAGTCTCTCCCCTTGTTCAAAAATCTCATCAGGCTTTAACGCGCGAGTCGTAATGTAATCAAACCTATGAAAAGACTTCGATTCAGCATCAGCAATAAACTGCCTGAGCGTTCCACAGAAGACGCTGATCTGATTAAGACGCAAGAGCCCAATGACCGAGAATAGGAAAGAAACTTTTTTTTTGACTGGCTCCACAAGGGTCACGTGCAAATCGTCTCGAACGATTTTGAGCGGGATTCCTGGGAACCCAGCCCCTGTCCCAACATCTAGCAGCCGCGCCCCTTTTTTTATTGGCTCGACAGAAAGGCACGCAAGCGAATCAACGAAGTGTTTAACGATGATCTCTTGATCATCTTTGATACTCGTCAGATTCACTGACCGACTCCATACCTTGAGTTGATCGAAATGAACCAGGAGTCGTTTTACTTGATCGGCCTGCAAAGGGACCCCAATTTCTTGAGAGCACCGTTCGAGCAGCGATGGTAATGAGAGGCTCTGTTCCACGTGGAACACTTACGCGAATATCGGTCCTCTGGTCAACACAAGATTTGCGGAACAGGAACGGATTTATG
>JANDJL010000014.1 GCA_024330965.1 Nitrospira sp. | reverse complement strand
GCAGGCCGATGAATAACCCTGCCAGACTGACGGGCGAGGCGCCTGTAAGCTTTTTTGACCTCCTCGTCAGAGGCGTTTCTATCGATGCCGAGGATTTCGTAGTAATCGCGTCTGCTCACGGGTGCCATTGCTCAGATTGCGATCCAAGATAAACGAGCGACGAGCGCATCGTTTCGACAAAGCCACGCCGTCTTATCAAGTAAGCTCATCACGACTTCTTGTCTTTGTCCACTTCTTCGAATTCCGCGTCCACCACTTTATCGTCGGATTTGGATTGGCTCGATCCATCCCCGCTGGGACCGGCGCTTTGCGTTCCCGCCGAACTGGTCGCGGACGCCGCTTTCTTGTACATTTCCTCGGCCAGTTTGTGCGAGGCGGTCATAAGTGTTTGTGTCGCCGATTCAATGGCGGCAGTATCCGTTCCTTCCAAAGCTTTCTTGACCGCCGCGATGGCGTCTTGGATTTTGGCCTTCTCTTCACTTGAGATCTTATCTCCGTGTTCTGCGATATTTTTTTCTGTTTGGTAGACGAGATTGTCAGCTTGGTTTTTGGCTTCGGCAAGTTTGCGCCGTTTCTTATCCTCTTCGGTGTGAGCCTGTGCTTCCTTGACGAGTCGCTCCACTTCCTCTTTGCTGAGTCCGCTTGAGGCGGTGATCCTGATGGATTGCTCTTTTTGGGTGGCCAAATCTTTGGCCGTCACGTGGACGATGCCGTTGGCATCGATGTCAAAGGAAACGTCGATTTGAGGCATGCCCCGTGGGGCCGGGGGAATACCGACCAGGTCGAACTGGCCCAGGAGCTTGTTGTCGTTGGCCATTTCACGTTCCCCTTGAAAGACGCGAATGGTGACGGCGGTTTGGTTGTCCGCGGCAGTCGAAAAGATCTGGCTCTTCTTCGTGGGAATGGTCGTATTGCGCTCAATGAGTTTGGTGAAGACACCCCCCAGCGTCTCGATGCCCAATGACAGAGGTGTGACATCCAGCAGGAGCACGTCTTTGACTTCTCCTTTGAGGACGCCTCCCTGAATAGCGGCCCCCACGGCGACGACCTCGTCCGGATTAACGCCGCGGTGCGGCTCCTTGCCGAAAAATTCTTTGACGACCTGAATGACTTTCGGCATGCGCGTCATGCCGCCGACCAAGACCACTTCATTGATATCCCGAGCCGAAACGCCGGCGTCCGCCAGCGCCTTCCGACATGGCTCGATGGTGCGTTGAATCAGGTCGTCGACCAACTGCTCGAGTTTGGCGCGAGTCAGCTTCACGACCATGTGCTTCGGACCACTGGCATCCGCGGTGATAAAAGGGAGATTGATTTCCGTTTCCTGAGACGACGACAGCTCGATCTTGGCCCGCTCCGCGGCTTCTTTGAGCCGTTGGAGCGCCATCCGATCCTTGCGAAGGTCGATGCCCTGGTCTTTTTTGAATTCATCAACTAACCAGTCCATGACCCGAAGATCGAAATCGTCGCCGCCCAGATACGTGTCGCCATTGGTGGATTTCACCTCGAAGACGCCTTCGCCGATCTCCAAGATCGAGATGTCGAATGTGCCGCCGCCAAGATCATACACGGCGATGCGCTCGTCTTTTTTCTTGTCGAGACCATAGGCAAGGGACGCGGCTGTCGGTTCGTTGATGATCCGCAGGACGTTTAAGCCGGCGATTTGTCCCGCGTCTTTCGTGGCCTGCCGCTGGCTGTCGTCGAAATAGGCCGGCACGGTGATGACCGCTTCGGTGATTTTTTCCCCGAGGTAATCCTCGGCGGTCTGCCGCATCTTTTGCAGGATCATGGCGGAAATTTCAGGAGGACTGTACCGTTTGCCACGCAATTCAACATGGGCGTCACCGTTGTCGGCTTCAACGACCTTGTAGGGCAACCGTTTGATCGCTTCTTGGACCTCACGGCTCCTGAACTTTCGCCCCATCAGCCGTTTGACGGAAAAAATGGTATTTTCCGGGTTGGTGATCGCCTGCCGTTTGGCGATTTGGCCGACCAACCGTTCGCCTTTATCGGTAAGGGCCACGACGGAAGGAGTGGTGCGGCTCCCTTCGGCGTTGGCGATGACAACAGGGTCTCCGCCGCTCATGATGGCAACGCAAGAGTTGGTAGTCCCGAGGTCGATGCCGATGACTTTACCCATGGGTGACTCCTTCCTTCCCGATATCGAGATTCGAGATAATTGATTCGCTAGTGGATGGTTGAATGTTGTTCGTCAGTCTTGACCGGTCCCGCCGACACGCTGACCATGGCTGCGCGGAGGATGCGATCATGCAGGCGATACCCTTTTTGAAATTCATCGATAACGTGATCTTGCGGCACTGAATCGGACGGCACGTGTGAAACGGCTTGATGCGCGGTCGGATCGAATGCCTGCCCCACCGTTTCGATCGCCTGTACGCCGAACCTGGACAAGGTGCCGACCAATTGTTTCAAAGTCAATTCCACACCCTGAACCAAGGCATCATGGCCGGCGGTCTTGTTGTCACGTGCGGCTTTGATGGCTCGTTCCATATTATCAAGGGTGGGCAAGAGTTCTTTGAGCAACTGTTCGTTGCCGAACTTGATCTGCTCCCGTTGCTCTCGTTGGGTGACCCGTTTGTAATTGTCAAACTCGGCAGCCAATCGGAGATATTTATCGTGCAGCATCTTGCACTCTTCCGTTTTGGCCTCCAGGCGTTTCTCTATTTCCGCTAATCGCGAATCGGCTGCGACCGCCTCCGGGGTGTCTGCGTTCCCGCTTTCATGTTCTAAGTCGCTGATTCTATTTGATTTTGAATCGGAATCGTTCTGTTCGTCACCCACGACACCCTCCCTTATATCGTCAACCAGATATCCATAGAGGATCAGAAGTCAACAGGACGATCACGAAAAATGAGCGAGCGAGGATGATACGCCGGCTAGGAGCGGGAAGTGAGGCCTCTGGCACGTCGATAGAGCAGTTCAAGCCCCTCAAGGGTCAGCATGGGCTCGACGATGTGAATGGTGTTAGTTTCGGGAGCAATGACGGAGGCCAATCCGCCCGTCGCGATGACGTAGCAGGTTCGGCCCATTTCTTGTTCTATGCGTCTGACAAGCGCATCGACCAGCCCGGCGTAACCGAATAGAAGTCCGGATTGGATACTGCTCGCGGTATCTGTTCCGATGACGGTTTTGGGTCGAATCAACTCAACCTTGCTCAATTTCGCGGCACGGGCGAAGAGCGCCTCCGCTGAAATGCCGAGGCCAGGTGCAATTGCGCCGCCCAGATAGTCTCCGGATTCGGTTACGGCACAAAAGGTCGTGGCCGTGCCGAAATCGACGATGATAAGGTCTCGTTGAAACTTCTGATGGGCTGCCGCCGCGTTGACGAGACGATCGCTCCCTATCTCTTTGGGGTTTGCGTATTTCAGAGTCAGGCCCGTTTCCATGTCTGAAGATACAACCAACGGTGTGCAGGAAAAATACGTCTCCACCATGGAGACAAACGTGTCCGTCAGGGACGGAACCACGCTAGAGATGATTGCACCGGTAATCCGCGTGGGAGGCTGCCACTTCTGTTCGAGGAGATTTATACAAAGGACCCCATACTCATCGGCGGTTGCCTTTGGGTTGGTGGCCAGTCGCCAATGGGCTTGGATGGTCGATCCTTCAAAGACGCCCCAGACGATGTTGGTGTTGCCGATGTCGATTGCCGCCAGCATGGGCTCTCTATTGTACCGGGTAAGGTGTGCCTTCTCTACTCCGGAGAATCAGCGTTTCTCGGGGAGGCATGGACACCGTGGATCTCAAGAACAAGAAGAAAGGCCTCCGGCTCTTTCTTGACTTGGCCCCAGGTGCGCGCGTAGGATGCGAGCCGTGAGCGGGCGTAGCTCAGTGGTAGAGTCCTAGCTTCCCAAGCTAGTTGTCGTGGGTTCAAATCCCATCGCCCGCTCCATCCCACACCCACACGCCACACGTGCCAGCCCTCGTTTACTCGACTCGGAACCCTTCCACAATAATTTTTTATTCTGGCGACGGGAGACGCTCTTTCAAACATTGCACACATTGGAGCTTGCTTGGACGGATCCTTCTCCGCGGGATTTTAGTAAGGCTACGTCTGTGAGAGATCCGTACCGGCGCTGATCACGAGTGATGGGAGAAACCGACGAGGTCTTCAAATATACGTCTGGGAAACGAAGAGGAGGCTCAGACTGCCTTTTTGATTCGTCCTGAACGCAGGCAGCGAGTGCAGACGCGAACACGTTTGTGAGCGCCGTCGATGACCGCGCGAACCGTTTGAAGATTGGGATTAAACACGCGCCTGGTTTTGTTGTTGGCATGACTGACGTTGTTTCCGAAGACTGGTTTTTTCTGGCAGAACTCACACTGGAAAGCCACGATGGCGCTCCTTCTGAAAAGGGGAAAGGGATTGGTTTCAAAAATCGGTTCAATCTATCACAGCTCCATGAGCATTGACAAGCCGCAAAGAGGTGACTGTCAAAAACAGATCGATTGACTGGAAGATCCTTGGATCAAGGAAGTCGGTGAGGAAGGGACTATCGGCCTTGACAAGCTCGGAGACGCTCTCCTATTGTGCAGCCATCTACGAACTCCGGCAAAGGGAAGAGGGTGTGAACCCCTCGCGGTCCCGCCGCTGTAACTGGGGACGAAACCCGCTGGTGCCACTGGTGTCCCGTTGGTCGTAAGCCGCAGCCGGCCTTCTGCTCGTGAATCGGAGAGGACGGAGACGGCAACGGAAAACGGCGCTGGGAAGGGGCGGGGAGTAGGGTGAACCAGAAGCCAGAAGACCTGGCCGGAGGAGCGACCGTTGTTCCTTCGAGGGCTAGGGAACAGGTGAGGATGAAGAAGCGGGTGCAATCCTCAAGGTCTTGCCAAGAGGCCTTGAGGATTTTTTGTGCCGGCGTGTCATTACCAAGGCCAAGGCCAGATCGTTCACGGTTCTGGTTTTGGCAGAACGTAGGCGTGGTCATCGCGCTCGCTGTGAGTACGGAGAGCACAGGCCTCGCCAACACCGAGGGAGAGTTGTCACTCATGAAGCGACGTCCGCAAGGGATTCTGACCGGTATGCCTTTTATGACGCATGTGTCGTCGCGGTCCTTCGTGGATGATGCGGGTCGGAAAATCCATCTTCCCGCCCCCCCTCGCCGCATCGTCTCGCTGGCTCCCAGCATTACGGAGATCCTGTTTGCGATCGGGGCTGGAGATATGGTCGCTGGGGTGACGCAGTTCTGTGACTTTCCGTCGGAAGCCACGCGCAAACCGAAAGTCGGCTACGGCAGTCCCAATGTGGAATCGCTCATCGCCCTGCAACCGGATCTGGTCCTGGCTCCACAAGATTTTGTGAAACCTGATCTCGTTGCCTCACTGGATCGGTTACACATTCCGGTATTTTTTCTAGCCGGTCGGACAGTAGATGGTGTGCTCGCGCAGGTTCAGACCCTTGGGCGCATGGTCGAGCGGGAGGCGGAAGCCGCCGCGCTCGTGATGGAATTGCGGCGGCGTATCGCTGCCGTCAAGCAGCGGGTCCAAGGGCAAGCACCGGTGCGGGTGCTCTATGTCTTGAACAGTGAGCCGTTGATCACCGTCGGGCCAGGGAGTTTTATCGATCAACTGATCGGGTTGGCCGGCGGAATCAATATCGCCGCCAAGAGCCACGATGCGTATCCACGGTTGAGCATCGAAACGGTGCTCCTCGAAGATCCTGAAGTGTTGATCTTTCCTGTCGGAGCGACCGAGGGTATGGCAGAGGAGCAGCAGCGGATCTGGCAACGGTGGACCGGTCTGTCGGCGATCAAACGAGGACGGGTCCATCACGTTCCAGCGGATTGGTTGAATCGTCCGGGGCCACGGATTGTTGAAGGGTTGGATCACCTTGCGACCATTCTGCACCCGTCTCAGCCCGCTCCCTCTTCAGCCGGAGGGTTTTGACGTGAGGTCGGTGAGGTCAGTGAGGTCAGGTGAACAGACGAGGCCGTTGATACCGACAACGGTTGGATCACAAACGTCCTGTCCGGTGACGCGGTCCCTCGAGTTTGAGTGGGTAAAAACCGGCGCCGTGTTGACTGAGCGCCACCAGCGGCTTGTCCTTGCCTGGTTGCTGGCTGGGGCGTTCGTCGTCATGATTGTCTGTACCAAGTTCGGAGCAGTCGATGTGACAGGAAGCGATTGGCTCGCGGCCTTGTGGAATCTGGTGACGAGCGACCATACCGATGAGGCTATTGGACCGGTGGGAGTCATTCTTCTCCAGGTTCGATTTCCCCGCGTGTTGATGGGTTTTCTTGTCGGGGGTACCCTGGCGATCGTAGGAGCGACCCTACAAGCCTTGCTGCGCAATCCTCTCGCCGACCCTTATGTGCTGGGTGTCTCCAGCGGTGCCGCTCTGGGTATCACGGCGGCGACACTGCTGGGAGGAGCGGCGTTTTCAGGGGCGTTTTCAATGGGAGTGTTGACGGTGTCGATCTGGGGATTTGTGGGAGGGCTCGCCACCTTGGTGGTGATCTACACGCTCGCTCAATCCCATGGCCGATTGCCGATTCATGGACTGTTGTTGGCCGGGGTCGTCCTCAATGCTGTGCTCACAGCCCTCATCATGTTCATGACATCGATTATGGAGCCGGCCCGTTCAGCCGGACTAATCGCTTGGCTCATGGGGTCGGTGGCCGTTCCGGGATGGAGCGGATTGCTGGGGATTGCCGCTTGTGTGACGGCAGGGGCTGGATGGCTGTTGTATCACGCCCCGGCCTTAAATGTGCTGACACAGGGCGAGGAGACGGCACGGTCGTTAGGAGTTGACGTCGAACGGCTGAAGAAACGCCTGTATGTCGTGGCGGCATTGCTAGTTGGCGCGGTGGTCTCTGTCAGCGGCATGATCGGGTTTGTAGGGATGGTGGTGCCTCATCTGGTTCGGATGGCCGTCGGGGCGGACCATCGGCTCTTGATGCCTGCGGCTGCTCTTGTGGGGGGAAGTTTTTTAGTCCTTTCAGACACGGTAGCCCGTACGCTCTTGGCTCCCTCGGAAATTCCAGTCGGGGTTGTGACGGCGTTGGCCGGGGGGCCGGTTTTTCTCTATTTTCTGTTGGCGCAGAAAAGTCGGATGGTGTAGGGCCGATGCAGATTCCAAGCTTCAACGGTCTTGAACGGACGGTCGGAACTCCGGCGATGGCCGTCGAAGAGGTTTCCTTTCGGTATGACCGGCCGCAACCGGGCCGATCCTGGACGGTGGAGCAGGTCTCATTCGATGTCGCCTTCGGAGAAATTGTTGGCATCGTCGGTCCCAATGGCTCGGGCAAGTCCTCGCTGCTGAAACTGATGGCCGGCCTGCTGCGTCCAGATGCGGGAGCCATTTATCTGGAGGGGCGGCCGATCGCCGACCGTCCACCGCTTGAAATGGCCAGGATCCTCGCCTTGGTTCCACAAGAACCAGCGCCGCTCTTTCCCTTTTCTGTTGCGGAGACTGTGTTGATGGGACGATTCCCCCATCGGAAAGCCGGTTGGTGGAACGTGGGGGCCGGGGCGGAACAAGAGGCGGACCTCGTGGCCGTGCATCGGGCCATGGCGGAGACCAACGTGCTGGCATTGGCCGATCGCCTCATCTCCGATCTCTCCGGCGGAGAGCGGCAGCGGGTTTTGATTGCGAGGGCCTTAGCCCAAGAGCCTCGTGTGCTGCTGCTCGATGAACCGACCGCCTTTCTCGACCTCAGCCACCAAATTGACGTGTGTGCGGTGGTGCGTCGGCTGGCAAAGGAGCGGCAGCTTGCCATTGTGCTCGTTACTCATGATCTCAATGTGGCAAGCCTGCTCTGCGGACGTGTGGTGATGGTGAGGGAAGGGACGGTTCGGGCGATCGGAACACCGGCCGAGATCATCAAGCCGGAGATCTTACGGTCTGTCTACGGATGTGATGTGGTGATCGATCGTCATCCGGAAACCGGGGGGCCGCGCGTGACACTGTCGATGCAGGCGGTGTGAAGTGAGAGGGGGAAAGATCGCGATCCTCCGGCTTGAAATCGTTCCGGCGCCGTGGCCTGCAATCAAATGACGGTGACGGAGGCTGTTGCGAGAGCGGCTGCTTCTGGCGTCCGGGGGAAGGTCTCCAGCAAAACGGTTTGCGTTCGTGGTCTAGTCTGGGAGAGACCGCAAGGTCGGTTCGGGGTCACTGTTGGGGGGCTGACAAGGCGGACACTTTCACGGCTGGCATCGCCGGTTTGTTGAAATGAGACGGTGTGCAGATCTTTCTGTCTTCTTTGTGAGGGGGGGCGAAGTGTCCGGCTGCGGAAACAAAGACCCACACTCGGCCATGGGCGAGTCTTATAGTCGGAAGGTGGTGTGATGCTATGGCTCCGCTCATAACCGTCTTGGAGTTCAGGTTACCGCTCAACTGAGGAGACGCGAACAGCCCGTGGGAAGAGTTCCATCCCCTCTTCCCACCGGGAGAAACAACGAGGGATGCCATCTCATCTTCGGAAAGGGGAGTCGAACTGATCAACCGTCAGCGCCGGGGAAGATGGTGCAAAGCCATCACGGTGCCGCCACTGTAAGCGGGGAGCAACTCTGCAACAGGCCACTGTGCGCCTTGGCGCATGGGAAGGCGCAGGGGAGCGGGGAGCCGCAAGTCAGGAGACCCGTCTGACGGCATATCTCAACCCTCTTCGAGCTAAAGGGAGGTTGCCATGAGTCGTTTTGGTTTGCGCGTGGGGCGCGCTCTTGTCATCGTTGTGTCCTGGTCGTTTACCGGTCTTCCTTCAGCCTATTGCCAGGATCTTGCTATGGCCAGCAGATCCGAGACCCTTCAGACACCAGACGTCGTGGTGAGTGCGACGAAAACGGATCTTCCCACCAGGCAAACGACCAGTGCCGTCGAGGTCATCACTGGCGAGGAATTGGAGCAAAAGGGGATCAAGACCGTCATTGACGGGCTGCGCTTGGCGCAGGGCGTCTTCGCCACCTCAAGCGGCGGGCCCGGTACTGAGGCCACGGTAAAAATGCGGGGAGCCTTTGCGAGGCACACCTTGGTCTTGATCGATGGTGTAATCGTCAATAGTCCTACCACTGGTGCCTACGACTTCTCTAGCTTAACGGTTGAGAACATCGACCGGATCGAAATCCTCCGTGGCGCGCAGGGGATGTTGTACGGCTCGGATGCCATCGGCGGGGTGATCAACATCTATACGAAGAAAGGAACCGGCAAGCCGAATATCGGCGCCTTCTTCGAGTATGGGTCGTTCGCGACCTTTCGGGAGGGCGGGCATCTGTCTGGAGCGAAAGGGCCTTTTGATTTTTCTGTGTCTGTTTCACGGTGGGATACCAGCAGTTTTTCAGCAATCAATTATCGAAGGGGAGCCTTCGAAAACGATGGGTTCCACAATACACAGGTATCAGCCAAGATCGGCGCGGAGCTGCCGAAAGACGGCCGTCTTGAGTTCAACATGCGTTGGTATGATTCGCGGCTGAGTTTCGACGGGTTCGCCGACAGCGGCGCTCCGGCCGATGTCTTCGGTGCACGATCGACGAATCGGAATCTCATCCTCAATGGCACCTGGCGGCAGCCGATGACGTCATGGTGGACTTCTCTCTTGACGCTCTCGCAATCGAACCAGCGATTAAAGAGCGAGAGCGGCAACGCCGGGTTCAATCTCAACACCAGACAGTTCATCTCGGCCAGCCCGACGTCGTGCTTCCTGAATTTCGACGCTTGCTTCACTCCCTTTTCAAGCGATCTTGAGGTTTTGAACCGCCGACTGGAATGGCAAAACGATGTTCGGATCGGCGAGTGGGTAATACTCACCGCCGGCTATCAATTGCGCAGGGATGAAGGCGATTCCCCCAGGTTCTACGGCGCAGCGGAACCGGCTCGGATTCTCTCGTCCAATGCCGGTTTCGCCCAGGCCCAGGTGAACCTGTGGGATCGATTGTTTTTCACAGCGGGTGGGCGGCACGACAGTTACAACCGGTTCGAAGACGCCACGACCTATCGCGTGACCGGTGGCTACCATGTCAAAGAAACCGGCACGAGATTTCGAGGGAGTTATGGGACAGGGTTCAAGGCACCGACGTTGAACGATTTATTCTTTCAGGGATTTGGTAATCCCAATCTGAAGCCGGAGAAAAGCCTTAGCCTCGATGCGGCGGTCGAACAGAGTCTGTTTAACGATCGACTGCATGTGAGTGCGGGATATTTTTGGAATCGGTTTCAGAACTTGATCCAATTCACCTCAGGCGGCCCCCTCTGCCCGCCCGGTTCCTTTGGTTTCTGCCCGATCAATGTGGCGGAGGCAAAGGCTCAAGGATGGGAATTTGCATTTCGCCTTACCCTGTTCAAAGGGCTGGAGGTGCGGGGGCAATATACCTATACCCTGACTCGCGCGTTCGACAGTTCGACGCTGGGGTTGGGCGGGAACAAGCGGCTTCCCCGCTGGCCGGTCGATCAGGGGACAGTCGGATTCTCTTATTCACCAATCGAGGCCTTGCGACTTGATATCGACTACCGGTTTGTGGGCAATCGACATGATAATCTGACCAACTCTCCCGCTCGGGCCCTTGGCACGTTTAACGTGGTCAATCTGGCAGCCTCCTACAACGTGACGAAGAACTGGCAGGCCTACGTGCGGGTTGACAACCTCTTTAACGAAAAATACGAGGAAATTTTTCCGTTTGGGACACCGATCCGTTCCATTTACGGCGGGGTGAGGGTGAATCATGACCTCCCCCTCTAACTCTGTCAGTGAGGGCTGCGGGGACGGTGGGGCCGTTCCATCGATCGGAGCTGAAACTGATCTGAGAGGGAAAAACTCCCCATGAGGGGGCCTGTTCAGAAAACGTGCGAATGTTGCGGGCAGGTGTTCCAGTGCGGCGGCTATCAGTGTTGGTGTAGCAGGGTGACGATCACTGAGGTCCAGATGGATTGGATTGCGGCCCGGTATCAGGATTGTCTTTGCCCGTTCTGTCTCGAAAAAATTGCGAGCGGGGAGCTGGGGCCGCGATCTGGCTAGATGCAGGGTGCAGGTTTGCCCAAGAGGAGGAGGCATGACGACCATCCCTGGTCGATTCTCCGATGCCGAACGGGCCGCCGTCTATCGAGCGATTGTTGAACGGCGGGATGTGCGCCGCAACTTTCTTCCAGATCCGATCCCGGAGGAAGTCTTCATCCGGCTGCTCACGGCGGCGCACCATGCCGGATCAGTCGGGTTCATGCAGCCGTGGGATTTCATCGTGATTCGGGACCCTGCCACAAAAGGTGCGGTGAAACGGTTATTTCTGGAGGCGAACGCCGATGCTGCCAGGCGATACAAAGGGAAGAAAGGTCACCTGTATCGGCAGCTCAAATTAGAAGGGATCGAAGAAGCTCCGGTCAATCTCTGCGTCACCTGTAGCAGGCGTCGGGGAGGCCCGCACGTCCTTGGCCGCTCTACCGTCTGGGCGACTGATTTGTATAGCACCTGCTGCGCGGTCCAGAACCTCTGGCTGGCTGCGAGGGCCGAGGGGATCGGTGTCGGGTGGGTCAGTATTGTGGACCATGATAAGCTCAAAGCCCTGCTTGGTGTACCGAAGACGGTGACCGTTGTTGCCTATCTCTGCCTGGGCTATGTCTCCGTCTTTGAGGAGCGGCCTGACCTTGAAACGGTTGGGTGGAGGAGGCGGATTCCACTTGAGCGGTTGATCCACTCAGAGGTCTGGGGCAATCGGACGTACAAGCAGAAAGGGGACATCGATGCGGATCACCAAAGTCTACACAAGGACGGGCGATGCGGGAAAAACGAGGCTCGCCGGTGGCCAGGAGGTGTGGAAGGATAGTCTCAGGGTTGAAGCCTACGGGACGATCGACGAGGTCAATGCGGCGGTCGGGGTCATTCGGGCCCTGAACAGAGAGGCTGGGGAGAACGATCCTGCAAAGGAACGGTTGGAAGGTGAGCTCCGTTGGATTCAGAACAAGCTCTTCGATGTCGGGAGCCTCTTGGCCACCGCGCCAGGCCAGACCTTCCGTCACATGCCTCAGGTGACAGGAGAGGATGTGGCACGACTCGAACGATTGATCGACAACTGTCAAGAAGAGCTAGAACCGTTGCGGGAATTTATCTTGCCAGGTGGGGGTGCGGTGTCGTGCTTCCTGCATCAGGCTCGAACGGTCTGCCGCAGGGCCGAACGGGTCTGTGTGGCCCTGTCCAAAGCAGAACCGGTCGATCCGACCATTCTCGCCTTCGTAAACCGCCTGAGTGATACCTTCTTTGTTCTCGCTCGGTGGGTCGCCAAGAAACAGGGAGAGCCGGAATTCTTGTGGGAGCGCCATGCGAGTGGTCAAGGAGGGTAAACATCGATTGGGAAGAAGACCAAGAACCCGTCTGATTCTAGTCTTGGGAGGGGCTTCGTCGGGCAAGAGTGAGGTGGCGCTTCGGTTGGCTGGAAATGACCACCCTCGTGCGTTCATTGCCACCGGACAGGGGTTAGATGAGGAGATGGCTGAGCGGATCGCTCGGCATCGGGCTTCGCGTGCACCGGATTGGCACACAGTGGAGATCCCGATCGACGTGGAAAGCTGGGCCGCCAAAGAAGGCCCCCATTATCGAACGATTCTCCTCGACTGTCTCACCCTCTGGTTAACCAACCTCGTGATGGCTGGCGAGAAGGATTCTACTATCCAAGAGAAAACGGCCGTGCTCCTTCGGACCCTGAAACAAACAAACGCCAGAGTGATCATGGTGAGCAATGAATTGGGACTGGGGCTCGTTCCTGCAGATCGGTCATCGCGAGCATTTCGTGATCTGGCTGGTCGGATCAACCAACAGGTCGCCGCGAAGGCCGATGAGGTCTATTTCGTGGTGAGCGGAATCCCCCTTCGATTGAAATGACACCGAAGGAAACAGCATCGATTCAGGAGGTTTGCCGTCGCGTCCAGCCGATCGACAGGGACTTGGTTCGACAGGCCTATGGACGGCTTGATCGGCTGACCAAGCCACCTGGCAGTCTCGGGCGACTGGAAGAACTGGCTGCCTCCTATGTGGCGATGACGGGGCTCATCACCCCATCGGTTCCACGGGGGATTGTCTTCACCTTGGCAGCGGACCATGGGGTCACGAAAGAACAGGTCAGTGCCTATCCGCAGGAGGTCACTCCTCAGATGGTGCGCAATTTCTTGCGAGGGGGTGCCGCCGTCAATGTGTTAGCCCGCCACGTTGGCGTGGAGGTTCGGGTTGTGGATATTGGGGTGAATGATGACTTTGGGCCCTTGCCAGGTCTGTTGGATCGAAAAATCAGGAAGGGGACCAGGAATTTCTCCGTCGAGCCGGCGATGACGAGACAGGAGGCTGAGCAGGCTGTTTTGATTGGGATCGGGTTGGCACGAGACGCCGTACAGGAAGGTATCGGCCTGATCGGGCTTGGCGAGATGGGAATCGGGAACACGACACCGAGTGCCGCGATCACGGCGGTGATGACGGGGAGATCGGTCAGCGAGGTGACGGGCCATGGAACCGGGATTGACGATAGGCGCTTGATGCACAAGGTCTCGGTTATCCAACGGGCGATCGATCTCCACCAGCCTGACCCGTTGGATCCGCTCGATGTCTTGACAAAGGTTGGTGGGTTGGAGATTGGCGGCTTGGTGGGTGTGATCCTCGGTGCCTCCTCTGCTCGTGTGCCAGTTGTCCTCGATGGCTTCATCACCGGTGCCGCAGCGCTCATTGCCGTGGCCTTGGCTCCCTCCTGTCGCGAGTATCTCATCGCCTCCCACCGATCGATTGAGCGCGGCCATCAAGTCCTACTTGAATATCTTGACCTTAAGCCATTGCTGGATCTTGGTCTTCGACTCGGCGAAGGGACCGGATCTTGCTTGGGGATGAGTCTCGTGTGTGCGGCGATCACACTCTATAGGGAGATGGCCACGTTTGATGAGGCAGGGGTTTCTGATCGGTCGGCCGACGAGTGAGTTGGTGGTGGAGTAGGAGAGCACAAGTGACGAATCCCGAGCTGAGATCTCCTCGGCTCCGAAGGGAGTTGGAACTTCTCTTGGCGCTCTTGATCTTCTCCGGTGGCTGGTGATGGGCAGTGGTGGCTGATCATGCTGCGATCATTTCTCATTGCCTGGCAATTTCTCACCGCCGTTCCCCTCAGCCGGAATCATCATCAACCGAGTCCGCTTGAGTTGGCCACCTCGATGTCTTGGTATCCGCTTGTCGGGTTTGTGATCGGCGGCGGGGTCGCGGGGATTGATCTCCTGATGGGTCATCTCTTTCACCCTTCGGTCGTCAGCGGGATCGTGGTGGCTGCGTTGGTTGGGCTGACGCGAGGTCTCCATCAAGATGGGCTGGCGGATACGGTGGATGGCCTGATTGGGGGTCGCAACCGGGAAGAGCGGCTTCGCATTATGAGAGACCCTGCCATTGGGGCGATGGGAGCGACCGCCCTCGGTCTTTCGTTGATCATCCGCTATGCTGGATTGACTGTCCTGCCACAGGATGTGCGGTTACCAGCGTTGATGGCGATGCCGGCGGTGGGTCGTTGGTCAATGGTGCTTCTTGCGCAGCTCTCTCCTCCTGCTAGGCCGGAAGGGGGCTTGGCCGGTCCGTTTTTGATCCATGTGTCCTGGCGACATGTCGGCATGGCCACGGGTGTCTTGCTTGCGGGGGTAGGACTGGGACTAGGATGGGTCAATGCTTGCTTGGTGGTTGTGGGTGGAGCTGGGGTGGTGTTTGTGGCCCGACAGTGGTTTTGCCGACGGATCGGTGGCGTGACCGGTGACATGTTGGGAGCGACAAATGAACTGGTCGAGATTCTTTTTCTCTTGTGTGTTCCCCTCTTGCCTCGACTGCCATGACTGCCGGGGAATTGGTGCTCGCTGCTGTGCTCGATGCTCTCATTGGCGATCCTCGGCGGATACCCCATCCGGTGCGGCTGATGGGGCGGTGTATCGCTTGGTGTGATGCATTCCTGCACGAAAGATGTCGGGGCTCAAAGGGATTGTTGCTTGCCGGGATCGGCCTTGCTGTCGGGTTGCCGGCTTGCGTGTTTGGCGTAAGTGCCGGGCTGATCGGTCTTGCCCAACGGTTGGACAGCCTGCTCGGCTCGGTGGTAACGGTCTGGCTGGCTTCGACGACGTTGGCCGCGCGTGACTTGTGGGACCATGTTCGAGCTGTCGAACGGCCGTTGCTGGCCGGAGACCTTCCTGCCGCACGCCAAGCTGTCGGGATGATTGTGGGGCGGGATACGGCTCACCTCTCTGATTCGGAAATCTCACGGGCAACGGTTGAGACGATCGCGGAGAGTACGGCGGACGGCATCATTGCACCGTTGTTTTATTTGGCGTTGGGCGGCGTGCCCTTGGCTCTCGCCTACAAGGCGATCAACACACTCGATTCGATGGTTGGCCATCGTGATGAACGGTATATCGAGTTCGGTTGGGCCTCGGCCCGTCTTGACGATGTGGCGAACTGGATTCCCGCCCGTATCACAGCCGGGCTACTCCTTCTTAGTGCTGCTGTGATTGCTCCTCGGTCCCACCACGTGGGCCGTGGGTGGCGTGTGGTTCAGCGAGACGGGGGGAACCATCCGAGTCCCAATAGTGGAAGGCCGGAAGCTGCGATGGCTGGTCTCTTGGGTGTGCGATTGGGAGGGATCAACTTCTATGAGGGAATTCCTGAGGAGCGACCCTTGCTGCATCCGGAGGGGCGGGCACCAGAGCCCGGTGACATTGTCGCGGCTTTGAGGCTGATGATTATGGCGACGCTCTTGGGAGTTGCCGTAGCGGCTGGGTGGACATGGCTCATCTGAAGGATGTCCACGGCGGTAACGTCTATACGGTTGCACGCGAGATTGGGTGCGATCCCGCCGAGTTGGTGGATTTCAGTGCCAGCATCAACCCCCTGGGCCCTTCACCGGCGGTCTGGAAAGCGATTGTCGCGGCTCGCAGATTGATCTCCCACTATCCAGACCCCTCTTGTTGGGAATTGCGACGGGTCTTGGGGCAACAGTGGGGGATCGATCCCGACCAGATCGTCGTAGGGAACGGGTCGATCGAACTGATCAATGCACTCCCCCACGCGCTCCATCTTCGGCGACTTTTGGTTCTCCACCCGACCTTTTCTGAATATGAACGGGCCATGGCTCGGACAGGGGGAACAGTCCGGTTGATGTTTGCGAGACGGCAGGAGGACTATGCCATTCCTGTTGATCGGCTATGCGAGCGTCTTCGTTCAAAGGCAAGCAGAGACCTCGCCCTCGACGGACTGGTGCTCTGCAACCCGAACAGTCCAACCGGACAGGCCTGTTCGCCCGCTGCCATTGCAGAATTGGCCAAGGTTGCTGCTCAACGAAGGCTCTGGTTGGTGGTCGATGAAGCATTCGCCGATTATTGCCCCCAGTGGTCGGTCTTGCCGAACGCAGTATCATGGCCACGCGTCATTGTCTTGCGCAGCATGACCAAATTTTATGCCTTGCCGGGACTACGGGTCGGCTATGCCGTGGCTGCCCGATCGGTCGCCCGACAGGTGCAACGGCAGTTACCCCATTGGTCTGTTAATCTCATGGGGCAGGTCGCGGCTCTTGCTGCTCTGGGGGACAGGAGCCATGTGGAGAAGAGTCGGCGTTTTATGGTGCGCGAACGGGAGCGATTCGTTTCGGCATTGAAGGCCATCCCTGGGTGCCAGGTCTTCCCCTCGCTCGCAAACTATGTGTTTGTTGAACTGCCGCGGGGGTGGCATGCACGGGTGGTGACCGAGCGGCTGCGGCACGAAGGCCTGTTGATCCGTGACTGCTCATCGGTGCCTGGCTCGTCGGCTCGGTCGATTCGGCTTGCGGTCCGAACGTCTCAGGAGAATGATCGACTGATTGAGTCCCTCTCGAAGCTTCTTCTTGAGTCCCATGGATGAAATCGTTGACGGTTGCGTGTGCACGACCTATCGCGTGATTGGCAGCACCTTGCTCATCGACTTGCAAGGGCCTCATCTCGTCCTGTCCTCTGCTCCCCAGGGGGGAGGCATGCGTGTCGCTTCGCACATTCTCAATCACCACGTCGATGGAACGCCGGCAGTTCAAAAGGGGCGCCCTCAGCGATTCGGTGACCCGGCCCGTTGTTTAAAAGCTGTAGCTGCCTCCTATGGGCTCCAGGGCGAGACGGTCGGATTGATGACGGCAGTACCAATGACGCAGCTGGTCACCTCTCGGTACATGGCCGGGCCACTCTGGGTTGAGTGTTTTGCCACGGTAGGGATCACCAATGCGGTTCGTGCTGGAGAGCGGGGGACGACCCAAGGTGCTGAAGCTCTCCAACGGGTCTCGGTGAAACCGGGCACGATCAACCTGATCATCATCACGAACGGCCGGTTATCACGCAGCGCCATGGTCGGAGTGGTTCAGGTGGCCACTGAAGCCAAAACCGCCGTGTTGATGGAGGCTGGAGTGCCAAGCATGATCAGCGGGGGACCAGCGACCGGAACTGGGACCGATGTGGTGGTCATTGCCTCCCGGAGGAAGGGCGAAGGGGTGTTCTGCCGCTATAGCGGGACCCATACGCTCTTAGGAGTCCTGATTGGCCGTGCGGTGACTGACTGTGTCTCTGCCGGTTTGCGAAAAGCGAGACTCTGGGAAGAAATTCGTTACAAACGGTAAGTCAGCCGATTTCATAACCACACTCTCCTGATTCGCCCTGTTGTCTCCTAAAACAGACGTCTGACGCCGCACCGACCGAAGGGATCGTCCTCTTCGTGATGATATGCGCGATTTCTTGCAAACCAACGCTAAGTCGCTACACTTGGGAAAGTGTCCTGTCTCTAACTCTTTGTAGAAGAAAGAATGTCGGAGGAGCGGAAAGGGGAGGCTCATGGCCGGTGAGGACTTCTTTGCTGCGTGCGGGTGATCGAGTGTTATCTCGAGGCCCCTCGTCACGTGGTGATACCGGTATCTGATGCCGATCATCTGAAGAAGATCGTTGCGACGGAAAAACCGACCACCATCTTAGGGATTGCTTCAAACCGCTTCACGGTCGTGAGAGCGCGATGGCTTGAGAGAGACACGGAAGACGATGGAGACGATGGAGACGATAGACAAGCCCCCTGACCCTTGCGCCGGTTCAAGCTCCGACTGTGTCACGCCTGTTCTCTCACGCCGTGTCTGTCTGCTTCCTATAAACCAAGAGTATCTAGTGGTCGAACTAGGCTCTCTCTGCGAAGTGATCGAGGTAGAAGGGATCACCCCCGTTCCGGGCATGCCCCATGTCCTGGCCGGAGTGACCACCTGTCGAGGCGCCGTGATCCCGCTGATCGATCTGCGGGTCTTGCTCGATTGGTCGAGAGCCTTGGTGCCACGGTATGCCGCTGTGGTGAGGCACGGCGGGGTCCGGTTCGGGATTCTGACAGACAATGTGCCCGAGATACAAACCGTTCAGTCAGGCGATAGATCGGAAGAGTCGTGTGGCAAGCCATCACATACCCACCATTTTTTGACGGATTTCATAAACGTAACGGGAAAGAAACGGGTGCGACTGGATCTCTCGGCGCTCCTCGCGGCGATTGAGTCCCTGCCGGCGCGGCCTGCAATCGGTAGTAATTGATGAATGCGAAGCTGATCGGAAAAGGCCGAGGTGAGTTTCAGGCAATCTGTATGAGGCGATGGAGGTCCGATCATGGCAAGGTATGGGCGGTGGATAAGCGAGCCGATTGAGTCTTGGTTCGGAGATCTCAAAGTTCTTCATAAACTAATGATCGGGGTCTTGGTTGCCGGTGTCATGATGAGCATCCTTGTCTTGATAGGGTGGAGTGGCATCAGTCGCCTAAAAGGCGGCCTGGATTCCGTTTCCATTCGGCCCATTTCGGTTCTCTCGCAGATTTCGATGAGCGGCAACAATTTGGCTTTGTACCAAAGCGTGTTGCCCGGCCTGGGCCGGCATCATAACAAGGCGGACTTTGATGATGCCGTTGGCAAGCTGGGCGAGTTAAAGCGGCAAACGTTTGCGCCGTTTGACGCCTATGAAGCGGAGGTAAGCAGAGAGTCTGGTTCAGGAGCCGAAGACAGCAAACGTATAGCCGTGCTCCGCCAGTCCCTCAATGAATATTTCGTTGCGGCTGAAGGGGCGATCAGGACTCTCGCTGACAGTTTCAACGAATCCTTGGAAGATGATCAGAGACAGGCCGTGAAAGAGATCGGCCTGTTGGCGATCTCCGGGGAGGTCGCGGCGAAGCAGCGCAAAGTCACCGTACAAATTCATGAGTTGATGATCAAGATTCGAGAATCGGCGAGAGAAGCGAATGAGAAAATACGGGCGGAGGCGGATGATTATGCCGACTCGCTGTTGATCGGATGGGCGTGCGCTCTCTTTCTGGGAAGCGGCGCCGGATATCTATTCGCCCGCCATGTCTCACGAAACATCGGGCGCATGGCCGATGTCGTCGGGCAAGCCGTTGCGGGGAATCTCCAGGCCCGCGCTCGATCGGAAGGGCATGATGAGCTGGGCCGTTTGGCCAAGACGCTCAATATCCTGCTGGAGCGGACGGCGTCGTTTATGTCGGCGGAAGAAGAGCGGGATCGGCTACAGAAACGGCTGAAGCGGTTCCAAACGTTGATGTCGGAGGTTGTGAAGGGAGATTTGACCAAACGAGGCGAGGTCACGGCCGACGTCGTGGGCGACGTCGTGCAAGAATTTAATCTCATGACTCAAAGGTTTTCACAACTGCTGCTGCACGTTCGCGAATCCGCGGAGCGTGTATCACAAGCGGTGGGTATTCTGCGGGACTATGGCAATCGGATGTCAGGAGCAGCCGGGCATCAAAGCGAGGAGGCTCTCAAGGCGCTTGAGACGGTCGAGCAGTTGGTGATTTCCGTGCGCCGGGTTTCTGAAATCGCGAGAACCTCGTCTGAATCGGCACGAGAAGCGCTTGCAGTTGCGGAGGAGGCGAAAATTGCTGAGGGAGATCCATCGCAAAGCTTGGAAGGCATTCGCGATTTCGTCCGGCGCGCGATGGCGCAGCTTAAGACGCTTGAGGATTGTGGGGCGGGCATCGGGCGTTTGGCGTCGACCATTCAAGAGATGGCTGAGCGGACGAATCTTCTTGCGTTGAACGCAGCCATCGATGCCATCGGTGCGGGAGAGGCCGGAGACCGTTTTACCGTCGTGTCCGATCAAGTGCAAACGCTGGCGCAAAGCTCAATGCGGGCTGCACGAGGCGTCGCGGATTTGGCGAAAGCCCTACAAAACGAGGCACGAAACGTTGTCGCCGCCATGGAACGGGAGATGGAATTGATAGCAACCGCGAGACCTTTCGTCACTCAAACGAAGGACGGGTTCCTCCACATTTCAGCGTTCGCACAACGATCTCTCGATGTTGCCAGAACTATTGCTGCGGCTGTTGCGGAGCAAGCGTCTTCGATCGATGCCGTGGGGCGGTTCGTCAACGATGTGATCGAGGAGGCCAAAGCCGCGCAACTCGCAATGGACAGAACACGGGCTGCGGTGGAAGATGTGGAGAAGTCGGCGGAAAGCGTGACGGCGTCCGTCTCTCGATTTAGGCTGGCCTGATGAGCGCCGGTGTCAAAGGTGAGAGTCGTGAACGGCGTGAGTGAGCCGATGGGGTCAGAAATAGAACGGAGGAATCCCGTCGGCGTGTTCGTCGAAGAAGTCTCCGATGCCCTACAGATTCTGACCAAGGTGCTGACTCCATACGGTGAGAGCGAGCTTACTCCTCAGCGGATTCATGCTTGCGTCGTCGCGGTGCATCAGATCAGAAGAACTGCTGCTCTGTACGGATATAGTGGAGTCGTCCGTCTTTGCGAGCGGCTGGAGGCACTCTGTGAAAAAACGGCGACGGTTTCCGATCAGGCACGGGTTCAAGATGGTCTTGTGATGAGGAAACTTGTGCAAGGCATGGAGACGCTTGTTCAAGCAATTCGGAAGGGAGAGGCGGAGGATCGGAAGGTGATCGAAGACCGTCTGGTTTCTTCCGAAGATTTCTTGAACGACTTACTGAATTCGTCGGTGAATGGGACTTCGGTCCAAGCGTCGACCAGAACGAATCCAGTAAAGGACAAGGTGACGGCGGGCTGTTCTCACGAAGGTGCGCCGTCGGCGATTTACGGGGCCGACACTGATCCGAGTCTTCAGGACCGTTACTTTCTCCCCGCGTTGAAAGAGGAAGAAGCCTCGTACTTCTCATTCGAGGTTGAGGAGCATTTGAGAGAACTGGAAGACGGGCTCCTCCGATTAGGCGAGGATACCGATGACCGGGAACTGATCGACCGTCTTTTCAGAACAGCCCATACCCTCAAAGGTTCCGCCTATACGGTCGGTTTCCAAGCGATCGGCGATCTTGTCCACCGTCTTGAGGATTTCCTGGAGGCGGTCAGGGCCGGCCGTCGGTGTGCAATGTCCGAACAGGTCGGGGTCCTGCTTCGCGCGATCAATGTGATTCGCGCGTTGAGTCGGAGAAATCCGAGTGAGCTTGAGGAGACAAAAAGGCGGTTTCACAACGTCGCATCGGAACTACAATGCGTCGATCAAGATTGTGCCCTTGATCAGGTGCTGAAGCGCAATTTTATCGAAACACCAAGCCTATTGAAGAAGGCCGAAGACCCTGTCGGCGATCGAGCACAGACGCGGGGACGGAGCGGCACCGGAAAGAACGAGAAGCCCAAAATCATCCGCGTCGACTCTGCTCGATTTGATCGACTGATGAATCTGGTCGATGAACTCATGATCGGATGGGGTCGGTTGGATCAGCAACTGAGGCGGCTGGAAGGACTCGCCGATCGAACGTCTGGAGGAAAGATTCAGAGGGGCGAGTTGATCGAATCGGGGGCAAGCAGTTTTCGCTCGATGTTAACTTGTTCGGACGAGCGATTATCGATGCGTGCCTGTCTCGAATCCGACGATTCGAGCGACTACGAACGTGAACGTAAAGACAATCCGGACGGCTTGGCTTGGCGCAGTCGTTCGATGAACGCCGCAACGGCCGATATCGTGGCACAATTGCGCGGAGTGCTTCTAAACGCCCATGTGGAGCTGGAGGCGGCACAGCGGGCGACAGGGGCGTTAAGAGGAGAAATCGCTGAAGTCAGCCTTGTGCCGATCGGCCCGGTTCTCTCACGGTTTCGGCGCGCGGTGCGCGAGGTCTCCGACGAATTGGGGAAACGGGTGTCGCTGGTGTTGTCGGGAGAGCAGACGGAGGTTGATGCGTCGATCCTCGGACGTATCGATGAAGCGTTGACTCATTTGATCCGGAACGCCGTCTGCCACGGAATCGAATCTCCGTCCGAACGAATCGCGCGGGGCAAACCCGAAGTCGGAACGATCTCCGTGCACATTGAACGGAGAGGACGCTCTCTCGCTATCAAGGTCAAAGACGACGGCGGGGGAGTGGACCGGGACGCCGTCCGTCAAAAAGCCCTGATAACGGGATTGATTCGACCTGAGTCTCTCTCGTCCCTCTCCGAGCGGGAGATCCTTCAGTGCATCTTTGCTCCTGGGTTCTCGACCGCCGAAAAGACGAGTCATCTCGCCGGGCGCGGGGTGGGACTTGATGCGGTCAAACGAACGGTGGAAGAAATAGGGGGGCATGTCGAAATAGAGTCATATCCAAACGTCGGAACGACCTTCGTCCTGCATCTTCCCCTCACGCCGCTGATAACGACAGTCTTACTCGTCCGTCTTGGAGCCGATCGATACGCGATCCCGCTTTGGAACGTTCGAACGGTCGTGGTGCCGTCGGCTGGCTCACTGGTTTGTGTTGAGGAACGCACGCTCCTTCGTTTGGATGAAGGAGCGGTCGAGGTGCGGTCGCTGCGGCACATTCTGAACGGTGAATTGGAACCGATACGAACATCGATGCCGATCGCCGTCGTTCACACGGCGACGGGGGTTCTGGGGTTGATGGTTGATGAGATTTTGGGACGGCGGGATCTCACTATTCGGACGTGGGATTCTCTGAACCTCTTGGATCGATCGTCCTTCGTAGGAACGGCCGTTGATCAAGATGGACGACTTATTCTTGTTATTGATCCGAACCGGCTTCAAATCAGTCGGCCACGTTCGGCAATCAAGCTGCATTCATCGGCCGCTGGGAATTCATCGCAACAGGCGACAAGTGAAAATACGCCCGAGAATTGACGAAGGCCGGTTCATTTCTGACAATGAGAGCGAGTTCATCAATCGCCGGCCGCCGCTCGTCGGAGGGAGCCGTTCGTACCATGAGGAAAGCAAAAGAAGGGATCGCCTATGTCTAAGATTTTAGTCGTGGATGACAGCATCGCGGTGCGGAAGGTGGCGGAGCGACTTCTTATGGAAGCCGGGTTTGAGGTGGTCCTCGCGGCGAACGGCGAAGAAGCATTGGCCCATTTGGCAAAAGATGGGGTGGATGTGATCGTCTGTGATGTCATTATGCCGGATAAAAGCGGCTACGAAATCTGCACCTATGTTCGGGACCATCCGCAGTTGGCGGCGATACCGGTTCTTTTGATGTCAGGGATTGTCAACGATGAAGTGATTCAACAAGCTCAATCCTGTCAGGCTGATGGTGTGCTGAAGAAGCCGTTTCAAGGCACCTGTTTACAAGACAAGGTGCGGGAATTGGTTGAGATGGGTCCCAGAAAGGTACTCCCGCCGTCGGCTGAGCCGGAAGTCGGTTCGACTCAATCAACTGACGAGTCATCTGAGGAAAAAAGTTCTTTTCAGGACAGCGATGTTCCTGTTTCGGTTTTGCCATCAGAGGCGGATCGGCAACTCCCGCCTGATGGGATGCGGGAAAAGAGCCGCGACGAACATGAGTTGGCCGTCCTGGCAGACAGGTTAAAAGAGGTTGAAGCGCTTCTTTGTGCGGAACGAGCTAGAGCAGAAGGTCTTGCCGACCGCGTTAGCGAACTCGAACGGGATGTCCGTGCGGCGCAGGAGGCGGAACGGTTGCTGGAAGAGGAACGGCGCAGGGCGAATGTGTTGCAAT
Source organism: Nitrospira sp. (assembly GCA_024330965.1). Taxonomy (GTDB): domain Bacteria; phylum Nitrospirota; class Nitrospiria; order Nitrospirales; family Nitrospiraceae; genus Nitrospira_D. The sequence continues at coordinate 45,428 of JANDJL010000014.1, read as the reverse complement.
CCAAAGTGGACGACTTGGAGCGGGAATTGTCCCGCATCCCTCAACTGGAAACGCTCTTGAGAGAAGCGCAGGAATCCGCCGCAACGGCCCGCCGAGAAGCTGCGGCTCTAAAACGGGCCGAGGAAACCATCGCCCAATTGGAAGCGGCGTTGCACACTGAACAGGCGTCGGCTGCTCAACTGGTGCAGCAGATGACTGAATTGGAGCAAGAAGTGGCTCGAGGGAAGAGTGCGGAGTCAATGTTGGCACGGGAACGGGAACAGGTGGCGGATCTCGAACGAAAAAACCATGAAGCGGAAGCCGCTCTCTTGGCTATGAAGACCAAGCTCACGGAAGTGGAATCTGAATTGGAGGCTGAACGGAGGAAAACGGAAGACTATGAGCGTCGCCTTGCTGATTTGGAGGCGAGAGCGACCAAGACACAGGGACTGAAAGTGTTGCTTTCGGCGGAGCGGGAACGCAGCGCGGAGATCGCTCAAAAACTCGCCGAGACCGAATGGGTAGCTATGAACACCACCAGGCGTTTGGAAGAAATAGGGGCGAAGCTTCGGGACATTGCGAGCATGGCGTTGGAACTCAGCAAGGGAATTGGAGAGCGCGAGTCGGCCAAGTAATCGAATTCAAGTAATCGAATTGCGGTGGAACTTGTTTTTCCAAATGGCTGGGGCCGACGTCGATTGAAACGACGGCCGGGTGTCGACAAAAACGGGACAACGTGTTGATTCAGGAGCTGCAGGAACGACTTGATCGGGTTCACGTGGATCTGGATGAGCTCCAGCAAGGTCCCGATCAAGACCGTCATCGCATACTTGCGCAGGCGATGAAAGCGGAAGTTGCCAGGATAGGTGAATCGGCGGCCAAGGCCGATTTTCCGGATGTGAACGAAGCCTGTACGAGCGCCATCCTCCTAATCGAATCGGTTCAAGACCCGGCCGTTGAGCGAGGTGTCGGTGACTATCTTGCGCTCTGCAAAAGCCTTGGGCGTATCCGCGCGTCGCTCACTCGCGCCGCGGAAGCGGTTTCCGGCGATGCTTCCAGTTTCAATTTTGCTAAAAATGCTTCGGCGACGATCGAAATCGATGACCTCTTGACGGCGCTGCATCAATTGCACGGGAGCCAGTGCGGTTCTACTGCGCTGAGTTCACGTCTTCTCCCGATTGTGATCGATCGAGTGGAGACGCTGAAGAAAACGGGGGGTAAGGAATGCAGCGGGATGTTCCTGAAAGAGCTTTTAGATGAGTCGTCGCGAAAAGAGGCCGAGTTTATCGAGATCGCACAGGCTCAGATTCCGGCTATCGTCGAAGTGGTCGGGGCGTTGACGAGAGGGGAGCGGTGGTCTGACCAGTTTGCCGATCGGTTACGGGCAAGTATTGGACGACTCACACGGCTTTTGTCATCCGCGAAACAGGCCAATGCGCCCCAGTCCGTTTTTTTTGATGGCTTGATCGGGTTTCTTACGCTCGTCGTGCAACAACGAGTTGTCGTGACGGCGCAGAGGGGTAAAACGGTCGAGTCACGCCTGCAAGAATGTCTGAAGGCCATTCATGCCTGGGCCGAAGAGAGGTTGGCGGAACGTTCGGCGATCGGCAGCCTGCTCGGTATGAAGTGAACAGAGCGTCAAACGATCACTCGCCTGTGACGCACTTCTTGCGGTGAAAAACCGTGACGTCGGAAGTGCGCGGGGTGAGATTGACCGGCCAAGCCGTCGAATTCTTTCAGGGGCCGGGTTTTATCATGTCGGGTCCGAATCAGCAACCGAACCGTGCGCCAGCTTCATCCAGATTCACGATCATCAAGATCCGAAAAAAATCTGCCCCAAAGTCGGCAAAACGCTCAAAGAGGGCGGAAGCGAGGAAAGCCTCTTCACCTGCACGGCTGTCTTGCAGTTTTCACATAGATCGTGCTAATCCCGTCACGGTACAGAATTTCGGTCGTGCAGGGAATTCCGTCCGTGCCCAAGCTCATTACGATTCATCATCCTGATCAAGTCGCGCAGCAAGCGCGAGAATATGTGCAGGCGTACATCCTGCTCCCATCGGGCGTGGTGGGTTTATTTTGTCTGGTGGGTGCGATCGGTGGATTGGCCTATCAACTGATCGCGTCGGACACCTATTCCTGGACCACTTTTTTCTTCAGTTCCGGCCTGTTCGTGTTGGGAATCGCCCTTGGAGTGGGACAGACGTTGTACCACCGTTATCTGTTTACCCATTTTCCTGAAACGTTTGCGGCTCGCATGAGACTGGTGACAAGTCGGCAAAAGAAAAAAGTCAAAAAAGAGATGCCGCAGGAGTCAATCGATTATCCTGGACGTACGGTGGTGCCGGTCGCGTATGTCGCCGGTATCGCTGTGCTGATCGGAAGTAGCGTGGTTGCGATTGTCCACGGTCAGGTGGGAGCGCTCCCTGCTTTTCTGATGCCGTGGGCCGGGTTTTACTGGGTGAAACTGTTTCTCTGGCGACGGATTATTCTCAAGAAATGATCAACGTAGAGGCCGAGTGTTCGTGGCTCGTGCTGCCCCACGTTTGGCCGGTGTTGAGGATTTCTTCGATTCTAGGTTGGCGACCCGTTGCTCCAAGGTTTTGACAAGCTGGTGCAGCTCCGGCAAGTGAGAAAAGACCTTTTGGACCTGCAAGGCTCGTTCGCGCGGCAAAGCCGGTATGCCTCCCACGACCTGATTTGACTCGACGTCCCGATTCACTCCGGCCTTGGCGGCGATCATTACGTAATCACCGATCTGAATGTGGTCCGAGAGACCGGCCTGCCCCCCGATCATCACGTGGTGCCCGATCGTCGTGCTTCCGGCGATTCCAACCTGTGCCACGATGATGGAGTGTTCACCTACCGTGACGTTGTGGGCGATCTGTACCAGGTTGTCGACTTTGGTGCCTTGCCTGATGCGGGTGACCCCAAGTGTGGCCCGATCAACCGTCACGTTGGCGCCCAGCTCGACGTCGTCTTCGATGACGACGCCTCCGAGTTGCGGGATCTTATGATGGCGTCCCTGATGCTGCACGTAACCGAAGCCGTCGGCGCCGATGACGGTTCCGCTGTGAATGATCACACGTGATCCGATGGAACATCCCTCCCTCACCACGACATTGGGATACAAGACGGTGTCGTCTCCGATTGTCGAGTCCGACCCCACAAACACGCCGGGGTAGAGGGTCACGCGCGCACCGATGGTGACGCGGTCTCCCAGGGTGACAAACGGCCAAATAGAGGCGTCCGGTCCAATGGTGACGTCGATCCCTCGAACAAGGTCTGGGGAAATACCACGAGGCGGAGTGGGGCGAACAAAGAACCGCTGCGCGACCTGACCAAAGGCCATCAAGGGGTGAGGGACGACGATTTGAGGAATGGCAAGATCAGGCAGGTGACGATGGACGAGCAAGGCCGCCGCGCGAACCTCCGGCGTCGACTTCAACGCTTTTTCGCTGGCGATAAACGATAACGATTCAGGAGTCGCATCACCGAGGCTTGCAAGCTCAAAAATCTGCGTTCCCTCGTCACCGTGGATTGTGCCTCCAACGACCTGGCGGATATCGGCAAGGGAGATGGGTGTTGACAGCCGGGGAAGAGCCATAGGGCGTTTACCTTTTCTTATCCTTTGCGGCGGTGACCTTCTTGGGGGCGGCAGCCCGCTTTTTAAGAGCGGTCGCCGGCTTTCGACCGGCGGCGGCCGGTTTCTTGGAGGTGATCACCGACCGTTTTCCTCCTGCACCAGTCGGTTTCTTGGAAGCGGGGGCTGGTTTTATTTCGGCGGAAGGCGAAGTTTGGCCGGTCGTAAGCCGTTGATGCACGTAGGTGGCGACGGACCCTACGGTGCTCAAGCCAGGGAGGTCTTGATCGGGAATTTGAATCTTAAATCGATCTTCGATCTCAAAGAGCAACTCGATGATGGCTACGGAATCGAGCCCGAGATCGTCTCGGAGATGATGGGATTCGGTAATAGTGGAGGGGTCTCGCTTCAGATAAGTGGCAAGCGCCTGAATGATCTGAGAGGTTACCTCAAGTTCGGTCATTATGGATGCTCCTTCATTATGGAAGTGAAGATCCCGGCAGTTGATTGCGGGATACGCGCATAATCGATCATTAATTTTCGGTCCCCCTCCGGTCTCCAGGCGGACATTGGTGTGAACCGACGCCTCCACGACTCACGGCAAGAAGACTGTATTCGGTATGTGAAAAAGAAGGCCCGTCTCTCATGCGACGAACTTTTTCAGAACGATCGTGGCATTGTTGCTTCCGAACCCGAACGAATTCACGAGAGCGGCTCTGATTTTTCGTTCTTGCGGTAATCGGCTGATGCCCTCCAGACGGCAGGCCGGATCAGGATCATCATAGTTGGCTGTGGGATGGATCTGTCCGGTGTGAATGGCCAGCACCGAAGCGATGGCGCCGAGCGCACCAGCGGCCCCCAGGGTATGGCCAATGAGCGACTTCGTAGCGTTGACGGCGATCTTATCCGCCCGGTTCTTGAACAGCCGCTTGATGGCCTTCACCTCGACAACGTCGCCGATGGCCGTCGAGGTCGCATGCGCATTGATATAATCCACATCAGTCGGAGTCAGGCCTGCCGAGTCCAAGGCCAGTTTCATGGTTACGGCCACTTCTTCGCCATCCTCTCGAGGAATGACCATGTGATAGGCTTCGCTGGTGGCGGCGTAGCCAGCAAGCTCGGCGTAAATCCTCGCCTTTCGTTTCCGAGCGTGTGCCAACGACTCCACGATCAGGGCACCGGCTCCCTCTCCCATCACGAATCCGTCTCGGCGCCTGTCAAACGGACGTGAGGCCCGTTCCGGCGTATCGTTGAATTCGCTGGACAAGGCGCGTAAGGAACAAAAGCCGGCAAAGACCAGCGGAGTGATGCTGGCGTCCGCGCCGACGGCGATCACCACGTCGGCCTGGCCGGTTCGAATGCAGTGCAACGCCTGCCCCAGCGCATGGGCGCTGGACGAGCACGCCGTTGAGATGGTGAGATTCGGCCCTTTTGCTCCGTGAGCCATCGCCACGATGCCCGAGGCGGAATTGAGCGTAATGGTCGGAATGAAATTCGGATGAACGCGATTGGGCTTTTGTGTTTTGAACAGTTGGGTGATTTCCCGCTCTCCCATCACCATCCCGCCCATGCCGGCTCCAACGATGACTCCGACACGGTGTGGTTGCTCCTTTGCCATGACCAGATGGGCGTCGGCAAGAGCCTCTTTGGCAGCCACGAGGGCGAATTGGGCGTATCGGTCAACCCGATTTCCTTGGTTGGGGGGGAGATATTGTTCCGGTGAAAAATTCTGAACCTGACCGGCCACTCGCGATCGATATTCGGTGAAAGGGAAAGGGGCAAGTGAGGAAGGGGAAATGGCGGACACGCCCGAGCGACCAGTCAAAGCGGTTTTCCAAAATTCGCTGACGCCGATGCCGATAGACGATACCACCCCCAACCCTGTAATCACGACGCGCGACTTCATGCGACGATCTCCTTCCTGCCGCTCTTTACTTACCGGAAGAATGGAAAGCAGTCAACTAGAGATTGGCGATCGCTCAATGACGGACCTTGAGCAGGAGATAGAGTCCGAAGCTGATGAACAAGATGTTTGCCAGCCAACCGGCGAGCAGCGGCGTCAGCGCGCCTCCGCGTCCCAGGGCGACGGCGATGGATTGAGTCGTCCAATAACAGAATCCGACTACAAAGGCTTGGCCGATTCCGGCGGCCATGCCGCCCCCGCGAACGCCGCTTCGGCGCAACCCCAGCGCGATGCCAATCAGAACCATAACGACCGTCACCACGGGGAACGCCATCCGGCCGTAATAATCCGTCAGCAAGCGAGCGACCGAGACGCCTTCCGGCTGGAATCTGGCGACATAGTCGCGGATCTGTTGAAACGTCATCGAGTCGGAGTTGCCCGTCAGCGAGGTGGCGAAGTCATCGGGAATAAGGGGGATTGTGACCGGTTGTTCCGTAAAGGCAGCGAGGTCCACGGCGTTGTTCGGTCCGAACTGACGGCGGACTCCATCGTGCAGAATCCATCCTTCTCCGGTGAACCGGGCCTCGGATGCTTCGATGATCCGGTCGAGATGAAACGTTCGATCGAAATGAAAGAGCCGGACTCCTCGAAGTGTACGGCCGCCGACGTCGACCGTGTTGATCGACATCAGGGTGTCGGATCCGATACGAACCCAAGGCTGGGTCGCTTGAACCGTCAACGGAGTCGGCCTTTTCTCGATGCGGATTAGACGGATCTCTTCGGCCTTTTCGGATGCAAGCGGGACGATCGTGGAACTAAACGCCAGGAGGATGAGCGAGAGAAAAACGGCGAACAGGAGAAACGGCGAGGTTATCCAGAGCAGACTGACACCGCAACTCCGGAGCGCGGTGATTTCATTGCTTCGTGCGAGGAGACCGATCGTCAACAGCGTAGCGACCAACACGGCGAACGGTGCGATTTGGAGCGAGATGGCCGGGATCTTGAGCGCGAAATACATGACCAATGGCGCCACTCCGGAATCGTAGCGGAGGAAGCGGCGGATTTTTTCGAAAAAGTCGATCACCATATACACGGCCAGCAGTCCCGAAAAACACATGAGGAAGATTTTGACGTGTTCTCGCAGCACGTATCGAAAGAGAATCGTCATTGTCGGCTCATCCGGAGAAACAGAAGGATCGTCGCCAGCAAAAAAATCAGGGTGGGCCCCCAGGCGCCGGCGAACGGGCTGATGACCATCGTGGTGACCAAAAAGTCAAAGGCGATGTTGAACAGATAGAACACGACGATGACCACCACCCCGACGGCGAATCCGCCGATGCGCCCCGATCGTTTTGAAACGATGCCAAGCGGCACTCCGAGCAGGCAGAACACCAACGAAGCGGCCGGGAAAGCCAGGTCTTTGTAGTACTCCATCAGGCGCCGTAAGCCGGTGGAATCCTTGGTCCCCCCTTCACGGATCATGGTCATAATTTGCTCGTAGGTCGGTCGCTCTTCGGCTGCGGAATAGGCGCTGTGAGCCAGACTCAGTTTGATGTCGTAATGGGTGAAAGAGACGAGGCGATATTGATCGACTCGATCCGGACGGCTGTGAATGACGCCGTTGACCAAGCGAAGGGCCACTTGGTTGTTCTCCTGATCCAGGAACACGTGGTAGTCCTCTGCGACGATAATACGAGGGTCCTTGGGAGATCGGGCGTCCGACACGAAAATCCCGCTCCGAGGTCCACCGTCGGTAGAGTCCGGCACGTAGATGACCATGTGCGGAATTGGTTCGTTGAAGGTTCCCCGTTCCAGGGCCAGCACGAGCTGGTCTTTGAGGAGATTCAGCGCCACTTTCTTGAGATTGAGCGAACTCCAAGGCTGCCCCCATTGCGAGAGAAAGAGTGTCAGGCCGAAAACAGCCACGGCAAAAAGGACGACGGGCTGTGATAAACGAAAAAGACTGAGCCCCGCGGCCCGCATCGCAACGAGTTCTTTGTCGTACGATAATCGGCCGAAGGCGGTAATCGATGCGATCAAGCCCGCGATCGGCAGTGTCAAGACCAGGCCGGACGGCAAGAGCACGGCGATGACTTTCAGAACCGCCCAAATCCCGACTCCTTTCGAGACCAGCAACTCGACCAAGCGCAACAACTCACGGGTTAACATGACAAAACAGAGCGCTCCCAGACTCAAGCCAAACGGGATGAGCAGTTCGGTAAAAATATAACGATCAAGCAGAGTTCGCAGGATCACAGGATTATCAGCACAGGCGCTTGGACGATTAGGATTGGGTCACGACGAACCTCGAAAAACACTATAAGGTGACATCCGTCTCCTTGTAAATATTGTGGAAATATCAGATCGGCCAAAGAATTACTTGACAGGAATGATCCCCTATGTTACACCGCACCGCGACTTTTCTCCCAAGATGGGGCTCCGTCATCAATGCAAGGCGTAGGCAGGTGCCCGTCGATCTTTCCGGCCAGGTCAGCATCTCTCCTCTGTTTTCTCTCCACATACAGGGTCTTATGGCAGGGAGTGTGGCTGTGTCCGAGGATACTTAAAGGAAAGGAGGCGTTTCGTGAAGACGAAAGGAACGGTGAAGTGGTTCAACGATCGGAAAGGATTTGGGTTCATCCGTCTTGAGAGCGGAGAAGATGTGTTTGTCCACTATTCGGCCTTGCAGGGAGAAGGATTCAAAACCTTAAAAGAAGGCGAAAACGTCGAGTTTGATATCGTGCAAGGCGCAAAGGGACCTCAAGCGGCTAATGTCTTGAGGTCGGCCATCGCCTCCTCCTAACGGTCGGTTTTCCCGCTTGCCACGGTGGGCTCACTTCCGTTCCGGGAGAGGGGCCCACCGTGCCTGCTCGATCGCCCGATCCAGTTTTTACCCATTTTCTAGACAAAACCACTTAGGACTGTTAGCGTGTTCACAGTCTTGAGGGGGAGGTGCGTCTTGCCATTGGACCGCGGCAAAGTGCTTCAACAAGCCCAACTGCTCGCGTCGCGTGGACAGTATGAGCATGCGGTGGGTGAATGGAAAAAGCTGGCCGCAGAAGCGCCGCACGACGGGAGCATTCATAATTCCATCGGAGATCTGCACCTCAAGCACAACGCTATCGCCGACGCGGTTGCTTCCTTCCTCAAGGCAGCGGAAGCGTTCAGAGAGGAAGGGGCCACACTCAAGGCGATCGCCGCCTATAAGAAGGTCCTCAAGTGTGATCCGACCAAATACGAAGTGCATCAGCATTTGGGAGATTTAAATGCGGAACGTGGCCTGGTTAGCAGTGCCGTGCAGGATTATCTCACGGCTGCCAAGCACTTCCTCAAGGCGCGAAAACCGAAAGAAGCGCTGGCACTCTACCGGAAAATTGTAAAGCTTGATCCGTCGAACTTGAACGCCCAGCAGTGTATCGCCGAGCTCTGTCTTCAAGACAATCAACAGGAGGAAGCGACGAGAGTGTATTTGCAATTGGCACGGGAACGTTCCGCTCAGGGACGTCATGGAGAAGCAAAAGAGGCCTATCAGGCCGTGCTCAATATCGATCCCCAGAACAGCGAAGCGGCGCAATACCTCGAGAGCTTCAAGGGCGGGAAATTTGGTTTGATTACGTTGCAACAGTCGAAAGATACGGAAGTCCTGCTGCGACCGTCCGATCCGCTTGGCCAACTGGCCGAGGTCGTCAGAAGGATGGACGAAGGACAATATGACGGCGCCGAGGCCATTTTGAATCAAATGCTCTCGCGCGATCCGGGCAATCCACAGGTCTGCCAGTTGCTGGCCCGTCTTCATCTCCAACGGGGGGATCTCCAAGTGGCGCTGGGAGAATATCGTTTTTTGGCCGGCGCAGCCTTGCGCGCGCAGGATTTCCGTCTGGCGGAATCCCTTATTACGGAGTTTTTGTCACAGCAGCCCGACTCCGTGCCATTATTGGAACTGTATGGAGAATTGTACGAAGAGCAACATGATCCCGCATCGGCGGCTCTGCAATATGCCAAGGCGATTGAGCTGTTGCTGGCGCATCCCGAGCCGGGCATGGAGGGGTACCACGAAGAACTGTTCGAAAAAGTCAGATCGCTGTCGCCGGATACAGAGCTGGTCGAGCGGCTTGCGGCGAAGATACAAGGGGAGGCCGTTCCGACTCAGAACTCCGTGGCCGCCCAGGGAGAGTCGGCGATCGGTCATGGGGAAGTCCGGCTTCTAGGAGAGAAGCCGGAAAAAAACGAAAAATCCTCGGTCAGTGAAGAGAAACCAGATGGGCTGCAGTCTGAATCGGTTCCAGCGTCTTCCGTTCCGGTTCAAGTGGCCTCATCAGGAGGAGAAAGCCGTGGAGCGGGAGTGAACGGAGCCTGTCCGGCCGAAGAGACACGACGTTCGCGATCGGATCTCTTCGCAAAGAATGAATCGGAAAGGACCGACTTCACGACAAACACCGTTCTCACCGCTCCCAGGGGTCTCTGTGATAGGACTGAACACCCCACTCCGGCCGCTTCGCCGTTGCCCTCTCCATCGAGCGTTCCCGATTATGAAGCGCATTTCCTGCTGGGGATCGCCTACAAAAACATGGGGCTCTATCCGGAAGCAAGGGAAGAATTTACTGTGTCGCGTCAGGCGACCAAGTACTACCTTGATGCCTGCCTCATGACGGCCCTGTGTTTCAAGGAAGAAGGTCGATTAGCGGAAGCCATTCGAGAACTTGAAACCCTGTTGGCCGACTCTCGTTGCCGGGGCACCAAAGCACAAGCCATTCGGTATGAATTGGCACTGTTGTACGAAGCGGATGCCCAGTGGGAGAAGGCGACGACCACGTTTGAAGCCATTGCCTCGTTCCACGACGTACCGGAACGGTTGGCAGCGCTCAAGCGCAGGATCACCTCTGCAGGTGAGAACCACCTACCGGCTGCCTAACACATTGTCTATCAAAGGGCTAATCTTGCAAAGGGCTAATCTTGTCTGGTGGAATCCGTGTCTCTGAAGACTAGACGATCCGGTTGGGGGCGGGGCGGCCGTTCAGCACCGCTTCGATATTGTCGAGACAAATTCTTCCCATCCGCAGACGGGTCTCCCATGTTGCCGAGCCCAAGTGAGGCAGGAGCACAACGTTTGGCAACTTCATCAGATCAGGGTGAACGGCAGGCTCCCGTTCGTAAACATCCAATCCAGCTCCAGCAATAGTGCCGGCCTTGAGAGCCGATACCAGCGCCTCTTCATCTACGACCGGTCCGCGGGCGGTGTTGATGAGGATCGCCGTCTGTTTCATGAGACTCAGTTCACGAGGGCCGATCATGTGATGTGTCGCTTCGGTCAAGGGGACGTGGAGTGAGACGAAGTCGGCCTCGGCCAGGACCTGCTCGATGGAGCAGTGTTCCCACGAAAGGCCGAAAGGAGGGGAGACCGACCGGCGACTCGCGTACAGAACCTTCATCCGAAAGCCCTGGGCCCGCTGGGCGACAGCTTGGCCGATCCTCCCCATCCCGATGACGCCCAACGTCTTGCCGGCAATGTCTGCTCCCAACAGTTGAGTCGGGGCCCAGCCTCGCCAGGCGCCGACCCGCACCAGATGATCTCCCTCTACCACGCGGCGTGCTACGGCCAGCAGGAGTGCCCAGGCGAGATCGGCTGTGGCGTCGGTGAGAACATCGGGAGTATTGGTGACGACGATGCCTCGAGTTTTGGCGGCCGCGAGGTCGATGTTGTTGTATCCAACGGCATAATTGGCAACAATCTTGAGCTTTCTTGCATGACTGAAGAGTTCTGCGTCGATCGTGTCACTGAGCATGCAGATGACCGCGTCAGCTTCAGCAAAGCCGGCACGGAGATCGTCGGGCGTTGGGATGTCATCTTCGCCAGGCTCCGCCACCAGGTGGTACCGTTGGCGGAGACTGTCCATGATGGGGGCTGGCAGTAAGCGGGTGACATATACTGTTGGGGGTGCCATTGACGATCACCTGGTCTTTGTTGAGGCTTGGCATGGACCTGACAGGGGGTGCACCAATGGGTTCACCGAAGACCCGGTCAAGCCCACAGGTGCTATCCCACTACCGGTTTCACTGCCATCCACCACACAAGATTTAAGAAGAGTTCGGGCCCGTCACAGGCGTTTGTAGCCATAAAGCCAACGTGAAGTCGTTGTGCCCCGATTGCGAACACTGTGCCGGGCTCTGGCTGGAATAAAGAGTTCTTCGCCAATGGCAGGACGATGAAGTGTGCCGCCAATCTCAAATTCCACATCGCCGTCCAGCACCATGACTAATTCGTCCACCTCATGGGAGTAGTTTTCCCATACTTGACCGGGCGGGTCTGTCCAGACATCGCAGCTAAACCCGCGGGCAATCCAGTCGCGCCGTATGGCATCGACATTGACCATATCTCTCATCAGGAGGCTGTGAGCCTGTGAATCCTAGGCCGCAACACGTGACGACTCGACCTTCACGTCGCTAATGCTCACTGATCGCCCTGGCTGTAGTTCCGGTAATGCAGGAATCTTGTCCGATTTCACTCCCATATCCAAGAGATAGCGCCGCATGCCGTCGTAGCTCGAAAAACCTCGTGACCGTTTCGGCGCTTTGCCTTCTTCTTTTGGCGCAAAACTGACATCAAATCGGCCATCATCCCGTTTTTTGACCGTGAATGTTCCCTCGATTTCCATCGATCCACCTCCTCACCATCGGGCTGAGACTTCTAAGCCCTAACAGTCATTTTCAAGTAACGTGAAACGTGGAGAATTTCAAGAGGGGGCCGACATGGTCGGTGGCAAGAAGAAGCCGCTCCACACGGCGTCTCGTGCCACCTGGTCACTCGATCCCAGGCTCTTACCGCATGACCCAGTCGAGCTTTGAAGAAACGAGCAGGACCAGGGATGTCCCAGAGGAGACCTTGCCCCTGAAAGATCGAAAGAGATCGCGCCTGTTGAATCCTGCGAGCAGTCGATAACTTGTTCGTGGCAAGCAGAGACCGAATTCTGGTCTCTGAGCGCAATGTCCCAGAGTCCTGCCTGATGCCAGTCTCATGAGGAACCTGGATCGCCCATGGTGTATGATTGAAAGGCCAGACCGGTGAGTTGCCTTGGAGGACAGCTACTTACAGACCTATCAACTGCTGATCCAGTTGGCTGCTCCCCAGCGTCTCCGGATTGGACGGCTCGGCGCCTTTTCTTTTCCTGCCGGGTATTATGTCTATACCGGTAGTGCTCGCCGCCATCTAGAGGCTAGAGTGTCCCGGCATCTCTCTCGGAGCAAGAACCTCCACTGGCATATTGATTACCTCGTGGCTGCACCTGGGACACAGGTGATCGGGGTGCGCCGGTTGAGTGAAGCCGAGTGCAAGGTTGCCGGAGGGCTCCACGGACTCGTAGTGGTTCCCGGTTTTGGGGCCTCGGACTGTCAGGCTCGTTGCGGGAGTCATCTGAAATACCTCGGCCCTTCTGCGCCCCGATCGTTGTTGAGTTTCCTTGGTACCTGGACCATCTTGGTCGATATGCCCATCTGCGAGCGCCAGAAGGGCAAAAACCCATGAGGGCCCTCGCGCTTGCACTTCCTTGGCATCCTGAGGCACCCATCCACCGCTGGCGGATATTTTGCGCGCCCTGCTAGAATGCCCCATGAGTACGATGACTTCTCCGACACTTATTCTCCCCGAACGATCCCGCGCCATCGCTGCCGATTTGCGAGCCAAGCTCGGTTCGGACAAAGTCAAGGACGATCGCCCGACGATCACCGCCTATGCGGTGGATGCTGGCATTTATCGCATCGAGCCCAAGGCCGTCGTCCTGGTCGAATCAGAAGAGGACATTGCCGCCACAATAGCGTATGCCGCCACCCGCGGCATTCCACTGACCCCTCGTGCGGCTGGTACCAACCTGACAGGGTCGGCGATCGGCTCCGGTATCATCCTCGATGTGTCACGCATGAATCGCGTGCTTGAGATCAATCGAGAGGAACTATGGGCCAGGGTCCAACCAGGCATTGTGCTGGCCGAACTCAACAAGCAACTGGCTCGCCAAGGTCTGTTGTTCGGCCCTGATCCATCCAGCGGCGACATGTGCAAATTGGGTGGGATGTTGGCCAATAATTCGGCCGGCCCCCACACGTTGCGTTACGGATCGGTCAAAGACAATGTCCATCGACTCCGACTCTGCTTGGCTTCCGGAGTCTGGCTCGATGCACGACCGTATCGATTGGGTGATCAGCTCTTGATGTCACTGTTGGCTGCGGTGCCGCCGATTCGGGAGGTCTTGTCGCTCGTTCAAACACATGCCGATCTGATTCGTGCAAAGAAACCCACGGTCAGCAAGAACAGTTGCGGCTACAACCTGTTCGGTTTGGCTGACGGTCTTGCGGTAGGAGTGTTCGACCTCCCAAAACTCTTTGTGGGGAGCGAGGGGACATTGGGCGTGATCAGCGAGGCCACGATTCAACTGACCACCAAACCAAAAGCCACGTTGACGGGGCTCATTCATTTTCGGCGGCTGGAAGAGGTGGGAGAAGCGGTCCCCCAGCTCCTCCAGTTACAACCTTCCGCGCTCGAAGTGATGGATGCCAATACGCTTGACCTGATCGGGCGATCCATTCATGGGATTCCGCCCGACGCCGCTGCCACGCTGTTGATCGAACTGGATGCTGAGTCCTCCGATGGCGAACTCTCGGAACAAGCCGACCGGATGGCTCGGGTTTGCCGACCATTTAGGCTCTCGGCGCCGATTGCGACGGCCTTCGAGCCAGAACGGCGCGAACAGCTCTGGCGTGCGCGAAAAGCCCTCTATCCCACACTATATCGATACGATCCGAAAAAGAAGCCGATCAACTTTGTAGACGATGTGGTGGTGGGAGCTGAACGGATCAGTGAATTGATCCACTACCTCGAAGGATTCTTCGCGGGCCAGCAGGTGCCTGTGGCGATCTTTGGCCATATTGGAAACGGGAACGCCCACATTGTGCCGCTGCTCGATGTCAATGATTCCAATGATTTTGAGAAGATGGTTCAGGCGTATCATGATATTCATGGAACCGTGCTCACGCGATTTGGAGGGTCGATTTGCGGCGAACATGGAGATGGGCGTGTCAGGGCGGAATATGTCCGGAAGATGTTCGGCGAGGAACTCTATGGGCTGTTTGTCCAGGTGAAACGGGCCTTTGACCCGGACACGATCCTCAATCCCGGCATCAAGATCAGCGACCGGCTGTTCACGGATCATATCGATTACACGAGACTGTCCAAACCGTGCGCGACCTGTGCCAAGTGCAATTCGGCCTGTCCTGTCTATGATGTGTTTCAGTCGGAGGACATGAGTGCCCGAGGCTGGTTCGAAATTGTCACGGCTGCTGATTACAGTTATTTGAACTCGAGACGGGTCGTCGAAGCCTGCTTGAATTGCAAGTCTTGCCGGACGATCTGTCCTGCCGGCGTGGATGTCTCAGATCTGATTTTGAAGAAGCGGGCTGAGCAGCCCAACAAACTGGCTGGTTCGATCTTTCGTTTACAAGCCAGTGGTGCACTGTTCGATCGGCTGCTCCGATGGATGGGAAAGACCCAGTCACTCTGGGATCGCCCAGTGTTTCGGCGGGTGTTGGAGTGGGCGACTAAACCTATCCTCAAGCACTTGGCGCCGACCGCCAGAATCCCATCTGACCTGATCTTACCTCGATTGGCGACCAGGCAGTTGCGGGATCGGTATGCGTCTCTCATTCCACAGGCTGGTGCGGCTCTGCCGACCAGCGTCGCCTATTTTCACGGTTGCGCAGCTAATTATTTCGACGATGGGGTCGGCGATGCGGTGATCGCCGTCTTGCGCAAGCACGGGGTGGAGCCAGCCTTACCACCGCAACGGTGTTCTGGTACGCCCATACACACATACGGCCACGAGAAGCTGGTCCGGGAGGGGGCCTGTTTTAACCTCCGGTCCTTGGCTCCCTATGACACGGTGGTCACTGGCTGTGCCTCTTGTACTTTGATGCTGAAAGATTATCCGTCTCTCTTTCCTCAAGGAGGAGAGGACCGCCGGTTGGCGGAGGATCTCGCGAAGAAAGTGGTGCATATCACAGAGTTTGTCGCCCGGTCCCGTCTCCAACCACCCATGGGCGCTGTTGCTGGTGGAACAGGGATGACCGTGACCTACCATTCGTCCTGTCACTTGCGGGCCGCCGGTGTGACGAAGGAGCCGAGGAAACTCTTGGCTTCATTGCCAGGTGCGCGATTTGTCGAGATGGAGGATGCCGACCGATGTGCCGGCGGGGCGGGAACTTATGTGATCAAGGACTACGACACGTCACAAAGAATTTTTTCAAGGAAAGCCCACGCGATCGAACAGACGGGCGCGAACGTGGTGGCGACCAGTTGCCCAGCCTGCATGATTCAGCTCACCAACGGTGTGCGTGGACGAGTGAAGGTCACACACGTGGCGCAGCTTCTTCAAGAAGCCTACCAAGCCGCCGGGGCGATCGAGCCCAAGGCGGATCGCAGCCAGGTGCAGGGAGAGCCGATGGGTAATGAACGATGAAAAACTGAGGGTGACTCTACCGATGGTGACGATCATAGTGCTTGGCCACACCCTGCGCGAGGCAGTGGGGGCCAGTGAGATTAACGTCGAGGTGTCCGGTCCCACCACCATCAAAAAACTGATTGAAACCCATCAAGACCGGCTGGGCGGGCTGCTTCCCTACCTGGCCCGTCGGGAAGCGCTGATTACGATGAACAAACGGGTTGGGACGGAGGATTCACTGGTCAAAGACGGCGACATCGTGAAATTCGCCTTCCAGTCCCGTGCCTCCTACGACGGCACCAGAGATATTCCGGTGTGACGGAAATCAATGCTCAACCCCTGGAATTGTGCCCCTTCATTCCTTCTCCTGGACAGATGGTAAGGGGCTGATCTGCTGGAAATGAGGCCGGAATTTGTAAAGGGCGAGCGAGGATTGAAAGGGGG
Source organism: Nitrospira sp. (assembly GCA_024330965.1). Classification (GTDB taxonomy): domain Bacteria; phylum Nitrospirota; class Nitrospiria; order Nitrospirales; family Nitrospiraceae; genus Nitrospira_D. Next base: position 29,041 of record JANDJL010000014.1, on the reverse strand, counting down.
AACGAGGAAAGTTTGTGTGTCATTTTCGGTCGTTTCGCTGGAGGTTGGTGGCGAAGACTACATTCGAGATCGTCATCCCCATCTTTTGTGGATAATCTTGTGGATAAGTCAAATTTGATGAAGTCAACAACCGCATAAACGGCGCTTCGTTGACCGAGTTGCCTATTTTTTAGGCGTCTGCAACTTGCTCCAGAGACCACAACTAATTGTGGTCTTATGAAAACCTTTCAGAAATCATCTACATTCTGTCAAAAAATAACTTGACAGCACGTCTTCCCCGCGACTGACGTAGCATTCCAATTAGCCGCTCATGTTTTTATCCACAGATACGATCGTTTTTGAAGGACGAAACCCTCAATTTCTCTCCCAGAGCGATGATTTGTATCTGTCAAGTCCATGGCTACAAAAAGATGGCCCTATTCTGTCGAGGATTATGGGGGAATGGTGTTTCTAATCAGTAGGGCTGAACGGGGATCCTGGTATGTCGAGTCGCTCACGTTTCTCGAATGTACGCATGAAAGACCGAACTGGAGGGTGCTCGTCTTGAGAGCATGTGTGTCATGTCATGTATTGTGACAAGGGTGAAAAAATGGCGGAAAAGAGAGGAGGTTGATCGTTGATCAGGGTCGTCGTGCGTCCTATCGAACAGCCGCTTGCCTATGACCGGCTTTGCCGCTTCGTTTTGGTCGTTGGAGTCGCCGTGAGCGGGTCATCCGGCCAATGGTGTTTGGGGTAGCGGCCCCGCAGTTCCTTTCGCACTGCCTGGTAGCCTCTGGCCCAAAAGCCCGCCAGGTCTTGCGTAATGTGCACCGGCCGTTTGGCCGGGGAAAGGAGATGAATCATCAACGGCATTTTTCCCCCGGCGATCCGAGGAGTTTCCTTGCATCCGAACAGTTCTTGAATCTGAACGGCCAGGATGGGGCAGTCGGAGGTCTCATAGTCGATGCGAACCTTCGATCCGCTTGGCACGGTCAGATGTGTGGGAGCCAGCCGGTCAAGGTCTCGTTGCTGTTCGTAACTCAGGAGTGCCCGCAAGGGGAGCGTGAGATCAAGTCGCTGAACCCGTTCGAGCGTCGTAAAGCCGTTAATAAAGGGTCCCAGCCATCGCCCCAGCGTACGCAGAAGAGTCTCGTCCGAGAGGTCGGGCCATGCGGAATCGTTTCCTTCTATTCGCTTGAGCCATTGCACGCGAGCCCGCCATTGTTTCAGTTCCGGTGTCCAGGCGAGAGATGACAATCCGACTTGTTGCAAACGCTCGATCAATGCCTCCGTGACGAGAGAAGGGTCTGGGTTGGGCAGTCGCTGCTCGGTCAGAACAAGGGCTCCAAATTTCCGCTGCCTGGTTGCCGTGACGGCTTGTGCCCTCTCGTTCCAGATGACGGTCTGAGTCTCCGTAATCTGGTCTTGCAGGAGTGATTCAATGTCCGCTTGATCAATCGGCGCGGCTAGCTCGATGGAAGCCCAAGGAGATCCGTCGGAGAGGGAAGCAATGACAAGATAAGGCGCTGAAGCCAATGGGTCGGGATGGACGAAGCGTGCACCTCTACCGTTGGGAAGAAGGTAGTGGGCGGTTGGGCCACTCTGTCGTTGGGCGATACGATCGGGATAGGCCAGCGCGAGCAACAGCCCGACCGCGCGTTCATCCTTCAGCCCGACTCCGACGTCGGCATGGCCGGAACCCTCGCCTAGGTGTTTCCGTAACATGTCAGCCACCCGTCGTATGTGTCGAATGACACGCTGATCGATCGAGGCGGAAACGGCATGGGAACCGCATCCGTGCAGGACGTCCAGTCGAAGCCGGAGATCGGCTTGTCCACGAGTGCTCGGACCATGAACGACATCGCGCTCGCTGAGAAGCGCGGCCAGTGTGCAGGCCAGATCGATACAGCCGACCTGTTCGGATCGTATCAGCATGTGCGACAAACGAGGGTGGAGCGGAAGCTCGGCCATCCGTTTGCCATGTATGGTGATGCGTCCGTTGGCGTTCAGGGCGCCGAGTCTGCTCAGCAATTCCTTGGCTTGAGAGACGGCTCCAGGAGGGGGCGGGGTCAACCACAAGAGTTCCGACGGATCACCGGAGCCCCAGAGTGCCAGATCGAGCAGGAGCGGGGCCAGATCGGCTTCCAATATCTCCGGCGGGCGACGTGGCGAGAGTCGTTGGTGCTCTTGTTCCGTCCAGAGTCTGTAACAAATACCGGGTTCCGTCCTCCCGGCTCGTCCACGGCGCTGGTCGGCGGAATCTTGCGTGACACGAATCGTCTCAAGCCTGGTGAGACCGGTACGGGGGTCAAAACGGGGGACGCGCATCCACCCGGTGTCGATGACCACTCGGATGCCCTCGATGGTGAGACTCGTTTCGGCGATGGACGTGGCCAACACGACTTTTCTCTTGCCGGGGGGAGCCGGTCGGATTGCGGCATCCTGCGCCGATTGAGGCAAATCGCCGTGCAGCGGCACGACGAAAATATCAGAACTGAGGTTTGAGTCGAGAAGACGGCGTTCCACTCGACGGATGTCTGCCATGCCAGGTAGGAAGACGAGCAGGCTGCCGTGCTCGTGAGCCAGTGAGCGTCGGATGGTGTGGGCCACGACTGTGTCGAAGGGCCCGGTCATCGAACAGTCAAGGTAACGGGTATCGACCGGATAGAGTTTTCCTTCGGATCGAATCGTGGGGGCGTTGCCGAGCAGTTCGCGGAGGGGACCTGTCTCAATCGTGGCCGACATCACCACGATGCGTAGGTCGGGACGGAACAGACGTTGCGCCTCGAGTGTCAGCGCCAGCCCCACGTCGGCCTGAAGGCTGCGCTCGTGGAATTCATCGAACAAGACGGCGCCGTAGCCGTGCAAGTCAGGACTCGCTTGAAGCAGACGGGTCAACACTCCTTCCGTCACCACTTCAATGCGGGTCCGGGGGCCGACGTGGGTGTCGAATCTCATGCGATAGCCGACGGTGTCTCCCACCTGCTCTCCCAACAACGACGCCATGCGCTGCGCGACGGCTCGCGTGGCGAGGCGGCGCGGCTCGAGCATCAAGAGTTTTTGACCGGCCATCCAGGATTCGTCGAGCAATGCCAATGGGACGAGGGTCGACTTGCCAGCGCCAGGTGGCGCGACTACAAGGGCGGCCGGTCCTCGGCCCAACGCGTTCCGCAAAGAAGGAAGAGCCTCTTCTATCGGCAGGGAAATCATGGTAGGGTCTATCGTCACCGGCTGACTGTAACAAAAGACGGCGATGAGGGAAAGGAACAGAGGGAACGATGTTGAGATGGACGACTGCTAAACCGACGGTTCCTGGCTGGTATTGGTATCGTGGAGAAGCGCATGAAGCCGATGCCTTCATCGTGGAAGTCGACGCGGTGGGACAATTTCAGTGGCCGGACGGCGGCTATCAAGAAGTGTCGCTGGCAAAGGGCGAGTGGGCAGGACCGATCGAGGAGCCGGTCGAATAGCGAGGAGAACTCAGTAGCCCTACCGGTTCCCGAAGGGTGTCGCACGGGATGAATGCCCCGTGGCTGAGAGAACGGACGTCGGCTTTCTCTCATACTCCCAAGCAGTGATGAACGTGAGGCGAGCGGCATTGTCTCTGGCCGACATCAACGCGCGGGATCACGATATCGCAATACGCCGGAGACGGCTCTCTTTCTTGACCGGAACAAACCATCGTACATCGGCGGGATGTCGGAGATGGCCGACGTCTGCCTCTATGGATCTTGGGGAGGCTTGACGAATGTGCTTCGGACCGGGACGACGAAGAATGAGGGTTGGTCCGGCTGAGATTTCTGCGACATGCTGTACTTGAATCCGGCCAAGCTGGCAGCGTTTCTCAAGGCCATGACGGCTCTTAGCATCGGATCGGCCCGCGGCATCGCGCAGAAATTTTCCTGGAAGCAGTAAAGACGTTTGTTGATTTCGGTTGCGCTCAAGGCGTCGTGGCGGTGGCGTCGGCCCACAAACACTTGATGGGCGGCGGGATGGACTTGCCAGGTGTTCAGCCGATCTTTGAGTTGTACATCAGGGAAGGGACTCGCCGCTTGATCGCACTTCTATCCGGGGAATTTTTTCAAGGACCCCTCCCGAAGATTCATGTCGTTATCACAGGCCATGTCCTTCACAACGTGAGTCTCAACGAGAAACTCATCGTGTTCCGCAAGGCTTACTCGGCCGTTTCTTCCGGCGGCAGGGTTGGATCGTTCATGATGCCCTGATTGATGACGAGTGGAGAAAGAACGTATTCGGTTTGTTGATGAGCCTGAACAGGTTGATTGAAATTTTCGGAGGGGTCGGCTTGACCGGTGGGACTGCCAACGATGGCTGAGGGAAGTCGGATTCGCCCGTAGTTGGGTCATCAAGCTTGACGGGCCGAACGGCATGGTTGTGGGGTGGAAGTCAGCGCCGAATGCCTGGGTAAGCGGGGTATGGAGATCTCTCTCCTGTTCACATCGTCAAGAAGCCGGTTGTGCTCTGTTCTCCGGAAGTCCGAGTCGGCGGATCGTTATTCTGATGGAGCCTGAATTTTCGGCTTCCAGTTTCTGGTCAGGTCTTGCGCGTGAGCGATCTGCGTGACCGTCATGGCACCGGCGAGTCGGTCTCGTCGCGTGGCTCCCTCCTCAAGACCATGGGCGGCCGCCAGATTGTACCAGTGATAGGCTTGCATCAGATCTTTGGGAACGCCGCGTCCCCGTTCGAAAAAACCGCCGATGATCAACATGGCGCTTGCTTGCCCTGAATCGGCTGCAAGGCGACACCATCGTACTGCTTCTTGGTGATCTTGAGGCAGACCCAGCCCTCGGTCCGACAGGATGCAGAGGCGATACATGGCATCCGGATGGTCTCCTTGAGCGGCCATGCGATACCAGCGAACCGCTTCTTGATAGTCGAGCGCGAAACGTTCGTATCGCACGCCGAGACGGTATTGGTCGTCGGCGCTTCCTGCCTCGGCGAGGGATCGGGCGTCGTTTATGTGCACGACAAGGTCATGAACGTCGACATAAGGGGACTTGGTTGAGTCAACGCATCCCGAGAGAATGCCCAGTGACGTCGCCAACATGAGGAATTTCAACGCGGCTGACATAGGCGGCTCCATTGTATGAATGGTATGAGACGGCTTCGTGTTGCCGAGACCGTGCTCTTTCACATTTCCCTCTGGTTCGGTCGATACTTCGCAAAACAGATCAAATCAAGATGATCGTAGTGATCAGGGAGGAGGGCTTCGGCCTTATACCCGAGGCTCAAGAAAAAATGAATGTTTCTGGGTGTGCGAAGCATGGTACAGGCATAGAGTTTGTGGGCGTCCGTTGCTCTGCGCTCGACTTCGCCCATCAGTTGTTTTCCGAGGCCTCGCCCCTGAGATGCAGGATCAACGGACAGCAGCCGGATGACGCACACCCCGCCCACTGTCCAGAAGCGAACGGATCCGACGATCGTTCCCTCCGATTCGATGACCACAATGTGCTTGGTTTTTGCATCTTCTTTAAGATGTTCGATCGTTTCGGTCGTCCATCCGCTCACGTGGTAGATACGGGCATATTCTCCAAATGCGGCCCGTTGAACGTGTAAGATCGAGGGAAAGTCGTTTTCGGTAGCAGAACGAATGGAAACCATGAATGAAACCTCCGGAAGACAACGGTATGAATCGATTGGCGCAATCAGCCGGAATGCCAAGGGCTTCGGGATGACGGCTCAGCGCCGATATTGTGAGGCGTGCCGTTCCACGGCGACCACAGTCGGTCCGTCGGATCGGTCGAACGAAAGAAACCATCCGTCATCTCCAGCTCTTGGGTCGAAGTGCGTCATGATCACCGGCGTTGTCCAGATTCTAATGACGGCCCCCTGTATGGGACGTGGCCTCCTCCGCCTCTCTCTCTCCAATAAGGGGTGATGGTTATTCGCGGGTCACCTGCGTATCTCTGGATTGCGACCACTGAGAACCTGGTCTGTCAAGAAACGTCAACAGAGCGATAAGAATAAGTCCGGAAAGCAGCCAGAGGAACCCCGCTTTCCAGTTTTTTTGAGAAAAAGAAAAGAGACTCATCAGGATCACCACTCCGCCGATCAGTCCCGCGATGCCAGTCCCGAACGCGCTCATTGCTTTGTTCCTCCGACGGCGAGTCTCCGTCTAGAGTTGAAGAGATAATTCCCGTTGTGTGACCGTGATCACTGTAGAGGCTGAGGACGAAAATTATTGTACAGGGAAAGGTCGATAAGGTCACCTGCCCGGTTTTGTGGTTGCTTTGCCCGTGAAGACGTCGTTGGAGAGGAATGTCCTACAGTATGAAGCAGTCGGCGACCCCCCGCAACGGGGAGTCGCCGACCGGCTCGTATAGCGACTCAGTGGTTACCAGACTTCGGCGTAGCCGGTTGCTCGCGCTCGCGATGGGGCGCGCCCTTGGAAGATGCGACGCTAACCCGGTCACGAATCTTGTCATACGTTTTGACCGACACGATTTTGCGAGCTTTCAAGTCGTCGATGGATGCATAGGGGCGACCGGCCACGATCTTTTCGGCGGTGACGGTTCCAACGCCGGGGAGTGATCGCAAGTCGGCAAGCGTGGCTGAATTGATGTCAATGAGGGTTGCGATTTGGCGCCGTTCTGTCTCCGGCGTGGTCTCAGACGGCTTGACTTTCGTCGCCGGCGCCGCGCTGACTGATGGTGGAACCGTGAAAAGCGAGATCAAGATCATCGAAAACATGAAGAGATGAGTGGGAGACATCATAATACTCCTCCTGTATCGTGATGAATGAGGTCTCTGACCGTTGATGAATCGATCGATCTGGACCGTGCGCCGCGATTCAGATCATCTGTTATTTTGCCGGCATGGTGGAATTAGCTAGATTCGTTCCATCGCCCAAGCAGCGGAAAAACGTCACCAATCGGCAAAGAACCGGCTGGATGACGTATCCAGAACACTCACATCGTATCGCGAGAGATACAGAGAAAAACAAAGAGGGATGGGGGTAGCTCAGCAAGTCGTCGTTTGGCTCTTGGCTGGCATGACTGCAGACATCCGTTGTTCGGCCAGCGAGCGCAACGTCTGTCCCGCAAGCGACTGGGCTACCGCTTCATCGCGTCGTCGGAGGAGGGTTTCGAGTGGATCGTTGGAAGGCAGGTGCCCGCTTGTTCCGCCGGGACCGCCATCTCGGACGATGTCGAGAATTTCTTTGATCGTAATCAACTCGGGGGCCTTGATTAGACTGACGCCCTCCGGTTCCTTGACGAGACCGACCATGTCCGCTTCGATCAAACGTTCCAATTCTTCGGCCACCAGTTCGTCCGGCAGGTTCAGTTTGATCGCAAGGTCAGGGATGCGGAGGGGAGGGGTTCCTTGAAGGTGTTGGCAGGCCAGGGTCAACAACAGATTCAAAGTGATACGCTCACGAAATGCCGGTGTACCTTGTTGCCAGAGTTGACGAGAGAGGTACGCGGTCGGATGTTGATGAAAGAATGAGAACTGAGCACCGATGAGAATGATCATCCAGCCGGTGTAAAGCCAAAGGAGAAATAAAATCAGTACGGCAAAGCTGGAATAGATCGCGCTGTATTTGGCGGACGCGGCGACGAATTTGGCAAACACTTCTCCGGCGACGCCCCACAGGATGGCCGCAGAGATCCCTCCCACCAAGGCAGACGTCACTCGAACACGGGTATAGGGAATAAACTTGTAAAAGAAGGTAAAGACCCCCCAGAGCACAAGAAAGGGAACAAGCTCGGCGGTCCATAAAAACAGCGAGCCGAAGGGCTCTAGGTCCATGAGCCATCGAACCACGGTGTGGCTCTGGAGAGACGCCAAGACACCGAAGGCCGTGAAGATCAGCACGGGCCCCACCAAGACCACGCTGAGATAATCCGTGAATTTACGATTCCAGGGACGTCCTTGGCGAACCATCCATATGGCGTTCAAGGCCTGTTCGATCTTGTCCACGAGGGAGTAACTCGTATAAATGAGGCTTGCCACGCCGACAGTGCCTAATACCCCGATTTTGAGGTTATCAACGAAGTCGATGATGCGGCTGGTAATCTCCAAGCTCTTGGGGCCGAGGGGTTCGAGTGCTTGGGCCAGCACCGGCTCGATTTGATGATGCACTCCGAAGGCTTTCAGGACCGAAAACGTGACGGCAAGAAACGGAACCAGCGACAAGAGCGTGGTAAACACAAGCCCGGCCGCGCGAGCGTCGAGCAGACGTGGGCGAAATTCAAGGGCCACCGCGATGATGAGGCGAAGCGAATGCATGACCGCTCGCTGCAGCAACGGTAATGTGGAAAGGTCCGAATTCCACAGATCGTGTTTGGCGAATTGCTCGAAACGGGTCGGACTGTATGCCATGGTCGGCCGATGTTTCCTTTAAGATGGATTCAGATCTCCGATGAGGGTCTACTCTAACGCGAAGCGAGGTGGTTTGTGAATTGAAACGAGAGCAGTAGGCCAAGAAGGGGAGGAAGGAGGATCAGCTCGTGAGCGCCTTGCCGTTGAACTTCCTCCACCTTCTAAGTGATGGGAGAGTGTCGATAAGGACGAGCATGGTGCTCGTTGGTTATCGTGCGCCTCGTGGCACCACCGATCGCAACTGAAGATTCAACGGCCTGGGAGGGCGAGCGACTGTAGGCGCAGTCACGGTGACAGTTACAGGCACCGTCACGCTGGAAGCCCCCGTCGCGCTCAGCGTCAGAGTCGCCGCATAAGTGCCGGCCTCCAGAGAATCAGTCGCGACACTCACTGTGATGGAGCCACCGCCTGTCCCTGATTGCGGCGTATGCGTCAACCATGCTGCATTGTCGCTGGATGACCAGGTTAGGGTGCCTCCGCCTGCATTGCTGATGGTGAGTGTCTGAGGAGAAGGATTGCCGTTGCCTTGCACCGCGGTGAAGGACAGGCTGGTCGGATTAACGCTGATGACGGGCGGCGCAGGGGGAGAAGACGGCGGAGTGTAGGTGGCGACGTTGCTTTCACTCGATTCGTTATTATTGAGATCGTAGGCTGTTACCACATAGTGCCGGACCGTTGTCGGTGTTCCAATATCAAGACGGGTCACCGTCCCCAAGATGGCAAAAAGTGAGGCTGTGCCGGCTGTTCGGCTGCAGGGCAGTTGGGTGCATTGATAGACGCGATAGCCCGCGAGGTCCGATTCGGTATTTGCGCTCCATGTCAACGTGGCTGCATGTGAGACGGCGCTCCAGAGCATGAAGGAGCAGACGGTTGTCACTGTCAGGGAGAACGGGTGCATCCACATTTTGGATGGAGCCAATCGACCGACTTGATAATTGGTTCTTCTTGGATGAATCGGCGTTGGAAACATAGATCACCCTAGTTGGTTGAGATTCGTGTTATGCCGCGAATGTCGTCGGCGTCGAATTCCGTCTATGGAACTCGCAAGTCATATGCCGTGAGTTCCATCGCGATCTATCGTCATGTGACGTGATAAAACGAAAGGCATTCGGCATCATGGTCTTTGTCGCGGCGAAGCATTCTGTATGGATTTCGCGACAGGGATGGGACAATGCCGTGCAGGATGACGGGAAGAGGGCTGAAAAGAGAGGACCGGTTTCGATCGTGAGTGATGATCGGTGACGCCTATACCACCTGTTCGCAAGGGAGGATAAAGGCGTGAAGCGGAACAAGATTGTCGTTCTGTCGTCTCATGTGTTTCTCCCGGAACGTCGTCAATCCGTCAATGAGACGGTTGGCGACTGGTTCGGAGACTGCCGCGAAGATCATACGATTGGCGTCGGCCGAGAGAGAAAATTGAACAGTGGGACCGGTCATTCCTGTGCCTGCGACGTTGTGCAGTTCGGTAAACGCCGTGATGCCGTGTTCTTTCAACAGGGCGTGCACGTGGGGCGCCATCACTTCTCGAAAAACGATCAGCAACATTTTCATCTGAGAAGTTCCTCAAAGACCCATGACAGGATGGAAATATCCGATGTCTGTTCCCTTGTTCTTACGGGAGTGCAACGGGAAACACAAGAGGGCAAGAAGAAAGACGGAAGAGAAAAGAACAGAGTGATCACCTTTGCGGAATCGTCATGCTCCAGCTCCGCTTGGTTCCAAGGTTCTGGTGTGGAACCCTGGTCATTTCTTTTCTGAAGGAGAAGCGTGTTCTCTTGAAGAAATCTCGGTCGGCGTGGGCGACGAGAGGGACGTCGGGGAGGCTTGAGGCAGGGCAGCGAGGCGGTGTCGTTTCTGTCGCCATGTTGTCGAATTTTCGTCTTGAACGGACGAAACCGTTGTGATACCAGCGGTTCATCCAGTGTTTCTTCGGCGCGGAGGTTGAAACCATCAAGCCGACGTCGCGCAGTCGCGTGTCCGCGCTCCTCATCAGCGCCACATCGTGCTGTAACACACGTCGCGTAATGTTGCCGCCGCCGTGGGCAGTTCAGCTTGCGGCCAGTAGGCGCATCTTCACTAACGTCGTCGTTCTCATCGAGTGGCGTCTGTGGGCAAGGATGACGGATGTCACAGAGGTTCGATCAGGGAGAGTCGGACAGATTGTTCGATTCGTTTGATCGCACAATGATGGCTGGAACGATGAAATGACGCCGGCGTAAAACGGCCCCACCGATGGCCGTGCTTACTTGGCGCTATGAATATGAATAAGAGACCGGCTTTTTTTAGTGGTGAGACATTTGCACAACGCTATCAATTTCCGTTGTTTTGGGGACTCATCATTCTTGCGGGGCTCTATCTGCTTCTTCCTCTCGGTGCGTCGTATCTCTTGGCGCGCGGACTTTCCCGGTATGGCTATGAACACGTCATCGTCCAACTGGGCTACCCAGGCTTTGGAGGAATCCATGTGCCCGTTGTGTCACTCCAACAAAATTTGGGCGGAGAAAAACTATTGGTGTCGCTCACGGATGCTGAAATCCGGTACAGTTTGCCGCAGCTTGTTCGGGGACATGTTGATAGCATCTTTCTTCCCGACGTCGCCGTTCAAGTGCTGACGACGCATCGGCAAGCAGCCGACGAGGCTGGCGACGTGACGGAGTCGGAAGAAGATGATGAACTCCCCTGGAGTTTTCTGACCGTCAACGATCTGTTGCACCGCTTGCCGATTCTTCCCTTTGATGAATTGCGCTTGGATCGCGTATCGGTCTTTAGAGAAAAAGCGACCGGCCCTCTTCGCAAAGTGACAATTTCCGGGTTGATACGGTATCGGCATAGAGAAGTGGATGGCCATCTGTCATTTCAAGGACAAAATACCGTTTCCTATGGGTTGACCGTCTCAGGAAGCTCGGCCAGTACATGGTCTGCCGAGTTAGTGTCCCAGCGGCTTCACACTATTCCGATCATTTCATGGAAGTCACAGGCCCATTCGAGTGGCGAGCAGATTCAAGTTGCGGGTCAGCTTGATGTGAATGTTCGCGAGTTGGCCCCATTCATCGCGTTGCTGGTTCCGATCGGTCCCGATTTGGGAAAAGTGACGGGACGGGTTACCGTTCAGTGGGCGGGAACGGCGGCGGCTGATACGGCGCTGACCACCTTGTGGCGTGATCCTAGGACCCGTTTGGAGGGAGGCGTCACAGCCTCCATTACCCTCCCGGCTCTCAAAGGGGTCGCAAGCGATATCAGCATTGCCTATCAAGGCACATTTACGGGCGATGCAAAAGAGGTGGTATGGACGTTGGAGCCGGGCGTGCCGCTTGCGGCGATGATCAATGGCCAAGCGTCCTTCTTTCCTGAAACGCTGCGGAATATCGTTCCGCGCGGAAACCAGCCCGTACGGATCGAGCTTTCGCAACCGCTTCACGGGGTGGTGTATTGGTCCGAATCGCCTGTGCGGATGGTCGTGGTCAGCCCTGTGCGCGTCAGATATGGGCGGGCACCGGAATCGTTCGTCGTGGAGGCGGAAGCGTCCCATGTCGAATGGAAAGGGGGAGCACTTTCGACCCTGGAAGGAACATATCGTGTCTTGGGATCCTTCCCCCGAGCCGTGGCCGAAACACTGTTCGCCCATGAAGTCTCGGCCGATATCCGGGGAAGCTTGAGGATCAAACGCGGAAAAGTGCAGGGGACGATGTTCTCGTCCTCTTCCGTGAAAGTGAGGCGGATCGAACGGGAAGCGGTGTTGATTCCGAACGCCGTGTTTCAATGGCAGGACTCTTTCCCCTTCCACTGTGAGACGGCGGTGCTTCGATGCAGCGGAGGGCCGGCGACCATGGGAGTTCAGATACCGTCGCTGAGGGTCATGGGGCGAGAAGTCCACATGGCTCAGGGACTCTTGACGTTGCAACTGGCCGAATTGGCGGGGCGTTCGTGGCATACGCAAGGGAAATTCTTGCTACAAGGCGTGTCGCCAAATCTCCTGCCGTGGAAAATACAACCGACGGATTGGAAGGGTCGATTTCTGGCTAATCAAGCGGGAATCAAGGCCGATCTTCATATTGACGCTCCGTTTCAAGACCGCCTGGTGTTTGCGGAAATCGATCAACCTCTGACGACAGGAGAAGGGATGCTCCATGCCACCATCGGACCCGTTGCTTTCGACGGTGCGGAGCACAGGTTGAGCAATCTGGTGACAAAAATGCCCTGGCCTGTTGAAGTTGTCGAAGGACGGGTAGCGTCCACGCTTGACGTTTTATGGGTGGGCGGATGGGGTAATCAGGGGGAAGAGTTTCGAGTGATGTCGGGAACGGGAACGGTAGTGGTGGAGAAACTGTCAGGTCGGTATGAGGACTCTGTGTTTAAGAACGCCACTACGACTATGACCATTCGGGCTGGTGGCCCCAGCGCAGCCGTCACTGTGGAACCGGCTCAGGTATCCGTCGCCTCCATCCGATCGGGTATCGAAATAACCAATTGTTCTGCGAGGATCGGAGGCACATGGCGGTTGGCTGATGCGTCACCGATTTTTGAATTGTCGACCGTCAGGTGCGAGGCGTTCGGTGGGTCGATCACGAGCGACGGATGGACCGTGGACCAAACCCGTTCTCAGTATCAGATGACCTTCTCTCTTCATGATCTGGATCTTGCCAAAATTTTGAGTATTGAGCCCAATCGGGGCCTGAAGGGAACGGGGACGTTGAATGGAACCTTGCCGATTGTGATCACTCCGTCGGGAGTTACGGTCAAGGACGGCCTCTTGATTGCGTCGCCCTCAGGGGGAATCATTAGCTATGCTGCGTCTGAGGATTCTTTGAAATCACTCGCTGAGACGAATGCCGAACTCCATCTGGTCGCTCAGGCGTTGAGCAATTTTCACTACACGGTGCTCAGGACCGGAGTGGATTATGCCGAAAATGGTATGTTGCTGCTCACCGCGCGATTGGAGGGGAAGAATCCGGATCTTAAGACAGTGCCGCCGATTAACTTGAATCTGACGGTGCAAGAACATATCCCATCTTTATTGAAAAGCCTCAGAGTGGTCGAGGAGCTTGAGCGGACCGTGGAAAGGAAGTTTAAACGGCCGTGATCATTAAAAAACGTTCCATACCAAGTCGTGCGGTCTGCATATTGATAGGTTTGCTGGGGGCGGGAGAGATGCTGGTTTTTAGCGTCGCCTGCACCCCGCGCGTTGAGGTGGCGGCACCTGAGAAACCGATCACCATCAACTTAAACGTTAAGATCGACCATGAGGTTCGGGTCAGAGTGGACAAGGAGTTGGACAAAGTGTTGTCGAAAGAGAGCGGGCTCTTTTAGCGCTGGGGATATCCTATGGCCCGATGGATACGATGGATTGTGTCGAGTGTCTTGCTGGGGTGTCTGATCTATTCCGATCCTCTTTTCGCCCTTTCTCTGGAAGAGGCAAAAGCAAAGGGGTTGGTTGGCGAGAGAAGGAACGGATATTTAGGCCTTGTTGATCCCACAAACCGAGAGGCCCGGGAACTGGTGACGGACATCAACGAAAAGAGGCGGCAAGCCTATCAGAATATCGCCCGTCGTGACGGGACGACGTTAAGCGTTGTTGAATCATTGGCCGGGGAAAAGGCGATCGAAAAAACAGAGCCTGGACACTATATTGAAGGTCCGAATGGGTGGATAAAAAAGTAATGATTTCTTGCCGGGAACGATCGTTCTTTGATGACGGTACCAGGGGGACGATCCCGAAGCCCATCAACTCTCACCCTAGTGACGCTCCATCGCATCATGTGCACCATGCCCGTCATAGTTTGAGAGCATGATGCGTTACGCCGCGCGCTTGTTTTCCCCACATGGTGCACACAGGCCCTGATCCGAGCAAGCAAGCTTTTCTTTGATCATGAAGGTTCCGATTCATGTGTGAAGAAGGAGGCTGTTGCCGGCGTTGAGGCGTACAGCAGCGTCTCCTGATCCACGAGACGGTTTCGTGCCCCTCTTTTCAAATGCGTTGGGTCTCCCCATCAATTTGACGTTCAGCCCTTGAGCTGCATGGTTCTCTCGACCGGGCTGTATCGCCTGTCTCGTCGCTTCCCGGCCAAGTCTGGTCAAGCGCATGAAATTGTTATGGCGGGAAGCTCACGCGGCCCGATCGACGGAAAACGAGGGATTGGTAGACAACCGGCGATATCCTGCTAGACTCAACAGTGAGTGTTCACGGCCTGGATAACAGAGGTGTTCCATGATGCCGTTTTGATTCGACAGTCAACTGTAAACGGGATCCGCCGAAGCAATAGAGAACCCGTTGGCGTTACCTTATCCCGGAGATCATGCCATGCGTCCGATCACCCTTGCCCTCTTCCCTCTTTTACTCAGTCTAGGATGCGCGACGCAGGAAGGATCCACGGGATCCACCATCAGTTCACAAACCAACCTGCCTCCCAAATCCTGCTCATCTCAGCACTATCCCGTTAAGAGTGCCGGAGAACCTTCGCGACCTTGCAGAACCCAACGTGCCTGGTTGGAGCGGCTTGGAACCGCGCTGGATGGAGCAGCCGCGGCGGTACGGGCCCCCAATCAGTAATCCATTCGCAGTAACCCATTCGCCTTCCCGTTCCTCTTCTTCACCGTGTACGTTGGTCTTTGTCGATCCTGTCCCGCGGCGGGTTGACGGAGATCATCTTGATCGGATCGTGATCGTCGTACATCGGCCATCGAGTGAATACACGTTGACAGTCAATCCGGATGCCCCCATGATACGGCGAGCGCGTTACACGGGTGCGCGAAAATTTTATGACTCAGTCGGTCGCTCCTTCTCCTAAAAGCAAGGTCGTACTCGCTCTGTTGATCGTTCTCACGATTGGCACATTGTATTATCTTGACGTAGGTCGCTACCTTTCTTTGGAATCTCTCAAAGAACACCGTGATCGTCTGCTTACCTTTACGGAAGAGCGGTACACGGTTTCGGTTGCCTTGTTTATCTTGATCTATGTAGTGGTGGCTGGGCTTGCCCTTCCCGGCGCCGTAATTCTGACGTTGGCCGGCGGGTTTCTCTTCGGCAGTGTGTGGGGAACCTTGTTCGTTAACATCGGCGCCACGACAGGTGCGACGATCGCGTTTGTCGCGGCACGGTACTTATTGCGCGAGTGGGTCGAGCAGAGGTTTGGCGCCTGGTTGGGTCCGCTGCAGGAGGGGATCGCTCGCCACGCGTTTAATTATCTGTTGACGTTGCGGCTAATTCCCATCGTTCCTTTTTTCGTGCTCAACCTTGTTTCAGGGCTGACTCGCATGAGCGTGAGAACCTACGTGTCGGCCACGGCGCTGGGGATCATTCCTGGCTCGTTTGTCTATGCCTACGCGGGGCGGCAGCTTGGCTCGATCAATTCCCTCAAGGAGATCGCCTCTCCGCAGGTCATCAGCGCGTTCATCTTGCTGGGGCTTCTCGCGTTGACGCCGGTCGTCTATAAGAGATGGTCCGGGAGGACGGCCGACGACCGACGGGCGGCAAGAGGACATCATGAGCCTGAATGAGGGATTCTTTATCCTGCCGGGCGACGAATATGATCAGCAGCTCCTCGCCAATGTCCACCCATCTGATTGGGTCAATCCGCAACCGGACGGCCGCTACAATCTCGCGGTGCTTGGCGCGGGGACGGCCGGCCTGATCACGGCGATCGTCGCGGCAACGCTCGGCGCCAAAGTGGCCTTGATCGAACGGCGGGCCATGGGTGGCGACTGTTTGAACGTCGGGTGTGTGCCGTCAAAGGGCCTTCTTCGCGCTGCGAGGGTCTGGGCAGATCTCCATCGCGCCAAAGACTTTGGTATTCAGGTTCCGCCGGGAGCGATTTTTGATTTTGGGACCGCGATGGGGCGCATGAGAAAACTGCGCGCGCGCATCAGCCGTAACGATTCTGTATACCGCTATGCGACACTCGGTGTGGACGTCTATCTCGGAGCCGGCCGTTTTGCGAGTGCCGACTCGCTGCGGGTTGAAGGGCCCGCCGGCGACCGGATGATTCGTTTTGTCAAGGCTGCGATCTGCACCGGTACCCGTCCGTCGATTCCACCTGTCCCGGGATTGGCGGAGGCGGGGTACCTCACCAATGAAACCCTGTTCTCGCTAAGGGAATTACCGAGACGGCTAGGGATCATCGGGGCCGGACCGATTGGATGCGAGATGGCCCAGGCTTTTGCTCGGTTCGGCAGTCAGGTGTATCTGATCGAAGCCCTTCATGGTGTCCTGCCAAGAGAGGACCGGGACGCGGCCGATATCGTCCGCCGGCAAATGGAAAAGGATGGTGTGCAGATCCTCTGTTGCGGCAAAGATTTGGCCGTGGAAAAAACGGGGGCTGGCAAGCGGCTTGTGCTCACTTCGCACGGCCAGAGACACTATGTGACGGTCGATCAAATTTTGGTTGGGACGGGGCGGACGCCAAACGTGGACGGGGTGGGATTAGCCGCCGCCGGTGTGGATCACGGTCCTGAAGGAATCAATGTGAATCGGCGGCTCCAAACGTCCAATCCTTCTATTTTCGCGGCTGGCGATGTCTGTTCCCGCTACAAGTTCACCCATGCCGCCGACGCGATGGCGCAGATCGTGATTCAGAACGCCTTGTTTCCCCATCCATTCGGATTGGGGTATGCCGACATCGATTCGTTAGTGATGCCCTGGTGCACCTATACAGATCCGGAGATCGCCCATGTCGGCCTGTATGAGCAGGAGGCGAAAGACAAGGGGGTCGAGGTTGAAACCTACACCTATGCGCTTGACGAAGTCGATCGGGCGATCCTTGATGGGGAAGAAGAAGGGTTCGCCAGAATTCATCTCCAGAAAGGCACAGATAAGATCCTGGGGGCGACCATCGTGGCGGCCCACGCAGGCGAGATGATCAATGAATTTTCCGTCTTGATGAAGGCCGGTCGCGGAGCCAAGGTCATTGCGGGGACGATCCATCCCTATCCGACCCAGGCCGAGGTCAACAAGAAGGTCGTCAATCTATGGCGCAAAGCCCATTTTACGGAAGGAATGAAGCGGCTCCTTGTCAAACTATTTGCGTGGATGAGGAAAGAATGATCAGAAAGAGCCTTTTGCGATGAAGCAGCGGCATGTCGTCTGTCTCATCCTGTGGCTCGCCTCGCTTGTGGCGCTGTCGTGGGGGGGCGACGAACGGATCATCGAGGTGGCTCGATTCTCCGCTCAGCATCAGGCGTCCGGCTTACCCGAGGGATGGAAGCCACTGACGTTTAAAAAGATCCCCAAACCGACGACCTATGAGCTGGTCAGGGACGGCGAACAGGTTGCCGTGAAGGCCGTGAGTGAGTCGTCCGCCTCCGGTTTGATCAAGGAGGTGAGGATCGACCCCAAAGAATTTCCGATCATCCGGTGGAAGTGGAAGGTCGAAAACATAATCCAAAAGAGTGACGTCACCAAAAAAGATGGAGACGACTATCCGGCGCGGCTCTACATCACGTTCGAGTATGAACCCGGTAAGGTGAGTGTTGCCAAGAAGCTCAAATTCATGGCGGGCCGGGCGTTATTCGGAGACATTCCGATCGCGGCGATCAACTACATATGGGAAACGAAGACTCCGGTCGGGACGATCATCGACAACGCCTATACAGATTTCGTGAAGATGATCGTCGTGCAAAGCGGTCCAAAGAATATCGGGCGATGGATAGAAGAATCGCGCAATATCCATGAAGACTATAAGAACGCCTTCGGAGAAGAACCGCCAATGATCAACGGTGTCGCCATCATGACGGATACCGACAACACGAGCGAACAAGCGATCGCCTACTATGGCGATATCATATTTACCAGACAGCCGTAATAGGGAAGCATGAAACGAAAAAAAGAATCCGACCATCCAACCATCGAAGGTGGTGGTGCTTGTCCTATAAAAGTAAAAGAAGCCGTCTCTATCGTGAGCACGGAGCGAACACTCTGCGGTGACGTGTCACCTCAAGCCGCTGGCAAGGGTGAAACCATCTGATCCTGCGGATGATCAACAACAAAGGAGCCGCCGGAAAAACAAGCCTTCACGAACAGAACTGATGTTAGAATACGGCCATGGAGGTCATTGCCACTCATGCCAACGCCGACTTTGACGGTCTGGCCTCCATGGTGGCGGCGCGAAAACTGTTTCCGAGCGCCAAGCTGGTTCTGCCGGCCGGGGCGCAAGAAACGGTGCGCAACTTTCTGGCCGTTCACGATCTAGGCCTTACCAAACTCAAAGACCTTGATCTCAATCAAGTCAGCCGCCTGATTCTGGTCGATACCCAGGATCCTTCCCGTCTCGGTTCTCTCAAATCCTGCATCGAAAACCAAGCCGTGGAGGTGGTGGTCTATGACCACCATTGTAAGCCGGAGTCGGTCTGCGTCGGTCGTTCCACGCACTCTGTCATCGAACCGGTGGGGGCGACGACGACGATTCTCGTTGAGCAGCTTCGACAACGTCAGATAGAGATTACGCCGTTTGAGGCGACTGTTATGGCCTTGGGTCTGTATGAAGAGACCGGATCGTTCGGGTTCTCGTCCACGACCGGTCGAGATTTGGAAGCGGGTGCCTTCCTTATTACCTCCGGTGCGGATCTGACGGTTGTGACGGAGACGCTCCGCCGCCCGCTCGATCCAGACGCCATTGCTCTCTTGAATGATTTGTTGGAACACAGCGAAGTGCACTACCTTGAAGGCCGCAAAGTCTTGGTGGCGACGAGCACCGTCGATCGTTGCCGGGGAGAAGCGGCCGGCGTCGTACACATGCTCGCGGAATTGCAGGGCGTCGATGCCGTGATCGTGGCCGTGACGATGGATGATCGAGTGGAGGTCATCGGCAGGAGCCGGAGGCCTGAAATCGATGTGGGATGGATCGCGCGGGAATTCGGCGGCGGCGGCCACGCCGTGGCGGCGGCCGCGACGGTCAAGCGCGCCACGCTCGCGGAAGTCAAAGAAAAGATGGTTCGTCTGTTGACGACGCACTATCGGCCGACGTTGCTCGCGCAGGACGTCATGACCCGCCCCGTCAAGACGATCGAGGTGGATGTGGCCGTCGCGGAGGCCGGTGAGCGGATGACGGCCTATGGGCTGAATGTGTTTCCCATTATAGACGAACAGGGCCGCTACGTCGGCATCGTGAGTCGTGAATTGATTCAGAAGGCTCTGTTCCATCGGCTTGGAAACATGCCGGTGCGTGAGATCATGCAGACCGACGCCTATACCGCCAAGCCGGAGACGCCGTTTCACGACGTCGAAACGGCCATGATCGAGCGCAACCAGCGGTTCGTTCCGATTCTGCAAGGAGACAAGATCGTCGGCGTCATTACCCGAACGGACCTTTTGCGGACATTGCACGACGACGTGTTGAAGCCGGCCAGAATGAGGACCATGAAAGCGGGCGAGACCGAACTCGAAACCGGACGACCGCGCCGCAACGTCACGTCGTTGTTGCGGAGCCGTTTGCCACATCGCGTGGTGACGTTGCTGGAAGAAGCGGGACACCTGGCCGATCGCTGCGGCGTGTCGCTGTTCGTCGTCGGCGGCTGTGTGCGGGATCTGCTGTTGGGAATTGAAAATCTAGACCTTGATCTTGTTGTTGAAGGAGACGGCATTGCCTTCGCTCGTCGGCTCGCGCAGACATGGCGCGCTCGGGTCAAGACGCACGAACGGTTCGGGACGGCGATCATCGTGCTGCCGGATGGATTCAGACTCGATGTGGCGACGGCCCGAACCGAGTATTATGAATATCCCACCGCACTCCCCACCGTGGAGCAAAGTTCTATCAAGAAAGATCTCTATCGCCGCGACTTTACCATCAACGCGCTCGCGGTACGCTTAAACGGCAAGGGGTTCGGCGACGTGCTCGATTTCTACGGCGGGCAACGGGATTTGAATGACAAGGTCATCCGCGTCCTGCACGGGCTCAGTTTCGTCGAAGACCCGACGCGCGTGTTTCGCGCCATTCGGTTCGAGGCCCGGTTCGGCTTCCATTTGGGGCGCGATACCGCCGCCCTGATCGCCGGTGCCGTCAAAATGAACCTGTTCGACCGGCTGTCCGGTCACAGACTGTTGGAAGAGCTGAAACTGTCGTTGTCCGAGCGGGAACCGAAACAGATCATCAGACGCTGGGCGGAGTTCGATTTGCTTCGATTCATCCATCCTAAATTGAGTTGGTCCGATCGGTTGCGGACCTTGTTGAGCTCCATCGAACAGGTGATCGATTGGTATCGGCTGTTGTACTTGAATCGTAACATGGACGTTTGGTTGGTCTATATGACAGGGCTGTTGGAAATGTTGCCGGAACGGGCTGTGGCCGAGGTGCTCAAACGATTCTCTTTTTCAGAAGCCGAGACATCCACGCTTCGGTCGGTCCGAAGCGGCTGCCGCGACATCATGCGCCGGTTGGAACGGGCATCCACTCTCAAACCGGCGGACATCTATCGACTATTGTCCGGCCTTTCCGACGAGGCGTTGTTGGGCCTCATGGCAAAGAGCAAGGGCGATCTGGTGAAACGCCGGGTGTCGGCCTTCCTTACGACCTATCGGCAGGTCAAACCGGCGCTCTCGGGAACGGATTTGCAGGAGATGGGACTCAAGCCCGGCCCGCAGTTTAAGGAAATCCTGAGCCGCTTACTTGACGCGCGATTGAACGGGGAAGTGAACAGTGAAGCGGAAGAACGAGCCTTCGTTTTGCGCCTGGCAAAACTTTCGCGAGACCAGTCAGTTTAATGAGAGAACCGTCAGTGAAACTTCATGGGGCAGTAACAAGGTGGCGAGTGGACGGCGCTGCTCGTCAGCTTGGATCAGAGCGGACAAGAGGATGGGCTGAGGGACTTCCTCTGGCGGGAAGGCCAACATGGCCGGAAAATACAAAAGCGGTGCGAGCGTCGTGTGGCCGACCAAGCGGAGTCGAAACGCCATCAAGACGTCGCGCAGCCGACGAACCACCTCTTCTTTCAAGAGATGCTCTGGCGCAATACCGGATTCCCAGAGGGGTCTTGTTACCGTAACCGGAAAGGTGAAACCAAGCTTTCGTGCTTCTTCTGAGACATCGATCAACCATCCGAGTTCTATGCCGAGCTCCATGGCCTGCCGGTAATTGGCCGAGGCCTGAGGGGGCGAATCGAGGGACTGTGGCTCGGTGATGGGGTTCGTCTCCACGGTAGAAGGTTCGTTGGAAAGTTCCGGCAACGGTGTTTCAGTCGGGAGGGAGGCGTACGACCTTCCTGCCTCCGTCTCTTGGAAATGGTCAGTCTCCTCTTTCCGTGACGCTTCGGCTGGCGTGTTTGGCGAAAGCCACCTCGCCTGAACGAGCCCTTCATAGATCCGTTTGGCTGAGTCGGACCACCGAGGATCACAGGGGAGACCGGCGAACGCCGCTTCCGCGGCCTTTCGTTCATCATGGGTCAGGAGCCGTGGAGACCGTATGCTGTTCATGGCCGCTAGATAATGCGGAGACTGTTCAAGTCAAGGGTTATTCGGGCAGCCGCCGTCCCTTGGTTTCCGGTGCAAAGATCAGGACCACGAGACCGAGCAAATAGATCAGGGCGATGGTGCTGGCCGCCCGTCCAAAGGAACCTAACGAAGCGACAAGCCATCCGGTGAGAAACGGTGAGACGGAGGCCAGCACTCGGCCGGCATTAAAACAAAAGCCGGACCCTGTGGCTCGGAGGAGAGTGGGATAGAGTTCAGGGAGATAAATGGGGAATCCGCTGAAGATGCCGTTGTTGAAAAATCCAAGAATCGGGAGCAGGAACAATAAACCGGTATAGCTGGCCGGAAAGAGATAGGTCACAGGGAGCATCACCAGGCTTCCAAGGCACATAAACGCGAAAATTGGCCGCCGTCCGAACCGGTCGGCCAACGGGCCAAAGCTGAGATACCCAAAGACTGCACCGCTATTGAGAGCCATGATCGCGTAGCTCACATGGGCGGACGCGGCGGCCTGCTCCAGAATTTTGACCTCCGGCATGTCTCGCACCAGCACCGGCGCCCAATTGGTTGCACCCCACAGTCCAAACACGGCGACAAAGGCCAACGTCGAGCCAACTACGGTGGAACGTCGCAGGTCGCCTTCAAAAATGGCGGAGAGGGGGAGAGCCTGTCGATGGTGGGCCAGGTGCCATCGTTCCGGCTCCTTGACCCACCATCGGACGAATAAGGCGACGCAGGCGGGGAGGACGCCAACCAAAAAAAGAGTCCGCCAACTCGAGCCCTTGAGCAAGAGGTTTAAACCGGCGGCGAGAAAAAATCCCACCGCCCAGGCTGACTGTAACAGACCGGCCGCCTTAGCCCGTTTCTCCTCCGGCCAAGTCTCCGCCACGATGGAAGCACCGGCCGCCCATTCTCCGCCGATGCCAAGCGCCGTGAGGAAACGGAACAAGGCCAGATGCCACCACGTCTCAGACAGGGCCGCGGCGCCGGTAAAGACGGCATAGATGAGAATGGTAGCCATCAGAACCTTGGTGCGGCCGAATCGATCGGCCAGGATGCCGAACGTGATGCCGCCGATCGCCCAGCCAATCAGGAAAATCGAGAAGATGATGCCGCCGTACCAACCGATTCGTTCAGAGGAAGGAGGGCCAGCGTCGGTTGTTAATAGATCGTGCAGAGCTGGGTGCAACACGATAGCGTAGATCGTGGCGTCCATGGCGTCGAACACCCAGCCGAGCCAGGCGACGAACAGCACTAGCCATTGATAGGGCGTGACACCGATCCACCACGATTCCTTCTTCACAGAAAGACTCCTTTCACGGAGAACACGATAGTTCGCAAGGTCGGAGACCAAGTCGTGAGCACAGGTCTGTCCGGGGCAGGCTAGAGGCGCTGGTAAGAGGAAGTCAAGGTGAAGCGACTCCGGGTGCGTGGTATAGTCGGCGCTATGGCGTGGGTCGATTATTATCGGATTTTGGGCGTCTCCCGCGAGGCCTCGGACGACGACATCAAAAAAGCCTACCGGAAGCTGGTTCTCCAACATCACCCAGACCGAAACCCCGGCAGTCTTGAAGCCGAGGAGATCATCAGAAGCATCAACGCCGCCTATGAAATCGTCGGCAACCCGGAGACACGCCGGAGTTACGACCGGCTTTCATGGGGAATCGAACCCCGTGCCGAGGCGGTTGATCTTGGCGCCGTCCTCGAAGAAATGGAAAGGACGCTGTTTGAGGAAGGGCGCAAGGAACTCTTCGCCGTCATGATGCGAGACCTTCCCCGTATCAAGACGGAGTTGGCGCGTATTCGAGAGCGGACGGTGTCATTCCAAGGCTACGATTCCTTCGTCGAGCCCATTGTACAGGGCCGAGCCGCCGAGATCATGAACGAGTTGCTGACGGATGCCATGCGAGATCGAGCAGAGCGGCTCGTCAAGGTCGCAACGGAAATGATGGTATCCCAGGGAGTGGCCGGCCGCGATGATGAACGAGAAGTCCGGCGGTTGTCCCATCGGCTTCAAGATGCGTTGAGCAGGGGACGGTTGCACGGCATCGCGTCGGCGCTGGAGTTGTTGTACGAACGGCAATAGGCGGTTACTGCGCCAAAGGTCCTGCCACAAACCGCCCCGCCTGCATGACGCCGAGCATTCGGTTCCGATCACGCAGATGATCGATATGGGCGAGCGGATCACCGTTGATCACCACGAGATCGGCGACCATGCCTCGCGCCAGCGAACCGATCCGATCCCCGGCACCGATCAGACGGGCCGCGCCCGATGTCGAAGCTATGATGGCTTCCATCGGCGCCATGCCGAGCGCCACCATCCGTTCCAGTTCCTGTGCATTGTCGCCATGGTGATTGAACGGAGTGCCGGCGTCAGTCCCCATGGCGATCAAGAGTCCTCGGCGACGGGCCAGTTTGAAACTGGCGTGGTGACGTTTTGTCATGGCCTTGGCCTTGTCGAGTGCACTGTCGGGAATGCCACAGCCTCTCCGACAGGCAGCGGTGGTGGCCAAGGCGGAGAGGGTAGGAACCATGTAGACCGCATGGTGCTCAAACAGGTCGGCTGTCTCATCGTCTAGCAAGGTCGCATGTTCGATCGAACGGGCGCCCGCGAGAATCGCATTGGCCATGCCAGTGGCCCCATGGGCATGGGCTGCAACGGGACGCCCCAACCGTTTGGCCTCCTCGACGGCCGTTCGCAGCTCCTCGACCGTCATCTGAGCTTCATCGGGCGAGGTGCCTGGAGTCAGGACCCCGCCCGAGGCGATCACTTTGATGACTTGAGCTCCGGCCGCGACTTGAGCCGCCACCGCGTCACGCACCTGTTCTGCTCCTTGGACTTCCCGCCCGATAAAACGGGCATGGCCGCCGATCATACAGAGAACTTGCCCGGCTCCAATGATACGGGGGCCCGGCTGGAGGCCCGCTTCGATCGCTCGTTTGAGCGTAAAAATCAAGTGGTCCCGCGAGCCCACGTCACGGACCGTGGTGATGCCGGCTTCCAGGGTCTCACGCGCGTGACGTGCGGCTTTGAGCAAGGTGTAGGCCGGTTGCTCCGATTCGAGCGTTGACACCACGTCCGGCTCTGCTCCCAGGCAGAGGTGCACGTGGCAGTCGATCAGTCCCGGTATGATTGTGAGGCCCCGTCCCTTGATGCGGGTTATGTCAGGTGGAACGACTACGGTTCTGCTCGGACCTACGGATGCGATGGTGGTTCCACGGATCACAATCGTGGCACGATCGATGACCGATCCAGTCCCATCGATGAGACGGACTTGTTCGATTGCGATGGCTTTGTATCGTGCCGCCTTTTGCCTCATTGGTCTTCAGCTTTCGGCCTTCGAGGTAGCCTGGAAGGGCCTCAGTATAGCCCACTTCATTTAGAGAGGCCATGGCCCTCCCATGTCACAGGTCATGGGAGCCGTCACGGCTACTTTCGGCGAGGTCTCTAGCCATTTGGAGGGATGGGGGACCGTGGTTCCGCCGTGATAGAGTGAGAGGCCATGACACCTGACCTCACCCAGACTATGGGGCCTCAAAAACGAGAGGCCATTGGACCATCGCTGGTGCTTCGTCCTCGTGACAATCCGTTTGCGTCGCCCTTCTCTCGTGCTGTGAGCCTTCTCTCGGCGGTCTTCCTGCTCTCGGTCTTCGGCTCTTTACTCTGGACCTCTACGACCGCGCCGCCTCTTGACCGTGTGGCGGAACCTGAATTAGCCCTCGAGCTGGTGGTCGGGCGCATGATGGAGATCCAAGAGGACCGTGAACGGTGGCCTCTCTGGCAACAATGGCTCGTTGAATGGATGATGGGGGACAGCGACCAACAACGACTGCTCGCGATTGAATGGTATCGAGAATTGGTCGAGGCCGGGGGCGATTCAGGTTCGAGGGTCCGGCTGGCCATTTTGCTGGCGGAGGAGGGAAGAGAGCAGGAGGTCCTGGCTGAAATCCAATTGTGGCAGGAACTCCCAGAGCCGATGCCGCTCTATGCTCGAGCGATCGAGGCGGCCTATGGTTTGAACGGCATGGAGCCGGTGAATGGTCAATGGGGTGCGGATGTGGCAGTGGCCTTGGCCGATACCTTGCCGAGAGGGTGGTTTTACCGAACCCTGATGACGAGGTTGGCGCAACGGTTGGGCGACGATCAGTTCCTTGCCACTCTTCGAGCCCCCCACCTCCATGAGGAGTCGCAGAATTGGGAGTCGCAGGATCGGATGACCGACCTCTTGTTGCTTGAGCTGATCTGTCTGATGCTCGGTTCCTATGCCCTCGTGATGGTCTTTCGGCGGAGATCCCAACCGGATTTCATCCGTGTTGCCAGCTCCGGTGTGCCTCCCCCCTGGCCGACCGAGGTTGGGACAGCCGTGTTGCTTCGAGGGGGCTCGTTCGGCGCCCTCATCACCATGGCGTTTCTTTTGGAGCCGCCCGGCGATTCCTTGCCCGTCGAGGTTCTCGCGATTCCTTTGGCGAATCTTCCCTTGTTGATTTTGGCCTCTGTGCATCTTCTTAAACCGGCAGGGCTCGATGTATGGAAGGGGTTCGGGTTGTCTGTCGAACCGGCCAGGTACCGCCAACTGGGTGTCGCGACCATGGCCGTGATTGCGGCGGGACTCTGGGGTGAATGGCTGATCGGACAAGTGCTCGAGCTGGTGGGAGCGAGCGATCACTGGACAGAATGGTTCGACCCTGCCCTCGCCTGGGGTTCTGGCTCGGCATTGACTGTCAGTCTGCTCGAGTATCTCGTCTTTGCGCCGATCTTTGAGGAAATCGCCTTTCGAGGGCTTCTGTTCGCGACCCTTCGCCGCCGGTGGTCGTTTGCTTCTAGCGCGTTGGTCAGTGCCGCTGTCTTTGCCGCCGCCCATGGGTATGGCATGATCGGCTTTCTCGGCGTGTTGTGGAGCGGCTATCTCTGGGCCTGGATCTACGAGAAGACGGGGAGTCTCCTTCCTGGGATGATTGCCCATGCGGCGAATAACCTCTTTGTTTCTTTGACGGTCATGGTGTTACTTCGGTAGAGGCTTCCACTGCCACGATGTGGTCCAGCGACTGGCGCAGGTCTGTATAGAGAAGGGGGGTGCCAGCACGGGCCAAGAGTGCGAGGAGCTTGCTGTTATCGATACGTTTGCCGGCCGAGTCAGTGTCAACGTCACCTACAGGGTGAATGCCAAAGCGCTCACGTGCCAGATGGCAGATGTCTTGCCAGGTTCTGGGAACTCCGTCGCTTACATTGTAGATCTCTCCTCGCCCACCAGAGGTCAATGTGGCTAGGCAAACCTCTGCTAAATCATCCACATGGATCAGGTTCACATACTTGCGAGAAGGACCGACTCGCCCCCTTTTGATCCAGGTGAGGGGATTTCGGCCTGGGCCATAGATGCCGGCTACTCGTAAAATAATGGCTCCACAAGTAGTTCTTAAAAATTCCTCACCCTGTACACGAGCTTTGGTTTGATCGAGGGGAGCCGTCTCGTCAATCCAGGGTGGAGGATCCTCTCCTGATGGTCCTGTGTGATAGGCCGAGGTGCTTCCCAGGACCACCAAGCGGCCAGCCACCACGTTTATTGCCCTGGCAAATTCTCGAACGAGTTCGAATGGTTCGGCCGGAAAACACCAGAGGAGGTCGCAATCGTGGGGAAGATTGGACCATGTGGTCCGGTCGCTCAGGTCGAAATGAATGCGGCGCTCCGGCGGGACAAAGTTGAGATGGGTGGTTGGGGCGCGACTTGTCGCCCAGGTCAGCCAACGGCGGGAGATCGCTTTTTTGTATACCGCTCGCCCGGTGTAGCCGGTTCCCAGAATGACCAACTCTCTCTGTGTTTGTTCGTTCATGGAAAGCATCCGTTTCAGTGCTGGCCATCTTGTTGACACGGAAGTCGAAATGCAATGGGGTTTTCTTCGAACCGTTGAGGAGACCGTTCTCGCAACCCCTTTTCAGGCGGAAAGAGCCTGAATTACGTTGCCGGTCGGGGGGCCGGTGAGAAGCCATCAGCCATGGATTGTTAGCCTGCTTATGAAGGCGACGAAGAGAGTATCCCAGACATCGCCAGAAATTGTGGAACGAGGGTGAGTAGGTGGCGGACCTTTTCAGGTGAACACCCCCCGTCCGGCGGGCCGGAGAACGGCACGCCGATGATGGCGATAGGATAGTTTGAACGCGGGAGCGCGCGCAAGGGAGTGCCCAGGGGGTAGTCACGGTGCGGGAGCAACGTTGATGGGTACATCGCGTGGCCAACGTGCTCGATAACATCTCCTTCCTGGCTTCAGTCCTACGTCAAACGCGTCTTACGCGAGATGATGGAGGTGGAGCCCCGGACGGGTTGCGAGGCCGCCATGCAGCAGTTCGTCAAAGGAGGCTGGCTCGCGAACGGTGGAACTGACGACGGCGTTCAAGCTGTTGGAGGCCGCGCAGAAAACATGGTGGCTCGGTACGCACAACCTGCTTCTGCTCATCCGTGCGGGCATGGTCTTCAAGAATGAACAGTCAGTGGAACGAACGGGAGCATGATCGGAGAAGAACTCGGGAAGGGAGTCCACTTGATCACCCGAATCCACAGCCCTTGACACTTTCTCGCGGCGTGTTCCTTGGCAGCTCCATCTGGGGCCTAGCGGTTGCCTGTCACTGCTTCAGTTCGTTCGATCATTTCGCCCAGAATGCCAACTGTCGTTGCAGGGTCACCGATCACGTTTCTTCCGCTCTGCCACAGAATCTGTAATGGGCTCAGTATTCATGCGGCTCTCAGGAGACGACGGCGTTCAGCGGTGGCCTTTTGCACCTTGAGGAGCAGGTACTCGCGGTCCCGGTAGCCGCGCCCGCGGCGGAGCATCGCTCGGAAGTTCCCGTTAATGGCCTCGACCTCTCCGAAGGGCACCTTCTCGTGGCAGTCGGCGAGGATGCCGTCGAGATGCCGGAGGAGGAGCTGGGCCACCTGCTGGAAGCCGGCAAGCGCTGCCATCGAAGGGCGCGCAGCCAGGTCGTCAGGAAGCGCCGCCCCTTCGTCGGTATAGTAACCGAGATGGGCCAGCTGCTCCTTCAGGAGGTGGGCCTTGGCCAGCCGGCGGTTCAGGGCCAGGAGCTCCTTGCGCAGTCGGCATTCGCTGTGCTCCAGGTCCGCCCAGCGGCGCAGCAGCCAGCGCTCCCCTCGCAGCAGGCCGCGGGCCGCGCCGCCCTTGCGGAAGCACTCGGCCCGGCAGGTCTCATCGAGCGCTTCGTTGACGTGGCGCAGGACGTGGAACTTGTCGTACACGATCCGGGCCTGGGGCAGGTGCTCCCGGAGGCTCTGCACGAAGGGCTCCCACATGTCCACGCACCCCGCCCGGACCGCCCGC
>JANDJL010000013.1 GCA_024330965.1 Nitrospira sp. | reverse complement strand
GCCGTGACCGCCTGAACGACCTTGGGTCAACCAGTCCATCGCCCTCCAGATGGCCCAACACCACGTTTTTCCCAGAGACCCAGCCCCGCACTCTCCTTTCCGCCCCGAAGTAGGCCTCGTCGAATTCGATCTCGCCCTTGAGCCGTCGGCTTCAAGTTCGGTGTGAGAGCACAGCCGCCTCTGGTACACCCGACTCACCCCCCTACATCCACGCGCAAGCCCTGGGCCAGCTCGTAGAGGCCCGTGAGCATCTCACTTTCGCGCGGATATCCCTCGGAACTCTTTCCGGCGCGCACCTCTGTATTCCACTTCACGAACTTCACTCATTGCCTCAGACAGCTTTGCCGCGTCAGCAACTTGCTTGGAACAGCGCAGCTCTCTCGGAACTCTTTTACAATTAGAGTCTTCGAACAGCTTCTTCCCGACAGACTCATCACCTGCCTTTGCCTGAGCCTCCATCTTTCTATCACCGCCAGCCATCGGCGCTCCAAACGAATAGCTGCGTGCAGCAGATGAGTGTGTTCGGTTTCGTTTCGTGGTGTCCAGCACCATAAGTCACCAGTTAATGGAGCGACACTGTGTTGAGCGCTCTCGAAAGTTCCACAGAGCAACCAGTTTCTGCTCCCGCTTCATTGGCTTGATGTTCACGATCATGGATCATCTTCACGATGCCGGATACAAACAGCTCCAACATTAGGAAAGCGACGGCGATCGCCAGCGGCTTAGCCAATTCGCCAGTCCATTTTTCTTAAGCTGTCACAATGGCCTTCCAGCTTTGTCTCCTACCCAGCAGAGCCAGAAGCACCCTCATGCTCGAGCGGTGTCCGCTTGTTTGACCTCCCCACGTCCGCTCTAAGTTTGTCCAAGAGCAATACCCTTATCAGGGGGTACAGCGGCGTTCATGCTCCCCGCTCCAAGCCACATGTTCTTGGCCACTGCTTGACAAGCTCCTCAGAGTTTGGCCGCTACTTTACTTTTGAGCTGTCCAGTTCGGACAGCCTTGGAGGGCGGATACAGGCCTTATACGAGGTCACGTTGTTTTTCTGATGACCACTCCAAGGTAAAGGACTTGCACATGACCAATGGCGGCAATGACATCGCTTTCGGGTTTCGGAAAAAGGGATTCGACCTCGGAAAGTTCTGCCAATCCACCTTCCTTCAGAATCTCTCAACATGGATGACCGCTCCTTCAGTATGTCTTCACCGATCTCATATCCAACGTCCCCAAAAGTGTCTTTTGATCATGACCTGATCGCGGTCTTTAAGCATGACCAGCCCCTTCTAGCAGAGAACCACATAGCTCGCATCAACAGTCCCGGTCTCATCTTCCATTGAGAAAACCTGGTTACAGGTCTCCAGTGTGTTCCGTTCCTCGATGAGGGGCCTCCTCCGGGAGTTCCGTCCTGTCCCGTCCGCCTGCGCGACGTGCATCTTGTATGTTTCTGGATCGGTAAACAGCAAATTGACGGTGACCGGCTCGGCTGCCCATGTGGTTGGCGCAAGCAGGCTGAGGACACAAATCTAGGAAGGCGTCATCTCCAATGACGCCGGACAGAGTGGATCGTGCAGGAGCTACCGAATGAAAGACGTGTAACTCTTTGACGAGATCTGTAGCCTGTCCTTTGCTCCTTGAAAGTCCGGAAGATGGAGCCGATCGCTCAGCCAGACGTTCGGCCAAGAAGCGCGCGACTGACAACCCTAGAAACGAAGGGGTTCGACCTTAGCCAGGCAACGCTTGATACCAGCCGTTGGCCTGAACGAGAGTGATCGTCCGGTCGAAGAGCCGGCTGACCCGATCACTGGTGAGGAGTGTTCGCTTCGGACCGTCGGCGAGGATCTTCCCCTCCTTTAGAAAGATTGCGCGATCGATCTCTGGCGCGATTTCGTGCAGATGGTGCGTCACGAGCAGAACGGTCTTTCCTTTTGCGATTTGGACACGCAGGAGATCGAGATATTGAAAACAGGCCTTGGGATCAAGGCCGCTGGTCGGCTCATCAAACACGAGGACAGGGGGATCATGCACGAGGGCCCTAGCCAACAGACACCGACGCTGCTCGCCGGCCGAGAGATGCCCAAATCGACGATTCGCTAATGACGCAATACCGAGCTCCGCCATCACTGTCCAAGCCCGCGAGACCTGCGCGTCGCTAAACTGCTGGTGATCGTACGTATCGTTGCTGGCATAGAATCCGGAGAGAACCGCGTCAATCCCTTTGGCACTGACCATGTACTCACGCTGCAGATCATGAGAGACCATTCCCATCCGCTTCCGCACATCCCATACGTTGGGGCGATCCTCACCGAACAAGCGAACCGATGTTTCCGGTAACGGTACGGGATGAACCTCTCCGGCCAACAGTTTGAGCAATGTGGACTTTCCAGACCCGTTCGGGCCTATCACAACGGCATGTTCTCCCTCGTGGAGGGCAAAGGACAAATTGGTAAAGACACAGGTTTCGCCTCGATAGACCGTCGCATGCCGAATGTCGATCACGGAGCCAGCGGCCTGGCAGGCCTCCGTTCTGTTGTCCTTGACCATGAGAGGGGACCCAGATATGGCGGGCGAACTGTTGGCCCATTTCCCGGCCCGTCGAGCTCGTTGAAGACCAGCACGAGCCAGCGCATCCGCCCGCTCGTTCTCTCGATGACCATGATGCCCCTTGATCCAATGCCACTCGATCTCGTGGATCGACGCCAATGCCTCCAGCCTTCGCCACAGGTCTGCGTTTTTAACCGGTTTCTTGTCGGCCGTTTTCCATCCCCGTCGTTTCCACTCGTGAATCCACTCGCTGATTCCCTTTTGAACGTAGCGAGAATCGGTATAGACCCGCGCCTTGACCGGCTCAGTCACCGTCTGGAATGCCTCGATCACCGCGAGCAGCTCCATGCGATTGTTCGTCGTGGTCGGCTCGCCGCCGCTCAACTCCCTTTCGACACCGTCGACGCGCAACACAACACCCCATCCGCCGGGGCCGGGATTCCCACTGCACGCGCCATCTGTGTAAATTTCGATCAGTTCACTCTTCACAATACGAAGGAAACCTGGTTGTTATGGATGGCACATGCCCTCCCAATCATCGGAGATCATAACCGGTCGTGACGGATCGAGCCAAAGATTGGTTATGCTGGAATCTTGGCTTTCAGGTAGTCGCCTCATGTCAGCCTTCTTCACTAAGTCCCTCTCTAATATCATGCCCTCTGTGCTCCAGGAGAAGGTGTTTTGGCAAAAACGCCACGCCTGCCACGACCGTCGGTACGACCGCGCTTGCAATCACAGCGGCGACCAGAAAGGAGTATTGCTCTTGACTCACCAGTCCATGCGAAAGTCCAAAGAGAGCCGAGATCGTCCCGAAGGTCAACCCTGTGGACATGAGCAACGTGTAATACCACCGCTCGTTGCGATCACGCCGAAAGGCACTGATAAACGGATAGAGTCCGAAAATTTTCGAGGCGACCTTCCCGATCAACAGAGCGAAAAACACGAACGGTGCCGAGACCAACGCCGGTAGAGAGACTAAGGTGCCGGCACGAAGAAAATAAAATGGAGTCAGAAAGCCAACTGTGAGCGTTCTGAGCCGCCGCATCCAATGCACGTCCTTCGCCGCACTGCCGGCCAGCACCATTCCGGCGATATAGGCGGGCAAGACCGGCTCGCTGCCGGACCACAGGGCCAAGGCGCCAAGCCCACAGAGGATGAACATCACCCATTTGGTCCGGATCGCAGCAGTTCGATACCCATACCAATGGGTGAGCCATGCGGTCACACGCGGAAGAAGAGCCAAGAGTGCTCCGGTCACCGTGATAAACACCACCGTCTTATACGTAAAGGGCGAAAAAATCAGCCCCAAGGCAATGACGGTTCCAAGATCGTTGATGAAACAGGCACCTAAGATGCCTTTGCCGTACTCGGTCTTGCTCAGGCCGGTCTCCAGCATAACGGCATAAACCACCGCCATGGATGTGGTTGACAACGCGATCCCGGCTAACCAGCTTGCATTCGAATCCCATCCCAGCACCCAAAAGGCCAAGGCCGCACAGCCAAGGAACGGCGCAAAGAATCCCACGAAGCCGACGACCGTCACCTCTTTGAGTTTGGTGCGCAAGACCTGGGGATCGAGTTCGGCGCCCGCAAGGAACGTGAGGAGGACCGCGCCCACGCTCGCGAGGAAGCGAAGCCACTCGCTGTTCGCGGCGAGCAGATCGGCGGCATCGACCATTCCAAGGAGAGCCGACACGGTCACTCCGACACAGATCTCAACGAGTGCGATGGAGATGCGAACTGCCGAAGCGAGAATCGCGGACAGGAGAGCAAGCAGAAGCCAAAGCGCGGCAATGCCAAAAGCGTCTTCCATAAGAGTCCCCCTGTGGTTCAGTCACCAGCCATGGCCACCATGTCCTACGCTGACGGCCAGCGTCCCGTAGGAGTCATCAGCCACGGCAGTGGCGGTTATCCGGGGGACTCCATCCCCTATCGTGCCCAGTAGAGTCGATCGTCACGACAAGCTGTAGATCTTCATAGGGTCGGTCGGATCGAGCTGGGAGATGAAGACCGTGTGAGTGACGTTCATAAACCGATTGGACTTCGCCATCGCACAGCAATCCGCTCCGGCCTCGTACACTGGAGTACAGCGGGTTGAGGTTCGCAATTCAAAAAACTACACCAGGTAGTCACGCAACCTACCAAAACCGATGGACTATCCGCCAGATCGTTTGATCGATCCGGCGATTTTCGGTGTCGTGGTCGTGACATCGGCGTTTTGTGCCCGGTGCAGAAGTGCATGGTCCATCAGCACCAGGGCCATCATGGCTTCTGCGATCGGAGTCGCGCGGATGCCCACGCAGGGATCGTGACGGCCCTGCGTTTCGACCGTCACCGGCCGGCCCTGTTTATCAATCGACCGGCGGGGGATACGAATGCTCGACGTCGGTTTGAACCCAATGGTGACGATAATGTCCTGCCCCGTCGAAATCCCGCCCAAGATACCGCCGGCATGGTTGGTGACAAACCCTTCCGGCGTCAGCTCGTCGCTATGTTCCGATCCCCGCTGCCTCACAGAAGCAAAGCCAGCTCCGATTTCGACCCCCTTCACAGCGTTGATGCTCATCATGGCCCCGGCCAAGTCGGCATCCAGCTTGGCATACACCGGAGCCCCCCATCCGACCGGCACATGCTCGGCCACGACCGTGATCTTGGCGCCGACGGAATCGCCGGCCTTCCGCAGCTCATCCATAAACGATTCAAGCTGGCCGACGACCTCAGCATTGGCGGCAAAGAACGGATTGGCCCAGACCTCGTCCCAACTCTGGAACGGTACTTCAATCGGCCCCAATTGGCTGAGATAGCCACGAATCACGACCCCATGATTCTCGGTCAGCCACTTTCTGGCGATGGCTCCAGCCGCGACTCGGACGGCGGTTTCACGCGCGGAAGCCCGGCCTCCCCCTCGATGGTCACGAATGCCGTACTTTTGCCAATAGGTATAGTCGGCGTGCCCGGGCCTGAACGTATCAACAAGACGACCATAGTCCCTGCTCCGCTGGTCTTCGTTGCGGATCAACAGCGCGATCGGCGTGCCGGTCGTCTTTCCTTCAAAGGTGCCCGAGAGGATTTCAACCGTATCCGATTCCTGTCGTTGCGTGACGTGGCGCGATGTGCCGGGTTTCCGCCGGTCGAGATCCCGCTGAATATCCGCTGTGGACAGTTCCAAACCCGGCGGGCATCCGTCCACCACGCAACCGATCGCCGGTCCATGGCTTTCGCCGAACGAGGTGACCGTAAAGAGCCTGCCGAACGTGTTGCCGGCCATGAAGACTACTCGACCAGATCTAGCTTGATGCGCAGTTCTTTCAATTGTTCGGCGCTCACAGCCGACGGCGCGTCGGTCAGCGGGCATTGCGCGCGCTGCGTCTTGGGAAATGCAATCACGTCGCGAATCGACTCCGCGCCGCCGAGCAACATGATCAACCGATCGAGGCCGAACGCGATCCCACCGTGGGGCGGCGCGCCGAAATCCAGCGCCTCCAGTAAAAATCCGAACTTGTCCTGAGCCTGCTCCTTGTCGATGCCGAGCCAGTCAAGAATTTTGAGCTGGATCTCGCTCCGATGGTTGCGGATGCTGCCGCCGCCGATTTCGTTTCCATTGAGTACCAGATCGTAAGCCTTCGCCCGGACTTTCAGAGGATCGGTCTCTAGAAAATCCAGGTCTTCGTCCATCGGCGCGGCAAAGGGATTGTGCATGAACACGTACCGTTTTTCTTCCGGCGAATAGTCAAGCAGAGGAAACTCAGTGACCCAGAGCGGCTTCCAGGCTGTCTGATCAATCAGGTGCAATTCCGTTCCCAACAGCAGTCTGATTCGGCCCAGCACGTCGTGCACGACGGCCGACTTGTCCGCACCGAACAAGACCAAGTCTCCAGCCTCAACTTCCGGCAACGCGGCTCTGAATGCCGGCGCATCGAGAAATTTGGCGATGACCGATTCCAACTGGCCCTCCCCCGTCACTTTGAGCCAGGCCAATCCCTTTGCGCCGAAACTTTTGGCGGTTTCTCCCAAGGCGTCGATTCTCGTCCGAGACAGCGCGGCGCCGCCCTTCACGATCAGCGCCTTGACGATGCCTCCCTTCGCCGCCGCTTCCTTAAAAACTTTGAATTGGCTTTCCGCACCGAACGCCGTCAGATCGTGAAGCGGCATGTCGAAACGCAGATCCGGCTTGTCGGAGCCGTAACGTCCCACCGCCTCGGCATAAGTCAGACGAGGGAACGGCGTCGGCAAGTGCACGCCGCCCGCTTCTCGGAAGACCGTCACGATCATCCGCTCCATGAGATCCATCACCTGCTCGCGATCAACGAACGACATTTCGAGGTCGATCTGGGTGAACTCCGGTTGCCGGTCGTTGCGGAGATCCTCATCCCGAAAGCAACGGGCGATTTGATAGTATCGATCAACACCACCGACCATCAGAATTTGTTTAAAAAGCTGCGGCGACTGCGGCAAAGCGAAAAACTGCCCAGCGTTCACGCGGCTCGGCACCAAATAGTCCCGCGCCCCCTCCGGCGTGCTTTTGGTCAAGATGGGGGTTTCAACCTCAAGAAAGCCGTTGGCGTTGAGAAATCCACGGGCGGCCTGAGCGACGGCGTGCCGCAAGGCCAACAACCGTTGCATCTTGGGACGGCGCAGATCGAGATAGCGATATTTGAGACGAATCGCTTCCGTCACTTCGGCCTCGTCTTCGATGAGGAACGGCGGCGTTTTGGCCTCGTTCAGAATCTCCACTTCGTCCGCGAACACTTCGATCTCGCCGGTCGGCAGATTCGGATTCCTGGACTCTTCCGGACGAGCCATGACTTGGCCGGAAATCGACACGACGCACTCACTGCGCAACATATGGGCGGCTTTATGCGCAACGGCGTTGTGCTCGGCATTGAACACGACCTGGGTGATACCGGTCCGATCACGCAAATCGACGAACATCACGGATCCGTGGTCCCGCCGCCGCTGAACCCAGCCGTTCAACACCACCGACTGTCCGACCTGTTTCCTGGTCAGCTCCCCGCACATATGTGTCCGCAGTTTCATCGTCACGCCACTTTCGTTTTCTTCGAACGGGCCCACCCCTCCCGTCGAACAGACCGTTTCGGACGAGCAGGCGCTCCCCCTCCTCGCTCCACCATCTCGACCCGTTCCTCGACCAATGCCCGCAGCGCATTGGCTTCCCGATCGGTCAAAAACCGAAATTCGCCCGGCTCCAACCGCCCTAATGACAGCGGCCCCATTTTCACCCTCGTCAGCCGAATGACCGGATGGCCGACCGCGTCCAACATCCGTTTGACTTGATGCTTGCGTCCCTCGCGAATCGTGATCTCCAACCAGGAATTCTGCTCCGCTTTCCCGACTTTTTTCACCTGTGCCGGCGCGGTCATCCCATCGTCAAGCCGCACCCCCTCTTCCAACCGACGGATCTCATTGTCGGTCAGCACACCTTTCACTTTAATGCGATACGTCTTCGTCACTCCGTAACGAGGATGGAGCAACGCCTGTGCCAGTTTCCCGTTATTCGTGAAAAGCATGAGACCTTCGCTATCAAAATCGAGACGGCCGACCGGAAATACACGAACCGATACCCCGCGAAGCAAGTCCTTCACAGTCGGTCTGCCCCCAGGGTCGTCCAGCGTGGATATAACATGTTTCGGCTTGTTCAACATGAGATAGACGAAGGGCTGGACGGCGCGGAGATGTTTTCCATCCACCTTGACATGATCGCGCGAAGGATCGACCTTCGTCCCCAGCTCCGTGACAATTCGCCCGTTGACCGTGACCCGTCCCGCCATGATCAGTTGCTCCGCCTTGCGGCGGGACGCAAGCCCTGTCCCGGCAATGAGTTTTTGAAGGCGCACGTCCATCCTGCCACTCCTGTTCATCATTGACCACCGAGAGGGTCGTCACTCCTCACGCCGGACAGTCGACGCTTGACGCTTCATTCCCATTCTATCGTAGAGGGAGGCTTCGAGCTGATGTCATAAACCACCCGGTTAACGCCCTTGACTTCGTTGATGATCCGATTCGACATCCGGCCCAGCACCTCACTGGGAATCTTCGCCCAGTCGGCGGTCATCCCGTCCACGCTCGTGACGGCTCGAATCGCAATGACGTGCTCATAGGTCCGCCGGTCACCCATAACCCCGACCGTTCGGACAGGCAACAACACTGCGAACGCCTGCCAGATGTCTCGATAGAGACCGGCCGCGCGAATTTCCTGATCGACGACGGCATCGGCCGCGCGAAGAATCGCCAACCGTTCCGGCGTCACCGCCCCCAACACTCGGATCGCCAACCCGGGCCCCGGAAATGGCTGCCGCCAAATAATCTCATCCGGCAATCCCAATTCTTTGCCCAGCACCCGCACTTCGTCTTTGAAGAGCTCCCGCAACGGCTCGATCAGCTTCAGTTTCATGCGCGCCGGCAGTCCACCGACGTTATGATGAGTCTTGATCGTCGCCGATGGTCCTTTGAAACTGACACTCTCGATCACATCGGGATAGAGCGTCCCTTGGACAAGAAACTTGACCCCTGTCAGCTTCTTGGACTCCTCTTCGAAGTTCTTGATGAACAGCCGCCCGATGATTTTCCGCTTCCGTTCCGGATCGGTCACGTTCTTCAAGCCGGCCAGGAACTGGTCGGCCCGGTCGAGTATCCGGAGATTGAGGTGCAATTGCGTCGCGAACGTCTTCTCCACCTGCCGACGTTCGCCGGCCCGCAATACTCCGTTGTCCACGAAGATGCACGTGAGCCGGTCCCCGACGGCTCGATGCGTCAGCGCGGCGGCCACCGACGAATCCACGCCGCCGCTCAGTGCGCAGATCGCCCGATCCTGTCCGACCCGTTCGCGGATTTGTTTGACGGCCGTCTCGACGTAGGACTGCATGGTCCAGGTCGGTTTGCAACCGCAAATTTCAAAGACGAAATTGCGAAGAATCGCCGATCCTTCCAGCGTATGGGCCACTTCAGGATGGAATTGGAGACAATAAATCCGGTGCTTCGGATCCTCCCGCTTCATCGCCGCGATCGGCGAATTGTCCGTGTGGGCGATGGCGCGAAACCCGGGTGGCAGTCGTTCGATTCGGTCACCATGCGACATCCACACAACCGTGGAACCGTTCTTCCCGATCCCCTTGAACAGACCGCCGGCGTCGTCGATCACCAGATCGGCCCGCCCGTACTCTCGACGGTCTGACTTGGCTACATCACCACCGGCCAGATGAGTGATCAACTGCATACCGTAACAGATGCCCAGAACGGGAATGCCTTGATCGAGCAATGTTTTATCAATGATCGGCGCGTTTTTCTCATAGACGCTGGAGGGACCACCCGACAGCACGATGCCTTGCGGGCGGTAGGCTAGAATCGTCGCGAGTGAAACTGTGCAGGGGAGAATCTGCGAATAGACCTGTGCTTCGCGAATCCGGCGAGCGATCAACTGGGTGTATTGCGACCCGAAGTCGAGGACCAGGATTCTATCGTGCCAGAGTTCCATGGAATCTCGTGAGGTGTAAGGGGTGAGAAGTCAGTGGCAAGGAAGTAGGTTGAAAACCTGAATGGCAGGTTAGGAGTCGGTCCCCTTTGCTCCTATTACCCCTATTACCCCTAACCCCTTCAGCATCTATTCCCAATCCATCCGGTAATTCGGCGCCTCTTTGGTGATGATGACATCGTGCACATGACTCTCGCGGAGGCCCGCGACCGTCTGGCGAATGAAGGTTGCACGCTCCTGCAAATCGGCGATCGTCCTGCATCCGCAATAGCCCATGCCAGACTTGAGCCCGCCGACCAATTGATAGACCACCGCGGCCAACGGCCCTTTATAAGGCACCCGCCCTTCGATTCCTTCTGGAACCAGCTTCTGAGTCGAACGCCCCGCCTGCCCATAGCGATCTCCGCCTCCGCGCTCCATGGCGCCGATCGATCCCATGCCACGATAGACCTTGTAGGTTCTCGCTTGATAGAGGACGGTTTCGCCCGGTGACTCTTCCGTCCCAGCGAACAGCCCACCGAGCATCACCGACGACGCACCGGCCGCCAACGCCTTGGTAATGTCTCCTGAGAACTTGATTCCTCCGTCGGCGATGACCGGTACACCAGTCCCCCTCAGCGCCTTGGCGCAATCCGCGATGGCCGTTAACTGAGGCATGCCCGCGCCTGAGACGATGCGCGTCGTGCAAATGGAACCGGGGCCGACGCCCACCTTCACTGCATCAACACCCGCCTTCAATAAATCCTTCGCTGCTTCGGCCGTCGCGATGTTGCCGGCGACCAATTCAATGGTTGGGTATCGCTTCTTGATCATCTTGACGGTATCCAATACCGCTTGCGAATGGCCATGGGCGGTATCGATGACGATCAGATCCACGCCGGCTTTCTTGAGCAAGGCGACGCGCTCTTCGGTATCCGGACCGACACCCACCGCCGCGCCCACACGCAATCGGCCGTGCTCATCCTTGCAGGCGTTCGGATACTTGATGCGTTTTTCAATGTCCTTGATCGTGATGAGTCCCTTGATCTCAAACTGGTCGTTCACGACCGGAAGCTTTTCGATGCGATGCTCATGGAGAATTTCCCGCGCCTTCTCCAAGCTGGTACCTTCCGGGGCCGTAATCAGTTTCTCCCGCTTCATGACCTGGGATACTTTCAGATCCATGCGGCTTTCAAACCGCAGGTCGCGATTGGTGAGAATGCCGACCAACTTGCGCCCCTTGGTGACGGGAATGCCGGAGATTCGATATTTGGCCATGAGGTTGTGTGCATCGCGGATCGTCTGATCCGGCGAAATCGTCACGGGATCGAGAATCATGCCGCTTTCGGACTTCTTGACCTTGTCGATTTCCATCGCCTGATCGGCCGGTGAAAGGACCCGGTGAATCACGCCGATGCCCCCTTCTCGGGCAAGTGCGATGGCCAGCCGTGATTCGGTCACGGTATCCATGGCGGCGCTGACCAGAGGAATATTGATCTTGATGTGACGCGACACGAAGGTCTCAGTCTCGACCTCGTTGGGCAACACCTGAGACTTGGCCGGCACCAACACCACATCGTCGAAGGTCAACCCTTGCCTCAGCTCCTTGTCTAGCATAAGAACTCCTTCGAACGGTCAACCGTTCCGCTCGATTGTACGATCATGATGGCCCGCCGTCATGTCGCGGGTTCCTCAACCGACGGCGTCACGGCTCGCGGCCTTCGGGCCGTCGAGTCATCTCGGCTTCTTCCTGAAGCCGTTCACTCCCTTCCTCAGCTGGCATGAACTGTTGCACCCTGGTGTTTCCACTGTCCGCAACGTAGACGCTGCCTTTGGCATCCACGGCGATGCCGTAGGGAAAGTTGAACTGACCGTCGCCGTTGCCGAATCCTCCCCACTGCGTGATGAAGTTGCCCTCCCGATCGAATTTCTCTACGCGATGGTTTCCGGTATCCGTCACGTACACGTCCCCAGCCTGGTCAACGGCAATGCCCCACGGAGATCGAAGCTGTCCGGCTTCCCGTGCCAGGAGGCTGCTGGCGTGGCCGGCTTCGGGGCTGCCGCCCCATTTCGTCAGCAATTGCGGCAACACGTTGGTGCTGGTGTCGAATTTTTGAATGCGATGGTTTCCCATGTCCACGACATAGACCGACCCGTCGTTTTGGTCCACGGCGATGCCGCGCGGAAAATAGAATTGGCCGTCTCCGCTTCCGAAACTCCCCCAGGCCATGATGAACTCGCCACTCATGTCGAATTTCTGGACGCGGAAGTTCGCGCTGTCCACGACATACACGAACCCGCGCACACGATCGATCGCGATGCCCCATGGCGCATTGAATTGTCCCTCGCCGTTACCGCGCGAGCCGAATTTCATCAGGTAACCACCCAACTTTCCATCGAATTTCTGAACCCGGTGATTGTTCGTATCCACGACCCAGACATCGCCTTTCCCATCGCAGGCGATGCCGGTCGGGTTGTGGAAATTGGCGTTCGCCGATCCAAAATTGCCCCAGAGGATGATGAAGTTCCCGGCGCTGTCGAACTTCTGAATGCGATTGTTACCGTTGTCGACTACGAACAAACAGCCCTGCTGATCGACGCACAGACCATACATCGGCGCCATGAACTCGCCGCCGTGGAGCAGCGACGCACCCCGCCCCGGCTTTCCCCATTTGGCGACACACACGTAGCCGGATGTATTGAGGAGAATGGTGGCGCTGGCTGGCGTGGAAATGTTGTTGCCCGCGTCCTTGAACCACACGTAGATCGTTTTCTGCCCGTCGTTCGGAGACAGGACGAAGGGAATCGTCGCGCCGAACTTCATAGCCGGCTCCACTTCAACCCACCCGGGCGTGCCCGCCATCGGCGTCAAGGGGCTCTCGGAGATGAAGTAGGAGGCCACGCCGGTATCGATGTCGTTGGCCGAAATCGTGACCATGACTTCCGGCGAATTGGTCATGAACGCACCATGATTGATGACGGCATAGGGGTTTTGCGGCGCCGTCATATCAATGAGCACCGGCGTCGCCGTGACTTCTTCGGACAACGCGCTTTCTCGTCCGTCTTCGAACACCGCCGTCACGGCGTAGAAATAGGGAACGTCGTTCGTTAAACCCGTGTGGGTGTAGGGATTGGTCACGCCTTCGATTTTCGTCGCGCTCTGCGTCGTCAGATGCGGCGCCGTGCCGAAATAGAGGTTATAGGAGACCGCTCCCGGCACCTCCAGCCAACTCAAAAACACTTCGGTATCACCGGCCTTGGCCGCGACGCTGCGCGGCGGTAAGGCTCCGTCCTGTACGGCTGGAGCCGATTCCTGTTTCCCCCGATTCAGTTCTTCTTCCGTAGGAACGAACTTGAGCACACGGTTGTTGCCGCTATCGACGACATAAACCGCGCCTTCCTTGTCCACGGCGATGCCATAGGGAAAATTCAGTTGGCCTTCCGCCCTTCCACGATTTCCGAAAGCGCAGAGAAACGTTCCATTGCCGTCGAATTTTTGGATGCGATGGTTACCGCTGTCGACGACGTAGACGTTGCCCAGTGCGTCGCACGCAACGCCCCACGGAGCCTTGAATTGGCCGGGTCCGCTGCCTTCACGCCCCCACTTGGTCAGGAAGCTACCGCGGGCATCGAATTTCTGGATCCGGTTGTTGCTCTCGTCGGCTACATAGATGTTGCCGACGAAATCAACCGCCACCCCTCGGGGGAAAAAGAAGGCGCCATCAAAACTGCCGTCGCGCCCCCACTTGAGCAGAGGCTGTCCGTCGGACTGGAACTTCTGAATGCGGGCGTTACTTGTGTCGGAGACGTAGACATTGCCATCCCCATCCGTGGCAACCCCCCATGGCACGTCGAATTTTCCCATCTCGGCCCCGCGCCAAGCGAACCCAAACTTGCCCCACGCCTTTTGCACGTTGCCTTCCAAGTCGAACTTCTGCACACGATTATTGCCGCTGTCGGCTACATAGAGAACACCCTCCGGTCCGACAGCCAACCCGCGGGGATAATAAAACTGCCCCTCTTGCGAACTCGGCTCTCCGCCCCACCGGGCCAAAAACTTTCCGCTCTTGTCGAACTTTTGAATGGAATGATTGTCAGTATCGGCGACGTAGATATTGCCGTCCTTGTCGAGCGCGATACCGGTCGGCGAGCTGAACTCCCCGTCTTCACT
Source organism: Nitrospira sp. (assembly GCA_024330965.1). Lineage (GTDB taxonomy): Bacteria > Nitrospirota > Nitrospiria > Nitrospirales > Nitrospiraceae > Nitrospira_D. The sequence continues at coordinate 62,950 of JANDJL010000013.1, read as the reverse complement.
CCCCTCTTTTCCAATCACCATGGCCAACAGATAGGGAGACGGCACGGCCATGACTTCCTGCGACTCGGGGCTCTCGCCTTTTGGCGTCACCACGGTCACGACATAGTGGTAACAGGTGCCGTTGGCGAGGTCATCGTGTACAAACGGACTGGTGACGCCCTCCAAACACGTCGCCTTTTCCTTTTTAACGCCGATGACGGTCTTGAAATCCTCTTCGCTCGCGATGGGACGGGTGAGTTCCGAAAATTTGATCTGCACACCCTTCGTCGTCTGGAAGTAGAGGTTATAATACATGGCGTCCGGCACGGGATCCCAAGTAATCGTCACCCGCCCGTTCCCGGCTGTGGCCTTGACATTGATCGGTGCAGGAGGCAGCTCTTCCTCCTCCGTTGCCGAATCACCTCCCCCCCACTCGCTTTGAATGCCGTCAATTGCGAGTCTCAGGCGACCGAACCCAAAGAATTCATCCCAGAGCCACGATTTCCCCACCGCCATCACCTCTCATGGAGTCTGGTTGATTGATTCCAGAAACAAGGGATGTTTCAAGGACTTAGAAATGGATTGTGGAGTCTAACAAACCGTTGAAAAGAGAGTCAAGAAACGGACGAGGGAGGAACATCTCTCCGCCCCTGGCCTCCACGAGGACGCCGGAAGGCCTCGACGAACAAGAATCTCATGTCTGTTCAACCGGTTCATCAAGCTCATCAAGGAGCATTCCATCCGGCTCAGGATCAGGAAGCGCGCTCAATTCCGCCTTCAGCTCTGTTTCGACCTGACCTTCCCGCTTTTTTTCAACGGTCGTCTCGGGCAACTCGTCACCCCGTTCACCCGACACATCATCCCGAAGCCTATCGGCAACGTGAGCGGAGCCGTTCGCCGCGAATTTCTCGGCCTCGTCCATCGGCAGCAACGTCTGTTCCGATTCGCCCAATTCTTTGAACTCCCGCAGCGGGGGAAGCTGTGAGAGATCGTTCAACCCGAAGTGCTCCAGAAAATACTTGGTCGTCCCGTACATGATGGGGCGACCCGGCACCTCCTTGCGCCCGACGATCCGGACCAGCTTCCGCTCCAGCAGCGTCCGGACCACACCAGACGTTTCGACCCCCCTGATCTCTTCAATCTCCGCTTTCACGATCGGCTGCTTATAGGCGATGATGGCCAGTGATTCGAGCGCCGACCGTGACAGCTTCGCCGTCGATTTCGATTTATCCAATCGCTTGATCCATGGCGCATACTCTTGCTTCGTGACCAGTCGAAATCCTCCGGCAACCTCTACCAGGCGAATCCCGCGCCCCTGTTTCCCCAATTCCTCCTCAAGAATTCTGAGCGCATCGGCCACTTCTGCCTTCGTGACATCCCCGATCACCGTCACAAGCCGTTGAAGCGACAGCGGCTCCTGCGACACAAACAACAACGACTCCACAATTCCCTTCAGCTCGCAGGGCTCGAAAGTTCGAGCCACTGGTTCACGGTTCGAACAGGGGTCACCGCCCGGAGCCTTGCCGGCCGACAGGATCTCGGGCGGTCCAATCTCCGATTCAGCCGATGTGGGGCTCATCTCATCGATCATTGGAGGGACTCTCCCTTTATTGTTATTCTATGTCGCCAGCATCGACTTCGGCGGGATCGGGAACCAAGGAAAAGGCCCGCGACACCACAATCGGTCCGAACAATTTCGCTTGAAAAACCCGCGCCACTCGAAGCCGGATCAATTCCAACATCGCCAAAAACGTCACGATCACGACCAGTCGATGGGTTGCCTGATCGAAGAGTTCCGCAAAAGGCACGGAGTCTTTTCTTTCCAGCAGCTCAAGAATCTTGTTCATTCGTTCCCGCACCGTCAGATTATCGGGAACGATCTCAATGAGTCGCTTCCCGGAGCCACGGTCCAGGATCTTTTGAAGCGCATCAACCAGGTCAAACAGCGAGACATGTTCCAAGGACATCTCGTCTGATTCAGAATCAATGGGTTCCGCGGACGCCTTCCCACGGGGGAACAATTCGCGCCACATCTTTTCCCGCTCATCCAGTCGGGACGCCGCTTCCTTGTATGCCTTGTATTCCAGCAGCCGCCGAACGAGCTCATCCCTCGGGTCCGGCCCTTCTTCCTCGTCTTGAGCAGCGTGGTCAGAAGGCAGCAACAGTTTCGATTTGATTTGTAAAAGAGTCGCCGCCATGACCAAAAAGTCTCCCGCAACATTGAGGTTGAGCGTCTTCATCGCCTCGATGTACTCCAAGTACTGCCGTGCGATGAGCGCGATTGGGATATCATAGATATTGATTTCGTTCTTTTTGATGAGATGAAGCAGGAGATCCAGCGGTCCCTCAAAATTCTCAATGCGGACCTGATAGGACGATTCCGCCGGTTGAGAGGCTTCAATCCGGTGAGTCATGACGCTCGTTATACCAGCCCGAGACATGGCGAGCAAGCCGGAATCCCCTCGCGGGGGCAACGCTCAAATTTTCCATGCATAGACCAACAACGCCACCGCCAACGCCAGACATGCCGCGGTCACAGCATACGAGCCGAAAGAAGGGCCGGAGCCGGATGTGGGCGATGCTTCGGAAACTCGGCTCGCATTGGTCAAAAGCGGGGGTACGTCGAACCGCGCCTTCGCCAAATCATCCGGTTTCCTGAACACCGCGCCTGAAAAATCAGCGCTCCCCAAAAATCTGGCGCCGGAGAACACAACGGTTTCTTCAAAAACGGAAAACGCAAAAAACGCATCGCGACTGAAGATGGCTTCTTCGAAATTCGCCTCTCGAGCAAACCGACTTCCGGAGAACCCGGTACCAGACCCGAATCGCGCCCGCTCAAAAACGGCCGATTGTTCAAACGTGACCTCCAAGAACTCCGCCATCCCATCGAACAGAGCCCCGGAACAATCGACCGGCCCTCGAAAGATGGAGCGATGAAACCTCGCGCGGGGCCCGAACTTGGTTTCTCGACAGTCCAGCCCCTTCATGAATGATCCTTGGACGAAGTAGGCCTCTTTCTGAAAAGTCGCTCCCGATAGTTGCACCGCCCCCTGAAAAATTGATCGCGAAAAATCCACCTCTCCTTCGAAAGCCGTTCCGCGAAGGTCGATCGGTTGCGCAAACAAAAGCGCCGTACCGGACAGGCCGTGACGTACCGCTCCGCGCACAACCGAATCCCTGATGATCAACGCCTCACGAATATGTCGCACCCCTTGCCCTCTCCCTCCTTCCCGCTCCTCCGGCACCATCTGTTCGCTGCTCACGGTCCCTCGAACAGGCAAGCGATCCAAATCCAGATCGCCCTGGACAATCACACCGACAAGTTCGACCCGGCGTTCTTTCATGAGTGCCTCAAGAACGGCCGTTGCCTGAACCGCCCGGGCCTCCCGTTCCGACTGCGAGCAGGTCGGAGCAAGCCGTTGAACCAATCCCGCTTCCCCGGAACCAGCCGCCGTCTCCACCACACAATCTGCGGCGGCATGGGATCGACTCATGGCACCATCCCCCCCAACGCTCCAGCAGACCATACAGACCAGGAATCGGGCCAGGAGGCTGGTGCCCCAACGACTCACGATAGAATCCCTAGGAAAGCCTTTCACGGGTGGAATTGTACAACACGGATAAGGAAAGCCTCGGCTCCCTTCCGGAGGACTTAGCTTACCTGACAGGCAGGATGCATGCGTAAAACGGCAGCGGCGCTCGACAGCGATCGTTTCCCCGAATGACCGTCACACCTCTTCACAAAATCAGCGCCGGTCCGACTGGCACGGCACCATCAAGACTCAGCGGTTCACTCGTCTCGGTAATCGTCCTGGTCATCCAGAAGATTTTCCGACTTTTCCAGGAATTCGTCGCTGTCTTCATCGTCAAGATCGAGACCTTCTCCCATATCGTCGTCTATCTCGCCTTCTATATCCAATTCCTCTTCGACCATCTCCTCACCATCCAGATCGAGATCCTTGGGCTCGATCGGCTCGACAGCAGGCGCCTTACGAGACACAGTCTCTTTCGAAGCCGCCTCTTTCGCCACGGGTACACCCGCACTTGCCGCCTTGGCGGGAGATTTCTTCACAGATTTCTTCGCGGGTTTCTTTGCGGATTTCTTGGCCGCTGCTTTGGGGACGACCTTTTTGCCGGCAGCCGTGCTTTTCTTGACGACTTTTTTAGCGGCGGTTTTCTTCACTGAGGTTTTCTTTTTGGCCGCGGTCTTCTTCGCTGGGGTTTTCTTGGTGGCGGCTTTTTTCTTTGCCATGCTTCGTCCTCCTGGTTGTCGTCGCATAACCTACGACTGCCCGCGACTGCGTGACCGACTGATTGACGGCCACCATCTAGCATGAACGAACGATCTCTTGCAACTGCTTCTCTTTTCCCCCTATCCCCCTATTGTTTTCTTCCTCCGGACGACTGGCATGCACGCATCAGGAATCATGCAGTCGCCACACCGCCATGCCGTGCTAAGATGATGATCATGGGTCTGAATCCGTGCGCACCGGTCGAGCGAATCCTTCGCCCATCGTTCGGCTCTCACGGATTGCAGGGTGGAGAAAATCGCTGGTGTGAGCAAGGGTGATGTTTCCATGAACTGGTTGCCGACGATTGGCCTTGTCATGCTGTGGGGAGCCTGCTCGGCCGGCTTGACGATGGGCGCCTCGCCGCTTACGCGCATCATCATGGAAGATGGGTCGCCCTATTACGTTCCCGCTTCCGTGACTGTTTCCAGCGGTAATCCCATCCGATGGGAAAATCCGACTCCTACCCATCATACCGTCACGCACAACGGCTGTATGGAAGAGTCATCATCGTGTCTGTTTGATTCGGGGCCCGTCCCCCCCGGAGGGCAATTCACCATTCCCGGCCTGCCACCCGGTCGCTATCCTTACCACTGTCGCATTCATCCCATTATGAGAGGCATCGTGACCGTCACCGATGGGCCTTCGGCGCCGTCGCAATTGTAGTCGCTATCCTCGCAACGTCTTGCGAAACGACGAATCCTTCTTGTAGGCTGCTCATCTCTCGTCATGAACCCCCTCGCGTTCGTTCAAGAAGCGCTCCCGCTAACCGATGATACGCTCAATCTCTTTGCCTGGCGCATCCCCGACCTCATTATCTATCAGCGCCAGAGCGATGAATTTTGGCTTGCTCCTCTTGATGACAACCTACCGGTGATACGCCTCAACCAGACAGGCGCCGCCATGCTTCGCGCGATGAACGGCCATACCACCGTAGGGGCCCTGCTCGAGCAGTACGGCACCAAGATATGCGGTCCCGACGGCCAACCGGGACGATGGCATCTGGAGCGGTGGGCCACGCCGGCCTATTCGCTCTGTTACTACGGCAGCGAACCGCCCGGCGGCCATCGGCACAAAGCCAAATGGGATCTTTTGCTTCAGCAGGTTCGAGAAGGCTGGTCGGGGCAGGATGATTTTGAAGGGGAGGATCAGTTAGACCACTTTCACCGCCATATCCTAACGGAGCCCCACGAGGACGATCGCCATTTCGATCTGATCGAAACCACCGTCTCACACCTGTTCCGCGAGCCGACCGGGGCGCTCGGCGGGCTGACCTACGGCCGGCTGCTCATGCGACAGATTCGTCGCCTTGGCTGGCTTTCGCCCAAACCCAAGATCATCCTCGAAATAGGTGGGGGGCTGGGTTATGTCGCGCGGGAGCTGGGAAAAGACCTGCTGCCGTTCGAAAAACAGTCTATTCGCTACGTCTCGCTCGATCTGACCAAGGCCTTCTTGCAACTTCAGATCCGACGGGCGAAAGAAGGAGGCTGGAACGCTGTTGGCACCAGGGCCGACGCCGAGGTGCTTCCGTTCTTGGATAATTCGATAGACCTGGTCATCGACAATGAAAACATGGCCGATATGACGCCGGTCCGGCTCTCTCAACAAGAGCTGCAATCCGGCACCGGCGAGACCCCTCAGCACCAGGAAGCGCTGGATTGGATCCGGCGCGCCGGCATTCCCATCGAGCCCGATCCGCCAGGCCATGTCATTTTCAATCTGGGTCCCATCCGCTTTGTTGCAGAACTCTGGCGGGTGCTCAAGCCGGGGGGACGGGCGTTTCTCGCAGAATTCGGCATCGAAACCGGCTGGCCCCAACCGGTTCGATTACCGGGTCACACTGAGTATGAAGTCCAATATTCTCACTTACGACAGGTGATCCGCTGGCTGGGTTTTCGGGAACGGTACCTCTCGCTGCCCCAATTCCTCGCCATCAAGCCCGATACAAAAGTCCTCTGCACTGGAGCCGTTTACACGATTCAGCGATTCTGCGATCTGCTCAATAAGCCGTTCGCCATCAAAGCCTATACCGAGCCGGAGTTGCAACGGGCTTTAGGTGACATGCTTCCCAAACTCCAGGGTTGCCACTACCACGACGTGGCCGACCCAGCCTGGTTTAACCTTTTCGATTTCAAGGTGCTGCTGCTGGAAAAACCCGGTGGCATTTCCAAGGCGCGATTCACCGAAGCCAAAGGGTATCGCTGGTATTCCCAGCAGTAGAAAAAACCCGACGCGCCGCGTCAGCAGGCCATCGAATTGCACCGACTATTCCATCGCCTCAAGACCGCATCCTCGTAAGAAATTCCGGCGCCGACACCGGGCAAGATTTCTCTGCCTCCGCCAAGCCCTGCTCGAAATATGAAAAATTCTTCATGATTTCATCATGGATGGTTCATAGTTCCCGGATATGGTGTAAGCAGAACCTGAAGGGGGTGATCAAATCATGGCAGTCATCGTGTTCGGCGTGATCGGAGCGACGCTGTTGTTTGGAGTGCTCTATAAAGCCTTGTCGGCGGGAAACGAGTAAGGCCTGCAAAACGCTGAGAGGGCCTCACCGTTGATGACAATGGCACGACACATCATGGTGCGGAACGGAAGCAGGCCGGGGAAATGATTTGAGAGGGAGGTGGAGGCGTTTGATCTCCAGCCGGCCATTCCGTTCCGCGTGACGGCCTTCGAGCAAAGGGGAGAGACCACCCCCCACGACTTTCAGGGATACCCACCCCCCTTACCTCCCGCACATCCTCCTCGCCAAGTCGATCAGCACGCCCTCCCGCAGGCCCAGATCGCTGACCAGAAGCTTGGCCATTCCAAGTGTCTCCATGACCGTCCGGACGATGATTGCCCCGGCGGCGATGACTTCTTCACGGTTTTTTTCAAGGCCCGGCAGGCCGATGCGATCGGCCTTCTTTCTGCTGAGCACCATCTGCTCAAGCTCCCGCACCGTGGAGAGCGCGAGTTCATAATTATGAATGCGGGCCGGCTCATAGGCCGGCAGCTCCTGCGCCATGGCGGCCAAGGTTGTGATCGTGCCGGCCGTGCCGACGAACGTCGCGGCGTGATAACCCTGCACCCCTTCAACGGCGGTTTGGATCTCGCGCCGCACCCATTCTCGGGCTTGCTCGATTTCTTGAGAAGTCGGCGGGTCGTGTTTCAAGATCCTCTCGCATAACCGCACGACTCCTACGTCGATCGAACGAACGATCGGCTGCCTGGCCGGTCGATCGAAAATGAACTCGGTGCTCCCCCCGCCGATGTCCAATGCCACGACGTCCGTCACGCCGGCCGGAAGCCCGGAACGAATGCCGAGCAACGTCCGCCGGGCTTCTTCGTCCCCGGTGATGATCTCAACGTCGAAGCCTGTTTCACGCTTCACCCGATCCAAGAATTCGCCACGGTTCTTGGCATCCCGCACGGCGCTGGTGGCCACGACAGTGCACCCAGCCACCCGATGGTCGTCGATCACGTTTCTCCACTCGCGCAAACAGCCGATGACACGTTCCATCGCGTTGTCGCTGAGTCGTCTTGTGTGATCAACTCCCTCGCCCAGGCGAAGAATCCGTCGGTCGGCATACCGCTCTTGAGGAGAAACGGATGGGGCCAGATCGGCGATGAGCAAACGGCAAGTCAGCGTACCGATGTCGATACCGGCAAGGCGCAGGGTAGGGGTATCCGGCCGAATCATTTTTCGCTTTTGATGTCCTCCATTTCGGCCTCCAACTTCTCTCTCATTTCCTTGAGAGCCCGCACATCTTGAACCAGACGCACGATGTCGGCATCTTGCACGATCTGGTGAACCGCCGTATCTCGTTCCTTCATCGCCACGGCCCGCTCGCCGATGTCCTTGTATAGATCGGCCACCTGTTGATCGATCTTCCGAATTTCTAACTGCAGACGGAGCCGTTCCGTCTCCTCGAGCGCCCGGCCGGCCGCATGCGCTGTCCCCAGGCGCAACCTCGCGATCCCTGCCCGTAGATCGTGTCTCAGTCGTTGAAGCAATCCCATGGTCTTCGGGTTGACGACGTCGCGGCGGATTCTCCCGCACTATCGAAACGTTCTCCCATCGAAACGTTCTCCGATGGTCAACTGATCGATCCGAGATCCAACTTCTCCCGCCACTTCCGCAGCATGGCGTCCCGCAATTCACGGTGGGCCGGCTCGTTCAATGCTGGATCGGCCTGTAACAATGCCGCCGCCTCTTGTCTGGCCTCCGACAACAACTCGCCGTCCCTCACGAGATCGGCGACACGAAACTCCGGCACGCCCCATTGCCGAACCCCCAACAATTCTCCAGGCCCCCTGATACGAAGATCCTCTTCAGCGATAACGAACCCGTCATTCGACCGCACAAGCGCTTCCAACCGCTCTTTGGCCGATGACGTTTCATGTGCGTACCCCTTCGACAATGGCCCAAGCGACGTGCTCGCGCGATCCGACAGGTTCGCCATGAGCACACAGTACGATTGATGGCCAGCGCGTCCCACCCGCCCGCGCAGTTGGTGCAACTGCGCCAGACCGAATCGTTCGGCATGTTCGATCATCATCACCGTCGCGTTGGGCACATCGAGCCCCACTTCGACCACCGTGGTGGCGACGAGCACCTGGATGGCTCCGGCTTTGAACTCGGCCATCACCGATTCTCTCTCAGCAGCTTTTAATCGCCCATGCAATAGTCCCACGCGGAATTCGGCCAATTCCTCACGTTGCAGCCGCTCGGCCCCTTGAATCGCCGCCTGCAAATCGGTGTTCTCCGACTCTTCGATGAGCGGATACACGATGTACGCCTGCCGGTTGTGGCGCAGTTCATCGCGCAAGATCTGAAGAGCCCGCCGTCGTTGCGCTTGCCCAAAGAGCAAGGTCCGCACGGGCTTCCGTCCGGGCGGCAGCATATCGATCACTGAGACGTCCAGATCGCCGTACACCGTCATCGCCAGCGTTCGCGGGATCGGCGTCGCCGTCATAACCAACACATCCGGCTTATAGCCTTTGTCAACCAGCATCTTTCGCTGCAGCACACCGAATTTGTGCTGCTCATCCACGACGGCCAACGCCAAATTTTTGAAGATGACGCCTTTTTGAATCAGCGCATGGGTTCCGATCGCCACCTGAATCTCTCCCGAAGCGAGGGCGGCCGCCTGCGCTTTCTTCACCGATGCCTTGTCTCCCCCTCGCATGAGGGTCGCTCGCACTCCCAGCGATTCGAACATGCCGGACAGATTTCGGTGGTGCTGTTCGGCCAGAATTTCGGTCGGCGCCATCAGAGCCGCCTGATAACCGGATCCGCAGGCCATGACGATGGCGTGAAGCGCGACGGCTGTTTTGCCGGATCCGACGTCGCCCTGCACCAGTCGATTCATCGGTCGAGGCGACAACATGTCGCGAAAAATCTCTCCGATCACGCGCTCCTGAGCGGCCGTCAAGCGAAAGGGCAGAAGGCGTCGCAGCTTTTCCACCAACGGCGCGCGCGGATCGAATCGCAGCCTTTTTCTCTCTTCCTGAACCGCTCTCCTCCGAGCCGCCAACGCAAGTTGGAGAAGGAACAGCTCTTCAAACGCCAGCCGCCGATGCGCCGGCGTTTTCCCCTGTTCGAGCAACCGCTGATCGGTGCCAGTCCTGGGGAAATGCACCTCTTGCAGGGCTTGTCGAATGGGGATGAGCCGGCGGCGCGCGCGAAGCGCCGCCGGCAGACAGTCGCGCAAGTTCCGAGCATACGTGTCCAACAACGTCTTCTCTAATACCCGCATGTGACGGGACGTCCAGCCTTTCGTTTCATGATAGACCGGTACGATCCGTCCGACATGGAGCAGCGATTCCGTCTCCTCGCCGACTATCTCATAGTGCGCCACGTCCATGCGCGGCATCGTCCACCCCTGAGTTCCCACGGTCACGCGGCCGCTCATCATCACACGTGTCCCGACAACCAATATCTTTTCTAAATACGGTTGATTGAAGAACACGGCCCGCAGACGGCCCGTCTGATCGTGCACCCAAACGTCAAGCACGCTCATTCGGCGATTCCTGGTGCGCAGGGCGCGGCATTGCTCGATCGTTCCACAGATCGTTGCCACCGCGCCGGGCACAAGGCTGCCGATCGGCGTCACAACCGATCGATCCTCGTAGCGCCAGGGCACGGTCCAGAGGGCGTCTTCAACGGTCTCGATCTTCAACCGCCGCAACAATCGAACACGTTTCGGGCCCACCCCCTTCACGAAGCGAATCGGCAGTTTCCACAGGTCTTGACGTGCTGCGTCCTTCGACGGCCCTTGCCAAACGATTCGTTCCGACACATCATCCGGCTCCGGCTGTTGAATGGAGTGTTCCACTAGGCCGCGAAGCGCCTGTATGATCACAGCCGCATCCTGTAATCGACGACACTGCTCTTGCTGCGGAAGCGAGGGGTGGAAATCGATGAAGAGATCCCGCAAAGCCAGCAAATGGGCCTCGGCGGACGGCGGAAACACCCGCCCCGCCAAAGCGGAGAGCACCTGTGTGGAGACGAACGAACCGAGATTCTTGACCGTTCCCAGGCGCGCGAACCGGTCTTTGGTCACAAACTCAATGGGCCGAGCCACGCGCTCTATCCACCTGGATAGCGGCGTTCTGATATCTGACTCGGTCAGAGTCTGCATACCGGAACGGATCGTAACACAGCACCTCTTTCTGCTCAATGAGACGTGATGGAGACGGTGGCGCTCATTTTCTGACAGCCTTGTTCTGACCGCCCTGTACGCCGGTTTTGGCCGAGCGCTTGGTCGGTCGTGCCGGGGGTGCTACCATCCTGACAAGAGATCACCATGTACCGACGCGATATTTCTCCGCTCCTCATGTGGCTCGCACTTGCCGTCTTTCTGCTGATCGGCATTCATCAGTTTTTCCCTTCCTTTCTGGAAAAACTCGCTCCGCCGGTCCATTCCGTGTCCGTCGAATCCGACAAGCCGATCGCCGATCCACCGCCTTCTCCGCTTCCACTCTCCATGCCGACCCCCTCCACACGCCTGATCGAGTTGCCGCCGCTCCCGCTTTCCACCTATGAGGTGCCACTGGCCATCATCCGTGATGACATCGAGGCGCATCGTTTCTTGCTCGCCGAGTCCAAACTGCTCGCCTTGCCGAGGGATGTTCTGTCGGACAAGACAAGCAGGGCTTACATCGCCGGCTTGTGGAACAATCTGGGAATCGAACAGGAGCTGATCCACGGGACGGCTGGCTCTCTCTCGTCATTCAAACGCGCCGCCGCGCTCGACGACTCCAGTCCCGTAATCCTGATGAACCTGGCCCACGCTTCTTGGGAACGGCGGGACCCCGCCCTCGACCAGGAGCTGCTTGAGAAATTGATCGGCGTGGCGCCTCAAGAGCCGTTTCCCCATCTGGCCTTGGCCGACTGGCTGCAGGAACACGACCGGATCGACGAAGCGGAACGTCATTTGTCCCACGCGACCGATCGTATCGGACGGGACCCCGCACTACGTTCGTACCTTGCCTCGGTCACCACGAAAATCCATCGGAAGGAAACTGCCGAGCCGCGCGCGAAGGCACAGGACGAGGATGGATGATCCCCAATCGACAAGCCAGACGAAGGTTGACGATCTGCGGCGGAACTTCTCAACTTTTGCAACGTCCGGTCTTGAAAAACGGACGTTGCTGACAAACCTCGTCGGTCTCCGAGTCAAACCTGTTCCGCAAACAGCCTTGCGTCGACCGGTCCCGTCTGATCCGGTACTCTTTGCGCAGGGTCATTCGGCGACGTTTGACGCTCTTCTTCCATCCGCTGAAATACCTGATCTTCCCACAAGACCGATCCTTTTTCGCGGTCAACCATCAGAATTCGAAAGTCAACCACGCCGTTTTCGATCCACAGCCTCTCACAATCGGTCGCATGAAAGACGACAGTCCCGACCGACATCGCGGTTTCTTCATCGGAAGAGAACTCATCTTCCCACAGAAGAACACCCGTTGACGGATCCCACGCCCGCAATATGAACAACGGATAGGGATCTTCGGATCGGACGGTGCTTCCGATCTTGGTCAGAGTCGCCCGTCGAAACATCGAGGTGGAAATTTGACGTCCCTTTTCGTCCCCGTCGCGCTCCGTCGGATTGAAATGCAGCCTCCCGACCCACTGAAACTCTCCGGTCTTTCCGTCATACGCACGCAGCAAAAAACTTGAGAGGCCGGCCGGTGCCCCTCCCGTCCCTCCGGCAAAGATGCGCATCATCGAGCCCTCAGATGAACCGTCCGATCGCGCCCCGTGATCTTCCTCAACGATCAATTCGTACACGTCTTCAGACAGAACCTCGCCCGAGAGCGCGTCATAGACCTTCACCGTCATGGCCGCGCCAGTTTCATTCTGATAACCGAACCCGGCGGCAACGACCCCCCTTTCGGTCTCTTCTCCAGCCGACTCGTGTCCCATCGCCTGTTCCCCCATCGGCGCAAGACAGCACCAGACCCCCATGATCAGGGAACCCACGACCCGCAATCGGACGCCCACTTCGTGAAAAGAACGGATCACTCCATCGATCAGCGCCATAGACGCTCCTGATAGCCTGGCGCATTCTGCAAGAGATCGAAGCCACCGTCCATTCCCCGCTGTCGGTAAGATCCCCCTCGAAAGAGGGGCTCACCCATCAGTCGAAACCGCTGGGACCCATTGCCGACCGCTCTCCTCCGTCTTTATAGTCTCCCCATGGGGCGACAGGCTTTGCTCACTACTGTGGCCGGACTCCTGCTCTTCGAGATCGGTGCCATGATTGCTTCCGCCATGCCGACAGGAACCTGGTGGATTGTCTTTCTCGTGCTCATACCGGCTGGCTTGGGAACGTTGGTCTGGTTGGGATTTCGATGGGCCACGATGGCCTGTGTGATGTATGGAACGGTGGGGCTGGCGCTTGATCTTTCAACGATGGTACACGTTCTGACGGAAGACGCTGGCGGCTTGTGGGCTCTCCTGACCACTCTGGTCAGCGGAGGGTTGAACTTCCTGTTGATCCTGGTCGGCGGGCGGTCTTTCCTGGGAGGGGTCGTGACACAACCGCCTCAAGGATCCCGTCCTCCCAATCCCCCAGCCCCTTCCTCATCCGCAGAGCCTTGACACGGACAAAGCCGGACATTTTGAGCCATCGCGTGACATCGGAGACCGAATAGGTGTTGCCGCCTTCCGTAAACAAAAGCATCGACACGGCGAAGAGACTCGCTTCCGCGGGATACAGCCCCTCGCGATCGTGAAGCAAGGCATCATGAATGATCAATCTCCCGCCCGGTGTCAACGCCGCCAAGGCCCTGCGAAAGATCGCCAGGTTGTCCTCCGGTGAATACATATGCAGCACATTGGAATACCAGATGACGTCATACCGGCCGGGAATGTCCTCTTTGGTAAAATCCAGCGGCAGGTAGGACAGTCTTCGCCCGGCTGGATGGGTCGCGGCGATCTCTTTCGCTACCGCCAAGGCCGCCTCGCGATCGCAGATCGTGGCGTGCAACCGACGGTTCCTGGCCAAAAACGCCATCGCATAGGTTCCCGGACCTCCGCCGAGATCCAGCAGCGACTCGGCCTTTCCCAGCTTCACGCGCGACGCAAGTGCAGGCGCCAGCTCCATCGTGCGGTGGTGCATCGCCCAGGTGAACCGTCTTCTCCAGTCCGGATCCTCCGGTGCACCATGGTCAATCGGCAAGCCGGTTCTGATCGATTCGGGAAGCCGAATCCAGTCAGCCCAATGACTCTGGACCAAAGCAAGATAGTCGCCGCGATAGGTCGGATGGTTGGCGTTCAACGCCGTGGCTCCCAGCCGGCTGTTGCGGTAGAGTGAGCCCTTTTTCCTGAGCACACCGGCCATCGCCAGATTCCGGCAAAGAATCTCCAGCCCGCGCTCGCTGACCCCGAGTTTATTGGCGAGATCAGGAATCGACCACGCACGATCGCCGATCGCCGTGCACAGGTTCAATTCCAACGCAGCCAGCAGCACTCGCGGCAGTCGGTACGCCGACACCGCCTCTCGAAACTCGTTGAAGGTGGCGATGTGTGGTTGTTTCATCCCACGCCGCCGATCTGGCGCCGACACCACCGAATGAGATCCTGCACTGTGGCCGGATTCTCCACGTCCGCCGCGCGCGTAAACGTAATCGCCACGAACTCGTCAGTCATTTCCGTCGTCTCGATAAATCCGGATTGCAAGAGAAGCGGGCGAAACTTCGATACGGCCGGTTGAAGATAGTACTTGGCTTGCTTGGCCACTTCGTCGGTGCCGAGGTCCTCCGCGGTCCCCTCGGACATCAGGGCCATCACATCGTCCATCGCGATGCCATACTGGCACACCACCATGCCATCCGGCCTGATCTCCAGGAGCCAACCGTCACACCCCAGATCCATCACCAGCGACCCGTCGGGATCGATCGTATAAAATTGGGGAAAGGCATCGGTCAAAGCGGAGCGGAGCCGCGCCCATGCCAAGGACATCGGATCGGTCATACCGGTGCCTCACGATGAAGCCCCCGACGATCTTCCTCGGCAAGACGAGCGCGCAAGGCCGTCAAGCGACGCACATTGTCGTCGAGTTTCGGCAACCCGTATTTTCGGTCCATCTGAACGACTTGTTCGAGTAACGAAACGGCGTCCTGCAACCGGCCGGTTTCTTCGTAACATTGGGCCAGCACGTAGCGGGCTCCGCCGACGCGGAGCTCATCGCGAGACCGTTCGGCGATCGACTGACTGGTGTGGCAGCAGGCGATTGCGTCGTCATACCGTTTTTGGACCAAGAACGTGCGTGCGAGCATGCGCCACACATCCGCCATTCCGCCCCAATCGCTCAATCGCCGCATGAGCGCCAACGACCGCTCATACCATTGGACGGCTTCGTCGAATCGTCCGGTCTCGCGCGCCACCAAACCGAGATCGGAATACAGCACCGCTTGAGCCGCCTCATCTCGCGTCTTTTTCAACAGATCCAGCGCCTCCAAGTAATACGCGCGGGCCCGATCCCATTCTCCGGCGTCGGCCCTCACACTTCCCAAATTCGCTAGTGTCGTGCCCACACCTCGCTCGTCGCCGAATGTCTTCTGCAGCTCCAGCACTTCCTGGTAATACGCCTGTGCCGCTTCCCGTCGGCCGCTGACCGCGCAGATGTTGCCGAGATTTCCCAACGTCATAACCAGAGCCCGCCGATCGCCGCTCAGCCGATCACACTCCAACGCCTTGACGTAGCAGGCATAGGCATCCGTATAGAGCCCACGAGAAAACAGTTCGTTGCCCAGGCGATTCAGCTCTTCGGACGATCCGTTCCATCCCATAATGACACCCCCTCCAGAAAGCGCCGGACGATCGGCTTGGCGCCCGTGAGGATCGATGCGCCGTCCCCCACCAGCAGACTGTCAAACTCGTATTGAAGCAGACGGCGAAGTCCTGCTTTGGCTTTCGCCGCATCCGCATATTTGTCGGCGGGAAGCATGCTGACGCCGCCTGCCGGTTTGCCGATCAATGCGTCCCCCACGATCAACACACCTTTTTCACGCTGGAGAAACAACGCGGATTCACCCGGCGATTTTTGATCCTTCAGCCGAACGACCAGCATACCGCCTGGCAACACCTCGCCATCCTTGTATGCGTGATCGGGAGTCAGTTCCATGACCGCCGCGTCAGGATCGGGAAAAAACAGGCAACCTCCGAACTCCGACCGACAGGCGGCTGCCTCCCGAAGGTGATCCCTGTTCGTGATGATAAGGGAGTCGACAGGCCCGTATCGATGAATGACCGTTTTCGCCTCCTCCGTCAGAGGAGGCGGATCCACCAGGATCCTATGTTCAGGGGTCACGAGAAACAACCCGTTGAAATCGAGTTGTTTCTCTTCGGAAAACCACGACCATTGCCAGATGCCTGCAAAAAGCTGCTTCATTGAAAGGCCGTCCTGTTTGCGCTCGGGAGAGGCCCTGTTCCCCTTCCTAGAGGGCGTTGACCGTCTCTTTCACTAGGCTTGTCACTTTAGCGAGAATTCCGGTGTCGGACGGCAAATCCATCACGTCGTCTTCCGAGAGAGTCATGAACTTGCGGTTCGGCCCTTTAGTCAACGAGATCAAAAACCGACCGTTCGACGGTGCAACGGGAATCACAACGTGGACCGTTGCGTCGATTTCTTTTACCACCTCCAGAAATTTCCGTTTCCCTTCTTCCATCTCATCCATCATATTGCAGTCCCCCTCTCAACGAGATGACGGCGGATGCCTCGGAAATCGACCACGTCAATCGACCACGCGATGGAAGGCGTCGCACCCCGACCCTCAGGAACCGTCGTTCGCGCGACGGCATAGGGCACTGGATCCTAGCACGGTATTTTTTGAACGGGCAACCGGGGAGAGACAATCAATCGGATGAAGAACCGTCGCGCTGGTTCAGCATGTCTTCAAGCTGTCGCTTGGCGGCTCCCTCGAATCGGATGAATTCCACTCCATATCGATTGTCCTGCTTCCATCGAACGATGCCGAGCGCAATCACAATCGGGGGGCGGGCGCCGGATGTCTTGATTCGAAGACAGAGCGACGTGCCAACAGCCAATGGCACGTCACTTTCGATCTCGCTGCCGCCGATGGTCAGGTTTCGCAACAGGCCGGTCCCCTTCACGCCGTCGCTCGTGAACGACGCTTCGTAATCAACCGGTACACGCAAGTTCGATCGTGGTTCCATCCGTCAGGCACGACTGATCTTTTTGATATCAGCGCGCTCCCTCGAACAGGCCGAGTTGGATCTCCTCCGCGCGGGTGAACGGAATGGGGTACCGTTCCGTAAAGCAAGCCGTGCAATACTGATGGGGACTTCCCGGCGCGGCCTTGAGCATGCCCTCAATACTCAGATAGGCCAAACTGTCGGCCGTAATGTATTTTCGAATCTCCTCCCTTGAATGATCGGACGCCACCAATTCTTTCTTCGTCGGCGTATCGATCCCATAGAAGCAGGGCGAGACGATGGGAGGCGAACTGATCCGCATGTGCACTTCCGTCGCCCCGGCTTGACGGATCATCTTGACGATTTTTCGGCTCGTCGTGCCGCGCACCAATGAGTCATCCACCACGACCACACGTTTGCCGCGCAATACTTCCGACACCGCGTTCAACTTGACTTTCACCCCGAAGTGTCTGATCGACTGCTCCGGTTCGATGAAGGTTCGCCCCACGTAATGATTTCGAATCAACCCCGTCTCGAAACGAAGACCTCCGCCCTCGGCATATCCCAAAGCGGCCGGCACTCCGGAATCCGGCACCGGTATCACAATATCCGCCGGCACCCACGACTCCTGCGCCAGTTGCTTGCCCATCGCCTTGCGAACGGCATACACCGCGTCGCCGCCGAAAATCCTGCTGTCCGGCCTGGCGAAGTACACGTACTCGAACACACACATGGCCGGATCCACCTTGGGAAACGGTCGATAACTGTCCACGCCGTGGTCGCTGATCATGATCAGCTCGCCCGGCTCGATCTCCCGCACATACTCGGCATCCAGCAGATCGAACGCGCAGGTCTCCGACGCCACCACCCAACTACTGCGGAGCCGTCCCAAGCACAGGGGGCGCAGCCCGTACGGGTCGCGCACGGCGATCAACCCGTGATCGGTCAATAGGACGATCGAAAACGCGCCGCGGACCCGGTTGAGCGCGTCGATGACGCGGGCCAGCAACGAATCGGCCTTGGAGTGAGCGATCAGGTGAATGATCACCTCGCTGTCCGACGTGGATTGGAAAATGGCCCCGTAGGCTTCCAGTTCATTCCGCAGCACCTGGGCGTTGATCAAGTTGCCGTTGTGCGCCAAGGCCAGATTGCCGAGCGCAAAGTTCACGATCAGCGGCTGGACGTTTTTCAGGTCGTTGCCGCCCGCCGTGGAGTATCGATTATGGCCGATCGCCATATGGCCGGGCAGTTTTTCCAGAACCGATTTGTCGTAGAGATCGGCGACGAGCCCCAGACCTTTTTTGACGAAAAACTGTTCACCGTCGCCGGAGACGATCCCGGATGCCTCTTGCCCCCGATGCTGAAGAGCGTAGAGTCCGAGATAGGTGAGATTGGCCGCCTCTTCATGGCCGAAGACTCCGAACACCGCGCACTCGTCGTGAAACCGGTCGGAGCTTTCGACCCGGCGTTGGAAGGGATCGAGGGAAACAAGGGGACGTTCTTTCTTCGCGCAACCAGTCTCCATATTTCGCCCTTCCGCGCTTGAACCCTCTTCCTCACGTCTCGTTCAGAGCCCGTTCAAGGGAACAGGCCCATCGGTCGTACAACGTGGACAAGGGGAGATCGATGACGTTCGCCGCCGAACGTTCATCGCCCAGTGAGACGACCAACCGATCGCCTCCCACAATCCCGATCACCGCTGCGGGAACGGCGAACGATTTGGCCTGCTCGAGAACGGCCTCCCGATGAGCCGGCTTCGCCGAGAGCACGACCCTCGACTGACTTTCCCCGAACAGCACCGCGTCTTTTCGCAATCGGCCCCTCGTTAATTGTACCGCCGCGCCAAGCGGGCGGCCAGGTGCAGACAGACAACTTTCCGCTAACGCCACGGCCAACCCTCCGTCCGAACAATCGTGGGCTGATTGCACCAACCCGTCACGAACCAACGTCAACACGCAGTCATGCAGGGCCTTTTCCGCTTCCATGTTCAGAAACGGCGGAGACCCCTGCTCCCGACTGTGCATGATCTTCAAATATTCGGATCCGCCGAGATCTTCCCTCGTCGTGCCCAGCAGGATAATGTCGTCGCCTTCTTCCTTGAACCACTGGGTCATCGCCCGATCGGCCCGGTCGATCAATCCCACCATGCCCACCATCGGTGTGGGATAAATCGACAGGCCGTTCGTTTCGTTATAAAAACTGACGTTGCCGCTCACGATGGGAATCTTTAGAAATTCGCAGGCATCCGCCAGTCCTTCCACAGCCATCACGAACTGCCACATAATATCCGGACGTTCGGGATTCCCAAAATTCAAACAGTCGGTCAGCCCGATCGGCTCGGCTCCGGAACAGACAAGATTGCGCGCTGCTTCAGCCACCGCAAGCCGCGCCCCCTCATAGGGGTTCAGCAGACAATAGCGGCTGTTGCAGTCGATCGTCATGGCCACGGCCTTGTGCGTGCCCTTAATCCGCACGACCGCCGCATCCGATCCGGGACGGACCACCGTGTTCGTCTGAACCATATGGTCGTACTGCTCATAGACCCACCGTTTGCTGGCGACCGTCGGCGACTCCAGCAGCGACAGGAGCGCGATATTCGCGTCTTTGACGTCCGGAATTACGTCGTAGTTCAGATTCGTCAACAGGTCCTGATACGCCGGCGGCGAGTATGGACGGTTATACCGGGGTCCCTCGTCGGCCAACGCCTTGGCCGGAATTTCCGCCACGAGGGCTCCCTGATCTTTCACGCGCAGGACGCCGTCTCCCGTTACCCGTCCGATCACCGCCACGTCCACATCCCATTTTCGACAAATCGCGATGCACTCGTCCTCCTTACCGGCCTTCGCCACCATCAACATCCGTTCTTGGGATTCCGACAACATCACTTCATAGGGCGTCATGCCAGGCTCGCGCCGAGGCACGTAGGCGACATCCAACTCGATGCCGGTCCCTGCGCGCGAGGCCATTTCGCAGGACGAACTCGTCAGGCCAGCCGCTCCCATGTCTTGGATCCCAACCAACAGATCGGCCGCCATCAGCTCCAGGCAGGCCTCGAGCAGCAGTTTTTCTTGGAACGGATCGCCGACTTGGACCGTCGGGCGCTTCCGTTCAGACTCATCGTCAAACGAATCCGACGCCATCGTCGCGCCGTGAATTCCATCCCGCCCGGTTTTAGAGCCGAAATAGATCACGGGATTTCCAATCCCCGCCGCCGCGCCACGAAAAATCTTGTCCTTCCTGGCGATCCCCAAACACAACACGTTCACCAGCGGATTCAGGGAGTAGATATCGTTGAAAACCACCTCCCCCCCCACCGTCGGCACACCCATGCAGTTGCCATAGCCGGCGATGCCGGCGACGACGCCCTTCATCAGGCGGCGGTTTTGAGGAACGTTCAACTCGCCGAATCGAAGCGAATCGAGCAGCGCAATCGGCCGCGCGCCCATGGTGAAGATGTCGCGCAGAATTCCGCCCACCCCTGTGGCCGCCCCTTGATAGGGTTCGATGAAGGAAGGATGATTGTGCGATTCCATTTTAAACACCACGCACAGCCCATCTCCGATGTCCACAGCACCGGCGTTCTCGCCGGGCCCCTGCACCACGCGCGGACCGGACGTGGGCAACTTTTTCAAATGAACGCGCGAGCTTTTATAGGAGCAGTGTTCGGACCACATGACGGAGAACATGCCCAACTCCGTCAGGTTGGGATCGCGTCCCAGAATGGCAACGATGCGCTGATACTCTTCTCGCGTCAGATTGTGTTGAGCGATGAGTTCGTCGGCAATGGGAGGCATAACAGCTCGAGTGACAAGTGGGCCACGGCAGCAAGAACAAGAATACGAGATAGATACGCTGGAAGCACGAACCGGCAAGGTCGTCTTGCCGACCTTGCCGGTTCTCCCACATGCTTGTACTCTTCCGCTCTGTTTACTCTACTTCCACGATCACAGAGGCTTCGGCCGCCAACGATTGATGATCCTTATCCGCCGCAACCACTTTGATTTCATGAGTTCCGCGAGACAACCCCTTCACCGTCCCTTTCCAGCCTTTCTGATATTCCCCATCCACGAAACAGTGCGCATGGGTCGCGTCGCTGCCCTTGACAAGTTCGTAGACCACTTCGACGTCGCTCCCGACTTTCGATCCGTGAGTCGGACTCTTGATCACGATCTTGCTTCCATCATCTTTTGCCGCCCAGACATCGACACCAGAACTCAACACCAACAATCCCATGATTGCCATTGCGACACCGATACGCTTCATCTCAACCCTCCTTAAAAAATATATTTTAATGAGATGTAAGGAAATAGATCGATCGTGAAATGCGACCACAAACGACCGCTACACTTTACCTCGACCGTCTCCGATCTTCAATCCGTCTTCCAACGTTATGAAATCGACTTTTTATGCTCTTGCACTTCAGAGACGGTGATGCGGCCCCGCCATCAAGAACCAACGGCAGGCAACAACCTCCCCTCTCGACGATCGCCGATGGACTGCTTGACCAACTCTTTAGCTCTCCCGTCTCTTTTTCAGCCCTTCCAGCATTGACGCGAGAATCATCCGGCCGTCCTCGTTTCCCAAGAGAGACTCAGCGCATCGTTCCGGATGAGGCATCATGCCCAGAACGTTGCCAGCGGCATTGCGAATGCCGGCGATGTTGTCGAGCGACCCATTGGGGTTGGCTTCCCTCGTCACGCCGCCGTCTGGGTCGCAATAGCGAAACACGACTTGGGCGTTGGCCTTGAGCGAGGCCAAGGTCACCGGATCGGCGTAATAGTGTCCATCGGCATGGGCGATGGGAATTTTGAGCACCTGGCCGGATTCACAGGCTCCGGTAAACGGCGTGGCCGCGTTTTCAACCTTCACATAGACGTCCCGGCAGATGAAATGCAGCGAGTCATTGCGCAGCATCGCGCCGGGAAGCAGCCCGGCCTCGAGCAGAATCTGAAATCCGTTGCAGATGCCGAGCACCAGTCCTCCTTGCTCGGCGTACTCTTTCACCGCCTCCATCACCGGCGAGAACCGCGCAATCGCGCCGGTCCGCAGATAATCGCCATAGGAAAACCCGCCCGGGAGAATGATCGCGTCGAGACCTGAGACGGACCGCTCCTTGTGCCAGACCATCGTAACATCCTGGCCCAGCACGTCCTGGAACACGTACCGGCAATCGTGGTCGCAATTGCTGCCGGGGAATACCACCACGCCGATGTTCATCGCTCCTCACAAACTGCTTCGCCGACGTCCCCGTCCGGCGCATGCACCAGACAGGGACGGGCCCCTATGTCAACTCGAACCGATACTCTTCGATGATCGTATTGGCCAACAGCTTCTCGCACATCGACTTGACCTCGACTTCGGCCTTGGCCCTGTCCTGCTCGTCGAGATCCAGCTCCAGATATTTGCCGACGCGAACGTTCGCCGCATTCTTGAACCCCAGCGTCTCGAGCGCGCGCTCGATGGCCTTGCCTTGCGGATCCAGAATGCCTTGCTTGAGCGTCACGTGTATTTTGGCTTTCACTCTCGGCTCCTCCGATCGGACGATTGCATCTGCCGGTCCACGTATTTCTTGATCCACACGATGCAGGCGACGGTCAACGCGCCCGCGAAGACCAGCGCCACGAAGGCCCAGCGCCACGGCGAGTTGTCCAACCGGTAGGCCATGACCGCGACGATGGCCCCCCAGATCACCACCGACGCGATAAGACCGTAATTCAAATAGGCCCGCAACATGGTGCTTTTCTTCTCTCTGTCACCCGCACACCCGTCTCAAGACCTCCTGATACGCTTCTTCGACGTTCCCCATATCCTGCCTGAACCGGTCCTTGTCCATCGAATCGCCGGTCACCGCGTCCCACAAACGGCACGTATCCGGAGAAATTTCATCGGCAACGATCAGCTTGTTGTGATACACCCCGAACTCGAGTTTACAGTCAACCAATCGGATCTTCCGGTCGGCCAGGAACGGCTGCACCACCTCGTTCGCACGATGGGCGAGTTCCCTCAATTCCCGCAACACCCCCGGCGTCGCCACGTTCAGCAGGCGGAGATGATCGTCGTTCACCAATGGATCGCTGAGCGCATCATTTTTGTAATAGAACTCGATCACCGCTGGCCGAATGAGATCACCGACCCGCAATCCCAGCCGTTTGGCTAAACTACCCGCGACAATGTTCCGCACCACGACCTCGACCGGCACGATCGTAACCTTCTTGACCAACATCTCTCGATCGCTTAGCCGTTCGATAAAGTGCGTCGGAACGCCTTTCTCATCGAGCAATCGGAACAGCCGCTCCGACACCTTGTTGTTGACGACGCCCTTGCCTGAAATCGTACCGCGCTTTTGGGCGTTGAACGCCGTCGCATCGTCCTTGAAGTATTGGACGACCTGATCCGGTCTTGCCGCGGCGAAAATTTTCTTGGCCTTTCCTTCGTACAACATCGGGCCGATCGTCATCATCTTCGTCACTCCACGAACGTTCTATTGCGCGAGCGCCTCGATCACCTCATCCACCGACTTGACGGCGCCGATCAGCGTCGGATGACCGAACCGTCGCACGTAGTGAAATTCTTCGGCCTGTTTCAGATCCAGCACCAGACTGTGAAAATCTTCCAGCCTGGACGTTTCAAAATAGGTGATGAAATCCAGATCGTCCAACCCGCTGGAGTGGTAGAGCTTCCGCTTGACCGTCGGAATATAGGGCACGGACGCTTCCGTATGCGCTCGCATCATCGCCGCCCGTTTCTCCCGATCCAACGCCCACCAGTCCGCGCTTTTTTGAATCGGAATGACGATGGCGTAGGGGCGTGGGCCGGCCTCGCTGGCCCCCTTCAAATCCGCCTTCAATTGATCCGGCAACCCCGGCACGTAATTGGGCTTCTTGGTCAGCCCGTGCATAAGACCGACCAGTTTGAGATGTTTGCCGAACGTGCTGTTCCCAAGATCCACGAGAAATTGTTGTGTGTCCCTTAACTCGGTCGCATGCACGCGGAACATGAGATCGGCCTGATCAGACAGCCCGCGCAACAGATAGAGATCGATGGCGATCTTCTCCCGATGTTGCTCAATCACCCCTTTGAACAGCGTCAACTGGCTGATCCGCGTTGCCTGATCATATTTCATCCATGAGTCACTGAGAGTGAACAGGGCGAAGGTGCCGTAGACTCCCGGTTCCGTCAGCAACTTCTCCCGATCAGCGGCACCGAACGAATCGGGCTCTCCCCGCAACGATCCGAGCAGAAGCACGATGATGAGCAAACCCCATCGAACGCCCGTTCTCACTTCCTTTTCCTCCCTTCGCCTTCGATGGGCGCACCGTGTCTGGACGCGCCGAACACCCGGCCGTAGATTTTGTCCACGTGCCGCAGATAGTAGGACGGATCAAAGCACGCGGCAATCTGCGGCGCCGTCAGATGCCGGCTGATGAACGGATCCTTCCCTACCAATTCTTGAAGACCGCCGCCTCCCCGCCAGGAAGCCATGGCGTTTCGTTGAACGGCCTCATACGATTCCTTGCGTTGCGCACCCTTTTCGATCAACGCCAGCAGGAGCCGCTGCGAATAGACCAGCCCGCCGGTCAGCTCCAGGTTTCGCCTCATCCGCTCCGGATAGACGACGAGACGTTCGATCAGCTCCGTCGCCCGCGCCAGCATGTAGTCGATTAAAATGGTGCTGTCCGGCAGGATGACGCGCTCGACGGAGGAATGACTGATGTCCCGCTCGTGCCAGAGCGCGACGTTTTCCATCGCGGCCAGGCTGTTCGCCCGGACGACGCGCGCCAACCCGCAGAGATTTTCGGAAACGATCGGGTTGCGCTTGTGTGGCATGGCCGACGACCCTTTTTGGCCGGCTGAAAAATACTCTTCGGCCTCCAACACCTCGGTCCGTTGAAGGTGCCGGATTTCCGTGGCGATTTTTTCAATCGTCGCGGCCAGCAGCGCGAGCGCCGTCACGTAGGCCGCGTGCCGATCCCGCTGGACCACTTGATTGGAAATTGGATCGGCGGCTAACCCTAGCTTGGCGCAGACGTACTCTTCAACTTCAGGCCCTTGATGCGCAAAGGTGCCCATCGCCCCAGACAATTTGCCGACTGCGATATGAACGCGGACCTGGCGAAGCCGCTCCAGGTGCCGAGCAAGCTCCTCGTACCAGAGCGCCATCTTGAGTCCGAAGGAGATCGGCTCGCCATGGATTCCGTGCGACCGTCCGACCATAACCGTTCGTTTGTGCCGGAGGGCCTGTTTCTTCAACGCCCCGCGCAGTCCCTCGACGCCTTTCAGAATCAAATCCAGCGCTTCTTTCATCTGGACGGCGAGCGCCGTGTCCACAACGTCGGAAGAGGTAAGCCCCATGTGCAAATAGCGATGCGCCGGCCCCACGGAATCGGCCAACGATTCAAGAAACGCGATCACGTCGTGTTTGGTCACCTGCTCGATCTCGGCGATCCGCTCGACGTCGATGCGCGCGCGTTTGCGGATGGCCGCCGCCGTCCCCTTGGGCGCCAAACCGGCCTTCTCAAACGCGGCGCACGCCTGGAGCTCCACCTCGAGCCAGATCTCATACTTGTGCTTGAGATCCCAAACGGCCTTCATGGCGGGGCGGCTATACCGGTCGATCATCTGCTTCCTCGCACGCGATTCCTCGTCGAGTCCATTCCACCGTCTCTCACCCGGCCGCCCCCGAACACAGGCTTCCCGGGGGCCGGTTCACTCTTCGCTCTTCACCCGCGACGCTTCGGCGCGTTTGGCGTCGAGCCGCGACTCCGTGACCAACACTTTGTCCAATACGCCGTTGATGAACTTCGACGCTTCGTCGTCTCCGAAACTTTTGGCGAGTTTCACCGCCTCGTCCAATGTGACTCTCGCCGGTACGTCATCCAGCCACAAAAGCTCATAGAGCCCGGCGCGGAGGATATTGCGATCAACAATCGGCATGCGGCTGATTTTCCAATTCGTCGCGTACTTGCCGATCAACTGATCGAGTTCGGCCTTGTTAGCCAAGACCCCCGCCACCAGCCGCTCGGTAAACGCCTTCGTTCCCTGGTCGGTCTTGAGCGGTTTCCAAAACTCTTCCAGCCACGGCCCCGCTTCTCCATGGACGTCGTACTGAAACAAAATCTGCAAGGCCCACTCACGGGCCTGGTGGCGCGATCCCATGTGACTATCGTCCTGGTCTGCTCGCGGCCCGTCGCGGGAGGAGCGTTGCATCACTCCCCAGCGGCGGCGCCATCGCGTTGAGTCGCCTCATCACTTTCGCCATCTCGATCGCGGCCTTGGCCGCTTCTCTTCCTCGGTTGAATTTCGAGGGATCCGCACGCTCCATCGCCTGCGCCACCGTTTCCGTCGTCAGCACGCCGAAGATGATCGGCACGCCGGTCGCCAGGGCCGCTTGGCCGATCCCCCTGCTGGTTTCCGCGCAGATGTAATCGAAATGCGGGGTCTCGCCTCGAATCACGGCGCCGAGACAAATGATGGCATCAAATCGCCCCGTCATCGCCATCGTACGAGCGATCAACGGAATTTCAAAGGCCCCTGGCACTCTCTCCACATCGACGTCGGCGGGGTTGATCCCCTGCTCGGCCAACTCATCGAGGCAGGACGCCAACAGTTTGCCCGTCACCGATCGATTAAACTTCGAGACGACGATGCCGAATCGGAATCGGCCCACGCGGCGGCGGTGTTCGGAGCCTTTCATCGGACAACCACATTCACGTCACACCCCGGAACTCGGCATGGTCCCCTTCGAGTCGCACACGTCCACGATCACACCTCTTTGAGAAGGTGTCCCAGCTTCCTTTTCTTTGTTCTCAAATACCGCACGTTCGCTTTACGCGGCGCGATTTCAATCGGCACCCGCTCCACCACTTTGAGCCCATACCCCTCGATTCCGACGATTTTGCGGGGGTTGTTCGTAATGAGTCGGATCTCGTGGAGCCCGAGATTCGCCAGAATTTGTGCCCCCACACCGTAATCCCTCAGATCGGCTTTGAATCCCAGCTTCAAATTGGCCTCGACGGTGTCGCTGCCCTTGTCCTGGAGCCGATACGCCTTGATCTTATTGAGCAACCCGATCCCTCGCCCCTCCTGGTTCAGATACAGCAACACCCCCCGCCCCGCTCGTTGAATGATCTCCATCGCCACATGTAACTGGTCCCGGCAATCGCAACGAAGGGAACCCAGGGCATCGCCGGTCAGACAGCCGGAATGCACCCGCACGAGCGTCGCCCCCCCGCCGTCAACCTGGCCCTTCACCAACGCGATGTGCGTGACGCCGTCGATCTGATTCTCGAATGCGACCGCCTCGAATTCACCGAAGATCGTCGGGAGCTTGGCGCTGGCCATGCGCCGCACGAACGTTTCATAGCGCATGCGATATTCGATCAATGCCTTCACGGTGACCATCGTCAGCCCATGCGCCTTCGCGAAGACGGCCAACTCGGGCACACGCGCCATCGTTCCGTCTTCGTTCATGATCTCGCAAATCACCCCGGCCGGATACAGCCCCGCCAAGCGGGCCAAGTCGACGGCCCCTTCCGTCTGGCCGGCCCGCTTCAACACTCCCCCCTGCTGGGCCTTTAAGGGGAAAATATGGCCGGGACGAGCAAGGTCGCTCGGCTTCGTTTTCGGATCAATAGCGACCTGAATCGTTTTCGCACGGTCGGCGGCGGAAATGCCGGTGGTAATGCCTTTGCGCGCGTCGATCGACACCGTGAAAGCGGTGCCGAATGTAGCGGTGTTTTCGACCGCCTGCGGGGGAAGTTGCAGCTCCTCGACCCGTTCCGGCGTCAGCGCCAAACAAATGAGCCCACGAGCATATTTCGCCATGAAATTGATCGCCTGGGGAGTGACCTTCTCCGCTGCAATGACGAGATCTCCCTCATTTTCTCGATCCTCATCGTCCACTAAGATGACGAACTTGCCGTCTTTGATGTCTTGTATGGCCTGCTCTATGCTGTTGAACGGCGACGCCTTCATCGTCTGCTGGATATGGTAATCGGTCTGGTTCAGTCCCGTGGTATGATGCCCGGCCGGTGCAACGGCACTCAACCCCGACGCGAAGGCACTCTACCATTGAACATTGGCCATTGTCACTGGCCGGCGTTCTGTTATAGTTACCCACTTATTATGGCAGCATTCTCCGACGCGCATGAGAGTGATTCCCAGGAACCCGACGTACTGGACCCCTCGGACGAGGACTTGCACGCCGAGCGGCTCCCAGTCGAACTGCTCCCTCCTCCGGAACCCGCCGCCGAATCTCCCTCGACCGCGCCGGCGAGCGTACCGGCCACGGCGTTGCAACGGTACCTTGCGGAAATCCGCCGCTATCCCTATCTCTCTAAAGAAGAAGAACTCCGGCTGTTTGAAGAATATAAAACACACGGCAGCCGCGAAGCCGCGGTCAAGCTCATTATGGCCAACTTGCGCGTTTCAGTCGCGATCGCGGCGGAATACCTGCACACCGGCGCCGATCACATGGACCTCATTCAAGAAGGCAACGTCGGTTTGTTGCACGCGATCAAGAAATTCGACCCGACCAAGAACGTCCGCTTTTATGCCTATGCCGCTTGGTGGTCTCGGGCCTATATCTTACGGTATTTGCTGAATAACTATCGTCTGATCAAGATCGGCACCACCCAAGACCAACGCAAGCTGTTCTACAACCTCAAAAAAGAAAAAGCGAAGCTGGAACGGGAAGGTTTTGCCCCCGACACAAAACTGCTCGCCGACCGTTTGCAGGTCCGCGAGCAGGATGTCATCGAGATGGACCAGCGTCTGGGGAATTGGGAAGTGTCGCTGGATCAGCCCATCGGCGACAATCAAGACGCCAGCCTGCTCGACATCCTGCCCTCCCAACAGCAACCCACGGATGACCAGTTGGCCGACCATCAGCTACGTAAGCTGTTCCGGGCTAAACTCGCCGAGTTCATCGAGACGCTGGAAGAGCGGGACGAGGACATTCTGAGAAACCGCATCCTGGCCGACAATCCTCTGACACTGGATGAACTGGGGGCCAAGTATGGGATCACCAAAGAGCGAACCCGCCAACTGGAAGCCCGTATCATCAAACGACTGCGCGACCACATAAAGAAAGACGTTAAGGATTTCGACAGCTTGCGCATGTGACTCCTCCGAGGTCTTGCCCGCTTCGCGCTTGCTCGTCGTTCCGGACCGTCGAACGTGGCCGGATCCTCCGTCCGTACCAGTTTGAGAAGTGTCCGAGAAAAACGGGATGGAAAGAAAAACCGATCCCCCCCTTGACTTGGAGGAACATCGCGCTATCTACCGTTTGTCGTCGGATGGTATGTTTGTGCGTTGTGGTGTGAGAAGGCGCCATCGAAATCCAGGCTCTCCCGCATCGTTACATTAAATAACCACGTTCACTTTCATCAGGAGGAGGTTCTGCTATGAGCACGACCACGAAGGACAAGAAGGACATCGCCAAGGGATTCCAGCCCCTGGGTGAGCGAGTATTTGTCACCTATACCGAAGAAATGGAGCGAACCGCGGGCGGTATTTACGTGCCTGATTCTGCGAAGGAAAAGCCCCAGCGGGGCATCGTGCAGGCGATAGGCAAGAAAGTCGAAAGCGTGAAAGTCGGCGATCACGTGTTGTTCGACAAATATTCAGGTACGAAGTTGCGCATCGATGACGAAGAATGCTTGATCCTGAAGGAAGAAGACATCCTGGGCGTGTTCACCAATGCGTCGTAGCGACGGGTCCGTCGGGATTCGACGGATGAAGTCGGCCGTTGACGCATGGTGTGTGCGCCTTGGTTGTCGGCTTGTGTGCATCGTGTAGCTGAACATTACCTACCACTCATGAACAGACAGGGAGGAAGAATATGGCAAAGCAATTGATGTACGGTGACGCGGCCCGAGCGGCCATCCTGAAAGGGGTGAACCAACTCGCCGACGCCGTGAAAGCCACCCTCGGCCCCAAGGGCCGCAACGCAATACTCGACAAGAAATTCGGCGCCCCAACGATCACGAAAGACGGGGTCACGGTCGCAAAGGAAGTCGAACTGAAAAATCCCTACGAGAACATGGGGGCCCAGTTGGTGCGCGAAGTGGCCAGCAAAACCAGTGACACGGCGGGCGATGGCACCACGACGGCGACCGTGCTGGCACAGGCCATTTATCGAGAGGGGGTCAAGAACATTACCGCCGGTGCAAACCCGATGGAGATCAAACGCGGGATCGACAAGGCCGTCGAGGCCGTGGTCGCCGAGCTCAAGAAACTCAGCAAACCTTGTCAGACCAAGACCGAGATCTCCCAAGTCGGAACCATTTCGGCCAACAACGACAAGACCATCGGCGATTTGATCGCGGAAGCAATGGAAAAGGTGGGCAAGGACGGCGTCATCACCGTCGAAGAAGCCAAGTCCATGACCACCTCCTTGGACGTCGTCGAGGGCATGCAGTTCGATCGCGGTTATATTTCCCCCTACTTCGTCACCAACGCCGAACGGATGGAAGCCTCTCTCGAAGAACCCCTGATTTTGATCAACGAGAAGAAAATCAGCAGCATGAAAGACCTGCTGCCGATTCTCGAGCAGGTGGCCAAAATGGGCAAGCCACTGGTGATCATCGCAGAGGAAGTGGAAGGCGAGGCACTCGCGACGCTGGTCGTCAACAAGCTCCGCGGCACGTTGAATGTCGCGGCCGTCAAGGCTCCGGGCTTCGGCGATCGCCGCAAGGCCATGCTCGAAGACATCGCGATCCTGACGGGCGGTCAGGTGATCTCGGAAGATCTTGGAATTAAGCTTGAGAACGTCAAGCTCACTGATCTCGGTCGGGCCAAACGAGTGACGATCGATAAGGATAACACCACCATCGTTGAAGGGCACGGCGATCCGAAGAAGATCGAAGGCCGCGTCAAGCAGATCAAGGCCCAAATCGAGGAGACGACCTCCGATTACGACCGGGAGAAACTGCAAGAACGGCTTGCCAAGATCGTCGGCGGCGTGGCCGTCATCAACGTCGGCGCCGCGACCGAGACCGAAATGAAGGAAAAGAAAGCGCGCGTGGAAGACGCGCTTCACGCGACGAAAGCCGCTGTGGAAGAGGGCATCGTTCCGGGCGGCGGGACCGCCTACCTCCGCTGCATCAAAGCCGTGGATGCTCTCAAGGATCTCACGCCCGAACAAAAAGTCGGGGCGGACATCGTGCGCCGTGCGCTCGAAGAGCCGATCCGGCAGATCGTCACCAACGCCGGCGGAGAAGCCTCTGTCGTCGTCGGCAAGGTGAAGGAGGACAAAAACGTCAACGCCGGCTACAACGCGGCGACCGACGAGTATGTGGACATGATCAAAGCCGGCATCATCGACCCGACCAAGGTGTCGCGCTGCGCGCTGCAGAACGCGGCTTCCGTGGCTGGCCTGATGCTGACCACCGAGGTCATGATCACCGAACTGCCGGAAGAGAAGAAGGAGCCGGCCGGCGGCCACAGCCACGGCATGGAGGGGATGTACTGAGGCGGTGCTGTGAGTCCCTGAAGGCTGAATGATCTAGGTAGATTGCAGACACGCTAAGTGCAGAAGCGACGGCCCCGGCGGGGATCCCGCCGGGGCCGTCGTGCTTTCGAGCCTTCGTCTTCTCCGGGGGCAAAAACCGTTCAGCCCTCCGTTTCGACGGCCTGCAGCACCGATTTCAGCATCGGAGAGGTATCAGGCTCCATGAACAACGACGAGAACAGCCGGCGAACTGCTTCTCGATGAGCACTATGGTCCTCATGAAACCGCTTGACGCCTCGCTTTGCATCATGGGCGTCGTATCCCATTCGAATTGCGCACCGTTCCAACGCCTCATCGTCCTTCGGAAGAGTATGCGTCTGTAAATCATCAACCATCTGAAGCTTGTGCTCAACATCCCGGAGAAACAAATACGCGGCGACCAATTCATCCCGCTGCCGTTTCGAGATCAACCGATAGTGGGCGCATCGATCCAACGACCGAAGTGTATTCCGATCCAGGAGACCCGGAAGCCGCTTGCCTGCGATCACTTGGATCGTCTGCACCAAAAACTCGACCTCGCGAATTCCGCCGATGCCGAGCTTCACATTCCGCCGCTCCTGGCCGCGATCGGCGATCTTCGCATCGATCATCTCTTTGATGCTCCGCACGTCGCGCACGATAGCCCGCGCACGGTGAGCATCCGATTTCTCCTTCGGCCCGCCGACGATGAACGGCCTGACTATTTTGAGAAACGCCCGCCCCACCTCCAACGATCCGGCAACCGGCCAGGCCTTGAGCAGCGCCAGTCTTTCCCATACCGCACCGCGGTTTCGATAGTACGCGGCATAGTCGTCAAGCGACCGAGCTAACTGCCCGACCGCCCCCTCGGCCCGTAATCGAAGATCCACGCGAAACACGGATCCCTCGTTCGTCTTTTCGGTCAAGGCTCTCGTCAGCTCACGAGAGAGGATTTCGAAGTATTCTTCATTGGAGATGCCGACCGCACCGGGTGCATCCGATGTGCGCCGAGGCATTCGCGTCTCTCCCTTGCGCGACGCGTAAACATAGATCAAATCGACGTCGGAACTGTAGTTGAGCTCGTGCCCGCCGAGCTTGCCCATTCCGATCACGGCAAATCCCGTCTCCACCCACCGCCCAAACCGATTTTTGTGCATCGGCACGCCGTACTGCCGACGCAGATCGGCATCGACGATCTGGTAGGCCGCATGGATCAATACGCCCGCCAAATCGGAGAGAGCAGCGGTCGTTTCCTGTACGTCGGCAAGACGCAGCAGATCGCGCACGCCGATGCGCAGCAGTTCCCGCCGCCGGTGGCGGCGCAACACATCCAGTTTGAGTTCGGTGACCGTCAATCTCGCCAACTGTTCATGAAGCGACCGTTCCATTTCAGCCCGGCTGACCGGCTTCGACAAGACCTCTTGTTCACCCAGCCAGTAAACCAATAGAGGATCACGAATGATCGTACAGGCGAGCGCGTCGCTGTTGCCGAAGATCACGCAAAGCAGATCAAGCATGCGCGGGGCCCCGGCCAGATACTCAAGCAAGGCGCCTCGCGTCAGACCGCTCAACAAACGTTCCCAATGATTCAGCGCTTGATCCGGGTCCGCCGTCCCAGAAATCGAAGCCAACAGTCGAGGCAAGAGGTCGGCTAATTGACGTCGATGGTGCGGCTCACCCGCCATCGATTGCAGATTGCGATCGGCCTGCTCAACGTCGCGCAGTCGGTACGCAGAAAGGATCGCCCGCATCCGATCGAGGTTGCGATCCGACGCGAGCAAGAGCGGTCTGGGGTCTGGCTTGCCGGTCTGAATAGGAGCCGGCTCACTCGCCGAACGAACGGACGACGGTCTGGGACGACGAACCATAACAGGGGCATTATACTGTTCTGCGGCATTCCGGTATACTGGCGACCATGACATCTTCCACCTCGGAACGCGAACGGCTGTCCCACCTGCTTCTTCCCCTCTGTCGAAACATTCCTCCCGACGTCCTGCAAGATTTTTTAAGCCGCATGGATCCCGACTATTTCCTGCGTTTCGAGCCGGCTACGATCGCCCATCACATCGGCTTGATCGCGCAACTCTCGCCGGATCACCCCTGTGAAATCGCGATCGCCGACCAAGGTAAAGAGCGGTTCACCGTCACCATCGTCGCCTATGATTATTTCTCCGAATTCGCCGTCATCTGTGGCCTCTTGTCCGCTTTTGGCTTGAACATCGAGGAAGGCCAGATCTATACGTTTTCGGAACGGTCGATGCCGGCGTCTCCCGGCAACCAATCCCGAACGGCTCCGGGCGACCACCACAAAATCAGGCCAGGCTTGACGAGGAAGAAGATCGTCGACGTGTTCCTTGTACGGAGGGGAACCGATGCGGCGTTCGGACCGTCCGAACGCCGGCGCTTTATATCGGAACTCACCGACCTCTTGAAGCGCCTTGACGTCGGACAATACGCTGAAACGCGCCAAGCCGTGAACCGGCGATTGATCGAGCGACTCGGCAAACGACGCGGGTCCTTCAGCGGCCTCCTCCACACCGTGCACATTACGTTCGACAACAGCCGATCTCCCACCGACACCGTCATGGAGATTCAGTCCGACGACACACCTGCTTTCCTCTACGCATTCGCCAATGCTCTGGCCATGCGCAACATCTACCTCAGTAAGGCCCAGGTCGAAAGCGTCGGGGCGAAGATCCACGACCGATTTTTTGTCCGCAATCGGCACGGACACAAATTGCTGGATCACGCCGAGCAGGAGCAGCTTCGCTTGACCGCTGTTCTGATCAAACAGTTCACTCATGCCCTCACATGGGCGCCGGATCCGGCCAGGGCCTTGGAAGCCTTTGACCAATTTCTCGATCTGATCGTGCAGGATCAAGGCAAGGGCGCACGCAAAGCCCTGTCGTTCGTGAGCGACAAGAAAAGTCTTCCCGTCCTCGCACGCCTGCTCGGTGCAAGCGATTTCCTCTGGGAAGATTTCCTCCGCCGCCAGTACGACAACCTGCTCCCGCTCTTACAAAACTACAGAGACGAACCGCTCATCAAATCACCCGCTGCGTTGCGCAAAGAACTGAACGCGATCGTCAACAACGCGAAAACCGACGAAGCCAAGAAGGCGGCCTTAAACCGATTCAAAGACCGCGAGCTGTTCCGCATCGATATGAAACACATCGTCGAGCCATCGACGAGTCTCCCGGATTTCTCCTTGGCCATCACCCAGTTGGCGGAGGCGATCATCGACCGCGCTCTCGTCGACTGTCGAGCCAAACTTGACCGGCTGTATGGTTCGCCCAAGCTTGCCGACAGGAGACCCTGCTCCTTTGCCATTTTCGGGGCCGGCAAATTCGGCGGGCGGGAGATGGGATATGCATCGGACATCGAGGTGCTCTTCGTGTACGAAGGACCAGGCCGCACGACCGGGAAACAATCCATCGACAACAGCGAGTACTTCGAACGGCTGGCGCAAGAACTGCTGCAACGGATCGAAGCCAAACGCGAGGGCATCTTTCACCTGGACGTCCGCCTGCGGCCCCATGGCGACAAGGGTTCGCTGGCCAACGCCTTTGACGAAATCTGCTCCTACTACAGTCCGCGAGGCTTGGCCGCGCCGTTTGAGCGACAAGCCTTGATCAAACTCCGGTTCGTCGCCGGAGACTCGGCTCTGGGCAAGAAAGTGGAAGCCCATCGTGACGGCTACGTCTATAGCGGCGCTCCCTGGGACCTTGCCGCAGCGCTCGAGTTGCGCCGCCAGCAGATCGCCCAGTTCGTCAAACCGGGCCAGGTGAACCTGAAACATAGCCACGGCGGCATCGTCACCATCGAGTATGCCGTTCAATATTTGCAGCTCATGCACGGACACAAGGACCCCCGCCTGCGCACCCCGAACACACTTCAGGCATTGGCAGCCCTGGTCGACAGCGGCATTATTCCACGTGAGACGGGTGAGGAACTGCGCAAAGCTTATCTATTCATCCGAATGTTAATCGACGGGCTTCGCATGGTGCGGGGCAACACCAAGGACCTTGTGCTTCCACCTCCTGGTTCGGACGAACTGATCTTCCTCGCCCGTCGCGTCGGTTACATGACCGACGACTGGCAGACCGGCGCACGGCATCTCCAGGCTGACATCGAGCAACACATGAGCCGGACGCGAGAATTTTTCGAACGAACGTTTGGGAGGCTCTGATGGCAGACCATGGGGCCACGACAGACGACATGAGGGTAACGATCCCCTTTGCTGTACGATGCAGCCGTCGATTCACCACCGACAAATTCGCTAGTACACCGCACGGGATGGAATAACGATCACGTGGTATTGACGACGTCACACCGCTCCCCACAGGGCGTATCTCACCTTTCCCCTGACTACAAGGCAGCCTGTCGCAACGAAGGTTAACGCAAGCTTTACAAAGCGGACATGGTCTTGCAACGTGCAGGCGATAGCCTCCAATCCAATAGGAGGCAAGGAGGAAGAAACAAATTTCTTGACGAACGCCTCACAAGGGAGGAATGTCGATGGTCACCGTCGGACAGCTCATGAATCACAAGCTCGTGACAGCACCAGGAACAATGAATGCCGTCGAGGCAGCGAAGTCCATGTCGGCCCATCGGGTCGGGAGCATTCTTGTGGAACATGATCGCCACATTGTCGGCATTGTGACGGAATCCGATATCGTCCGAAAAGTGGTGGGGAACGGCCAAGAACCGGCCTTGTTTCCGATCGGCGTGATCATGAGCGCCCCGCTCATCGGCATCGATGAACGACGTCCTATTACGGAAGCGGCTGACTTGATGTACCGATACGGTGTCCGGCACCTCGTCGTGCGCAAGGCCGACACCGTCGTGGGGGTCCTGTCCGTTCGGGATCTTCTCCGCCCGGTCTCAACCGATGACTTCTAGCATGGCCGACAGGCTATCGGTGAAATCCCCATGTCCGGTCGCCTTTCCTTATGAAGCCGGTTGCGGAGTCTCGATCAGACAGAACCATGGGACTTGGAGCATATGAAGGGAATGCTCCGTTTGATGTTATCGCCTCTTTAGCCTCCCGGAGAACAAACATGAGCATCGCGACAGAACACACGGAGGCAAGAATCTTAACCCTCGTCCACGCACGAGGGACCATTTCGCTTGAGGAACTGCTGTCGTGTCTTCCTGAATGGACGTGGAGCCAGGTATTTACGAGTGTGGACGCCTTGAGCCGGCAAGGAGCGATTTGTTTGCGGCGCAGGAATTTCGAATATGAGTTACGGCCGGCGTCTCCCCCACCGACCGGTTTCTTGGAAGGCTCTGAAAAGCGCCAACCCAAAGAGCCGCATTCAACGGCGTTTCCCTGATTCCCTCTGCTCGCTTGTTTCCGCTTCCCACCGGCACCTCCTTTTTACCCTCGACATTGACACCCGGAACCGCAACACCGATCGTTGAGAGACATCCGTTCACCCTCTTCCTGGGGAGTTTCACACAAGTCATCAGAGAGACAGACGTGGTTCTCTCCCCTGTCTTTTTTCTTTAGCCGCGAGGGGGAAATATCTCCGCACGATTGATCGTCAGGCGGCGACTCCGCACAACCGTACCAATTGCTCTTGCACAGCCGGGCTGATCTTGGTGAAGGCGAGGCCGAACTCCCTCGGACCGATCCAACGCACCGTTGCCCCCTCGATCATGAGGGCGTCACCGGAACGGCCGGAAAAAATGCAGCACTGCATGTCGGTGCCGATCGGAACGGACACCGCGCTGCTGATCCGACATCCCCAGGGAGACAGATCACACACCTCGCCTTTTCCGGCAACCATGCGCCCTTTGGCGGCAAATGAGCTTGGCAAGCGAATCGGCACGCGCTTGCACCGGCGATGCTCGACGGTCCGCTTTTTCAGCGCCTGGTCGGCCTCTGCACCCTCATGCGGGCCCGAGAAAGAGTGCAACTCGCTCGCGCCACGACCTTGATTCCGAGGATGACCGAGCCGACTCACAGAAGGTTCCGGCATGGCTTGAGAGGTTCGATCCAGCCACCGCCCGGTTTGTTGGAAAAACGATTTGACCCAGAGCCCCCACGACGAACTCGTTGCTCGGCGAATCGATCGCGAACCACGAGTCACTGTCATGGATCTGCGTTCTCCGCTGCAGAGACGCTTGATGCGGAGCGCCACGTCGCCAAAGTCCGGGCTCTCTTTTCTAATCACCCCATAGAGTTCCAAACTTTCAGAGAACCGACCCTGCTCCTCCAATAGCCGACCCATGTGATAGAGCACATGCATCCGTTCCTCGGAGGACAGGATCGGAGAAGCCGCTGCTCGACGAAACGCCGCAACGGCTTCGTCAGCGCGATCAACGGCCCTCCAGCACAATGCCATCTGAATGTACGCCTGGGGGGCATATTGGGGATCGCGCGCGGCTTGCTCGAAATCCTCGATCGCCATGTGGAACATGTGCGCTTTTTTCAGCACCAACCCGCGCTGATAGAGGTCGGATGCGGACATTCGTTGGGCCATTTCGGGAGTCCTCCTCATTTTTTGCAACCATCCCACGCAAAAGGCCATGGGACCATGATCGGCAGAGCAAAAACGAGGCCTTGGTAAACGTCGTGTTTTGCCTATTTTTCCCATGTTTTCCTCAACTTTTCCGGCAGGAGACAGAAGGAAGATCCCGACAGAATGGCCGAGATGGTACAGCCTCAATATTCAATGCCTTACGACCTTAGAGAGGAAGCCGGCTGCACCCCTCCCACTTCGAGACGGGGTGCGATTCGGTGGAGGTCAAGAAGACAGTCGATCCTCCAATGCACGGAGGAGATCCGACGCAGACAAGACACCGATGATGGTCCCATCGGCGGTAACCGGAATATGCCTAATCGCGTGTTTTTTCATGAGCGCGAGCGCATTGGCAAGGGGTTCGTCCTCTTCGATCGTCACGATGGATCGACTCATACAGGAGGCCACTGTCGTGGTGTTGGGATCAAGGCCCTTGGCGATGGCTTTTCGACTTAGGTCTGAGTCGGTAATGATCCCGATGTAGCGGGAGCCGTCATCCACGATCAGCGCGTCGATTCGATATTTTTGGAACGTCTTCCCCACCTCTTTGATCGTCGACGTTCGAGCGATGCTTCGCACATCATACGACGTATAATGCTGGACCAACGTCCGTTCTTCTCGTCCACCCTTCTGGCTCGTGCCTCTGCTCGCCAGTATCCGGCTCCTCATCTCCAAATCGGCCAGGCAGCTTTCCAAGACCTGTCGCCGTTGCTGAAGGCTCTCACGCTCCACGTCATGGACGCCTGTCTCCTGCGCCTCCTCCGGCAGAAGCGCGGATTCTCCCGTTTTGGCATACACATACGCCTCGGCCTGATCGGAGGCAGCCCCGAAGACCTGTGCGATCAGTTCTTCAGTCTCTTCGTCGAAATCATCGATCGACACAGACGCCCGCTTCCTCGAGAGAAACGGCTGGAATCGATCAATCTGTCGCTTGAATCGTTCAATGTATCGTTTCAAGATATCGCTTCTTGTCAATCCTGTCGGGATATGTTTCGGCATGATTTCCTCCCCTCCGTGGCGGGAAGATTATCTCAAGCTCGAAAAGGGCTCAAGGCATTTTTCTGGTGACGAGGGCCGCACAATCGATTCACCACGTCATGATGCCGCGCCGACCGGTTTTTACGCACAGAGACTTGCAACCGATTCCCAAAATCGGGCACAGTGAACCGAAAAATGGAGTTGAAATACCCCTCAAAACCGGTCTCGTTTCCCTCTCTATTTTCAATGAACGTCCGACTGGCTCCGCCCATCAGCCTTATGCTTCCGGCCGTCCTGATCATGTACGGGTCCTCCGCGTGGGGAGGCTGGATTGCGCTCGACAAACGCTATCAGCCCCAGAGTAAACAGATCGTGCATTATGATCCCGATACGATACACCGAGAAGGAAATGTGGTGACGGTTTGGCAATTGATAGACGTAAAGTGGATGGGAGAGTCCCCGACTCCTCGTTTTTTATCGGCGACAGCTCATAAGCAATTCGACTGCCGTCTGTGGCGTGTTCGGGTGTTGCAAATCGTGGAGTTCTCGCGGAATATGGCGACCGGTAAATCGAGGAGCGGCTACATCGAAAACGGCAACTGGCAACCGATCGAGCCGCAGAGCCCCGACCATGGCTTGGGAGAAATCGTTTGCCGGAAACCGTAACCCGCTGTTGCACTTCCGTAACAGCGGCCTATCACGCATCTTTTGCCTTTTCCTCACACCCCGCTAGACATCGTAATAGAGAAAAAACTCGTAGGGATGAGGGCGTAACCTCAGGGGATCGATTTCCTTGTCCCGCTTGTACTTGATCCAGGCTTCGATCAGGTCTTCGGTGAACACCTCGCCTTTCAGCAAAAACTGATGGTCTTTTTCCAGGCAAGCGATCGCTTCGTCCAGGCTTCCCGGCATGGTGGGAATACCGGCGGCCTCTTTCGGATCGAGATCGTACAGATCTTTTTCGGCCGGCTCGCCGGGGTTGATCTTGTTCTGAATACCGTCCAACCCCGCCATCAACATCGCTGGAAACGCAAGATAGGGGTTGCACGAGGGGTCTGGGAACCGCACTTCGATCCGTTTGGCCTTTGGGCTGGGCGAATACATCGGAATGCGGATGCCGGCGGAGCGATTTCTGCTGGAATAGGCCAGCAGCACGGGAGCTTCGAATCCAGGCGTGATCCGCTTGTAGGAGTTCGTCGTCGGGTTGGTGAACGCAGCCAGAGCCGGCGCATGTTTGAGGATCCCGCCGATGTAATAGAGACAGAGTTGCGAAATACCCGCATACTCTTTGCCGGCAAACAACGGCTTGCCGTCTTTCCAAAGACTCTGATGGGTATGCATGCCGGACCCCGCGTCACCGAAGAGGGGCTTAGGCATGAACGTGACCGTTTTGCCGTGCCGCCGCGCCACGTTTTTGACGATGTATTTATACATCATCATGTTGTCGGCCGTTTTGACAAGGGTGTCGAAACGGATATCGATTTCGGCCTGACCCGCCGTCGCCGTCTCGTGATGGTGCTTTTCCACGGCGATCCCGACCTTTTCCATTTCCAGTACCATCTCGCTTCGAATATCCTGCTGCGTGTCCGCCGGCGCCACCGGGAAGTACCCCTGCTTATGGCGGATCTTCCCGCCCAAATTGAACCCCTCCTGGCCCATGTTCCAGACACCTTCCTCGGAGTCGAGATAGTAATAGCCGCTGTGACTCGTTTGGTCATAGCGGGCATGGTCAAAAATAAAAAACTCCGCCTCCGGCCCCCAATATGACGTGTCGGCGATTTTCGTGCTTTGAAGGTACTTCTCGGCCTTCAGAGCCACGTACCGCGGATCACGGTCATAATTCTGCCGGGAAACCGGGTCCACCACGTTGCCCGTCAAACTGAGCGTCGGCACCGCAGTGAAGGGATCAAGACAGGCCGTCGCCGGATCAGGGATCAACAATAAATCACTGTTATTGATCGCTTTCCATCCACGAATCGACGATCCATCGAGGCCGGAGCCGTCCTTGAACAACTGTTCCGTCAGCTCACTCACAGGAACGCTCATATGCTGCCACACACCGGGCAAATCGACAAATTTCAGATCGACGATCTGCACCTTGTGTTTCTTGGCGAACTCCAACACCTCGCGCACGTTCATCCTCTCCTCCTTTCAGAGACCAGCCACACGAGTCCGCCCGAACGGCAGTCGGTCCTCCTCGTCGATCAAGCATCCGTCAACTCGATCATGGCGGCCCACCCAGGCCGGCAGGGGGTCTGGGTATCTACGCTTGACAACCGTTTCCGCGTCAAACGGAGCCACCGTGTATGCGACGACGTGAATGCCTGAGATGACCCCGCCCGGTCTGATGACTGGAATAAAGCCGAAAGGACATCGCCTCGTCACAAAGCCGTTTCCCCCGTCTCACCGGTTCTGATACGGACGGCGGAGTCCAGACTCCGAACGAATATTTTCCCATCCCCGATGCTGCCGGTCTTTGCGGCTCGGATGATCGCCTCGATGACCCGTGGGGCCAACGCATCCGTCACAGCCACCTCGATTTTGACCTTCGGCACGAACTCGATCGTATATTCCTGACCACGGTACATCTCTTTATGGCCCTTTTGGCGGCCGAACCCCTTCACCTCCGATACCGTCATGCCCTGTACCCCGATTTCGAGCAGGGCGTCTTTGACTTCTTCCAACTTGAAAGGCTTGATGACGGCTTCCACCAGTTTCATCACACCGTCTCCCTGCTTAATCGGTCGGACAACCGACGTCGTCGCCCATCGTCCAAATCGGCGGCATCGTCAGCCCGTCGAATGATTTTTTTCGACACACGTCCGCTTTCCCTTTGTAGAGATCGCCATGGATGAATGACCGGTCGTGTCGCATGGGGATTTACGCATCCCGGCGAGGAGGGGATCATAGCTCAACTTTCCCTTTTTGCACAATCCGAAAAGCGGAGTTCCCGCTGAAGAAGCATTGAGGGCGCAACTCTCGCCGAAATGACCGACCCTCAACCATACGGCCCGCAAAACGCGGGGGGTCAGCCTCCAGAATGATGATAGCCGTTGGTGATCGGCATCCGCCATTCCCTGCCGAAACTGCGAGGAGTGATCTGGACTCCGATCGGTGCCTGCCGCCGTTTATACTCACTTCGATCAACGAGGCAAGCGGTGCGCAGGACCGTCTCGCGATCAAAACCCTGGGCGACGATTTCTTCAACCGACCGATCCTCTTCAACATAGGCTCTCAAAATGGGATCCAGAATCGAATAGGGCGGAAGGCTGTCCTCATCTTTCTGATTCGGTTTCAATTCGGCACTCGGAGGCCGGTCCAAGACCCGCTGCGGAATCACGGAGGCGCCTTTCATT
This sequence comes from Nitrospira sp., assembly GCA_024330965.1. GTDB lineage: Bacteria > Nitrospirota > Nitrospiria > Nitrospirales > Nitrospiraceae > Nitrospira_D. Next base: position 20,702 of record JANDJL010000013.1, on the reverse strand, counting down.
CGGTTGCGCAGCCGAGCCAATTCATAGACCATGGTTTTGGAAACATCCTTGATGACGGCAAACCCGCCAGCCGTGTCGCCGTACAGCGTCGCGTATCCTACGCTCGTCTCGCTTTTATTCCCCGTCGTCAACACCAGATGCCCGAACTTGTTGGAGAAGGCCATGAGAATCGTCCCTCGGATCCTGGCCTGCAAATTCTCTTCGGTTTGATCCATCCGGGTTTCTCGAAAAACCTGCGCCAGCGACCGGCTATAGGCTTCAAACAATGGCGTAATCGGGATCGTCAGGCATTCGATGGCCAGCCGATGCGACAGATCCGCAACGTCTTCGATGCTCTCTCTCGACGTATACGGAGACGGCATGCAGATTCCGACCACGTGTTCCGGTCCCACCGCATCCACGGCAATAGCGGCGGTCACGGCCGAGTCGATGCCGCCGCTCAACCCAATAACGACGTTCGTGAAACGGTTCTTTCTAGCGTAATCCTTCACTCCCAGAACCAACGCCCGGTACACCTCTTCAAGATCGCCTGGCTCCGGCTCCACACGAGGCACAATTGGTGAACGGACGCCCCCGAAATCCGGGACCTCGACCGCAACCCGTTCGGCCGCCCTGTCATTTTCCTCCGGCGATTCGTTCGCGCATCCCCGAGCCGAACGGCTGAGCGCTTTTCCTTCGACATGAAGATCCACCACCAGGAGGTCCTCTTCAAACGCCCTGGCTCGTGACACGACCATTCCGTTTGGGTCCACAATCACGCTGTTGCCGTCGAACACCAGCTCATCTTGTCCGCCAACCAGGTTCACAAACGCGACAAAAGCGCCGTTCTCCCTGGCATAAGCCGCCAGTGCCTGCTCGTGAAGTCGGCGCTTGCCGATGCAAAACGGAGACGCACCGATATTCACGATCACCTCCGCTTGAGCCAATCTGGACCTTTCCCATGACCACATATCCTCGCCAATGGTCACACCAACTGTCGCACCGTGCAGGTCGAACAACGGACCGGCCTGACCAGGGATGAAATACCGCCCTTCATCCTGGGCCCCATCATGCCGCAAGATCCGCTTGTGAAACGAGCACACGTGGCGGCCGTTCGCCAGAATTGCAGCCGCGTTGTACAATGTGTCCCGATCAGGAGCGGCTCCGAAGGGAGACACCTCCGACCGTTTCACCGACGGACCTTGCTCCACGTATCCGACCACCGCAACCAAACCGGTGCACGACGTGGCCGCTTCGGTGAGCGCTTTCTTGTTCTGATCGATAAATCGTGGCTTGAGCAGGAGATCTTGGGGTGGATACCCCGTGATAGCGAGTTCGGGAAAAACGACGAGATCGGCATGAGCCTGCCGAGCCCGGCCGAGCGCGGAGCGTATGAGCCGGAGATTCCCCTCAATATCTCCGACCAACGGGTTAATCTGAGCCAGAACAAGCCGAAGAGGGCGCATCAATGGGACCGGCTTTTTGGCATGGGCCTCCCTCCTTTCGACGCACCGCGACTTAAGACTGCGTCACGCCGGCCCTCGCTGTACCAGCGATGAAACGTCGGTTCGTCGATCGGCGCGATCCGTACCTGGCCAATAGCAACAGGCCAGACACCGATCACCTGTCCCCCGACGACCTTCTTGTCGTGCAACATCGCTCTCCAGATCTTTGTCGACGGCCAGACAGGCATGCGATCGCGCAGCCCGGCCATCCGAACAACCGATCTGATTCTCTCCGCCACGCTTCGATCGCAGATCCCAAGAAAAGAAGCAAGATCGGCTTCTTGCACCATCCCGATCCCAACCGCCTCACCATGGATCAGCGAGCGATACCCTCCCAGCGTCTCCAGGGCATGCCCGATCGTATGGCCGTAGTTCAGAATGCGCCGCCGATCAGATTCCCGTTCATCCGCCATAACGACTTCGGCTTTGATTTCACAGGACCGTTTGACGGCCTCGGTCATGAGGGCAGGTTCTCTCTTCAATAAAGCGGGCATATGCCGCTCAAGATAAGAGAAGAATTTCTCGTCCGCGATGATGCCATACTTCATAACCTCCGCCAATCCGGCGATCCACTCGCGTTTCGGCAACGTCCGAAGTGTCAGGGGATCGATCCAGACTTCTCTCGGCTGATAAAACGCTCCGATCAGATTTTTCCCCAGTTGATGATCGACTCCCGTCTTCCCTCCGACGCTGGAATCCGATTGAGCGATCAGCGTCGTCGGGATCTGAACGAACGGAATCCCCCGCTGGTAGATCGCCGCTGTAAAGCCCGCGATATCGCCGACGACACCTCCGCCGAGCGCAAACATGAAGGAGGACCGCTCAAATCGATGGCTCGCCAACACATCCAGGACTTGTTTCACCGTTGTCAGCGTCTTGGACTGTTCACCGGGCGGCAGCACGATGGGAACGGCCTCGACACCGCACGAAGCCAGCTCACGCAGCACGGGACGGAGGTAGTGCCGACCCACATGACGATCCGTCACGACCGCTGCTTTTCCTCGCACACCCAGCTCATGCACTCGATCCGCACATCGATTCACCAGGCCGGCTTGGATCAGAATGTTATAACTTCGGTCGCCCAGCGACACAGACACCGTTGACAAGCGCGCCACCTTCCATCATTTTTTGATCGCAAGACACAATACACGGCAAGAGGCCTTCGATGCCATTCTGGTAGAGAAGACGGTCGAGAACGAGGGGATCGTAACACAGTCCGGCATGGCCCGAAAAGAAGACACGACGGCAAAGAAGGGTCCATAGACGCCGTCTCTTATCGGCTTTATCGGACGGAGCAATGGAATCAAATCGGTCAAGGATCTTTTGGCCGCCGTATAGGAAGCGTGGCCATGCGCATGGCCGCGCGGTTGGTCGTCATCCGGGTGTTCTGGAGGGCTGTGAAGAAATTTCTTAGGTTTTGACGATGGTCGGCGTCAAGAAAATGAGCAGCTCCTGTTTGGACACTGACTCGGACTTATTCTTGAACAGCCAGCCGAGCACGGGGAAACGGGAAAGGTACGGCACGCCCTGAATGTTATTCCCTTGCACATCGACGAACACCCCGCCGATCACCATGGTTTCCCCATCCCGCACGTTGACCTGCGTCGTCGCCTCACGGCGATCGATGCTGGGGCCGGCCGGATTGCTCCGAGCGCCGACGGCGTTCCGCGTCGCCCGCACCCGCAGTTGGATCCGCCTTGCCGGCTCATTGGGATCGCGAGAAATGATCGTCGGCGTCACATTCAATTCCAAATTGGCATCTACGAACGTCGTCTGCGTTCCTTGCAGCGACGTCGTCTGGAAAGGAATGGATTCGCCCTGGGAAATCTTGGCCTCTCGCCTGTCCATGGTCGTGATCTTGGGCGAGGCAATCACCTTGGTCAATCCCAACAATTCCCCGGCGGACAAACGCATATCCAATGCAAACCCGTCCGCCAACCTGCCGAACGTCCAGCCGATCGATGGAACGGCCGGCAACCCGCCGACCTGAGCGGGCAAGTTGACCAGGAAATCCCGCGTGATACCTGTCGATGACGCGCTGGACCCCGTTCCTGAACCCGCGGCGAACGGCCCGGTGACGTTGCCGACGAGGTGAAACTTGGTCGGCGTAAACTGCGAATCTTTGATGCCCCACTGGATTCCCATCCCCCTGGCATAGACCGTATCAGCCTGGACGATGCGCGCCTCGATTTGAACTTGTGGAACCTCTTGATCCAATCCATTGATCAGTTGTTCCAGCGCCTGCAATTTGGTCCCCGTGTCTTTGACGATCAAGGCGTTCGTCGTTTGGTTGAACTGAATCATCCCTCGCGGGCTTAGCACCGGTCGCAAAGCCGTCATCATCTCCTGTGCGGGAACGTTCCGCAGGTAAAACAGCCGATTCACCAAATCCTCGGCTTTGGTCTTGGCTTCTTTTGATCGTGCTTCTTCATCCTGTTGCTTGGAGAGATTGGCCAGGGTATCGATCCACACGATGGTTCCCTGGCGAATCATTCCGAGACCATTCATTTTCAACAGCATATCCAGGGCCTGATCCCACGGAACCCCGACCAACTTCATCGTGACCTTGCCCTTGACGCTTTCTCCCACCACGATATTGAAGCCGCTGACTTCGGCGATCAGCCGCAAGATGTTCGTAATCTCCGCTTGCTGAAAATCCATGGAGATTCGACGTCCCACAAAGCGGGTCGTCCCCACCTCGACATCGCCGACTCGCCCTCCCTTCTCTGTCGCGGCGTCATCGGACGTCATTTGGACGGTCCGGACCCGAAACTTTCCCTTATCCAGAGAAAGCGTGGCGCCCCTTTCGGGCGATCGAGGAAAATCAGCCGCCGCACCGATGTCATTGCCTCTCCTTCCCGCTTTGCTTTCCTGGATGGCGAGGGATCCGTCACCACCAGCGCCGGCCGCAATACCGGATGGATCATTATCTTGATCTTGGTCCAACGATGCAGCATCCCTCGGCCTGAGCGTGACCACAAAATCGGTTCCCTTTTGGGACACGGAAAACTGCGGGCGGTCCAGTACATCCAATACTAATCGCACTTTATCGGTATGCTGTCCGACCCTCACCCTTTTGAGAAGAGGATGTCCCACAGGCACAACCCATTTCCCGATCACAGGGATCGCCCAGGGAATATCAACGATCAGTCGGGATTCGTCCAGGAGCCGCGCCTCAGGATACAGCGGACCATCGCCTGCCACAGCCACGGTGACGCGGTCCCCTTCGGAATGCACTTGAACGTCGGTTATGGCATAGGCAACAGGCTTAACGACAAGGTCCCGATGCTGCGTCATGTGGCCTTTCCCTTGCCAGTCCAGTTCTCCCAGAGAAAACACCATCTCAGGATCGGCCGCGAAGATCATGACGGAAAGCCCCACGCCCCCAACGAGACGCTTGGTTGTGATGAGACCGTACTCTCCGGAGAATAATGGTTTCATTCTGAACCTTCTTTCGGGTGAAGGAGCTTCACGAATTCCCGCTCCTGCTTCCTACCGTACACATCGGTGAACCGTTCCTGGATGATGATCCCTCGCTCGGTGATCGCGCTCACCACCCCATTGTTTTGGCCGATGCGCGTCCCGCGCCGAACAGAGTACCCATGTCCCTCCGGGGTCTGAACCATAGCCGTATATCCATGGGCCCCCCACACGATTGCGATGAGGTTCAGTTCCGTCAGGCCAACCCGTTGTAAAGGCGGAAGATTTTCATCAAGCCTTCCAAGCTGTAAATCTTGGATGACTGGCGCAAATGGATCACGCCGCCCCGCAGGATCGTATCCGATGCTGACTCCCCCCTCATCAGGTCGAGATTCAGCGATCGCCCGTTGCTCCACTCCCGAGTCCTCCCCCTCCCCCGATTCGCCAGCCCGTCCGGGCGTCTCCGGAACAGATGCCATCTTATGACCAAGGGGGATTGACTCCTGTCTCATAGGCCCCATTTGAGCAAGGAGAGTCTCCGCCTCCGCGCCAAGCGGTTTTCCGAGAGCCAAGAACGCCAGGATCAAAAAACCAGCCGAAGCAGACATGAACAGGTGTTGCGTCCGCTCGCCCCGCCCGCTGGATCTTTCCATGGGTCCCAAGATTCTCCTATCGACTCGCTTGAATCGGCGGCCCAGGCTTCGTCGTCGAACCAGCCGCTGCAACCAACGGTTTTTCCTGTGGCGCCGCATACGCCACCAGCTCAAAGGTCGTCTGGGAAACGACTCGCCCGACCTCGACTTTCGGCGATCCCATTTTGAGCCCGGAGACCGTCACAATGCGCGGCAGTCTGTTGATGCGATCGAAAAACAGCGCGGCCGTGTGATACGCACCCGCGACTTCCACGCTCACAGGCATTCTCACAAAGAGCTTCGATGCGTCTTCGGACGGAGCTCCCGGTTTCCACAATCGAATGTCGAGCCCCAACCGCACCCCGAGATCGGAGACTTGTTTGAGCAGCATAATGGCCTCCTCTTCGGGCGGGAGGCGTTCCTTCTTTTTGGCGAGTTCGATCTCCAGTTGTTTGCTCGCGGCCATCAGCTCATCGAGGTGCTTCACCTTGATGGTGAGCGTTTGAATCTCGGTATCCAGCCTCCCGTTCTCGGCTTGTAACGCGGCAATGCTCTCCGATTTGGGTTCGGCAATGTAGAAGTAAAACCCTGCGACGATGCCCCCGACGAGGAGAAACAGAAGCGCGGCTTTCTGGGTGGCCGGCACATTGCGCAACGAGTCAAGATTGATCGACGGCAAATCCATGCTCAATTCATCCTTGAATCATCCCTTGAGACGAAACGTCAACCGGAACTGATACACGTTGATCTTATTCTCGGTCGCCGCTTTGCTTTCCTGAAGGTTAAGGCCGGTAAAATATTCCGTTCGCCGAAGATTGTTTACAAACTCCACGACGTCGTCGTTCGTCAGGGCTTTTCCTTCCAGCTCCACCGTATCGGCCGATACTCCCAACTTGGTTAGCCATATCTTCAGGGGCTCGATGCTCCGACTGACGTAATCAAGCACCTTCACCGGCCCGCCTCTTGTTTGCTCAAGCTGATCGATGACTCGGTTTTTTTCTTCGAGCAATTTCTTTTTCTGCTCGAAATCTTGAACTTGCTTGACCTGCTCTTTTAATTGCGCAACCTGCTTTTCCTTATTCTGCTTGTCCTCCGTCAAAATCTCGATTTCCTGGTCAAGCGCCGTCGAATACCACCAGCAGCCAGCGAGGGTGATCACCAATACACCGACACCGAGCAACGCCTGGGCTCGCACATCGTACCTCGGTTTGGCCTTGGCGCCTTTTGGCTCAAGCGCAAGCAGGTTGATCTTGATCATCAGTCCCCCACCGTTCTCAACGCCAATCCAACGCCCACCGCCGCCGATGGCCCGAATTCCGCCAGCATGTCCGGATCGACCTCGCTCTTCGTCACGTCAATTTCGCCAAATGGATCGGCCACTTCGACCGGCACCTGCATCCGATCGGCAAGCTGCTGGACTAACCCCCTGGTCCTTGCCACCCCCCCGCACACGAGCACCCGATCGAGGTCGGTAGTTACGGATGACGTCCGAAAATAATCCACCGTTCTCGCCACTTCGGCAGCGACTTCGGCATTGATGCCGTCCATGACTTGACCGAGCGGACCCTGCCACGACCCGTTTCCCCCTTCCTGTTTTTTAACTTCTTCGGCTTCTTCGTACGACATGCCCATTTCACGTTGAATCGCCTCTGTGTAACGGTTTCCTCCCAAGGGAACATCACGAGTAAACAAAGAGGACCCGCGCCGGACGATGTTGACGTTCATCACGCTTGCGCCGATGTTGACAAGCGCGGTCACCTCATCTTGTCCCATCGGATAACTCACAGCATGCATGTTCTCGATTGCAAAAGCATCGACGTCCATGACCATGGGAACAAGACCTGCCGCCTTCACGAGCTCGGTCAATTCATTAATTTTGTCCTTTTTTGCCGCCACAAGAATCACCGCCATGTCTTCCTGCTCCTCGGGCGACGAATCGGCCGGCAAGACATGAAAGTCGATATTGACCTCATTGATGTCAAACGGGATGTACTGTTCAGCAGCCAGCTTCACTTGCCCTGGGAGTTCTTCATCCGGCATAGGGGGAAGATTGATCTTTTTGATGATCACGGCGTGCCCTGATATCGAAATGGCGACCTGCTTGTTCTTAACGCCGGTTTCCTCGATCAGCTCTCGGATTGACGAGACGACGCGCTCTTCATCCATCACGGTCCCATCGACGATCATTTCCGGATCGAGGAGTTTAACACCGAACTTTTGTAGACTGTATCGTCCCTTGCTTTCTTTCAACTGAACCAGCTTGATGGTGCTGGATCCGATATCAAGCCCCACCAACTGCCGACGGGGGGTGAACATCGATACGATGTCTGTTTCAAACAGACGTTTGAACGTCCCCGGCTTGAAAACCTGCGGCAGAGATAACGCCATGGGTCCCCTCGCTACTGCGTATGGCCCGTATAACTTTCTCTCGTGCGCTGATCGATTCTTTGTTTCGTTGGATCTTGTCGAGAAGGTCGAACCTGTCTTCCGCTGTACTCTGTGCCTTCCGTTCTTGCATACGAGCTGTATGGGAATTCAGCTTCTGTCGCGCAAGCCGGATCGAAACTCACCCTACGCACGGTGCACAATGGCAAGTATAGTCCCTAGCCCCTACCTGTCAAGAAAACCGCTGAAATGAGATTCATGAAATGAGCGGAACCTGAAACGTGGTTCGTCGTTAAAGACGATCGGCCTTGTGCATGTCGCGATGAGTCACGGCCACATCGTAGCCCATCGCGGAAAGACTATCCTGCAGAAACCCGGCTATGGCAACGGAGCGATGACGCCCCCCTGTACAACCGATGGCGATGGTCAGATAGCTGCGCGGCTCTCGTTCAAAACACGGAATCAGAAATTGCAACAGCCCTTCGAGCCGCTCCAGAAGAGCACGCGCGTTGGGGTCGGAGAGGACAAAGGCCTTGACCCGCGGATCATCGCCGGCCAGCGACTTCAACTCCGGTACAAAGTAGGGGTTTTTCAGAAACCGCACGTCGAACAGCAAATCGACATCGTACGGCACTCCAAATTTATATCCGAACGTCAGAAGGGAAATGGTCAGCTTGGTCCCGGCAGGCTCCAATCGAAACTGTTTGGTGAGCAAGCCACGGAGCTCATGGGCCGTAAGATCAGAGGTATCGATGACACGGTCAGCGTGTCGGCGGAGTTCCGCAAGCCGCTCTTTCTCAAATCGAACCCCCTCCATGACGGACACATGGGGCAACAGAGGATGTGGCCGCCGCGACTCGGAAAATCGCCTCACTAAAATTTCTTCGCGTGCCTCCAAAAACAACAGTTGTACGGAGTGGCCGAGTTCCTTGACTTGTTCCAGTATGTCGGTCAGATCAGACAAAAAGCTCCGCTCTCGAATATCAATCCCCAATGCGACGTTGGTAATGGCCTCTTTCTGCTGGCTGCACAGCTCAACGAACGTCGGCAACAAAGCAGGGGGGAGATTGTCGATACAGAAATAACCGATATCCTCAAGCGATTTGAGCGCGAGAGACTTACCAGATCCCGATAAACCGCTGATCACGATCACATTGAGACCTGCCACATCCCCTCTTTTTTATGCTCGCGCGGGTATGGAAATGGAACATGGATGTTCCCCGTTCACTTGAGGAAGGGCCGCCATACCCAAAGACAGAAACTCCCCCCACCTCTTTGATGAGTGCCAGCATCTCAGACAGCCCCAACTCGCTGGCGGGACTTGCTGATCCTCTCAGGTTTATGGTCGGCGAGACGACCCTTCCACTTTCTGAACTGAGCGTCCACCCGATCAATTAACTCATCGATCGACGCGTACATCTCTCGGGTCGATGTCTTCGCTTGCAAGGGCTTGCCATTTACCGTTCCGATGACCTCCGCCGTGTGTCGAAGCTTCTCAACCCCCAACACAACCTGGAGAGACCCCACTTTGAGCTCGTAGCGATCCAGTCGTTGAAACCGCGTGCGCACATACTCTCGCAACGCCGGAGTGATGTCGAGGTGTCGGCCTGTAATTCTGATCGTCATGCGTACCTCCCATGCCCCCTCTCAAAAGAAACGCTTCCGTTGGCTGGCCGACGGAATGTTTTCCTCTGCCCGATATTTGGCGACGGTTCGTCTGGCAATCAAGATCTGTTGAGCGCGCAAACGGGCGGCTATTTCTTCATCTTTCAACGGCCGTCTCGCGTCTTCTGCGGCCACCATCTGTTTGATCATCTGGCGGACCGACACGGAAGAATGCATATCGGACGGCCGATCGGCGCGCTGAAGCCCCGCGTTGAAAAAGAACTTGAGCTCGAGCATGCCTTGCTGACAATACAAATACTTATTGGCCGTCACGCGGCTGATTGTGGACTCGTGCATCCCGACATCTTCGGCAACCTGCTTGAGCACCAACGGTTTTAAATACTGAACCCCGTGTTCGAAGAATGGCTCCTGAAATTTCACGATGCTCGACACAACCTTGACGATCGTTTTGTTGCGCTGTTCGATGCTTCGAATGACCCATTGCGCGGCGCGTAACTTCTCGTCCATATACGCTTTTGTTTCAGGAGTGCTTTCTCGCCCTTCCCCCATTAACTGTTTGTAGTAGGGATTGATCCTCATTTTCGGCAGTCCATCGTCGTTCAGCAAGACGACCCACTCTCCTTCGTCCTTGACGACGAACACGTCCGGAACAATCACATAATTCTGAGTATTGACAAACGGCCGACCCGGTTTTGGCTCAAGGTTTTCGATGATCTTGGTTGCTTGGAACACTTCTTCGAGCGTGACGTTCAAGGCCTTGGCGATTTTGGCATATTGCTTTTTCTCGAGATCTTTCAAGTGATGAAGAATGATGGCTTCAACGACCGACCCTTTGAGAGCCCCGGGTCTCGCGCCCAGCGACCCCATGGGATTGCGCCCCAAATGCCCAAGTTGGAGCAAAAGACACTCAGACAGATTTCTGGCGCCGACTCCCGTCGGATCGAACGTTTGAATGTCTTTGAGCACGGACTCCGCTTCCTCTTCCGAGAAATCCGTTCCGGCCACCACCTCGGCCATCGACATGCGAAGATATCCATCGTCGTCAAGATTACCGATGATCAACCGCCCCAGTTGCTTCTGTCGCTCCGACAATCCGGACAGCGACAACTGCCAGAGAAGATGCTCCTCAAGCGACGTCGCTTTTGCGACCGTTTGCTCATAGGAAGGGAAATCGTCTTGTGATGAGATGGATTGCCGGGAGCGACCGGAGCGATGGTCGCTCCCAAAATACTCTTCCCAGCCGGATATGGAAAACCCTTCCGGGGCTTCCTGTTCTTCCGGTGTTTCCGCTTCATCAGGCTCCTGATCCCGACTGATCGCCGGCTCATCGATCTTTTCGTCCGTCGCAGCCGTTTCCCCTTCTTCCGCATCGATTTGAAGGTCTTCCAAAAGTGGGTTTTCCAGAAGATGCTGGGCTAAGCTCTGCTGCAGTTCTAGCCGAGACAACTGCAGAAGCTTGATCGCCTGCTGCAACTGCGGTGTCATGATCAATTTTTGGCTCAGCTTCAAGTCCATGCGAAGTTTCATAACGGCTGACTCCTACCCTGCTCCAACGTGAATCGTTCTCCCAGATAGACGGTCTTGGCGATTTCACTTCTGACAATGTCCTCGGGCGCTCCAGACTCCAAAATCAGCCCTTCGTTGATAATGTAGGCGCGGTCGACGATTGACAGGGTTTCCTGCACATTATGATCGGTAATCAAAATACCGATCCCTTTGTTTCTCAATTGCTTGATGATCTGCTGGATATCCCCGACGGCGATAGGATCGATGCCCGCAAACGGCTCATCCAACAACATGAACGAAGGCGACATCGCCAGCGCTCTCGTGATTTCCAAACGCCGGCGCTCTCCACCGGAAAGGGCATAGGCCATGCTTTTCCGAAGATGCGAGAGATCGAGCTCTTTCAAAAGCGCGTCGACGCGCCTGGCTCGTTCCTGACGAGGATATCCCAGCATCTCAACAATCGCGAGGACATTTTGTTCTACGGACAACCTGCGAAACACCGACGATTCTTGCGGCAAGTAGCCGATTCCTTTTCGAGCCCGCCTATGCATCGGCAACGCCGTGATGGGCTCTCCATTCAACGTGATCTCCCCTTCATCCGGTTGGCAAAGCCCCACCATCATATCGAAGATGGTGGTCTTCCCGGCACCGTTCGGGCCCAGAAGTCCCACGACTTCTCCCGCTTGGACCTCGACGACGACGCCCTTGACCACTTTCCGACCCCGAAAGCTTTTGACCAGACCCGTGGCGCACAGTCGCCGCACCAGCGTGTCTTCAGCGGAAGTGGCCTTCGGCTCTATGACCGTTTGGATGGCTTGAGTCATGGTTTGAGCCGTTCCGCTTCCTCAATAATGCGGACGTGAGAGCCACCTTCGACGACGCTGCGCTCTTCAGCCAGATAGATGGTGATTTGGTGGCCGCTGACGCGCGTGCCCTTCTCCCAGGCTACGGGGTCGCCGGTCATGACGATCTTTTCTTCGGTGCCGAAATAGACGGCCTTCTGGCAAGTCGCATGGCTGTTCTCCTGCCTGATTTTGACATGCCCGATGGCTTCCACTCTTTCGATGGAACGCCCGGAAGGCGATGCCATCGTATCGAATTTTTTCGGTGTCTCCTCGCTGGGCGGCCGGGCGGCATCACCGGCCGGCCCTTGAAAAAACACGATCATTTTTTCCGAGTTGACGACGAGCCCCCCTCTTGTCAGGACGACGTTGCCCTCAAAGATGGCTTGGTTCTCTCGGTTGAGGACCGTCATTTTATTCGAAGTGATCGTGGTAGGCACCGTTTGCGCGTCATTGGGAGCTTTTGAAAATCGGGACTCGGCGGCACAAGCACCATCAGGCACCCCAGCCGCCATTGCGCTAAGAAGCAGGAGTAAGAGCAACACGTACATTATCCAACACCTCAAACTCTTCCACGTCCAACCTTCCGAGAAAACCGCGCCCGGTCACCTCTACCCCATGCCCCACAATGCGAACAGCATCAGACGTGGAGATTTCCTTTCTGTCGTTGGCCCACATCAAATGATTGGTGTAGATCGTATAGCCCCCCCTTGTCTCGACAACCAGAGGGACTCCTTTGTTCGACAAAGAAAAATTTTTCGTCGCGATATCAAACGTGCCTTCTTCGCCCGACACACTGAGTTCTTTGCCGTTTTCGCCATAGAGCGTCACATCGACATCGTTCAAGACCGCTTGCTGCTCTTGCTCGAACAGCCGCGCGTGTTTGGCCGCAATTTTCCATTGCACCTCGTCTTTATTCGACTGCGTAAACACAAACTCAGAAATTTTGGCATCCGCCCGCTCCACCGCATTCAACGGAGACGTTCGCTCCGACGTAGGAACCGACTCTGCATTCATGGCAAGTACATAGACTAGAAAAACCGACAGGGCCCCACTGACGGCCAGCAACACCCTCCTCATAATTCGCTGCCACATCCGTGAATCCCCCAAACAAAGAGACGACAAACCTGGCACGATCGTAGCATGCACGGGAAAGCAAGTAAACGTCCTGCGAGATGAGAGACAAAAACGCCCTCTCAGGTGAAGAGCCCGAGAGGGCGCTGATCGCACAGACTCACTTATGCTACTGGAGAAAGCGCTCGTTATGTGATTTTTTCCGATCCTCCTGTCGAAGATTGAGGCGATGAGCCCGAGGGCTTCTTGGATGCGGCCGCTTCCGCGCGAGCAACAAGCTCAATAGCCACCATCTCGCCTCCGTCTCCCACTCGCCTGCGTGTTTTGACGATCCTGGTGTAGCCGCCCTGACGATCCTTGAACCGCTCGGCAACATCGCCGAACAATTTTGACACGACGGCCTTGCTACGTAAAAACCCGAGGGCACGACGCCTGGCCGGCAACGTTCCTTCTTTGCCCAAAGAGATCATGCGATCAGCAAATCCTCTGACCTCCTTGGCTTTCGCCTGGGTGGTCTCGATCCGTTCATGGTCGAGCAGCGCCGTGACGAGGTTACGAAACAATGCCCACCGATGTTTGGTCTTTCTTCCGAGTTGTCGGCCTTTTTTTCTATGTCGCACAGTATTCCCCTTTTACCCTTATCACTCCGACTTCGGACCGCCATTGTGAGATTGCGCCACATCCAATTTCGTACCGAGCGAGAGTCCCATTTCCGCCAAGATTTCCTTGATTTCGTTGAGGGACTTCTTCCCGAAATTCTTGGTCCGCAACATTTCTCCTTCGGTTTTCTGCACAAGATCCCCGATGGTCTTGATGTTGGCGTTTTTCAAACAATTTGCCGCGCGCACGGACAGCTCGAGCTCATTCACACTGCGGGAGAGATGTTTGTTGACTTCGCGTTGAATCTCTTCGCGACCGGATTCGGGTTTCCCCTCTGCACGTTCTTCGGGATTGATAAAAATGTCCAAGTGCTCGCGGAGGATGCTGGCAGCGGTAGACAACGCCTCGCGCGGAGCGATGGTCGCATCGGTCCAGATTTCCATGGTCAGTTTATCGTAGTCCGTCATACGTCCCACGCGCGCGTTCTCGACGTGGAAATTGACGCGCCTAATCGGGGAAAAGATCGAATCAATCGCAATCACGCCTATCGGCACCCCTTCTTCTTTATTGCGCTCGGCGGGAACGTATCCACGCCCATGTTTGACCATCATTTCAATATCCAGCGTGGCATCTTTGTCAAGCGTCGCAATATGCAGATCCGGCGTTAGGATGGTCACATCTGCATCGTGAATGATGTCGGATCCTTTCGCCTCACCGGGCCCCGTCTTTTTGAGACGAATCGTTTTCGGTTTATCCGTATGCAGCGCCAATCTCAGGTTTTTGATATTCAAAATGATTGTCGTCACATCTTCCGTAACCCCTGGGATCGTTGAAAACTCATGCACCACCCCTTCGATCTTTACCATCGTGACGGCAGCACCCGTCAGAGACGACAACAAGACACGCCGCAACGCGTTTCCAATTGTGGTTCCAAACCCCCGTTCAAAGGCTTCGGTCGTGAACCGACCATATGTCGGGGAAAGCGTATCTTTGTCGACTTCCACCCGCAGCGGGATTTGAAAGTCCTTCATCGCCTTGATCATGACCCCCTCCCATTTACCATCCAGATAATTGACCAGCCGGCGTAACATCTGGCACGAGAAACCAATTCCGCCCGCCTCTTCCGATCGCTACCTGGAATACAACTCCACAACCATTTGTTCGTTCACGGGCACCGTGATCTGCTCCTTAGTCGGCAGCGCACGGACAATTCCCTTAAAGGCTCCCTTGTCCAGTTCGAGCCAATCCGGAATTCCACGGCTCTCGACGGTCTCCACTGCGTCTTGGATCATGGCGAGTTTCCGGCTTCGTTCACGAACTTCGATGACATCGCCCACTTTCACAAGGGCTCCCGCGACCGTCACGGGTTTCCCGTTCATCAACAGATGGCCGTGATTGACAATTTGACGCGCCTGTTTTCGTGAAACGCCGAACCCCAATCGATAGGCCACGTTGTCAAGACGGCACTCGAGCAAACGGAGCAACGCAGCGCCTGTCACACCAACTTGTCGTTCGGCGCGTTCAAATACCCCGCGAAACTGTCTTTCCTGAAGACCATAAATGCGCCGCAGCTTCTGTTTTTCCCGCAATTGCACGCTGTAGTCAGAGGTCCGCTGCCTGCCTTGCCCGTGTTGGCCGGGGGGATAGCTCCGCCGCTCAATGGCACACTTCTCCGTCATGCAACGCGCACCTTTGAGAAACAACTTCTCCCCCTCTCGACGGCAGAGCCGACATACAGGACCGCGATACTTTGCCACTGCTTCCTCCTCGTTATGTCACCATGAAGACCGATGAGACCGATGCCTCTGCTATCGGACAAGCCAAGTCACACATCACCGCAACCGGCGTCGCTCCCTATCGACCACCATTACACACGCCGTCGTTTGGGCGGACGACATCCGTTATGCGGAATGGGTGTGACGTCTCTGATCAAATTGATTCGCAATCCCGCCCCCTGCAACGAGCGAATGGCCGACTCCCGGCCTGATCCCGGACCATTGACATACACGTCAATCTGCCGCATCCCGCATTCCATAGCCTTTCGAGCCGCCGCTTCGCCGGCTCGCTGCGCTGCAAACGGGGTGCTCTTTCTTGACCCTTTAAACCCCTGATTGCCCGCACTCGCCCATACCACCGTGTTTCCGCTCATGTCGGTAATGGTCACGATCGTGTTGTTGAAAGAAGCCTGAACATGCGCGATTCCGCTTTGGACGATCCGGCGCTCCTTCTTTTTCCCCTTTTTGACACTCATGTCAATTGCCTCATTATGGTCCGTTCACTGCATTCGACGTACTATGCGGTTTTCCCTCCAGCCGGCCTCGGCTTGCTCCCGACCCCGGCTCGTCGTCCCTTGCGCGTCCTGGCATTCGTTTTCGTCCGTTGTCCGCGAACGGGGAGTCCCTTCCGATGGCGCAATCCACGGTACGTCCCTGTATCAATTAACCGCTTGATATTCAGGGCGACTTCCTTTCGGAGATCACCTTCCACACGGTATTCACGCTCGATGATTTCTCGGAGCTTGACGATCTGGTCTTCACTGAGATCTTTCACGCGGATCGCCCCATCAACTCCCGCCGCTTTGAGAATGTGCTGCGCGGACGCCCGTCCGATTCCATAAATGTAGGTCAACCCGATGTCGATCCGTTTTCCCCTCGGCAAATCAACGCCCGCGATACGTGCCATCTGTTCTCCCTTCAGTCAACCCTTTCCTCACTGCGATCAGCTGCGATGCACGAGATACCGGCCCGTGCTCAACACGAACTCGGCGAACGATATCTTCACCCTTGCCGTTGCTTATGGCGGGGATTCTCACAGAGCACCCGCACGACTCCCCGCCTCCGTACGACCCTGCACTTCGCACAAATTGGTTTCACCGATGACTTGACTTTCATAACAACCAATACCCTCGCTACTTAAATCGATAGGTGATCCGCCCTCTCGTCAGATCATAGGGCGACATTTCCACAGTCACCTTGTCGCCGGGAAGGATACGAATAAAATGCATCCGCATTTTCCCCGATATATGCGCCAAGATTATATGTCCATTGTCAAGTTTCACTCGAAACATCGCATTGGGCAATGTTTCCGCGACAGTACCCTGAACTTCAATAATATCTTCTTTGGCCACGTCCTCTTTGATCTCTTCTTTCTTCGTCCCTACGAGCAGGCGACCGCTTCCGGACGCCAACTCAAAATCTTGGCAGGACCGTTAGGTTGTACCGCAATGGTGTGTTCAAAATGGGCGGATAAGCTGCCGTCAACCGTCACCGCCGTCCACCGATCGTCGAGTATGCGAACTGCGCTCCCTCCCATGTTCACCATGGGCTCAATTGCAAGCACCATCCCGCTTTGCAGGCGAGGCCCCTGCCCTGGCTTTCCATAATTCGGAACTTGGGGCTCTTCGTGTAACTGCCGGCCGATCCCATGCCCCACAAACTCTGTAACGACCGAATATCCCGCCGATTCTACATGGCGCTGAACCGCGTGGGAAATATCGGAGATTCGATTGCCAACGACGGCTTGTTCGATTCCCAAATACAACGCCTGTTCGGTCACCTTGATGAGCCGTAGCACGTCCTCGGAGACACGGCCGACGGCCACTGTCACCGCAGAATCTCCATAAAACCCCCCCACAATGGCTCCAAGATCCAAGCCGACGATGTCTCCCTCTTTCAACTTCCGCTTAGAAGGAATTCCATGAACCACTTGCTCGTTGACAGATACGCACAGCGTCTTGGGATAATTTCGATATCCCTTGAAAGCCGGAATGGCCCCCCGTGCTCGTATCTCCTTCTCGGCGATTTGATCAAGTTCCTCCGTGCTGATGCCGGGACTCACCGCCCTTTCCACCACCTGTAGTACTTCGGCAACCACTCGCGACGCCTGTGCCATGATTTCGATTTCAGCAGGCGTTTTGAGAATGATCATGCCGAATTGCGGACCGCCAGCACCTTGGTGAGACTCTCGTACACGGCATCGATTGATCCCACACTGTCAAGGTGCGACAATATTTTCTTCTGGTCGTAGAAACTGATGAGCGGAGCCGTTTGCTCATCATACACTTTCAATCGCGTTTCAATCGCCTCCTGTTGATCGTCGCTTCTCTGCACGAGTTTTCCACCGCATCGATCGCAGAAATCACCTCGTTGAGAAGGCGAGAACTGAAGGTGAAACGTCGCTTGGCATATCGGGCAACTCCGACGCCCCCCTAACCGTTTGACGATCTCATCCCTCGATGCACGAAAATTGATGACGCGATCTAACCGAATCCCTTGTTCATCGAGCACTTGTTCCAATGCCTGGGCTTGCGGAACCGTTCTGGGAAAGCCATCAAGAATAAAACCGTTCCCCGTATCTGAACCGGCTAATGTTTCCTTGACCAAGCCTATCACGACCGAATCAGGAACGAGGCGTCCTTGATCCATGTACGATTTCGCCTCTCGTCCCAGCTCTGTTCCCTTCCGAACCGCTTCGCGAAGCAAATCACCGGTCGAAATTTTCCTCATACCGAACTGTGCCGCCAACTTGTCGGCTTGCGTTCCCTTGCCCACACCCGGCGCCCCGAGAAACACAAGATTCATAACCCCCTCATCCGCTCCTCCCCCTCAGCGGCGCCATGCCCTTGCCCAAAAATCCCTCATAATTGCGCATCAACATGTGCGACTCGATCTGCTGAGCAGTATCCAATCCCACACCGATAACGATCAGCAGAGACGTTCCTCCGAAGTAGAACGGCACGTTCAATTTATAAATCAACAGTTCGGGAATAACGCAGACGATTGCCAAATAAATCGCTCCCACAAACGTAATCTTCGTCAGTACATTATAGATGTAGTCGGAGGTTCGTTGCCCCGGTCGAATCCCGGGAATAAACCCTCCGTATTTTTTCATGTTATCCGCCATATCAACCGGATTGAGAACCACGGCGGTATAAAAGAAGCAAAAGAACACAATAAGACCGACGTACATCAGGGTATAAATCACCGACCCCGGCGACAACTGCGTCCCGATCTCCCTGACCCAAGGCGTCTCAAAAAACCCCGCGATCGTGGCCGGAAACGCGATGATTGACGAGGCAAAAATCGGAGGGATCACACCGGCCGTATTGATCTTCAAAGGGATATGGGTGTGCTGCCCTCCATAAACCCGACGACCAATCACACGCTTGGCATACTGCACCGGGATTTTTCGACGTCCGCTTTCCAAGAACACAATCGCCGCCACCACGGCGATCATCAACACGGCCAATGCAATAAGCAACACAAGACTCAACTGTCCGACCTGATAGAGATCGAACGTTTGCGCGACCGCCGCTGGCAGTCGTGCAACGATGCCGGCAAAAATGATCAGCGAAATGCCGTTCCCGACTCCCCGTTCGGTGATCTGCTCGCCAAGCCACATCAAAAAGGCCGTACCAGCCGTCAGAGTAATGACGGTCATCAACCGAAACCCCCACCCCCCGCTGAGCACAAAGGCGCCTTCGTTCATTTGTTCCAGCCCGATCGCAATCCCAAACCCCTGGATGAGGGCGATACCGATGGTTCCGAATCGGGTGTATTGGATGATCTTTTTTCGGCCTCGCTCCCCTTCCTTGGCCAACTTGGACAGATGGGGGACGACTACGGTCAACAACTGAAGAATAATCGAGGCGCTGATATACGGCATGATGCCCAGGGCGAAGATCGTCAACCTGGACAAGGATCCGCCTGAAAATATGTCTAAAAATCCGAGAAGCGACCCTCCTTGCTTCTGGAGAAACTCGGCAAGGGCCTCTCCATTGATCCCTGGTGTCGGAATATGAGCGCCGACACGATACACCACGAGCATGCCGAGTGTGAAGAGCACACGGGTGCGCAGCTCGGGAATCTTGAAGATATTCTGTAAACTGGTCAGGAGTCGTTCAAACACCGCCGATGACCTCGACTCTCCCTCCAGCCGCCTGAATCTTTGCTTCTGCGGATTTGCTGAATTTGTGGGCTTGAACAACAACCGGCTTGCTAAGTTCGCCGTGACCGAGAATTTTTATCGGCAGCGTTTTTCGTTTCACCAAGCCCGCGTCAACCAAGGCTTGCGGCGTAATCGTCTCTGTGCTCGTCACTTTCTCCAGGCTCTTCACATTGACGACGGCGTATTCAGTTCGAAACGGATTGGCAAAACCGAATTTCGGCACGCGTCGCACCAACGGCATCTGACCGCCTTCAAAGCCCGGACGCTTTCCTCCTCCAGACCGAGCCAACAATCCCTTGTGGCCCTTCGTCGATGTTTTACCGTGCCCGGACCCAGGCCCTCGCCCAATGCGCTTCCGGCGTCTTTTGGCGCCTTTTCCCGGCTTCAAATCATACAGGTTCATAGCTTCCCGACCTCCAGCAGATACCAGATTTTCCTGATCATTCCACGAACCTGCGGTGTATCGGGATGGATAACCGTCTGCCTGATGCGTCGGAGCCCAAGTCCCCGTAGGACGCGGCGGTGGCCATCAGGTGTCCCGATGGGACTGCGCCTCAATGTCACACGGAGGGCCTGTTCGTTGGAACTTCTTGTTTTTGTCGCCGATTCAGTACCCATATCAGACCGTGGCCCTTTCCTCCTGCTTCTCGGCCGTTCTCCGACGCAAGCGAAGAACTTCATCGGGATGTCTCAATTGCGTAAGGCCGTTCAATGTCGCCCGAACCGCGTTAAACGGATTCCCTCGGCCCAGCGTCTTTGCAATCACATTATGAGCTCCTACCAGTTCAACCACCGCGCGAACGGCCCCTCCAGCGATAATCCCCGTTCCATCCACCGCCGGTTTGAGCAAAACATGCTCCCCGCCAAAGAGACCGTGCACCTCATGAGGAATCGACCCCCCTTTGAGCGGCACATGAACCAGATGTTTCTTGGCCTGCTCGACGGCCTTTGAGATAGCCACAGGCACCTCGGCGGCTTTTCCCTTCCCCATGCCGACCCACCCATGGCCGTCTCCGACAACGACCAACGCACAGAAATTGAAGCGTTTCCCTCCCTTGACCACCTTGGCGACACGATTGATGAAGACCACTTTGTCTTTCAAGCTCAACTCATCAGGATTAACTCGCACGCTTTCTCTCCCTTGGTCCAGAGTTCAGGCGAAGACCGCGAACGCGCCGTCTTCCTCC
>JANDJL010000012.1 GCA_024330965.1 Nitrospira sp. | reverse complement strand
CTGGAAAGGTACCGGTTCACAACCATCCCCTAATCGAATGACGGGGCATCCCCCTCGCCACATGGCAACAAGCCCGATCAGATCCGAACAGGGATGCCCCCCTGTATAGACGGCCACTTCCCCTAATTCCAACTGAAGGCGATCCCACACGTTCAAGGCTGCAGCAACAGGAACAGCAAGCAAGGCTACATCACGGCCCAGCGACGGCGGCACGGGGAAACAGGCCGTTTCCGGCACCACAACCGTCGATGAGGAGGGATGATCGATCGCCGCCAATACCCATGACGCCTTCTCACCGGTGCGCGAGGCTGCCGCAGTTCCAAGCACTCGGCCCACCCCATAGGCAGACCCATCCGTAGCTATTCCAAAAGACTGAGCGGTCTGCTCGATCAGAATCTCGATGGTTCGTTGCACCACGTTCAACTTCCCTATTGTAAAGGACCGGGGTATGGTTCGACTTCAACCGGTACCCCCTTTTCCATCGACTGGTATGCGGCCGAGATAAAAGCAAGATTGTCCCATCCCTCTTGACTAGAGATAGCCGGTTTTGCCCCGTGACGGACTGCGCTCGTAAAACCTTTGACCCATTCCGCGGTCCAACTGACATTCGGAAATTTGGCGTACCTGAACAGTTTGCCTGGTCTTTTCCCATCGATCGGCCTCGTGGAATAGAGCGAAAGCCCTTCAGGATCCAAAATAATGGTCCCCTTGGTTCCCCAGATCCGCTCCTCCGCTTGATCGGCTCCTCGCATAATCGAGCTGGCGCTGATCGAGCCGATTCCTCCATTCGACAATCGAGCCGTCACGCTGATAATATCCTCGACCTCAGCGGGTGAACCCAAGGTTGCATATTCGCTGTAAACACGTGTGCCTTTCAGCCCCGTGATGAAAGACACATAGTCAATCACATGACACACGTTCATAATAAGAACCCCGCCCCCGCATTTTTCTTTTGAGGCCCGCCAGTCGTCAGGAGAATTGCTTCGTGCCCCACTCCAGTAGCCTCGATCTTTGAACTGATGCGCAATGATCTGAATGCCCGTAATGTCACCCAGCGCCCCTTCTTGAATCAGTTGCCTGGCCTTTTGAACCTTCGGCAAGTACCGGAAACTATAATTGACCGTGAGTTGCACGCGGTTCTTCTCACAGCATGCGATCATTTCCCTCGCTTCGTCCAGCGTGTTGGCCATTGGCTTTTCGACCAGCACGTGTTTTCCGCAAGACGCAGCTTCAACTGTCATGGGCTTATGAAGATAATGGGGAACCGAAAGGAGGACCGCCTCGATCGTTGAATCTGCTAACAATGCTTCATAGCTTGGGAAAAAAGGTGCGGACAGCGCCTTAGCCATGTCTCTTGCTACCTTATGGTTCAGATCGAACACGCCGGCAATCTTGGCCGCCCCGGAGGCAGCCGCTTCTTTGGCGTTCCGCTGAGCAATCGCACCGGCTCCCACAATACCGATTCGTAACGGTTCCATCGATTCCTCCAGCCATCTTAAAACAACAGACGCTTCCTCGCAGACAATGGCTTACTTTCCAACTCCGTTGGGCTGCCAATTGAACGTGATGCCCACATGATTGCGCCCCCCTTCCGCCAGCACTTCATACACCGCGTTACACTCCTCAGGCTTGGCCCGCCACGTGATGAGATCCGACACTTTCAAGCGACCAGCTTGTAGCAGTTCAAGAAAGAGCCTACCCTCTTGCGCATAAGTCCATCTGAGCGGGCTTGCATCTTTTTCCGGCATGTCGCTGATATGCGCGCCGATGATCGTGAGACGTTTCTTCTGCGCGTCTCCCCATAGATCCCAATCTCGGGTGAGTCCTCGCGAACTCCCAAGCAGCACGACACGCCCTCCCTCTCGGGCACAGTACATGGCCGTCACATTGGCCTGGGGCGTCCCCACCGCTTCTATGACGACATCCGCCTTAATAGCATGCACACATGCAGGATCTTCGTTGAGCGACAGATACCGATCCACTCCACCAGGCAATAACGCCAACTGTTCACGATTTCGACTTGGCGCCACCGCAATGAGCGAGGTCGGCGTCAGCAGACGTGCCAATCGATTCGCAAGCTGCCCGATGAGCCCCTGCCCCACCACTGCTACGTGCTCGCCTGGTTTGATGGCCGCTTTTCTGATGCCCTGTAGAACAATAATGCCCAGTTCGATAAACGATGCCTCTTCTGGAGTCACACCTGGTGGAACCTTGAACACCTGATCAGCTCTGACGGTCTCATGACTGGCATGTTTGATTCGGCCAGTGACCAAATCACCGATCTCAATCCCTTTCACGGCCTTTCCTTTTTTTATCACTCTCCCGGCCGTGGAATAACCAGGCACATAGGGAAAGCCTCTGCGTGCGCCAGGGAGACCACAGAGCACAGCCCGTTCAGTTCCGTGACTGATCAAGCTACACTCGGCTTCCACCAAAATTTCGTCCGGCCCAGGCCCAAGCAGTTCGAACGGGACAAGATGAGCAATCTCGAAATCCAAGAACTCAACTCGCTTTCCCATAACAATCTGCCGCCGCTTTGCCAGAGCCTCGAGACGCAGCACACCCTTAGTAAACAGGTCCTTAAGAGCGGGCCGCATCGCAGGAGGAATCTTGGTATAGATTGCCAGCAGGATTTTGATTAGCCAGTCAGGCATTTGAAATTATGCTCCGGTTTTCATCACGCATAGGATGCAAGCACTTAGAAACAGATCTTATTATCTGACGATAGCTACGCGGTAGAAAAAAGGACCTTCTTCGCCTCGGCGACAAGAACCCTGTCCATTAAAACGACGGCAGTGGAATAGAGAACGGCCGTCACAACAATCCCACCAATCACCTGAAGGAGCCCCATAGAACCGTAACTCACCAGGACTGCCCAATAGACGCCAGGGATAAGGCTACCCGATAGTATCAACGGAAGCCCCAACGCCCTCATAAATTCGCCGCCCGAAATCTTGAGATCTCCCGCTACCTTCTTAACCTCTAACACCAGGACAATTCCGTATGTGCCGGTAATCAGCCAACAAATTCCAGGGAGCCCGAGCCATAAGAGAGCTGGAATTCCCAAAAGACCGATCAACCCCAATCGCACCAAGACAAAAACCTGCATCAAATCCGGCCTCCCCGTCGCTTTGAACATCTCGTTGATTATCACACTCAGCGACCTGCAGAGGCCATAGCCCGTTAGAATCTGAAGGAGAAGACCAGCAGCAGACCATTTGTCGCCATAGAACGTGTCAATCGCATCTGGTCCATAGATTGCGATGCCCATGGCCATAGGAAACGTGATACAGGCGGTATAACGAATTGTTTTGAGGAACGAGTGCCGTAGAATCTCGGAATCTCGATTCATTTTTGAAAAGACCGGGAACATCAACCGACACATGATATGGGCAAACTGATTAATCGGCAGGTTAGCAATGTGCATCGCCATCGTATAGAGGCCAAGAGCTGCGACTCCTACAAATTTGCTGACAAAAAACTTATCAATGTTATATATCGCTACTAGCATAATGGAACTGCCAACAATGTGTTTCCCGTAGTTCATCATCTCGCGCGCGACAGCTCGATCAAATTGAAACGAAGGACGATACGAAGTAAAAGGCCAAATAAGGGCCATTCCTCCGATCGAGATGATCAACGACCGCACCACGAGACTCCATACCCCGAACCCCTGATAGGCCATGGCGATGCTGATTACAGATCCGATCCCCACAGGAATCACATCGGGTACGACAAGTTTCCTAAACGAAAGTTCTTTGCTCATCAACGCGTCAGGGACAGCTCGTATCGAGGTCCAAATCAGGTTCGACGCCATGATTGCGATGATCGGAATAACATCTGGGTTATTAAAGAACCGCCCAGCCAATGGAGAGATGAGAACCGCGCACAAAAAGACGCCGATGTTGAGCGCGATGACCATGATGAACATCGTATGACTGGCTCGTTCGACGTCGTCTTGGCGATAAATCAAGGCTTGACTTAACCCCAGATCTTTGAAGATCCGCAAGGCCTCGATGGTCATACCCGCAACGGCTACTAATCCAAAATCTTGGGGGACGAGCAGTTTGGCCAAAATCAATGTCGTCAGAAATCCGAGCAGATCATTCGAATATTTGACGAGTGTGATCCACCCGAACCCCCCAACAATCTTTTTTGATTCCACCATCGTTAAACTGACACCATGTATGGATAAAATTACTTGGTGAAAAGTAACTGATAAATATTCTCTGTTGCCCGCGCATTCTCTTCAGTGGAAAAATGCTTGTGCGCTCGAGCCTTAGCTTCACATCCCAAACGATCTCGTAACGCAGGGTCAGCTAACAGTCTAGCGATTCGATCAGCCAGCAAGACGGGATCGTTTGGAGGAATGAACATCCCTGAGGATCCATCCTTAATCACTTCCGGAATCCCTCCAATGCCTGTTGCAATAATCGCTCGCCCTAACGACATCCCCTCAAGTACAACCCTTCCAAAGGGCTCAGGATCGATTGACGTATGGACCATGACGTCAAACACCTGCATATACTCGGCAATGCGCGGTTGATAGTCGATGATTCTGACCCACGGCTCAAGATGGTGATCACGGATAAAATTCATGATCTCATCAAGATACGCTTTATCGAACGGATTCTGATCCGAGATCCCGCCAATAATCAGACAACGCGCATTGGGATGCTTCTTGCTGATCTCGACCATGGCCTTGACCAGCACAAGCTGTCCTTTCCAGCGACGAACTGTCCCCACCATACCGATGATTGGGCAGCTTGTGTCGATCCCCAGTTCTTTTCTGACATCTTGGGCGCTTCGTGTGATCCCCTGTAAGAATTGCTCGGGATCAATGCCATTATGAATGGTCGTACATTTTTCCGATGGAACTCCCTGTTCAATGAGATTGATTCTTGCCGCATCTGAAACACAGATGACATGATCTACCAAACGAGCGAGCCACTTGACGGAGCGAGGCAAGGGGCCGATCCCCCGCTGATGCACGACCGTTTTGATGCCCAGGAATTTCGCGGCCAACAGCAGCTCCGGCTCAGTGAACATGCCGTTATTTAAGTGCACCAGATGAACTCGTTCTCGGAGAAGCAAAAGAAGATCTCTGATCAACACCCGAATCGTCCCGTGAACGAAATTCAGAACCTTCTGAACCAGCAGCAGTGTCCCGCGCACAACGCCGTTGATTCCGTTGGGGGCACGCTCATCGCCGACCAGGCGGATAGCATCTGGATAGTCGAGCACCAAGACCTTGCATCCAGCTTGGCGAAATTGCTCGACCAAGTGATGATCCCGGTAAAACACCACCACGGGACGGTACCGCTGCTTGTCGAGCAATTGGATAAGATAGAGGAGGGAACGGTAGGATCCACCGATCGTTCCATCCCTATTGCGCTCTAAGTACAGAATGGTGCGAGACATGGCTGTGGTTGCAGGTTCAGGACAAGCGGGAATGTTCTTGCAGCGTCACGGCTCGTGCAGAGACACCACGATGTTTGATGACTCGAGCCGGAACACCAACGGCTACAGGGAAGGGGGGCATACTCTTGGTCACGACGCTGCCCGCACCAATGACGGATCCGTCACCGATCGTGACACCATCAAGAATTTTCGACCCGCTTCCGATCCAGACGTCTCTTCCGATCTTTATTCCTACAGCGGTCTCCCCTTGTTTCCAGATCGGCGTGTCGGGATCCGTGAAGATATGGTTCATCGGGCTGATGACAGTATGAGCCGCGATCCTGGTGTGATCGCCAATTTCCAAGCCGCCCACTCCATACAACAGACAGCCATACTGAACGGTGCAATGGGCGCCGATCTTCACAAAGCCTTCTTGAGGAATGATCTTGGCATAGGGCAATACTCGTGACTCTCTTCCAATTCTAATGCTGGGAGAGTACCTGGAGTGGCTTGAGTGTAAGTTAAGTTCGCATACCGGTAAATTCTTACGCCGTGGTCCAAAACAATGTTATGCGGATGAAAAATGTCGGCCCCTAACGAAATATAACAATCGTACTTGAGGCGGAGATAGAGCTTCCTCAAAATGGACGCGGGTCGTTCCTGCGACAAACCATACGACAATTGGCGGTGGATTCGACGAACGATCATCACAATCGACAAGGCGCTGCTTTTTGGGCTCCAAGCTCGATGAGCAGCGCTTTGACACATTGCTCAATTTTTTCAAAACATTCTTCAAATATTCGTTCCGATCCCCCGTAGGGATCTTGGATATTGAAGGCGTCGTAGCCGAATCGAGACGACGTATTTCTGGAAAAAAGTGAGAGAAGAACAATCTTCTCCTCGTATCCCTTAAATCGCGATCGCAATTCATCATAGTGCCATCCCTCCATGGCGACGATGACGTCGGAGTCAGCGACCAGTTTCGGAGAGACCGGTTGGGATCGATGTGCATCCAGACAGACTCCAAATTGGCGTGCCACCACAAGGGCAGTGTCCGGCGGAGCCTTTGGAACGGTCACGTGCAGACCAGCGGATTGAAAAACAATTGGCTGGTCCGTGTCCCCCACACGCTCATGAAATAGCTTCCTCGCCACATGTTCAGCAAACGGACTACGGCAAATATTTCCTTTACAGACAAAGAGGACGGATCGCGGCTGAGAAGGAAGAGCGGGCACATGGAGGGACGTCCCTCGAACCATCCAATAGAGGTCAACCAAGCTTTTTTTGATCTGAGAGGCGACTACCATCAACTTCTGATCCCCGACACAACGGCACTGTCCTTCAGCTTGTCTTCCAGTTCCACCAGCCACCGACAACATTGATTCAACATATCCTCTTCCCATTCGCGGAACGAGAAAATATGGTTGGCGTCTTTTGTGACGTGCATTCCATACTGAGCAGGATATGATTCCAAACGTTCGCGATGCCGATCGACAAATTTTTTTTCATACTCCCACAAGAGCCGATCGCTGCCGGCAAAGACAAGATAGATGAATCGACCGCTCGATAGCATGCTAAAGAAGGCAGGAGCAAAATATGGATTCGTGTTGTCTTTGGGTTCGTTCGGATCCGACGAGGACGGCGCCGGCTTTGCCTTGGGCGATTTCTCAAGCAATGGCTTCAGCAGCGAACGGAAAATCAGGCTATAGTGACTTTGAAAAGTCAGAAACCTAACCCATGACCGCCACGCGCTCGGATCCCGTAATTTTCGCAGATAGCCATCCCGCGTTTCCTTCAACTGCTGCTCCGTCATGTATTTGGTAAAGTCGATGTTGGTTCCGTCGAGGATGACGGGAATCGCCAGTCCCAGCAGACACTTGATACGTTGATCCCTCGATGCGGTCAATAGCCCCGTGATCGCCCCGCCGCACAAACCAGACACGATAAACTTGTCGATGCCATAGGTTTGCTGCATCCAGTCCATCGCACTAATCGTGTCGTCCATATACCGACCCACTTGAACGGCCCCGTAGAGATCGGCCAGGTATTCCTCTTGAGCCTCACCCTCCGAGTCGCCCAAGCCATAAAAGTCGAATCGCAGAACAGGATACCCCCGCGAGACAAACCGCTCGGCCATGTTCACATAGAGCTGGTGAGGGGCCACCCGCATCTTGACACCAGGAGACAGTAAAATAATCGCGGCTCCCGATGCACAAGGCACCGCCGGCTGATGCACCATACCAAAGAGGCGCTGACCAGCCTTATTGAGGAACGTCACTGGACTAACTTCTGACCTTATGATATTTGGATCCACTCTAACGTCGCCTCGAATAACCGAGGGGCTTCTCGATACCATCGTTTAATTTCCTTCCAAAAGGGTTCTTCCTCAACCACCCGCAATGTCGCCAGTCGATAGGTTTGCTGTAACGCCTTGAGGTCCGGATGGATGGCCTGCCCGGCCTTCCCGATTTGAACAATCAGGCAGCCGCCGGCAAATTGTTTGGCGTCCTTGGCCAGATGAATCGCCGAGACTTGCTCATAACAGGGGTAGGCCAACTCATAGCCGTCAATGTTGACGGTCTGTCCCTCCCGCATCATGGTGACAAGGGCCTCACGGTTGTACCGGATTTCTTTATAGACTGCGGATTGCGTCGTGAGATTGATCCGCAGGAGTTCCTGCATATATTTTGCGCCATCCACGACAGGGTCCCACAGAACCAACTTGCCGATCTTCGGTGATCGTTCGGCCATCAGGGCGGCCAACGTGGCACCAAGCCGCAAACCCAGCAAGCCGATGTTTCGTTCGATTCCACTGACCTGGCTCAGGTACCCGATGGCGGCATCCACATCGGCCAACATGGTCTCCACTGTCATATCCGAAAACCGGCCCTCGCTGTCGCCATTGCCCGTCATGTCATATCGCAAGACCCATGCGCCGCGGGCTGCCAGTCTCCGTGCAAAGCTCACATACACTCGATGAGCCCATAATTTCTCTTCAGCGAACGGGTGGCAGAAAACCCAAGCCCCGCCGGAAGGAATGCCAACCGGCTCATGGACCACACCGAACAGGCGGCAGGTACACCCCTGAAAAAACATCGGCTGTTCGGTCATGGCCCCTGTTACCGTTGCGTGGGAATCCATAGTTCTTGCCTCACGCCGGCCAAATACTTAAACCATGCCACCACAATCGCTGCGTTGACTACAGAGAAATACAGCGCGATCTTTCCAATGAGCGACCGCTGCACACGCTCCACGCCGAACAATGCCAGCAGCGCAACTCCGTAGAAAGCACCTTGGACAATTGAAACAACTAGATACCATGGCGATTCCATGAGCCAGAGGGAGCTCACCAACGCCGTCATCAAAAACAACGGTACCGACCACCGCAGGAGTTTAT
The DNA here is from genome assembly GCA_024330965.1 of Nitrospira sp. GTDB lineage: Bacteria > Nitrospirota > Nitrospiria > Nitrospirales > Nitrospiraceae > Nitrospira_D. The sequence goes on along the minus strand of JANDJL010000012.1, from coordinate 70,726 downwards.
GGGACCAGAGTTCGACCGCAAACATGCCGAACTTGAGAGGATTAAGCAACTGCTTGTAGGAGAACAGCGCGGTCATACCCCGAATCAAGGTCCGGACTTTCCGTTGAAACTCCTGTTTGGAGTCCTTCACGCTCGTCATCCTCCCCACCGCCGCCGGTTCGCTGATGGCGCGAAACCCCCGCTCGACCGTTTTCAACACCGACACGAAATCCGGCGCCAGCCCCTCCTCGAACGGCGTACAGAGGGTCCGCCGCTGAGCATAAAACGACCCACTCGCCCCGACGATGGAATGGACGTGTGACTCCAGCCGGCGAAGGAGCAGTTCATATCGCCCGTACCAGGCCTCTCCCCCCGACTCAGGAATTTTGTCTTCTCCCGAAATACACCCGACATTGGGATCGCAAAATCCTCGAACGAGGAAAGATAAGGCATCAGGCTCCAACTCGATCGACGCATCCGAAAACACCACGATGTCATGCTTGGCCCGTTCCAATCCAGCATTGAGCGCAGCAGCCTTGCCCCGTCGCTCAGGTAATTCGATCAGATCATACTGATCAGACACATGAGGCCGAAGCAGTTCGACCGTCCGATCGGTTGAGCCATCCGACACAAACAGCACCTCCAGCTTCTCTTGAAGATAGCGGAGTGCTTTCGTGTTCGCGATCTTTTTTTCAATCCGCTTTTCCTCATTGTGCACCGGAATGATCAACGAGACGGATGGGCAATGCTGCTCCCCTTCAAGAAGCCGGCGCGGCTGAGGCTTTACCAACCCAACGAGCCAAAGCACGATGGGATATCCGAAGTACGGGTAAAATACTCCCGTTACCGACAGCCAAAAGAGTGCTTCGATCCATGGTTTCATAGCCAATCATCAGGCACGAGACAAAAGCCATCGTTTTATCTCGTGCAATCCAGGTTTCAGATCGGAAATCCGGAAAACTTCATTTTGTATATCTTGCCCCCATGAACTTAGAAACCGAAGAATGGAATCAATTTTTCCTGGATATCCAGGAGGGAGATGGAGCTCAGTCTCACTCTTTAGAAGTCGCATCAATAAGGAATCGAGGTCGCCCATCAACCAACGACTTTTTACTCCAATGTGGTAAGTCTCAATTGGCCGCATCGGTTTATTTTCCAAAGCCTGAATCAGAAGGCTAGGGAAATCCACACCGGCGTCGATCGCGAGCTGAAGAGACCCCCAAAAGCGACCGTTGATTTCCATAAGCTTGTAGGTCTTGGCAGCCTGGTCGAACTTAAACTCGACCATTGCCACTCCCTCCCATTTCAACTCATCCAAAAGAACTTGGGCATAACGTAATGCTTCAGGAGGAGCCTCCACACTTTCACAGAGCACACTGACACCACCCGAAGGAGGTTTCTCACGAAGCCGACGGTGGCTAAAGTGAGCTACGCAGCGGCCTTGCTGATAACAGAGAAACACGCCAACCCCTGGCCCAACAACTCGTTCTTGGAGAAGAAGGGGATATTCCCATTTGTCCTTCGCCCGCAAAGCGGCATTAAGTTCCTGTTGATTATTGGCATACGTCACAGAAGCCGCCTTCCACTGCCCATTGACATAAATACGAGAACGATGTGGCTTGATCACGACTGGATATCGGAGCCCCTCTGGCCATGGATGACTCACATCTACGTTATCCAGCACAACGCTTATTGGAATAGGGATTGACAACTTTTCAGCAAGAGCCAGCACCTTTGTCTTATCTGCCGCGCAGTTAAAGATCCGAGCGGAAGGAAAAGGAACTCGACTGTATTGTTCAATTTTTCCCTTTTGTTGGACAATCAGCGCGGTAGTAATTTCCGTTACAGGAAGCACAACTTCAATACTCTGCGTTTGAAGGATCTCAATGATCGCCTCAACAAACCTCGCTCCATCGATAACCGGATCCGGATAGGTGAACCGCCTGTGGCAATAGCGAGAAACTTGAGCTAGTACCGGCTGGGATTTAGCCCCCACAAAGAGCCGGTGCCCTTTGCTTCCCAATGATCGCACAATCGCCAGCGCCGGTCTTGTCTCTCCATCGGTCACCAGAATGTTCATGGAACCAGTCCACTAGAACAATCCCACAAGCCTGGCCAAGAACAGCGGTGTGGTTTTGGTGTCATGTTCATAGATATTGATCCGCCGGACAGTGAAACGGTCGTCATCGCACCGAACATGGCCAGGCTCAGTGGTAAACGCGGCGCGAAATCCAGCTTTCTCAACCAGCTTTGCAATCTCTGGTGACCAATCGCCATTGGGATAACTGAATGCCGACACTGCCTGACCAAGGCGAGTATCCAATATCTTTTTTGTTTCATGGATCTCTTGATTCGCTTCAGCAATAGGCATTGCCATCAAAATGCGATGTTCCATTCCATGTCCCCCAAACGCAACACCATATTCTGTCATCGATTTCACCTGGCCCCAGTCCATAAAACCATCCGTTTTCAGGAGCTCATCCGGCTCAACATTTAACAAGGCGGTCAGCTGTTTAATCGTATCGTTGAACAGAGCGATGTCGATCGTTTTATCTTTACGGACCATGTCATTTACCAGACTATCGGTATCACGATTATAGCTTTGTATTTCTAACAACCCTGCAAGCTCAATTGGAGCAAGAATGTTTGTCAAACGGTTTCGCAACATCGGATCATGCTTAATGGCCCCAAGAGCCCGCTTAATCAAGGATGAGAGCTGTTCCTGCCAGAAGAAGCGGTTGCTACCAATAAAATTCACTGGAAGAAACACCAAGGCAGGAATGTGGAATCGTCTCAGAATTGGCAATGCGTGGGTAAAGTTATCCTTCCAACCATCATCGAAGGTAACCAGGCAAGAAGAATCCTCAAACGGGATTTTCCGCTCCATGTGCTCGATAAACTGATCGACCGTCATCACATGAAATCGCTTTTTCAGCACCTCCATATGGGCGGCAAAGGTCTCCCGCTTGACCACAATGGCCGGATGCGAAGCGGTCACGGCCATTTCTTCTTCCGTCAACACGCGGTGGTACATCAACACCACCGCGCGCCGCCTCAGGACGATGCGTTGCATGAGCTGAAGCACCCCGATCGCATAAAGGCCATGCGCCACGAGTAGTTTGACGAGGTATTTGAACCGAGCCAGGTACATCGCAATGTCCAAAGGCTATGGCGAATGGTGGTTTCCCGCCCCCTCCACTTGTGCGAGCAAAGCGAGCGCAGCCTCACCAAAACGATCATGCCCCGTTCGCTCAATCTGCCCGCGAAGCAACGGCACCGCCTGGTCCTGTTGGCCTAAAGCCAGATAGGCCGCACCCAAATGAAGATCGATGCAATAGATCTTGGGATTTTTCGTTTTGGCTTTTATGAGTAACGGTAGTCCTTCATGAACTTTCCCGGCTCGCACGAGAACCCATCCATAGGTATCGAGAATGTCGGGATTGTCAGGATCCAGCGCGTAGGCTCGTGCGGCGAACGGTTCTACTTGGGCCGGATCGGCTCCTAAAAATTCAATGTCCAACCACGCGATGGCGTTGTACAGTTGTGCAGACTCAAAACCGCTTTCCAATGCCAATTGATATTCTGCCCTGGCCTTCTGATACTCCCGTTCCCGCTCATAGAGCATCCCGCGGTTGTAATGGTCCAAATCCCGATAGGTTTTAGCCGTCACCACCGCCACGGGAAGGAGCAGTAAGAAGATCAACGCCGCAGCCCACTTCATACCAAGCTCGCGGCTTCGTATCACGACCACACCCACCAAGATGCCGGCCATATCCGCAACGAGGTCACCAAACTCTGCCGTGCGCCCGATCCGCAGAACAGCCTGTTGAATTTCATCCGCCACTGCTATGACAAAGGTGACAGTGGCAGACAGGATGAGCTTGGTCCGCTGCTCCCTTGGCCATGGTAATCGAAGGGTTGCCAGATACACGACGAGAACACTCACGCAAAACGCCAGGAAATGGGTCGGTTTATCCAGCCCAGGCAACAGCAACCACAGTTTGGAAAGCGGAGTCGCGAGCAGGTTGGGCAGCACGAAGAGGCCTGCCAGGAGACCGAACCCCATCCACCACGGAAGTCCCTGCCGCACCATCGTCATCATGACACACCCGGTGTCCCTCTCATCTCTTGCATCTTCTTATCCGGCCCCTTACCCGGCCAACCAGATCCGCCGCTGCACCATAGCAGCCCCTCCATGTGGCTGGATAGTACCAAATCGTTCGATAGGCCCTCGGCTCTGTCAGCCATCCCGCCAGCCATGGTTCATCGCTCCCTAAAAACTCATACGAGGTCAGACGGTGCTCGAAGGCATATCGCATCGTTTCTGCTAAGAGCTGCCAACCAGGCGAGCAGTGGCTCCAGGCTTCATCATAACCGATCTTAAAGACCCAAAACCGATTCCCATACACAGTAGAGAGCTGGGCTGCGATCGATTTCCCTGCTACATCGAGGAAGGCTAAGCGAAATGTCCCAGACCGCGACGCCAATTGAGCGTAGCGCTCGAAAAACCTCCTCAAGGAGTCACGCTGTCTCAGGCTAGACCCATGGCGGTCTTTCCATCCGCTGGCTTCGATACGGACAAATTCGGCAAATCCCTGTTCGAGTTCCTTCTCCGATGGGCAAAACACTCGAACTGCGACTGTTCCTCTCTCTTCGGCCCGACGGCGGGCCCGGCGGAGATCATACCGCCGACGAGGCGAAAGCCGCTCGAGGTATTCATCCCAGGACGATGAGATCGGAACCATGAGCGAGTGGTTTATCCCTCCCTTGATCACAGCCCCTCGCCACAAGCCACATCCCCGACTCTGGAAATGGGATATGATCGGTGAATCGACCGGAACCCTCGCCAACACAACAGGCAGTCGGCTGTTCACGAGATCCTGAACGAGACAAGCCAGTGCCTCTTCATCGCGATACAAAAACCCCGCTGGCTCGAACAAGAAAGAGACACCGATCAATTCCAGTCGCCGACAGCCGAAGCGTCGTTGTTCGACCAATGGAGCGACGGCAACCAGTTCTCCCTCTTCCCTGACGGTGAGGACGGCCAACTCGTCCTCCGCATAAAACGCCTCTGCGCAGGCCATCGTCCAGGCATGGCTTAACGTCGGGATACCTATTTGCTCGGCCAAGACATCCCATTCGCCGGCCAACTGCGCGAGCGCTGTTCGATTTCTCACGAAACAGGTGTGGTATCCCCATTGATTGACTTCCCGCTTGTGAGTCACTATTTGCTCTCAAGGTCAACAAACCAGTCATTTGGCGGCATGGGCTTCCTTCGCGAGCAAGGCCCTAACCTTCTTTAAGAAGGCACCGCTTCCAGGCAAAAGGGCCAAGGCGGCCAGGCCGGCAGCCCGGCTCCAATTTCGAGTGGGCCTGAGTGCCTGCCACCGTCCGAGCGCCAGCCTCGCTTCTCGTCGGTCCGCCTCCACCATGCAGTACTTGGCCAATTGCAGCCACAGATCTGCCTCCACGGCGTCAACCTCCTTCCGGTGGAGCGAAAGATAGTCATCGTCTCTTCTCCACACCGCACCGATCATGCGCAGATGACAACGGACCTTCGTCGCGGCACTCATGTGGGTCAATCGGGGCCAGGCTCTTCCCCCTCGGTTGATCGTCGTCTCTACATCCATGAATCCGACGGGGTGAACTCGAGCGAGCCGTGCGAAAAACTCCCAGTCCGAACAATGAGGGTCTCCTTCCGCAAATCGAATCTCTGGTGTCAGGCAGCGAGAGCGAGCGATCGCGCAACTAGGAAGAACATACGGTTGAGCGAGCAGCGCATGGTACAGCCGCCCGATGTACAGCTTCACCGGCTCTTCGCGAGATGCACAAGGAACCGCCGTCACAGAAAGATCGTCAAGGACCTGATTCCACTCAACCGGGTGATTGAACCATGTCGAGAGCCCCTTGGGCGTCACCTGCCCTCCATCCCCCGTGATCACGAAATCAGAAAACAGGAACCCCAGTTGAGGAAACCGCTCCATCAGGTCAATTTGCCACTCCAGCTTGTGCTCCATCCAGAGATCGTCTGAGTCCAAGAAGGCAAGATAGCGCCCTTGCGCGACTTCCAAGGCCCGATTTCTGGCCCGTCCCACACCTTGATTCTCTTGATGGATGACCGATATCCGATTGCCGAACGAGGCCAACACCTGCTGTGTGTTGTCCGTCGATCCATCATCGACCACGATGATTTCGCGCGGCGGCCTTGTCTGTCGCAAGACGCTTTCGATCGCTTCAACCACCAACCCAGCACGGTTGTACGTTGGAATGATGACGCTGACATCCATTGGACTTTCATGGTCCCGCCGCACGGTCATGTCCTCGCAAGTCTCTGCTTGACCGCTCGCCACCGGGCTCTCGCTTTGGCCAACAACCAATCTATCTTGTGCTGAAAAATTTCGCACTGGACCGTCGTGCGTACTTTGTTCGCAAACCGAAATTTAAACGGCTCGCCCCCGATTCCAAAATCGAACTCATCCAATTTTCGGTCGATGGCATACCGGATCAAGCATCGGAGCAGCACGAGTCCTGGCGAATGTTTCGCATAGGTTGGATCGAATGTTGGTTTGTACCACAGCAATCGCCCGTCATACTCGAAGCCCAAATGCATGGCCAAAGGTCGATCATCCAACTCGACAATCGACAAGACCACCCATCGTTCTTTTTCCATCGCCTCAATGAAGGTTCGGTAGAACTTCCGGTTGCGTTCGTCTCGAAAAAGACTGGGCGACGGGGTTGCGGACCAACGGGCAATATGCTGTGCGAAAAAACCATCGAGACAAGGCACCGCCTCAGGTCCGTACACAGTCCGAAACGTGAGCCGGCCGAGACGGCGAAAATAATTCTCCCGCCGACGTAGGCTTGGCTTGTTGAAAATCTTCTCCGCCTCCTCTTCACACCCCTGGATCACCAAAGTCGGACTGAGATACAGATCGCGTTGCAACCAGCGACACCTGTATTTGGCACAGAGGGCCTGCATCCCAGCAATCGTCGGCGATTCAGCGGGAACACTATTGAACTGAATGCAATCCCACTGACTCCGCAGAGCAAATAACCGGTCAAATAGTTGTTCCAGCACATCCATCCGCTCATGTGGATACAGCAGGTCACAATAGTCGGCTCTACCGTCTCCTAAGAACTTGACGATCCGACGGCCTGGAAACTCCCTCGCGATCACCAGCGGAGCTACACCCATTCCATCTCGTCCATCCGGAGGAGCCACTGCGAGATACAAGGGCGTCACTTGATCCTTGAACACCGATTCCCAACTCCAGAGCCATTCATACGTCTGAAAGATCGTTCGAGTGGGACTGTCCATCACCAAGGCGTTCCAGTCCCCGGCACTGAGTCCAACACGGTCGATTGAGGAACAGAAGTTCGCGTCTCTCACGGATAAACAGCGACCGGTCCTTCGCCCAACACGTCCGCGATGAGTGTTACGATCCGGTCAATATCTGTTTCTGTCACATAGACGTGAGTCGGAAGAGTCAGAATTCTCTTGGCAAGATCACGCCCACCTGGCAGATGCCGGTCATCCGGTTGCAGCAACTCACGGAGTTGCGGAATATCGTTGATGGCCGACGGATACGAAGCGGTGGCTCCAATTCCTTCACGATGAAGGGCATCGAGTACCTTGGCTCGACACTCCGGTGCCACCAAGACGGGAAATCGCAGATAGGCCGGAACCGACCCCGCCCGCGGCACTATGGGGCGGAGCTTGGCTCCCCATGGCAATCGCTTGCCATACCGTTCAGCAGCGGCACGGCGCTGAGCGGCAATGGTATTGAGCCTTGCGAACAACCGGCGGCCGAGAGGCGCCATCCACCGATCGTACCGAGCCAAGGGATAATCCGTCCTATACACCGTCGCGCCCAATCCCAAGAACGGAAGCGCATTCGGAATCCAGTATCGCCGAGGATGAAGGAAGGCAGCGTACACCAGCAGCTTGACCAGATGGGACACAGACTCGCTCACGGTGTTGTTCTGGAGCGTCTTCGCTTTTTCAGAGATCGCTGTCGCAAGACGATCGGAATTCGTTACGAGCGCGCCTCCATCGATCGTCGTGACGTTTTTGCCCTTGTCAAAACTGTAGAGACCGATATCGCCCCACGTGCCAGATGGCCGCCCCGCAATCGATCCGCCGAGGCACTGAGCGGCATCATCGATCAAATAGACGCCGCGATCCTTCGTCAGACGTCTCCACCGCTCCATATCATTGGGCAGACCGTATAAATTAGTCGCTATCACCGCCAAGACCCGGTTCCCATCGAGGCGCTCTAACTGTTCCGGTGCAAAATCAAGTGTCTCTGGATCGACATCGGCCACACGCACCTGTAATCCGGCTTTCACGACGGACGACGGCACCGAAAAACAGGTATAGGAGGGAATGATGACCTCGTTCCGCTTGCCTCCATCGACTTCCTTGAGTGCAAGCAGCGCCAGGGTCATGGCGGCACGGCCGGTTGAGACCAATTCGCAATGGCGGACACCGACCCGCGCGCAGAGATCGGCCTTGAATTGTTCAACCATTTCCTTGCCGGCCAACGACGCTCCGATAGTACCTGCCACATCGGCAAACCGAACCGGTGTCCCCGCCGGCGGAATAAATCGAAATTGTGCAGCCATGCTGTTGTTCAGAAGGATTATTGGCGAGATGATAACTGAATCAGGGTATTGCCTTGGCGATCAGAGGCCCCAGCACCTTGACGACCGGCAGCGGAAGTCTTCTCCACACATTGATCGCTAACTGAAACTTTGGATTTTGAACGTTCAACTGAGGAATCGGTCCTCCGTTCCTGACAAGATATTGCCAATAAAGCTGAGTGGGAAACGCATTCCATTTCTTCTTGAATGCCTCGCCGCCGGAATCTACCGTCGATCGGCCGAGATGGTAGAGATGGTAACCCCGCTCGCAAGCGTCTTTGATCATCTCCCAGTAGAGGACATAACTGGCTTCTACTTCGCGAGCCTCAGGCAACGCTCCCAACCACATCCCCTCCACGACGCCGCGAAAATGGCCGTTTAAGGCGGAGGAGACTGGAACGCCGTGATGATCCAACACGAATATCTTGGTGTCGTTCGGAAATGTCTTCATCAGACATTCAAAATAGCTTTTCTGATACAGCGGCGTTCCCAGATTTCTCCAGCTCACACTTAAAATGTCGTAGAACGTATCGAGCAACTCGATACCTCCGCTCCGAACCGTCAGTCCTCGCTTGTACGCCCGACGAATATTATTGCGATGGCCTGTCTTGAAGGCGTTCCACAGCGTGTCAGGATTCGGATCCAACATGATGGTGACACTGACCTTGTGCTCCGAGGTCGGCAAATCACCTCCCAATTTTTTGAGGCCACGGATCTCTAGATATTTGATTCCATACCGTTCCACCAGCGTACGCGCCTCGTCGAGCAACAGCCGGTCAATCTCAGGATCATCCGAACAGGGCCCCCCGTAATTCACGAACGGCAGCGAGCAGAGAATTTTTCCGAACAGTCTCGTATTCAAATGCACCAGCGGCAACACGCCTCTGATCCGTCCTTGGTCGATCGCCGCCAGATAAAAGGTCTGATGCCCAAATGAACTTTCATTGATCCGCTTCCAGCCGAACAGATGATAGAACGATCCCTGCTCATGACGGCCGACGTACTCATCCCAAGCCTGTGCGTAATCATCCTCGCAATACACGATCTGTATCATGGCTGCCCTGCCCTCTTATTGATCACTCACGGCTTCTTCAATCGATCCAATACAAGACAGCAGCCGAGCCGCAATGCGCTCTGCGGCCATCTCATTTAAATGACCGCCATCATATGTATACTCTGAGACAAGATGAGGGATGGTCTCCCCTCGATACCGAACGGCGGAGAGTCGTCCGTCAGGGTAGGTCGCCTCCGCCTCCGCCAAGTCGAACAACCGTCCGGACGACCCATAAGCGGCACGTAAGAGTTCATTGTACGCATGGCGCTTGGCCTGCGCGATTCGCTCCTGGTCGTTCCCCCGCCACTTGTCCTTGAGCCAGCTCACGACACCACTCTCCATACGCCTCAACGGCACGGTGACATGGAAAAACGTAACGGCCGGGTAGGTTCGGGCGAGTCTGTCCATCATATGATGGTAAGTCTCGAACAAGCTTCGCTCATCTGTCTGGGCTGTGATATCCACGTAGCACAGCTTAAAGAACGCCACATCGACTGATTTCCCTACGCCGCCCATCAAGACCGATTCGAAATTTTTAAATTTGGCCAGCGGATCACGATTTTGACCGATCCGGAAATGAGCGAACACCGGCCGCCGAAATGTTTCAGGATGGGAGCTCTCGACAACGGTTAGCCGCCCTTCTCCGCTACTCACAAGCCCATCAATCAAATTCTGTCCGACGGATTGATGTCCAAAACAGATCCGTTTTCGAGACAACCGTTCCCACGGAACCGCCTCCACCAACGACATGTTTCGCTCGTTTGCAGCAATCATGCTCCTTACCTCCCAGAGCCAACTGATGGGGAAAGGACAGGGGAGAGTCTGGGAAGTAGATCCGACACAAATCCTTCTAAACGCGCCATCACTCGGTCAAGTCCGTCCGCTTCATCAGGCAGCAGATCGGTTTCCACCCACACCAAGGCACCATTCGTTCTCCCATGGAAAACCGCATCAAACGCCGTATAGAGCTTCACCTGCCACGGGCTCGCCACGACACGACCGTTGAGATCGTACCAGAACACTGCCACTCTTGATCGTTCTCCCTCGCGAAGAATCCGCCGATTGACCTCGACTTGCCCCTTGTCACCCAGCGTCAAAACCATCCTCGCGGCCCCCTCGTGCACCCGGCCAGTCTCTCCAGAGATCAATTCTTTCCCTTGGGATTGCAATTCGAAGTACCAGAGAGACAGCTTGATTTCCTCACCGGATGGAGCACGATACACCCACGATTGCCTCACATCGGCCTTTGGCATCATGTCGCTCGTCGGGACTGCGAACCCTATCCAACCAGCATCAGCCAGTGAGAGCTCCTCTTGAGGAGCTGCCAGCGCCACGGGCCGAGACCAATTGACCGATCCCAAGACTCCCACCACTACAAGCACCACCGCCACGACCGCCCACGGAATCCGAACCGCCGCCCATCGAAGCTGCCAGCTTCCCGTAGGAGCCACGCGAGGAACCGGTCGCTGTCCTCGCGACAAGACCCACAATCCTACAAAAATCACGACATACCCGATCATGGAGACAAACAGACCATGCAAGGTGTGATACGGCCCGTGAAGATCCCCGCTCAGATCATAGTACGCTAACACACCAATCAAGGCTACGCGCACACTGTTTGCCAACGCGGACACTGTAACCGCAAACACGACAAGACCAAGACGCTTCCAGACATTCTCTAACACAAGGGTGGCTAGCGGAATCGACGTCGCCAACACGGCAATCAGATAGTTGACGCCACTACATGATTTGGCGACTTCCAGCGTAATGTTTGGAAGATAGATCAACACGCCGTTCTGATAAACGGGAATCCCAAAGAGATTCAGCAACCGTACGCCGAGGTCTGCTGAGAACTGTTGAAAGGGCAAGTGAAGCGGCTCGGTCACGGCATCCCAAATCGGAATCATGAAGGCTAAAAAGGAGATTGGCACAGCAAGGACCTTGAGCACCTGCCACCCGAAGAGGTATAGCACCACCCCAGGAAGAGTCACCAACAACGAAATCTGTTGTGCCGCCTGAATACCAGCCGCTCGGCCGAGCATCAAGGCCGAAAGTCCTATAGCAATGATACCGATCCCCGCCACATAGGCCGGCCGCGGTGCAACGGCCCACAACTGGTCTCTTCTCACCCACACCAAATAGGCGCTGATGCCGGGAATCAAAAAGGCGTAGGAGTAAAAAGAGATGGCCCACCACTGGGCGGCCATTCCGATCAAGACGTCCGCGTAACAAAACAGGAAGGCAAGAGCCAGAACGGTTCCGAGCGTCTGCACTCTCCGATCGCCAACCGTCCTGGTCATGACGGACAACGACAACGTGGCTGGTTTCATGGAACGACGGTTTATAAACGGTTCATGGCTCGGCGGCCGTTTGCTTGATCGGCTCGACGAGCAACGGTTCCATCAGAAGGTAGTGAGCGACAGCCCGCTTGGCATCGATGTCGCGATACACACGTTCGACCTGCGCTTCGGTCATTCCCAGTGGTTCGGCGACTTCTGCAGCTCGCAATCCATGGGTCTTGCCGTACAAACAGAAATCCATCTTGTCGTAGGGGAGAGAAAAATAAAACTCCTCTTGGGACTGAGGCAACGAATAGGTATCGGTCGTGGGTGGACGATCGAGGATCTCTTGTGGGACCCCAAGATACGCAGCCAGTTGATAGACCTGCGACTTGTAGAGATGGGCGATCGGCTTGATATCGGCAGAGCCATCGCCGTTTTTCACGAAGAATCCTAGGTCGTACTCCAATCGATTCGGCGTTCCCGCTACAGCGTAGTGAAAGCGGTCGGCGTAGTAATACTCCATCATCTTTCTGGTGCGTTGCTTGAAGTTTGTCGACGCCACCAAGGCTAAGAATGCGTCAGCCGTGAGACGCACCTTGCGTTGCTCACCTTCCGGTGACTGAACAACCACGTATGAGATGCGATACTCCGAACGGTCAAGGGACGAGAGCACCAACTTGGATTTGTACCCCGCATGATACTCGGGCACAACGGCACGAATCGCCTCGTCCCTCCGACGATAACACTCAGCGCCCCGGAGGATGCCCGAGATGTCTTCCGTAAATGTTGTGATTCCCAACGTCTTCGCCAGCAATTGGCCCAAACGTAAACTGTCGTCCGAGGAGTCGGATTCCGGCATGAATAATCCGATGACCCGATCTGCACCCAAGGCACGGACGGCCAGGGCAGCAACTGTGCTGCTGTCAATGCCCCCGGAAAGGCCGACCACCACCCCTTTCCTTTTGAGCCTGGTCAATACGGCCTCCCGGATGAACGAGCTAATTCGTTCGACCTCCGCGCCAGCGTCAAGTCGGAGAAGATCGGCCGTGCATTTCGTTGTTCTCTCTCCTTCCATACAAAGTTCTCCTTAGCGAAGGTTCACAGAGTCACGTCCCCTTGTCTCCCACACCACTGCCCTCCCACTACAGACACCGTCGAGGGACAGGAGTTGGAGAATCGAGTGATTGGTCACGCAGAGGATGGAACCGCTGCGTTGGCAGCCGCAGCGATCTCGCGCAGGCGATGCCGCAGAATTTTCCCCGATGGCGACTTCGGGAGGGCATCAACAATGGTGACGAGCTTCGGCCTCTTGTAGGGAGCCAACCGGTGGGCACAGTAGGCCATGACGTCCTGTTCGGTGATGGCCTTCGCGTCTTTCAGGGCGACCACCGCACAGATTTTTTGTCCCAGAATCGGATCTTCCACACCGACAACGCCGGCTTCCAGAATATGCTCATGCTGTAACAAGACCTCTTCGATTTCCGTTGGACTAATCCTATATGCTCCTGACTTGATCATTTCATTGTTGCGCCCGACAATGGTCACGAACCCATCCTCATCTAGCCACCCAATATCCCCTGTTCGTAGCCATCCATCCTTGAGGACCTCGGCCGTCAGTTCCGGATCTTGCCAATAGCCCTGCATGATGTTGTCACCCCTGGCCCAAATTTCTCCTACTTCGCCTGGCAGAGCCGTCTCACCGCTTTCTTTGACGACTTTTAGCGTCACACCAGGAATCGCACGACCTGCTGACCTTTTTTTTGCCTCCAACAACTCCGGAGGAAGATAGGTCAGGCGAGCTGAGGCCTCGGTTTGGCCGTACATTAAATAGAGCTGCTGGTCAGGAAACGCCGCTCGGATTCGGCCCAACAATTCTGATGGCATCGGCCCTCCCGCATGGGTGAGATAGCGGAGGGATGGGATGACCGAAGAGCTGAAATGTGAATTGGTCAGTAACAGGGCATAGGTGGTTGACACTCCTGACAGGCCCGTCACGTTGTTCTTGACCATGGCATTGACGACTGTCTGAGGATACAGCATGTTGTTCTCGATCACGAAAGATCCTCCAGAGAACAAATGCGTCAACATGACGGAGTTGCCATAGGCATACACAAATGGCAAGACTGCCATCCCTACATCATCAGATGTGAGGCGCAGATACTCAAGGATCGACCTGGTATTTGCGACGAGATTACGATGGGTGAGCACTACACCTTTGGGGCGCCCGGTCGAACCGGAGGTGTAGATAATCTGCGCGGCACCCGGTGGAGCGACCTGGCCAACGTCACGATACTGCAAGCGCGCAAGTTCATGACCCGCTAGTACAAACCGGAGGCCTAGAGATTGAAAATCATCTCTCCTCCAGTGCTTCACGGCTGACGAAATGATCAAACCAGCCGCCCCGACATGACAGACGATCCGCCCCACTTCTTCTGCCATCGTCTGGGGATGAAGTGCGACCACGATGGCCCCTAATTCCAGGACAGCCAAATAAGTCGCGATGTACTCGGGTGAATTCTCCATCCAGACGACGGCTCGATCCCCCTCCTGTAAGCCGCCGTCGGCTAATCTGCGCTTTTGCTCATTTACCAACGTACGCAAGTCACCATAGGTATACCATTCGTTTTGATAGGCGATTGCAGTCCTCTCGGCATGAACACGCATCACCTCAGCAATAATTTGCTCAATCCGGACGGGGGGTTTTTGAGCGCGATGTTGCCCCTGCTCCAGATCCATCATCAATCGGTCGCGATCGTTTTCCTGTCGCAAGAGACTTGATTCCTGCAAAGCCCGTTTATCGATCTTGCCGTTCTCTGTTTTAGGAAGTTCTTCGACGAATTGGATAATCTTGGGAACCAGATGGCTTTCCAGCACAGTCCGGCAGTGACGCACGACATCTTGTTCCGTCAGGATAGCCCCCTGTCGTACCTTCACGACAGCTTTGAGGATCTGGCCCAACCGACCATCCGGCACGCCGATGACCACCGCTTCGGCAATCTCCGTCATCTGATGCAAAGCGTTTTCAACTTCGCGTGGACTTGCTTTCTTCCCCCCTATTTTAATGAGATCATCCTTGCGGCCGAGGAAGAAGAGATAGCCTTCTTCATCCATGTAAAACCAATCGCCGGTAAACAATACGCGCTCGTCTCCCCAGGGCCCAGGCTTCAGAACTCTGGCTGTTTCTTCCGGCATGTTCCAATAGCCCTTCATCACGTGCGAGCCCCTTACGACCAGCTCTCCGACAGACCCAGGCCCAAGACGATTGCCATCCGCGTCCACAAGATAGATCTCTTGGTTCGGCATCCCCTTGCCAACAGACATCGGCCGTCGATCTAATTCTTCCGGAGGCAGGTAGGAGACTCGTTTACATTCCGTCAGACCGTACATGGAGAACAGGGTCGCGTTTGGAAGACGCTCGCGCAACCGCTCGATATGGGCCGTCGGCAAGGCAGCGCCGGTCGTGGTCACACAGCGAAGGGATCTCATGTCATAGAGGTCAGCCTTGGTGTCGAGCAGCGCGGCGACGAGCGCCGGCACCAATGGGAGCACGGTGACACGCTCTTGCTCGATGCGTTGAAACACCGCATGAGGATAGGCAAACGACGATTCGAGAACGATCTGAGCCCCGACCTTGACCCCCATCAGGATCTGATACAGGCCGTAATCAAACGAAAGGGGGAGGACATTGAGAATCACGTCATCTTCTTTATACCTCAAGTAGGAAAGGATGGAGGACATAGCGGAGATCATGTTCAAATGGGTCAGCATCACACCTTTGGCTTCCCCTGTTGACGATGAGGTATAAATCAACGCCGCCAAATCAACATCAATGTTGAGCTTGCAAGGACGGCCGCCACGATCAAGTTTCTCCACACACTGCTCGTACGAGACAAAGGTGGAGATTCCACTCGCTCGCCCCTCTCGTTCCGCTCCACCCTTTGGGACCCCGACAGTCACTTTGAGAGCGTTGATGTTTCCCCTCAACGCCGTGATCTCGCTCCATCGTTTCTCCCACACGATCAAACCTGTAGCCTGGCTCTGACTGAGCACGTAGCATAATTGTTCGATTTTTGTGAGGGGATGCAGGATCACGAACACACCGCTCGCCTTCAAGACCGCAAAGATCGAAATAACCGCCTCGATCGAATTGGGAAGGCAGATCACGACACGATCGCCCCGCCGGACCCCTAACCGGATCAGTGAATAGGCCAAGGCATTCGACCGCTCATCTAGTTCCCGATAGGTCATACGTTGCCCGCCGGCAACGATGGCCACCTTCTCAGGCACGCGAGCGGCGGTGGCTTCCAAGAACTCTTCGATCAGCATTGCTTACTTAGGAGGAGGTATTGATCAGGTTGGCCGACTTGGACTCGATAAATTTCACTAGTGCGTTGACCGAGTCAAGATTGGCGGGAACCAGGTCCTCATCTTCAACTTTGATGCGGAAGCACTCCTCGAGAAAGGCCACTAACTCCAACACGCCGGTCGAATCAATGAGCCCCGATTCCAAGAAAGACGTCTCTCCGTCAACCACGACATCCGACCGCCCGAACAGCAACCGATCCGTCACATACTGCCGCACTTGAGCCTCAATTGACGTCATCGTGTGTACTCCCTCGGAAAGTGCTTGATGAACCGATCCACCACCAACTGTGCTGACAGGATCCCGACAAAGGCCATGTTGTCCTTGACACCAATCGCTTGTCCAGCCCGAACTTTTTCCACCAACTTTCCAACCCTGTCCGGATCAAAGAGACCGGCCTCTCTGATCGCCTGAGGGCTCAATGCCTCTTCGGCATAATCCACCATCACTTGAGGACGACCAGGCACAAGAAAACTTTGACTATCAGGAGCCCGATAGGGCTGCTTGTGTCTCTTTCGGATCGTGTCAGGGATCAACGAGACGGCAGCCTGTTTCAACAGGTATTTTTCGTTTAGCACCCTCATCTTGAGCCGAGAGGGCAACCGTGCGGCGAATTGGACGACGCGATAATCCAAAAAGGGAAAGCGCCCTTCGACCGAATGAGCCATGGCCATTCGATCCCCCTGTGACGACAAAATATAGCCGGGTAGAAGGTAGGCGGTTTCGAGATATTGAGATTGGGCGAACGGTTCCCATTGGCCATAGCCGCATGGCAAGCGCTTTTCTAGTTGCCGTAAGGGTTCGGGGCTCCCTATGCGCTCTTTCATCTCTCGCGAAAAGAACAATTTCAGTTTGGATGTCATCTCCCAGCGGGGGAGATGGGAGAAAAACGGACTGTTGATCTCCTCTTTGCGCACATGGAAAAACGCGCGGAGATACGCGTCGGATTGTGCTTGAAGATTCTTCATATAGGGGTAGAGCCTGCGGAGGAGGAGGGGGCGAAACTTCGACTGCGGTTGCTTGGCCCAAAATCGGCGAATCTTAGCCTCCTTAAAAATGTCATACCCGCCCAAGACTTCATCGGATCCCTCGCCGGTCAACACCACCTTATACCCCTGTTCCCGAACCAACTTGGATAAGAGAAACAACGGCGCTGGCGCGGCCCGAACTATCGGTGTCTCTGTATGCCAGATCACTTCAGGAAATACCCGTCCGATGTCGCTCGGTCGACACACAATGGTTTGATGGTCGGTGCCGAGAAATCGGCTGGCTTCTTCCTGAAAGGGGCTCTCGTCAAACGCCTTATCCTCGAACGCCACGGAAAAGGTTTTCAAATGCGTGACGCCGAGCTTCTTGATGAGGGCGGCAATCACGGTCGAATCCAGCCCACCGCTCAGATAGGCACCAACCGGCACATCCGATCGTAATCGAAGACGTATCGCGTCGATGAGCAACGCAAGTAATTCCTCCCGAGCTTCCTTCTCGCCTTTGATGCGGGCATCGCCATCGTAATCCAGGGTCCAATAAGGAGTGATGTCGATCTTCCCCTCTTGCAGGGTCAAGCAATGACCGGGAGGAAGCTCTGAGATTCCCGCAAACATTGTGGTCGGAGGTATCGTCACCCAGAAAGTGAAGATCTGGTCCAACGCAAGAGGATCGATCTCTCGCGGCAACGACGGGATAGCCAGTAAGGACTTGATCTCGGATGCGAATCCAAACCCCTCTTTCATTCTTGCATAGAAGAGGGGACGGACGCCCAGCCTGTCGCGAGACAGAAACAACCGTTCCCGTTTAGGATCCCAAATGGCAAACGCCCACTGTCCATTGAGGTCCCGCACACAAGCATCGCCCTTCTCTTCATACAAATGAAGGATGACTTCCGTATCGGACTGGGTTCTGAACCGATAGCCTTTTTTGATCAGCTCGTTTCGCAATTCGACATAGTTAAAGATTTCGCCGTTGAACGTAATCCATAGACTTTGGTCCTCGTTCGCCATTGGCTGAGCTCCTCCATCGAGATCAATGATGCTCAGCCTCGCATGCCCCAACCCCACTGATCCAGCCACATAGAATCCAACAGCGTCCGGACCTCGATGATTCACCAAGTGAATCATGCGGTGGAGCATGTCTCTGTCAAGGAATGCCCCCTCTCGTGTTATAAATCCGGCGATGCCACACATAGGATCTTCAGTTAAGACTCGGTACCACCATGATTGGGGGGCCAGACAGCCCGAGAAAACACAGGCTACCGCCCTTCCGGTGCAAGTACCGGTGCGACGTTCTCATCTTCTTTTGTCTCATTACCATCGACACTTCTCGGACACATCATGTCCAATCTGGAAGGTCGACGACGCGACGACGCGACCGGGTACTTCTCACCCTCCCCGTGCAGCGCCCCGCCTGGAAGTTGTCCAGCAACAAAAGTTCATGTCTGATCAGGCATTCACAATGGAGCGCAAATCCAGCACTACACGAACTTGACTGGCCAACATTTTCAATAACAACATCGCCCGCTGCTGCCCGGAAAGCTCCCGCTCAAACACGGCCTCGATCCCTTGTAACGGGCCTTCCGTAATCCGAACCACCGAGCCGCGAGTAAATGTCGTGGACTCTGGCACCACGACGCCTCTCTGGAGTCTTCGGAAAATCTCTTCCATGATTTCCGGACTGACAATGACCGGACCGGCTCCAAAAGAAACCAACTGGCGCACCCCTCTGGCATACTGAATCATCCGCCATTGTGAAGGATGGGACTTAGCAAACAGGTAGCCGGGGAAGAGCGGGCCAATCACCAGTTGGATCTTTCTTCGAATCACCCGCCGCTCCTTGATGCGTGGGCAGACAGCCTCGATGCCACCCCGCAACAGGCTCGATTCGGCCACAGCTTCCTGATGAGGTTTCGTACGGACCACGTACCACTCGGCCTCGACCTGTTCAGACATGACCGTCTCCCACCGTTACATATCGGCTTGCATGACGTTGAACATTAACGCTCGTTGTGCCGACGAGATCGCCCTCGCCATTACAGGCCCGCCCAACCTCCTCCACCGCATTTTGAATCGTCGTGAATCGAAAATCAGACAGGAGCCGCTTCAATCGCCTTTCGGTCTTGTTCAAATTCAAATAATGGCGAAAGGTTGAAAGCCACGAGCCGGTCATCCGAGGCTGTTCGGGATCCAGTTCCCAGGGATGGAAATACATGACCAGAGGATGCCCCTCCGCCACAGCACGGTCCAACAACTGACGCAACATTGGATAAGGAAACAGCCGAAAATACCCTCCTCCCGCGATCGGAATGAGGACCGATCCTACTTTCAAGGTGGAAGGAGGCACCTCCCATAATGGCCCGCTCTCCGTTTCTAGTCGATGACAGTGCGGCAGAGCTCCCGGCATGCCATACCGATCATGCCGGATGGGAAAGATGCTTGAGTCATAGCGATAGCCTTCTTCGACAAGGATCGGAAGCGCCCACCGAGTGCGGGAAACAATGGTGAAGGACGGAGCTCGGTATCCATAGACAGGAACTCCGCCAATATCCTCGAGCAATTGCTTGCTTTTCCGCACGTCATCACGAAACTGAGCCGGATGCTGCGCGGTGATCATTTCGTGTCCGAACCCATGCGAAGCAAGCTCGTGTCCCTGATCAACGATGGTTTTCACCAACTCTCGATGCCGCTGAGCGACCCACCCTAATACGAAAAAGGTAGCCTGTACGCCACGAGAGGCGAGTATTCCCAGGATCTTCTCTACATTCCGCTCGACGCGGCTCTCGTAATTATCCCATTGGCTCCTTCTTTCATTGGACCAGAAGGCGGACACCTGAAAGTGTTCTTCAACGTCGAACGACAGCGCATGCAGTCCTTTTCCTGCTCGACCATCCCTCACCATGCCGGATCTCATCGCTTCAGACATCGCGGTCCCCATGCTCAGCGTGCCCCTTCGCCAAGCAGAACGACTCGGATCGTCTCAAGCATGATCCGAAGGTCCAGTGCGAAGGTCATGTTCTTGACGTAATAGAGGTCATACTGCAACTTCGCATGTGCATCTTCAGCACTTGCGCCATACTGAAACTGTGTTTGCGCCCACCCAGTCAGCCCCGGTCTCACTGTATGCCTGATATCGTAATAGGGGATACTTTTTCTCAGCTCGTTGACGAAGACCGGACGTTCGGGGCGAGGTCCAACCAGACTCATTTCGCCTCGTATCACGTTATAAAGCTGCGGGATTTCGTCCAAACGAAACTTACGAAGAATTCGACCGACTCTCGACACCCGTGCGTCGTTTTTCTCGGCCCACCGAGGTCCGTGGCGCTCCGCCTCCTGGTACATCGACCGAAACTTCCACATCATAAACGGCTGACCGCCTAATCCGACACGCATCTGGCGGTAAAAAATCGGACCAGGAGAATCCAGTTTGATCAGAAGAGCGATGATACACAAAACCGGAGCCAGGATCGCCAAACCAAGCACAGACACCGTCAAATCAACCGTTCGTTTCAATACTTTCGTCGGCGCTCTTCGTTTAAAGCCAGTTGAAAAAATAAGCGCGCTCGGGCGAAGCTGGTCGATTGAGAGGCGACCCGATACCTCCTCGAACATCTGATGCCCATCGATGACCTCGATCCCTCGTGCTTTCAGATCAAGAAGCGCATGCACCGGTAATCCCGCTCTTCTGTCCTCCATACACACGACGATCATGTTGACCGCAAACTCTTCTACGATCCCGCGGAGGTCCTCGCAACTCCCCAGCACTTGCAGATCCTTGACAGGAAAAGAATCGGCCGCCTGGGGTGGATTTTGGTCAACCACCCCTATGACTTGCAGATTTGTCCATCGCTTCTCCGCCAGAACCCGATACAACTCCACCGCGAGCTGGCCACAGCCGAGAAGAACGACTCGCCGCTTGAACAAATCCAAGCCGGACGCGTAATCCTGCTCTTTATTCGGCTTGACTAGGACAGGAGCGATCGTCTTTTCCATCTCTACCGTCTCGCGGCATATCGAGGCACAGGGCGCTCTTCACTATGATGGTAATAGTGATAATACGGCATGCTCGTCGATTCCACGCCCGCAAGAATGATTCCCACCTTGCATTGAGGGCGCAGCGCTTTGAACGCGGTTTCGACAACGTCACGGCCTGTCTTTCCCGCCATGATCACGAACACCATCACATCCGCCAGCCGCGACAAGAAATTGAGATCCGCAAGGGGAAACACCGGCGGGGTGTCGAGGAAAATCTGATCGAAACGCGGCTTTAATTGATCGAGGAGTTGTTCTAGCTCACGAACTTTTGACAATTCAAAGACCCGATGGCTCTCCGTTCCGGCCGGCAACACCCAAAGAGGCCCCTCCTCAATCTGGTGAATACACGCTTCAATGGAACAGGTTCCACTCCAGTAATCGCTTAATCCGGGGGCATAAGGTTTTCCGAGATACCTGCTCACAGAGGGACGCTTAAAATCGCAATCGATGATCAGCGTTCGCTTATCCAGCGCATGGGCAAAGGTGTATCCAAGATTGACCGTGGTCGTACTTTTTCCCTCCCCAAGCACGGAGCTGGTTACCAATGCCACGGGATGATCATGTTCTCTTGACATCAAGGCGAGTCTTGTCGCAGCCACCCGATATTGCTCAGAGATCATAGAATCCGGCCACCATTTGGCCACAAGATTCCAAGAAATGGCGGATGGAATCAGGTTCTCTCCCACTTGAGGAGTGGCGAGCTCCCGATCACGCCCTCTTTTGAGATATCCCAGCAGGCGAGACCTCTTTTTCTCCTCGATCGCCGGAGCCGGCCCGGTAAGGGATTTCTTGCCGGCGCCGATTAGCGTGGCAAACGACGGGATTCCAGCAAGAATAGGAACCCCCAATAGCCCTTCTACCTGTTCCACACGCCTAAAGGCCGGCCTGAACAACTCAAGGGCAAAGGCGGCTCCGCCTCCAAGGCCGCAGCCAACAACCAAACCTCCCAAGAGGATCATGTATTGTTTGGGCGACTCCGGCGTAATGGGAAGATTGGCTGGATCCAAAATCCGAAACTGTTCGCCCTTCTGCCGTTTTTCAAGATTTTCAGCCAATCGGGCGTTCAACCGCTTATCGAGCAGAGCCTGATAGTTCTTTTGCATGTTGTCATAGTCTCGGACCAACACGCTCAGTTCCTGCTCCCGCATCGGCGTTCGCTCGACCCGCCCTTCATAGTCTTTGACCTGCTCAAGCAATCGACGGAGCCGCTCTTGTCGTGCCTCTAGATCCTTGACAGCTTCATCTCGCTGGCGCATGAGATCAAGGACAATGGGATCAACCAACTTTGGAGATCCCTGTTGAACCTCTTCCTTGGCAACCCCATACTTGAGGGCCAACTGTGCCTTGACGGCATCGATTTCCTTGCGCAGCAGGATGATATCGGGATAGTTGTCATGGTATTCAGTGGACAAAGCGGTAAGATTTCGCTCAAGTTCGGCCAATCGCGTCAGCAAGGGATCCCCGCCATGTGGCTGTCCCTGGGAGGAGGTAGTCGGTTGTATCACACCCTGAGCCGCCGCCAGGGACGCTTCCTTGATGCGCTGCTCTAACAGCTCGACCTTGTTTTTCGCCGCTTGAACGTTTTCTCGAGCTGCGATGACATCCATCTGCAGTCGATCGAGGGTCCGTAAGTTGGCCTCCATTTGTTGAGGCAACTCTCCCATGTATTTGGCTCGGAAGGCACTGATCGCCTGTTCTTGTTCTTCGAGTTTGGCTTCTGCCAGCCGCAGTTCCTGATCGAGAAATTCCGATGCCCCTTCGAGCACCTGCTCACGCAGCTTCAAATCCTGCTCAATGAATTGGGCAGCCAACGCCTCTGCCACTTTCATTGCGATGACCGGATCCGTATGGTCAAACGACAAGGTGAAGCCTTCCGTCGTATCTTGGCCTTTCAGATGCCCGAGCCGCATTTTGGTCACCTGAGTCCGTTGCCTCATGCCCTGTACCACACTCTCCCGTTCAAAAGACGACATCTGCGGCGTGATCAAGCCGAACTGCTCGCCGATCTTGGCCAGCAACGTCCGGCTCATCACGATTTGTTGAACGGCGTAGAGCCGTGAATCGACTTTGCCTTCAACACCGGTCTTGACATAATTCTCAGGAATTTTCGAGCCTTCCAGGAGAATAGTCGTGGTGGATCGATAGGTCTTCGGCAACACCTCATAAAGCGCGGCGGACGCGGCGAGGCATCCGACGACCGTCACCAGAATCATCCATTTCCGCCGCCGGGCGATGTCAAGATAGTCGGTAAAGGTCAGGTCACTCGGTGTATTCATGCCTAGTCCCATTCTGCTGTCAGTGTCAGCACACCGACTTGGCGATCATATTTAAATGTGGTGCCCATTTGCTCGATCGTAAAATCACCGTGGCTACCGGTCAGTGCGGCTGAGATCCCTCGATACAGGGCATATCGCACTGTTCCATTCACATTGATCGACTCAAAACGCAAGCGACCTGTTCCGATTCCTGTACCACCCCTCGTGTTCACAGCATAATTGGCCCCCAGCGATACTTCCCATTTCTGAGAGAGCCGATAGGACACCGACCCGCTGGCCACGTTGCTGGCAAGCAAGCCCGCTTCTCCAAAAAAACTCGGATACAATCCTCGACTAAACGAGACGCTAGCGGATTTCCCTTGCCCCATCCAGGTCAGGCTCGCATTGATGGTCCACAGAATCCTATCCGGCACTTGGCTGGCGAAGGAAATACCTGGAGCTATATTTGCACTCCACTCACGGCCGAACGCGCCTCTCCAGTTGGCGTTGACGCCATGAACGGCAAAGGAACGTCCCGCAAAAGACTCGCCGACCACGCCATCGCCGACACGTGAACCGAACATCATCTGCCGAAAGGCATAGGTGATCCCTATCGTATGATCGGGGGAAACAAGATAGGCCACCCCTCCAGTTGCCCCATGAGTCGTCATGTTAAACAGCGGAAGGGTCGGCCTCCCATCGCCCAAGTTTGTATGCCCCAAAAACCGCATGGTCTGAAACGAATACGAACCATTGAGCTGCATGGACGGATTGACCGTATAAGAACTCTGGACCGTGGTGGTATTGCTGATCGCGTTATTACGACGTGCCTGAATTCCACGAATGAAATCCGACTGCAGAGACTGGGCAGCTACAAATGAGGGTTGTTCTGGATAATACAGAACCGTGCCACTTATGCGGAGCCCAAGACCTCGGACGACCCGTTGAGACATTTTGTCCAAAATCGTCGTAAAACTTCCTTGTGTTCCCACGTAATTTAATCCAGGGTTGTTGACATAAAAGCTCGCAATCGCTTGCCCTGTCAGCGTTCCATCCAGGTAGTCATTCGAATGGGTGACACGGGCGCCGGGAAACACGTCTGTCACAAAATCCGACCGTTGGCCGCCCCCAACCCCACGAAAGGCAAAAATATTGCTGTCGTATCGCTCCGAAACCATCAGAGTCGGAACAACTCGGAACGGGCCGAGTTGGCGTATATTTGCAACCAACTCCTCAATACCACCAGGCGGAGAGGCTTCATGATAAGGAACTCCCCCTGGTCCATAGGGAACTTGCGCCTGCGTCACCGAAGGATCCATGAACAGCATCCCTCCAAAGAGGAAGACCCAGCCCCCCCATCGTCGCACGGAACGGTCACGGCACCACAATGGTATCCCCCGACATCAGATGAAAGTTACCGATTTCTCCATTGCCTGACACTAAATCGTCATATCGCACCGGGATTCTGATCTGGCGTTCATCCGGTGTCCCTTTATCTATCGTCCTTACGACAGCCATCCGGTTTTTGGATGCATATTGGGTGAAGCCGCCCGCCAGCGAAATACCCTGCAAGACGGTCGCATACGACTTCAACGGAAATTTACCGGGATGCGCCACTTCCCCCATCACATAGATATAGTAACTGTTGACCTCCTTCACACTGACGGACACGGAGGGATTTTCCTTATACTCGGACAACCGTTTGGAAATGATCTCGCCGACCTGAGCCGCCGTCAGACCACTCGCTTGTACATCACCGATCAACGGCAACGAGATCATGCCGTCCGGTCGCACCGTAACAATTCGTGATAGATCCTGGTTCTTCCAGACCGTCACTTCCAGGACATCCTCGGGACCAAGCAAAAAATCTTTTGGAAACGGCTTATTTACCTCTTCCAATACCTCATTGGGGATCGACCCTGCAAAACAGCCTCCCATGGAAAAAATGAGTGCGCACAATAAAATCCTACTCAAGAGAAGATCCTCCCTCCATTTCATCATAAGGGCTGACGCTCGCAGACGATTTACCCATTTCCATTTTTCTGTGTTCCTTTACGGGACCAGCACCATAGTTTCCGAAGGAATCACGATGGTATCACCTGGAATCAACACCAAGTTCTGAGTTGAACCATCGCGCAAGATAATGTCATCGTAGTTGACTTTTATTTTGATGTCCTTCTCTCCCTTCTCACCAAACCGAAACACAACGATTTTATTCCGCACAGCCGTAGGCGTAAACCCTCCCGCCAACGTGATGGCTTGCAAGAGTGTCGTTTTGCTTTTCAGGGGATATTTCCCTGGATGCGCGACTTCACCGAGCACATAGATCGCATAACTGTTAATTTCCTTGACCACAATGGAGACCTGGGGGTTCTCTTTATACTCTTTTAATCGTTCTGAAATGGCGTCGGCCAATTGAGTCGCGGTCATTCCCACGGCCACCACGTCCCCGATCAACGGCAGAGAAATTTTCCCGTCAGGCCGAACCAGGACCGTCCTCGACAAATCCGTGTTTTTCCAGACATTGA
This sequence comes from Nitrospira sp., assembly GCA_024330965.1. GTDB lineage: Bacteria > Nitrospirota > Nitrospiria > Nitrospirales > Nitrospiraceae > Nitrospira_D. The sequence continues at coordinate 44,601 of JANDJL010000012.1, read as the reverse complement.
CATCCAGCACGTCCTCCGGCCCTATAATGTAATCCGGCGTGACTACAAGAGAAGATTTGTCCGGATCCCGCACACCTTCTTTGATTTGCACCCGAAGGGCCGGCTCCGCCAATCCCTCGCCCTCGACAGAACCGCAGAACAACCCCATCCCCACCAGGAGAACACACATCGTCGCTCTGACAAAAGACGCGCAACTTCGGGCAATCATTTCATCGTACCGTCATACCAGACATATCAGAATATGAACTTGAGTCCAACAAAATACGGCCCGCCTCCGTTCGTCTTCCCAAACGGCACTTTTCTGACCCAGCGTACCTCGGCAAGTGTCGGGGTCTCAGCGATGGTGATCGGCGTCGGAACATAGACCTTTAGTACCTGCTCAACCTTGGGCGCCTGATCCATCATCAATAACATCCCCCCTCGGCTGATATTAAGAGACAGCGCTTTCCCTTTTCCCCTTTCTCTGTCTTCATCGACTGGCGAGGTCATCTCATATGGAATTGGTCGCAGGAGCGCCGCTCGCTCACTGTGCGTTGCATGGCTATCGCTCTTCATAGGCCACTCCCATTCTTTCTGTATCACAACCGACCCCTTCTGTAAGGACCCGTGTTCGGATGAATTGCCGCGATCCCATTCCCTTTCATAACGACCTGCACCCACTCGTTTTCGTTTGTCATATGATTTTCTCAAGAAGCCGGTCTCCGATCGCAACGGAGTGAAATATATCCGTGCAATGTTACGGCCACAATACCGATGATGTAGGCTGCTTTCTCAAAGGTATATGTTGACTCCCCCAAAAGGGTTAGGTACTATCGCTGTGTGCATTTGGGCCTAGCTTCTTGAGTGACCTTGGATGTCCATGGAACGTGTTATGTGTGCAAAATACCCAGAACAGGCACTCAGAACGAATTTCGTATGACCAGCGGCCCTGGCGTTCTTGACCAAACTGACAGTCTTGCCGATCAGCGAGCAGGATCGGGAATCGTCGTTCTTTCGGCCTCCATGCAATTGCTTCATATGAACCATCAGGCATCTGAACTTGCCAAGAAAATCAATGCGGTGGAGCATGGAGGCAACAATGCAAAATTCGCCCACGGGGTCCTACCCACGGCTCTCACAGAACTGTGCGGAGAAATCATCAAGGCTCTCCACATTCGAACCGAAGCTAAAGATTGGGAACAATTCGAACTGAAACGCATTGCAGGGGATCCCAGTCAACCGATCCTCCTGCGTGGATTTGGGCTTCCGGATCGAGGCGGTATCCAAAACGCGAGACTTGTCATAACTATGGAGGAGCTGGGGCGGCGAAAACCGCTGAACGCAGACCATGCCCGCGATCGTTTCCAGTTGACCAGCCGAGAACAGGAAGTCATCGAACACCTCGCAAAAGGATGGACCAACAAAGAAATTGCCAATGCACTCCAGATTACCGAGCAAACAGTGAAGGAGCACATCAAACACATCATGAGAAAAACGAATGCCTCAACTCGCACCGGAATTCTTGTCCAAGTTTTCAACTCCTAAACTCTAACACTGATTTTTTAACTCGCCTGTTCCTCCATCCACGCAAACAAGCCAAGAAACCAAGCCCCCCATCACACCGTTGCACGAATAACACACTGAGTAATCATTTACACAGTCTCCATATCACATCGATCACCGAATAATTAAAATAACATCAGAAAATCATAAATTTACGATTTCATTTTCCGGGATCACTATTTGCATGGGCCCCTGTGGCTCTTTTTCTTTTTGAAAAAGAAACGAAACGGTTGAAAAGGCTACGGGAGGCGTCATGAAAATGAACGGGAGGTGTCAGTGGGGTTTGATGCTAGGGCTTGTCCTTCTTGCCGCTGGATGCCAATCTTCCCACACCTCCAGTCTTGTAGATGCCTATCATGATAATGATAGGTTTATGTCTCTGTGGCAACGATATAACGCCTGCAGGATTGCTTCAGACTTTGGACGGGCTCATTTGGAACTGAAGCAACTCTCTTCCGCAGCTCTTCTGAAAGAACAAGACGGGTTTGTGCTTCCCCTCCCGACCAAGCTTCAACGATGGGTGAGTGCTCCGGCCAATCGCCAGGCCGTCGATGTCCGAGCCATGGCCGCATCGTGTTCGCTCCGTGCCGGTCAACTGGCTCTCCATGAGGGTCAGATTGACACCGCTCGCAACCTGTTCTCATCAGTCCTTACACACCACAAGGATATTTCTCCTTACTACACGCTTCGAGCAAAACGCTTGCTCGCGGAACTCGATCGAGGCGTTATCGTTTCTTTGAAGACCCCTTAACTCCATCTGGGGGGAGATCTCACGCAAAACCTTCCGGTCTCGATCGCACTCAATTAAATCGCACTCAATTAAGTGGTAGAGTGTGGCGATTCAGGGGAGCAGCGAACGATAGACTTGTTCATATCGTCTCGCGGACTTGGCCCACGATAAATCCGTGCTCATTCCCGCCCGTATCAGCGAACGCCAGGCTTCACGTTGTTGATACACCGACAGCGCCAATAGAACTGCTGTCAATAGAGCCTCAGAAGAGGCCTGATCAAAATGAAATCCCGTCGCGACATTCGCCCGTACCGTCGATGGCCTAAATGGAACAACCGTGTCTGCTAAGCCTCCAGTACGCCGAACGATGGGTACCGTTCCATATCGTAAACTATGGAGCTGAGTCAGCCCGCACGGCTCATACCGAGAAGGCATGACTAGCATATCGGCGCCGGCTTCAAGACGATGGGCCAGCCCTTCGTCAAACCGGACGCATACCGCGAGACGATCATGATGGGCAGCCTGGGCATCCAACAATCGCTGCTCCAGGTGCCGATCCCCGGTTCCCAACATGACAATCTGCACATCGAGAAGGGTCAATTCAGGAAGGATCTCCAACAAAAGATCAAATCCTTTTTGCGGGGCGAGCCGCCCGATCGCAGCTATGAGGGGCACATCAAGAATCGGCAACCCAAGCTCTCGCTGTAACGCTTCTTTGCATACTTTTTTCCCGGATAAATCAGATGCGTGGTAACGCGCCGGCAGATGCCGGTCGGTTTCCGGATTCCAGATAGTCGTATCGATGCCATTGACGATGCCTTCAATACCATCGGAGCGGTTTGCCAACACCCCCTCCAATCCATGGCCGAATTCTTTCGTCATGATTTCTTTCGCATAGGTCGGACTGACTGTTGACAGGGCGTCAGAAAAGACAATCCCTCCCTTTAAGCAATTGACCGACCCGTAAAATTCCAGCGCCTCTGGCGAAAACAGCGCGGGAGGAAGACCCGTTACAGCGAATCGCTCTCCAGGGAACACACCTTGATAGCCGACGTTATGCAAGGTCAGAAGAGTTTTCACCAGACCTGCTTCCTTCGGCACGCCGATACCGGCTTTCAAGTACACCGCGCACAAGGCCGTTTGCCAATCGTGCAAATGAAGGACATCCACCGGCTCCTTGCAGGTCTGGTTGAGGTAGGCGAGACTCTGAAGAACGGACCGGGAAAACAGTGTGAACCGTTCAAGATTGTCGGGATAGTCTCCGTCTCGATCCTGATAGAGTCCAGGGCGGTCAAAGTACGGATCATATCGAACGATTAGGATCCTCAGCGAATGTGCGCCGTCCGCGACGTGAGCGAGCACCTCTTCCAAATTCACACTCAGCGGGACCCCTGCAACCGGAATCGAAAAACGAGCCTTGATCTGACTTGATCGCAGATGTTCCACAACCTCGCGATACCCAGGCAAGATCAACGTCACCCGATGTCCCAGCTTGATGAGCTCACCGGGCAACGCGCCGGTGACATCGGCCAATCCACCGGTCTTCGCATAGGGAGCGGCTTCGGACGCCGCTATTAAGATGTTCATGTGATCGATTGTCTCGCCGAAGGAATCACGGGTGTGACGCTATCACCCAGCTCCTATCATTTTGAGGCACACAAGAGGAGGTCAACAACATTCAGGGAATCGAGGTCCCATCTAATAATCGGGTTTTGAATCGATCTTCGTATGCCCACGCTTCAATCAAGGCGCGCATCTCATCCGCTTTCAGCGCTTCCTTATACACCAATCGGTCATCGAGAAAAACCAACAGCCATCCTCGATCTGGATATAAAAAAAACACCCCTTCTCCTGCATGAACTCCGGCTTCCCATCCCCTTGGCGACTCCCCCAACGCCACGCGAGAAGCGGGAATCATCGTGAAATCCGGCATCACAAAAAACTGAGTAAACCGAGTTTGATAATGGGGCGGTTCTCCCCAGACGTTCACCACAGCCCTCGCCGTTATCCGTTCAATCACCAGATTACCCTCTCTTACCCATTGTTCTTGCTCGGCCAACGGCGGCAATCCACGGCACGCGACCGCCCCGACAATCAGAAGCACCACCGCAAGGATCCCTGTTTTTCTCATCACCATATGCCCGGTGCTGCCAAACCGAACGACCATCCGTCCGCTCGTCGCTGCTTGTGCACTCACATCAATCTCCTCGACTTAGAATCAGCCGGCTTCACAGGGACACAGGCATCGCACTGACACAACTTCCTCAGGAGCTGGTACGAATAAATGCCGGCATCATGACCGTCGCTCCAGCGGAATTGAAGGGCATACCGACCGACCGGCACGATGTCTTGCAACATGATCAACATCGGAACATCATCCGCTTTTAGACGACGCTCTCCCGTCCATTCATCCACACAGGCCGCGCACGGGCACTGCTGTCGAAGATACCGAATGGGATAGACGCCCTTGTGCCCGTCACTCCATTGAATCCCCAATACTCCCTTGCCAAGCCACTCCATGTCACGCGGCTCGATCGTGGTTTCCGTCATCTCATCAGCTCTCCGGAGATCCGTAATGAGACGAAACCGCCGGCGCGCCAGACAAGAAATCCGCCGGCGGAAGACGTCTGCCCGTAACGACCGTCACATATTTGTCGATAGCTTCTTCGACTTCGTCCCGCACCTGCCCAACGGCCCGCAGGCGGGTCATCAAGGCAGGATCCAATCGAACAGCCTGCTGAAGAAAAGCGACGCTTCCTTGTGACAACACCACACAACGGGCATGAGGCCGAACGGCGCACATTAGGCACACGATTCCTCCTTCAGTCGGAGAAAAATGGAACGTACCGGCTATGACGGTCTTCCCGCAGGCGGCACAACGATCAGTCTGGGGACGAAACCCCGTCCGACACAACAATTTAATTTGAAGCATCAAGGCGGTGCAGACGGGGTCCTTACTGGAAGGCAGGGCGGCCAACCCTTTCTCAAGGGTGTCGAACAACTGCGGGTCAGGATCCCGCTCCGGCGTCACAGCGGCCGCAACATTGACCATCCGCGCCGCCGCCGCCATCAATCCGAGGTCCTCGCGCAATGATTGAAAGGAGGTCACCACATCGACGTGGGAAATCCGAAACAGCGGGTCCCCGATCTTTTCGAACAAATCAAGGCGACAAACGGTAAAGGGTTCGAGTGCTGCACCGAACCGGCTCTTCTGACGTCGAGCGCCGCGAGCGACTCCCCGAATCTTGCCCAAACTCCTGGCATACGCCGTGATGATTCGGTCCGCATCTCCCCACTTACGACTCCGCAGAATGATCGCTCTCGCTTTCACCAGCGGCATTGGGCACGGCCTCTTGCAAAGGGGGCGGAACGCGGCTCATTCATACAAGACGCGATTACCGCAGATAGTTCAAAAACAACGTCGCGAGGGTGAGATAAATCGTGATGCCGGTAATGTCGTTGGCCGTCGTCACAAAGGGGCCTGCGGCGACAGCAGGATCCACTCCCAGACGCTTGAGTGCGATAGGCATGATCGTGGCCATGCTGGTCGAGACGAAGAATGCGATCACCAGCGAAGCCCCCACGACCACTCCTAAAACCCCTTCTTGCAGCACCCACCCGACAGCCGTCAAAATCAGACCACAGGCCAGCCCCATCAGCAATCCGATCTTGGTTTCCCGGAAAAACACCGTCCAGACGTCCGTCGGTTCGATATGCCCGGTCGCCAATCCGCGAATAATCAGCGTGGAGGATTGCAGCCCTACGTTGCCACCCATCGCAGCGATGACCGGAATGAAACTGACGACCGCCACAACTTCCTGAATCGTGTAGCGGAAGTACCACAAGATGGCCCCCGACAGCAAACTTCCGACAAGATTGGTAAACAGCCACGGCAAACGCAGCTTGGCGGCGCCGATACTCGAGGACTTGGAGATCGGCTCCTCCTCAATGGCGCCGGCCATTTTCAACATGTCTTCCGTGGCCTCTTCGCGAATGACGTCCACGACGTCGTCCACTGTAATGATGCCGACCAACCGTCCGTCCTTCTCGACGACCGGAATCGCGAGCAAGTTGTAACTGGCCACCTGACGAGCCACTTCTTCTTGATCCATATCGACGGTGACGCTGATCACGTCACGCGTCATGATGTTCTTGAGCGGCGTATCGGGCGGCACCGTCAAGAGCTGACGCAGCGACAACACCCCGACCAGATGATCGTTCTTGTCCGTCACATAGATGTAAAACACCATCTCCGCGTCGGTGGCTTGCTGGAGTCGGCGGATGGCTTCTTGGGCCGTGACGTCCTCCGACAAAGATAAAAACTCCGTCGTCATAATGCCGCCGGCCGTATCCTTGGCGTATTGAAGAATGTCGGCGACCTCCGTCGAATCCTCAGCCTTCATCAAAGCCAGGATTTCCTGCCCGCGTTCCTCCGGCAAAAATCCAAGAATGTAGGCGACGTCGTCCGGACCAAGATCTTTCAACAGCCAGGCGATATCCGAGTGCAGCAGATCGGCCAGCACTTCTTGAATGCTTTCGCCGTCAAGTTCGCTCAACACTTGGCCGCGCTTGTTCTCGCCCCTGACCAATTCGAACACTTCCCGTTTTTCCTTTGAGGACGATAAATGGCGGATGGCCTTGGCCACATCGGCAGGATGCATGCGCCCCAGCATTTTCGAGAGATTGGTGATGGCTCCTCGCCGCAGCAGCCGTTGGACGGATTGAATCACAATATCGGACTTGGTCTGTCCCCGCTCCGCCTGATCGCGCAAGACATCCCGCAAAGCGTCCCGTTCCAAGGAACGGGGACGCACCCCCACTGATCTCGGCTCCCCCTGGCGTTCAGTCGTCTGCATCACACGCCTTCAGTACCCCAATTCCACCAATGTCCGCTCGTCTTCCCGCCAGGCTTCTCTCACTTTGACCCACACCTGGAGAAATACTTTCATGCCGAACAACCGTTCCATGTCCCGTCGCGCTTCGGTACACACGGCCTTGAGCCTCTCCCCTTGCTTGCCGATCACAATACCCTTCTGCGATTCACGCTCGACGAAAATCGACGCTTGGATCCTGGCCAATCGCCCCTCTTCCTTAAAACTCTCGATTTCCACTGCGACGGAATAGGGTACTTCTTCTTCCGTTGCCTGCAGGATTTTCTCCCGAATCATCTCCGCCGCCAACGTCCGCATCGTTTGATCCGTCACCATATCGTCGCCGTATGCCCCTTCTCCCTCCGGCAAATAGGGAACCGTCACGGCCAGCAGCCGATCCACGTTGTCCCCCGTTTGCCCGGATACCGGCACAATTTCCGTCCATGGATACAGGCTGGCGTACCGTTCAAGGACCGGCAGCAGCTTGAACTTGTTGATGAGATCGATCTTGGTCACAACCAACATAACCGGCCGACGACGTTTTGCAACCGCTTCCTTGACGGAGGCGACAACGGCCAGATCGCCAGGGCCAGGCAGACAGGTCGCTTCCATCAGCACATACAGGAGATCGGCTTCCTCCACGGCCTCGATCGCCGTCCGGACCATCCGTCGATTCAAGAGATGCCGCGGTTTATGCAGGCCCGGCGTATCCAGGAAAACGATCTGGCCTTCGGGGACGGAGAGGACTCCTAAAATGCGCGTCCGCGTCGTCTGAGGCTTGTCCGACACGATGGCGATCTTTTCTCCCAGCAGACGATTCAGGAGCGTGGACTTGCCGACATTGGATCGCCCGATGATCGCGACCGTTCCGAACTTCACGGTTGTTCCCCCCGTCCTCCCCTGTCATCGGCGCCGGGAGTCAATTGATACACGGTTTCCCCTTTTCGCACGTATCCCAACCGCTCTCTGGCTACTTGTTCAATCTTGGCGGGATCCCGCTGCAATCGCAGCACTTCTCTTTCCAACGCTGCTTTCTCCGTCTGCAACGACGCCAGTTCGCCTTCAAGCCGGCTGGCATACTCGCGCATATCCAGATACCGCAGCAGTCCCATCTCTCCGAACACCAGTCCCACGAGCAACCAGAGACACGCGCCCAACCCGACGGCTTTGAGTACAATGGCGGCGCGCCGACGCCGACTCAGCCAGTGTCGCCCCCGATTTTGCTTAATCAGCATAGAACCATGACCCGCAGCTCAACGCCCGTAGTTCAGCGCCCCCCGACCTCGATAGACCGCCGCCGAGCCGAGTTCTTCTTCGATCCTCAGCAATTGGTTGTATTTCGCCACCCGATCCGTCCGCGACAACGACCCTGTCTTGATCAGACCGCTGTTCGTCGCCACCGCCACGTCGGCGATCGTCGTGTCTTCCGTTTCGCCAGACCGATGCGAAATGATCGCCGTATAGCCGGCTCGCTTGGCCAATTCGATCGCATCGAGTGTTTCCGTCAGAGTCCCGATCTGATTAAGCTTGATCAAAATCGAATTGCCGATTCCTTCCTGAATGCCTTTGGAAAAGATCTCGACATTGGTCACGAAAATATCGTCGCCGACAAGCTGCACACGTTTTCCCAGCCGCTCGGTCAACATCTTCCAGCCTTTCCAATCCAACTCGCTCAACCCGTCTTCGATCGAGACAATAGGATACCGATCCAAAAGCTCCTCGTAATACCTGATCATCTCCTCCGACGACCGTTCCGGGTTCTTTTCCGCTTCGAGCACGTAACGGCCGTTTTCATACAGTTCGCTCGCCGCGCAATCTAGGGCGAGCGCCATCTCTTCACCGGATTTGTAACCGGCCTTTTCAATCGCCTGGACAATCAAACCGAGCGCCTCTTCATTCGACGGAAGATCCGGTGCAAATCCCCCCTCGTCACCCACGGCCGTGTTGAGCCCCTTCTTCTTCAACAAGGTCTTCAAGGCATGAAACACTTCGGTCGCCATTCTGAGCCCTTCTCCGAACGTTTGAGCTCCAACCGGCACAATCATGAACTCTTGGAGATCAAGTCGATTATCGGCATGGGCTCCACCGTTGATGATGTTCATCAAGGGAACCGGCAAGACCCGCGCGTTCGTACCGCCAAGATACCGATACAGCGACTGCCCCGTTTCATTGGCCGCCGCCTTGGCCACGGCCAGCGATACACCGAGGATGGCATTGGCGCCCAGATTGCCCTTCGTTTTTGTCCCGTCGAGATTGATCATGGCTTGATCAATACCGGCTTGGTCAAACGCCTCTTTTCCGAGCAATTCCGGCGCGATCACCTCGTTGATGTTCGAAACAGCCTTTGTGACGCCCTTTCCCATCCAACGGTTGATATCGCCATCGCGCAACTCGATCGCTTCTCTCTCGCCGGTGGACGCGCCGGACGGCACGGCCGCCCGACCTCGTGATCCGCTCTCCAGCACGACTTCTGCTTCGACCGTGGGATTCCCCCGTGAATCGACGATCTGCCGCCCCTTGATCTCCTTGATTGCGCTCATGACCGCATCACTCCGGTTAGATAATCATTGCGTTAAAAACTCCCTCGGACGACAGGCGCCGCATTTTTTCTCTTGAACGTCCCTATCCGACACAGCTTACGGCCTTGTCACCGGCTTCACCGTCCGTTTGTGCGCCGCGTGAAGGTGAAAGGCCGCTTTTCTGTGGCCATGCCTATTGGGTCAACTTTCTTTTGAGCAGCTCATTCACCTTTGCAGGATTCGCCTTCCCTCCGCTGGCCTTCATCACCTGCCCGACCAAGAAACCAAGAACTTGCTGCTTTCCACCCTTGAACTGCGCCACCTGCGTGGGACTGTTGGCCAAGACCTCGTCGATCATTTTCTCGATCGCTCCCTCATCGGATACTTGCATCAGCCCCTTTTCATGAACGAGTTGCTCTGCCGTTTTCCCACTCTTGTACAGATCCGGGAACATCTCACGGGCCACTTTCAGGCTGATCGTCCCTTTCTCTACCAACCGCAACAGCTCAGCCAGCCGCTCCGGAGACAGGGGCGACTCCGCCGCGTCGATGCCGGACAGATTCAACTCTCTGCTCAATTCGCCCATCACCCAGTTGCTGACCGTTTTGGGCTGATTGAAACAACGCACGCACCGTTCAAAATAATCGGCCAACCCTTTGGAAGCCGTCAGCACGCCGGCGTCATATTCGGGCAGCCCGTAGTCGCTCACGAATCGGGCGGCTCGTGCCATGGGCAATTCCGGCAGAGTTGCGCGGGCGTTCTCGATCCAGTTCTTCTCCAATCGGAGCGGCACCAGATCCGGATCTGGAAAATAACGGTAGTCGTGTGCTTCCTCCTTGGATCGCATCACCACCGTCTCGCCTCGGTCGATGTTCCACAGGCGCGTTTCCTGCCTGACCGTCCCTCCTTCATTCAGCACTTTGGTCTGGCGCTTGATCTCGTACTCGATCGCGTCTTTGACGTACCTGAAGGAGTTGATGTTTTTCAGCTCAACCTTGGTGCCGAACGCTTCTCGCCCTATGGGGCGCAGCGAGAGGTTGGGCTCGCACCTGAAACTCCCCTGTTCCATGTTGCCGTCGCACACATCGAGATACATTAAAATGTCGCGCAGGTTTTTCAGATACGCCACCACCTCGTCGGCGGATCGCATGTCCGGCTCCGTGACGATTTCGAGCAGCGGTGTGCCGGCTCGATTGAAATCCACCGTGCTCCCTGACGATCCGGTTTCATGGATATTTTTTCCGGCATCTTCTTCCAAATGCGCTCTCCGGATGCGAATCGACTTCTTGATTCCTCCCACCACGATCTCAACCGCCCCGTGCTCGCAAATGGGGGATTCATACTGCGAGATTTGATAGCCCTTTGGCAAATCAGGATAAAAGTAATTCTTGCGGGCGAACCGATTGGGCACGTTGATTCGGCAGTTCAATGCCAACCCGGCCCGCACCGCCATCTCGACCGCCGCCCGATTGATGACCGGGAGGCTGCCGGGTAATCCAAGACACACAGGGCAGGTTTGGCTGTTGGGAGGAGCGCCGAACGATGTCGCGCAGCCGCAGAACATTTTGGATTTGGTCCGCAACTGCGCGTGAACCTCGACGCCGACGACGACTTCGTAGGTCATGTTTCGCGTGACCCCTCCCTCTGTCGGTGTTCCAACTCTCGTCTCATTGCCTCACGTCCGGCTTCAAACGCTTCACGAAACGCTGATTTTTTCGACTCGATGAACTCCCTTCCCCGGCCGACAGCCTCTTCATAGACTTCCCCAGCTCGACCGGCGAAGTCCTTCAGATTGTCTTCAGCCCGGCGGACGTATCGGCGCAGCCGATCCCGCGAGATTGGACCGGGCTCAGGGGCCAACAACAAGGCCGCGAGAGCCCCCACGGCCGCTCCGCTTAGAAACGCTAACACAACCGTCGACGCTGATCCTCTATCATCCGCCATTGTGCGATGCTCCTCCTTTTCGAAATCGATCACGCATGACCCGGGCGGCCGCTCTGACCCCCGCCACCGCGCCCATCACGTTGGTCAGTACCGTGCCGCTTGATCCCCGAACGACGTTGTGAATCTGCTGGACAGATTCGCCGACTTCGCCGACCGCGTGCAATAACACCGTCGCATGTTCGACCCCCTGACGAGCCTGGCTCGACAAATCATTCAAATTCCGGCTCACCGTCCGAAGCTCTTCCATAAGCGGCGGCAAATCGGCGTTCATCTTCGCCAGCAACTGCTCGGACTCCTCCACCGTCTTACGGATCTGCACCAACACCGGAATCAAAAACCCGACCAACACCATGAACGCCACCGCCACGAGCAACGCGGCCGTCTCCACAACTGTCATCGAGCAACCTCCATCAAGCGGGGACCAGACAATCTTCCTTAAAACGACGAGACGTTTTCGTCAGAGACTCGCTCCGTACCGAGCCCCGGCGCCGTTACCGAATCGGTGGTTTGTTGAGGCGCCACTGCGTGGTTTGCTCATACGCATGGGCGACACGAAGAATTGTTTCTTCCTCAAACGCCCGGCCGATCACCTGCATCCCGATCGGCAGGCCTGTTTTACTGAACCCGCAGGGCAGCGCAATTGCCGGAAGCCCGGCCAGGTTGACGGAGATCGTAAAAATATCCGACAAGTACATTTGCAACGGATCTTCGCTTTTTTCCCCCAGTTTGAACGCGGGCGTCGGCGTGGCCGGCGTCACAATCACATCAACCTCTTTGAACGCCGTCTCAAAATCCTGACATACCAACGTCCGCACGGCCTGCGCCTTTCCATAATAAGCATCGTAATAGCCGGCGCTCAGCACGTAGGTTCCCAGCATGATGCGGCGCTTCACTTCAGGCCCGAATCCCTCTTGCCTCGTCTTCATGTACAAATCCAGCAGATCCTTGGCCTCTTTCGCACGCAGGCCGAACTTGACGCCGTCAAACCGAGCGAGGTTGGAACTAGCCTCCGCCGTCGCCAGCACATAATAGACCGCGACAGCCGCATCCGTTCGGGGAAGCTCGATGTCTTTGATCTCCGCCCCAAGGATTTTGAGCTCGCTGATGGCGGCCGTGACCGCCTGTTCGACTTCCGGATCAAGTCCCTCCGTAAAAAATTCCCGCGGGACACCGACCCGCAGTTTCCGAAGATGTTTCTTCACCAAGGCTTTCGTGTAGTCGGGAACGGGCACGTCGGCCGACGTGGAATCCATGGGATCATGGCCGGCGATCACGCCCAGCAACAACGCGGCGTCTCTCACGTCCTTCGTGATCGGTCCGATTTGGTCGAGCGACGATGCGAACGCCACCAGACCGTATCGCGACACACGCCCATAGGTCGGTTTCAACCCGACGACGCCACAGAATGCCGCCGGCTGGCGGATCGATCCACCCGTATCGGAGCCCAAGGCTGCGACGCATTCGTCGGCGGCCACCGCGGCTGCGGATCCTCCGCTTGAGCCGCCCGGCACACAACCGAGATTCCACGGATTCCGGCTGGGACCGAACGCGGAATGTTCAGTCGAAGACCCCATCGCAAATTCATCCAGGTTCGTTTTGCCGATCAACAGGTACTCCTGCTTGCGAAGCTTGGCAACCACGGTGGCGTCGTACGGCGGCACGAAGTGTTGCAACATACGCGAGCTGCACGTCGTCGGCACGCCTTCGGTGCAGATATTGTCCTTGATCGCGATCGGCATCCCCATCAAGGGCTCGGTCTTGCGCCACTGTTTCAACCGCCGATCCAATTCCACGGCCTGAGCCATGGCCTGATCCCTCGTCTGATTGACGAAGGCCCTCACTTTCGGCTCCACCTGGCCGATCCGCAGGCCGTAGGCGCGCACGATCTCGGCAGCGCTCACTTCCCCCGCGGCAAACTTGCGCTGAAGCTCAAACAGCGTCAGTTTATGCAGCGCCATCAGCGTTTATCCTGAATCTGGACAATGCGGTTCCTTTCATCGACTCGCACGATTTTAGGGGCGTGTTTTTTGATCTCTTCGTCGCCATAGTACTCGTAGCAAAAGATGATGATCTGGTCGCCGACGGCGGCCTTTCTCGCCGTGGGACCATTCAAAATAATCTCGCCTTTGCCCCGCGCCCCGTTGATCGCATACGTCATGAACCGTTCGCCGTTGTTCAGATTGGAACATACGATCGCTTCGTACGGAAGGATGCCGGCGGCCTCCATCAATTCTTGGTCGATGGTAAGACTCCCTTCATACTCCAGAAAGGTGCCCGTGACCGTGGCACGATGAATTTTTGAACGCAACATCTGTCGAAACATGGAATCCTCGTCATTCGTCAAATTCCGCCTGGCACAGGGCGGTTACCGTTCTTCAATGATTTTGGGCACGTGAAATCCATCTCCTTCACGATCCGGCGCGTTGGCCAACGCCTGCTCGACCGTCAAGGAGGGGCGCACCTCGTCCTCCCGAAACACGTTGACCTGTCCGATCACCGTGGCGGTCGGTTCCACCCCCGTCGTGTCATATCGGTTCAAGTGTTCGACATGGTCGAGAATCTGGCTCAACTGTTTGGCGAAAACATCCTTTTCCTCGTCGGTCAGGCGCAGCCTGGCCAGCAATGCGACATGCTCGACCTGTTCACGGGTGATCTTCATCGGCATCTCATCTTTCTTTCGGCGGCGGTCTGCCCCGTTATTCAACGGTCACGCTCTTGGCCAGGTTTCTTGGCTGATCGACGTCGGCTCCGCGAAGCACGGAAATATGATAGGCCAGCAATTGCAGTGGGATCGTAAAGAGAATCGGAGACATCAGGGGATGCACGTCGGGAACGGTAAACACCGCATCGGCGACTTTCCCTAAATCCCGTTCCCCCTCGGCCACGAACGCAATGACCGGCGCGTGCCGCGCCTTGACTTCCATCAAATTGCTCACCGTTTTTTCGTACAGACGGTCACGCGGCACCAGCACTACCACCGGCATGTCCTTATCGATCAACGCGATCGGCCCATGTTTCATCTCCCCAGCCGCATAGCCTTCTGCGTGAATGTAGGAAATCTCTTTGAGCTTGAGCGACCCTTCCAGGGCGATCGGGTAATTGATGCCGCGGCCTAAAAACAAAAAATTCCGTTTCTTGTAATAGCGATTGGCGATGGCCACGATCTCGGCCTCGCGCCCCAGCATCCGCTCGACCAGCGCCGGAAGTCGAACCAGCCGATCCAACCACGCCTTCCCGTCCACCGCAGTCATCACACCCCGCACGCGGGCGACGTGTAAAGCCAGCAGATACAACGCCGCCAATTGCGCGGTGAAGGCCTTCGTCGAGGCTACGCCGATTTCCGGTCCACAATGGGTGTAGAGCACGCCGTCGGATTCGCGGGCCAGCGTGCTGCCCACGACGTTCACGATCGAGACGGCACGAGCACCCTTCGCCTTGGCTTCCCTCGCCGCGGCAAGAGTGTCGGCAGTCTCCCCGGATTGAGAGATAGCCAGGAATAAGTCGCGCTTTCCGATCAATGGATCGCGGTACCGAAACTCGCTGGCAATGTCGACGTGCACGGGAATCCGGGCCAGATCTTCCAAGAGATATTTGCCGACGAGTCCGGCGTGCCACGACGTGCCGCACGCCACGATCCAGATCCGTTCCACCTCAGCAAAATCCTGGGGCGCCAAGCCGATGTCCGGCAAATCGGCTTCGCCGGCCTCGTAGGAATAGCGCCCTCGCATCGTGTCCAGAATGGTTTGAGGCTGCTCATGGATTTCTTTGAGCATGAAATGCGGATACCCGCTTTTCTCGGCCGCCGCCGCGTCCCATGTGATGCGCGTCACGGTACGCGCCACGACCCGTCCTTCGATGTCCGTGACGCGCACAGCGTTCCTGGTGATGATCGCGACATCTCCTTCATCCAGATACGTTACGTCTCTCGTGTGAGCCAGCATGGCCATGACGTCGGAGGCCACGTACGCCGCATGCTCCGTACGACCCACGATCAGAGGACAGCCGGAACGGGCCGCGATCAGGGTTTCCGGCTCCCGCTCGGACATGACGACCAGCGCATAGCTGCCGCGCACCTCCTTGACAGCCGCGCGAACCGCATCCGCCAACGTGTGTCCTCCGGTGAGATACTTGTCGATCAAATGGGCGACCACTTCCGTGTCGGTTTCAGATTGAAACGTATATCCCCCCCGCTCCAGCTCCCGTTTCAGCTCCTGATAATTTTCGATGATCCCGTTGTGCACCAACACGCAGCTCTTGGACCGGTGAGGATGCGCGTTTTGCTCGGATGGTTTTCCGTGGGTGGCCCAGCGGGTGTGGCCGATGCCGATCGTTCCCTTGAGTTCGTTTTCCTTGAGCGATTTTTGCAGATTGACCAACTTGCCGACACTCCGCCGAACGGCGATCGATCCGCCATCCATCACGGCGACTCCCGAAGAGTCGTAGCCGCGATATTCCAGCTTCGCCAAACCGTCGATGAGGATCGGTACGGCCTCCTGGTCGCCGATATACCCGACAATGCCGCACATGACGGTTTCTACCTCCTTCTCGCCTTAGACGACGGCGTGGGATTGCCCCCCGCCGTGCCCGCTGGGGCCCCCTGCGCGTCACTGGAGTTCCGCTCCACCATGAGACGCCGCTTCATCGCCCAACCGGCTCGGTTTTCCTGAGGCGTCCTGGCGATCGCCAGCGCATCGGCCGGAACATCCTTCGTCACGGTCGTCCCCGCGGCGATCACCGCGCCATCCCCCACGGACACCGGCGCGACCAATTGCGTATCGCTCCCGATGAACACATGATCCCCGATCGTCGTTTGATGCTTATGGACTCCATCGTAGTTGCACGTGATCGTTCCCGCTCCGATGTTAACTCCTTTGCCGATTTTCGCGTCGCCGAGATAGCTCAAGTGGTTGGCCTTCGCCTCCTCCCCCAATTCCGTCTTTTTCATCTCGACGAAGTTGCCGACTTTGGCCTTTCGACGAAGCAACACGCCGGGACGGAGATGCGCGAACGGCCCGATGACCACGTCATCTTCGATCAGCGACTCTCGCAGCACGCAATGGTCCAGAATCTCCACCCGATTGCCGACGTGGCAATCGGTGAGCCTGACATGGGACCGCACAATACAGTCTTCTCCGATTTCCGTCTTCCCCTCGATCGTCACATTGGGATAGAGCACCGTGTCTTGGCCGATCACGACATCGGCGTCGAGCCAGACGGAATCGGGATCCACCATCGTGACACCGGCATCGAGCCATCGATCACGAAGCCGCCGCCGAATGGTCCGCTCCGCTTGAGCCAGTTGTTGTCTGGTATTGACACCTAACCCCTCGTCGGGAACCGACAACTGGACGGCCGCGACCCTCCGCCGCTGGGCCACCGCCATCCCTACAATATCGGTCAGATAGTATTCTCCCTGGGCATTTCGCGGCTCGAGCCGTTCCAACGCGGAAAAGAGAAAGTCGGCGGAGACCACATAGGTCCCGACATTGATCTCATTGATAGCCCGCTCCGCCGCTGTCGCGTCCCGATCTTCGACAATTTTCAAGACATCCGCTGCCGCCCGGTTCCCTTTTTCTCCACCGCCGTCCCGCCTCACGACCCGGCCGTAGCCGGTCGGGTCATCCACCTGCGCCGTCAACATGGTCACGGTTGCTTTCTGTGCGTGATGGACCCGCCTTAATTCACCGATGGTCTGTTCCGTTAACAGAGGCGTATCGCCGTTTAAAATCAGAAACTCCGACAAGCCCTTTCCGCCATTCGGAAACGCCGACCGGCTTTGGAGGACCGCATGCCCCGTCCCCAATTGCCGCGTCTGCTCCACGACCACCACCGAATCGCCGCCCGCTCTCCCTCTGACCGCCTCGCCGATTATTCGCCGAACGTCCTCAGCCTGGTAGCCCACGACGACTGCGATGCGATATCCGGCCAGTTTCATGGCCAACTCGACGGCGTAGAGAACCATCGGTCGTCCGGCAACGGGATGAAGCACCTTCGCACGCTTGGATTTCATCCGCGTGCCCAACCCTGCGGCCATTATCACCACTCCGAGCCCCTGCCCGTACGGTTCGACGTTCGCACCGCTGGTCGCCATCTTCACACTGTCCCTTTGTTCACGTTCATATCAGCTCCGCCGGTCCCCCGTCGCCCCTCCTCCTCCAATCGAGCGGCTCATCCGATCGGAACGCCGCTCTCCGGCTGCTTCACCTGGCTCCACTTGAGATCAACATTGGGGGCAGGCGTCAACGAAGCCGAGGGAGAATAGAGTCCGCCGGAGACGATTAGCTTCATCGCCTCTTCGACGGTGATATCCACCGACATGACTTCCCGTTCCGGCACCAGGAGAAAATAACCGGACGTGGGATTGGGAGACGTCGGCACATAGACATGGACCAGCGGTTCTTGACTCAGGGTCGTCGATTCTCCCTTGGTCACACCGGTGACGAACGCGAAGCAATAGCTGCCATTTTTGGGAAATTGAATCAGCACCACACGCCGATACGACCCCCGATCCGAAAACGACAGGATGTCCATCATGGACTTCAATGTCGAATAAATGCCCCGGACCAACGGCAGACGATTCAACCAATCTTCCCAAATCGTCACCACCGCCCGCCCCATGAAATTCGCCGTGAACAGGCCAACGGAGAAAATCAAAATCACGAGCATGACAATGCCGAGTCCCGGCACGTAATGGCTGGGGGCAAGACGTGCAACCGTATCGCCCAAGATGCTGTCCACCGTGACGAAGAGGGTCTTGAGGATCAAGATCGTCCCCCAGATGGGGATCACGACCAGAAGGCCGGTCAAAAAATACCGTTTTAAGGCGGTTTTCACCATCGGGCCAGCCCTGAGTGTTCACTTCGACAGAAAAGCAATTCATCATACAGAGTTCTTCGCGGAGGCCGCAAGTCTTTCATGCGAATTTCAACGAGTTAGCCGTTCTTCCTCCTCATCGAGCCATCCAAGAAACGCCCTCTCGGTCTCACTCCCGAACCTCGCTGCTTGCCCTCCGGCCCAGCCTTCTGCCAAAGCCCCTCCCGACTCGATTTCGCCTTGCCTCTTCATCGACCCCTGGCATAGGATCCCTCTGCCGTCTCTTCGGTGAGGAGCTGATTTGCGAGTTGTCTCACGACGCCCCAAAGGCCTTTTCATTACGCTGGAAGGAGGGGAAGGAAGCGGGAAGACCACGCAGGCTCTCCATTTATGCCGATCCCTGACAGCCAAAGGATACGACGTGTTGCACACAAGGGAACCTGGAGGGACGACCGTTGCCGAGCAGTTGCGCAGGATCCTGTTGGATGATCCGTCCGAACCTCTTGCCGCCGAAACGGAAGCGTTGCTGATTCTGGCGGCCCGCCGCCAACATGTCGATCACGTCATCAGACCGGCTCTGAAGCGGGGAGCCATCGTGGTTTGCGACCGTTTTTCCGATTCCACCTTCGCTTATCAGGGATACGGACGAGGTCTCGATCTCAAGGCCTTGCGGCGGATGAACGACTGGGCAACAGGCCAACTCTCACCTCACCTGACCATTTTGTTCGATCTCCCGGTCGCAAGGGGCTTGCAGCGCCGGCGGGGGACATCCTCCATCAGAAACCGCCTCGATCGGGAAACCAGGGCATTTCACGCCAGAGTCCATGCGGGATTTCACGCTCTCGCGAAACGGGAACCGCGCCGCATTGTCGTCGTGGATGCGCGGCCGTCTCCCGACATCGTCGCAGCTCAAGTGGAAACATTGGTCCTCGCCAAATTGCGCCGGTCCCATTTCAAGAAAGATCGGAAGAGGTAACCCATGCCTTTTCGCGACATCATCGGCCATGAACGGTCCATCGCGGCGATCAAGTCGGCGTTGGCCCACGGCCGCCTGGCCCACGCCTATCTCTTTCACGGCGAAGCCCGCATCGGAAAATTCCTCACTGCGGTCCGCCTCGCACAGGCCTTGAACTGCGAAGCGGCCGCTTCGCTCGAAAACCTGGACAGTTGCGGCATCTGCCGTTCATGTCTCCAGATCGCCGCGCGGACCCATCCCGATTATGTCGTGATCGAACCGGATCGGGAATTGGCGGTTCCGCAGATCAAGATCGAGCATATCCGGGAGATCGAACAGCAGTTGATTTACCGGCCGCTGATCGGGGAGAAAAAAATCTGTATCATCGACGACGCCGACCGCCTCACGATCGGAGCGGCCAACGCGCTGCTCAAAACGCTAGAGGAGCCGCCGCCGTACGGCCTCTTTATCCTCGTCTCCAGCCGACCCATGGCGTTGCCGGCGACGATCCGCTCGCGCTGTCAGTCGCTACGGTTCTTGGCGCCGGCCTTCACCAAAGTGGAAGCCGCTCTGATCCTGAAACGAGCATTGCCGCCCGCCGACGCCCAGTTTCTCGCCCTGTGCTGCGAGGGCCGCATTGGAGAAGCGCTCGTGCAAGATCTCGCCGCCCTGCGCGCCCAACAGCGCGAGTGCCTCTGTCTTGTCGATCCGTCAACCCTCGGCTCGATCACCGCCATCCTTTCAGCCGCCGAAACGCTGGCCAAGGACGAACGGGGCGGCGACATCTTAAACTGGCTCGGGCGATGGATTCGGGATGTGATTCTCGTACTCGTCGGAGGGGATCCGGAACGCCTTTTCCATCGCGATCACCTCGATCGACTCGCACACGACGCGAAACAGGCCGATCTCGACATGTTGCTGGAACTCTCGGCTGAGATCGACCGAATCGAACAACAGGCGGCCCGCCATCCGAACATGCAGATGGCGTTGGAAACGGTTCTGCTGCGACTTCGTGAGGCATCTGGGCTGTCCCGCCCGCCATCCCGCGTCGCGCCCGTGTCCGGCTCCTAGCATCCTTGGCGCCAACCTGGTATCTTCCCCCGGTATGAACGAGAGGAAGCCGGTTTACATCACCACGCCGATCTACTACGTCAACGACGTCCCTCACATCGGCCATGCCTATACCACCATTGCCGCGGATGTCCTTGCCCGCTACTGGCGGCTCAGAGGCCGAGACGTCTTTTTCTTAACCGGCGTGGACGAACATGGCCAAAAGGTCCAACAGGCAGCCGCCAAAGCCGGTATCGATCCCCAAGCTCATTGCGACGCACTCGCCCCCCAGTTTCAACACCTCTGGCGGCGGTTGAACATTTCTAACGACGCCTTCGTTCGCACGACCGATCGCCAGCATCAAGTCGTCGTTCAACGTTGTCTCCAACAATTGTACGACCGGCAGTTGATTTATCAGGCTGACTATTCGGGCTGGTATTGCACATTTGACGAACGGTTCTGGACCGAGAAGGACGTGGCCGACGGCCTCTGCCCCGATTGCCGACGGCCGGTCGAACGGCTGAGCGAACACAACTACTTTTTCAAAATGGGGCAATACCAACAACAGTTGTTGCGGCACATTCTGGAACAGCCGGACTTTATCCGTCCTGAATCACGGCGCAACGAAGTTTTGGGGTTTCTTTCCTCACAGAAGCTCGGCGACCTCTCGATCTCCAGACCCAAGGCTCGGTTGTCGTGGGGCATTGAACTCCCCTTCGATCGTGACTATGTCACCTACGTCTGGTTTGACGCGCTGGTGAACTATCTCTCGGCGCTCGAGTATCTACCCATAGACAATCCAGCAGGCCGTCAATTCTGGCCCGCCACAGTCCATCTGGTCGGAAAGGACATTCTCACAACTCACGCCGTGTACTGGTCCACCATGTTGATGGCGCTCGACCTACCATTACCTCAGATGATCTTCGCCCACGGCTGGTGGACCGTGGACGGCGAAAAAATGTCCAAAAGCCGGGGCAACGTGGTCGATCCACACAAGATGGTGGATGAATTTGGAACCGATGCCTTTCGCTATTTCCTGCTGCGGGAAGTGCCCTTTGGACAGGACGGAGACTTTTCCCGTTTCAGCATGATCGCGCGTATCAACAGTGAGCTCGCCGGCGGCCTGGGCAATCTTTTAAGCCGCAGCCTCACGATGATCGATCGGTTCGCGGGGGGGACTATTCCGTCTCACGATACCTCTGTTGATACTCCCCTCGAACACAATCTGACGCAACGCACTGCGGAATTATTGGCGGACGCCGACGTCCACGTTGAACAGCTTCGGTTCAGCCGCGCGCTGGAGGCAATCGGTGAGATCGTCCAACTCTGTGACCGATACATCGAAAAAACCGCCCCCTGGGCCTTGGCCAAACATCCGGAACAACGACCTTATCTGAATAATTGCCTCTACCACCTCGCCGTGACGCTCGGCTCGCTCATCCGGCCCCTGTACCCTTTCATGCCGTGGACCACCGTGAACATGGCACAGCAACTCGGCATGGAACCGCAGGAACACAAGGGTTCCCTCTCATGGAAAGATCCATTCCTGCGTCCCGGATCCAAGATCCAAAAGGCCGGACCGCTCTTTCCCAGAATCGAGGCCACAACACCATTAGGAGGTCCACCCGTGAGTGACGTTGCCGCAACGCCCCGTCCGACACCCCCACGACCGTCAACGACAACCGCACCGCCATCTCCAGCCTCGGCAGCTCCTTGCCAGATCACCATCGAAGAGTTCGCAAAAATTCAATTGAGGACAGCGACTGTTTTGAGAGCCGAACGGGTCCCCAAATCAGAGAAACTGCTCAAGCTCCACGTCGATCTCGGGCACGAACAGCGCCAGATCGTAGCCGGTATCGGGAAAAAATACGATCCAACTGACTTGGTCGGCAAAACCCTTGTCATCGTGGCCAACTTGAAGCCGGCCACATTGATGGGAATTGAATCACAGGGCATGGTCCTGGCAGCCGGAGACACGGACGTCCAGGGGTTGGTCACAGTGCTTGAACCGGTGACCCCAGGCACCAAGGTGAAATGATCGGGAGCTTGTTGCGATCCTGCCTGGCCGCGCTCTTCGTTGCGCACCACAGTGCTCTTTGTCTCGCCGATCCGATCGTCCAAGAGACGATGGACCAGCGCCTCAACGAACCGAAACCGACCAGGGTCCTGGTGCGAGTCGTGGCCCACGGCTCCATGGTGCTTGGAAAAGATGTGGGCGGCGCGCGGATTACCATTACGGATGTCGAAACCGGACGTATCCTCGCCACCGGTCTGCAACAGGGCGAGGCGGGTGATCAAAATCAGATCATGCGCACCCCTCGCCTTCTGGAAGAGCCGATTTACAGTACGCGGGATTCGGCCTCCTTCACCGCGACCTTGGATCTCACCCACCCCCTTCAGGTGGACATCGCCGCCGAAGGACCATTGGCGTACCCGGCGGCCATGCAGCGGGCCAGCACGCGAGTCTGGCTCATCCCCGGCGAGGATCTGACTGACGATGGGATCGTGCTGGCCCTTTACGGCTACATCGTGCAGATCGAACAACCGAAACCAAACGAGCCGCTCGTCGCGCGCGAAGACGTCACCTTGCGGGCGTCGATCCGGACTCTGTCAGGATCATGGGTCCGGCCGCATGGGGATTGGGACTCCCGCAAACTCAGCATCTACGGTGAAATTCTGATCGGCGATCGGGTGATCGAGCGGCTGCAACTGTTTTACAGCGGCAGGAACGCCGAGTTCGAAGCGCCGTTCTTTGTCCCGCGCCACACCGACGCGCCGGACGGCATGACGGTGCGTGTCATTGCCGCCGATCGATCCGGCGGGAATTTCGGCATGGGTCTGGCCAAGTATCCCGTGCTCAGCGAACGATTGACCACGAACACCCGTTGACGAGCCTTTGGGCACTTCCCGTCGATCCCGCTGAAGACTTGCTCCCTCTTTCGGAGCATGCGAGACTATACTATGATCGCTCCCCGTTCATTTGAACGCCTGCGTACTCGCCTTTCTCTGGCCCTTGCGTTGAACGGCTTGATCATCGTGGCCGAATTTACCGGCGGCCTGCTGCTCGACAGTATCGGTCTGATGAGTGACGCCGGGCACAATTTCGTCGATCAAGGCGCGCTGTTTCTGGCTCTCTACGCCCATCTCATCGCCACACAGCCGTCGAGCGAGAGCAAAACCTTCGGCTATCACCGCGCCGGCGTCATTGCCGCCTTTCTCAACTCGTTTATTCTACTGTTGACGGCGGTCGGTATCGCCTTCTTCGCCATCAAACGATTGTGGCAGCCGGTGCCGGTTGACGGCGGTTGGATTATGGGGATCGCCGCTGCCAGCTTCGCGGCCAATCTTGGCATCGCGTTGCTGCTGCAACGAGGCGCCCGGGATGACCTCAACATCCGCGGCGCCTTTTGGCACATGTTGGCCGATGCCTGGGTCTCGCTTGGCGTGGTGGTGAGCGGAGGAATGATCCTGTTGACCGGCTGGTCCGCGCTTGATCCGCTCGTCAGCCTCGTCGTCGTCATCGTCATCGTGAAAGGGGCTTGGCCAATTTTCAAGGAATCATTGGAGGTGCTGCTTGAATCCACGCCGCCCGGTGTCAGCCCCTCTGCAATTGCTGCGACGATCGAATCGATTCCCGGCATCAAGAATGTTCATGATCTTCATGTCTGGGCGGTGGAACCGCGGCTGATCATCTTGACCTGTCACGTTCAGGTCGACGGCGGCGACACGGCGCTGACTAACGGTCTGTTGCAGTCGATCCGCGCTCGGGTCGCTTTGGACTTTGGTATCCGCCATCTGACCGTGCAACTAGAAACCACGTGTTGCCACACGGACATGGTCCATTGCGACCTCCGCCGACTGGCCGATCACCACCAGCCGGCCGAGATATTCTCCCATCACCATTGATCATCGTTTGAGCGTTTAAACTCCGCCCATGGGTTTCGCCAATCAACCGAGCGACGCCCGAGAGGAGCGAAGACGCTCTCCGCTCGGAAACGTACCCAGCCCCCTTCATCAGCCCATTATCTGGTTCTCATGAACTCGTCGCGGGCCGCGACACCCTGGTCGGGATGGTCCGTGAAAAAGCCGTCAACGCCGGTCCTCAAGAACAACAGAATTTCCGCCGCTCCATCGCCCAACACCGTGGGATCAGCGGATGACCGGAAATTCATCGGAAGAAAGGCGTTCTCGGAACGAAACGTGTGAGGATGCACCAGCAATCCCGCCGCATGGGCCTCCTGAACAAATCGCGTGACGCGACAGGGATCGAGATTACCCTCCCCATCGAGGGGCATGATGAATTGCTTGTCCGGACCGACCCCTTGGGCATAGGTGGCGATCTGAGCCAACCCCGCCGGCGTCGCCATCTCCTCATAGGTCAACGTTCCTCCTCTCGCTTCCACATCGTAGGGCTTGCCATCGAGGTCGAGCAGTTGCACCAATGGAATCCTGGTCCTCCTGCTCAGTTTGCGAAGGATGTTGATTTCAAACGATTGGATAAAGGCCTGCTGGGTTCGCCCTTCGTAGCCGTTTCGGTACAACGTCTTGACCAACGGCTCTTCAAGTGGGAGCCCGAGCTGTTCGAAATAGGTGGGGTGCTTGGTTTCGATATAGATACCGATGCGGCGATTGAGGAGCTTTTCATAGGCCTGAACCATGTCGATGATCTCCTCTAGCGTGGGAATCTCGAACTGACCGTCGAATCTGGTATTGGCCGGCCTTATGTTCGGGATACGCTCAATGGCGCGGAGCGTCTTGATCTCTGCCAGCGTGAAATCCTCACTGAACCAGCCGGTGACTCTGGTACCGTCCACGGTTTTGGCGGCCTTGTATCTGGCAAATTCCGGCCGGCGCGAGACATCCGTGGTGAGATCCAGGACATTGTCATGCCGGGCGATCAGATGCCCGTCTTTCGTCATGACGAGATCCGGCTCGACAAAATCCGCTCCCTGAAGAATCGAGATCGCGTAGGCCGCAAGCGTGTGCTCGGGAACAGAGCCGCTTGCCCCTCGGTGCGCGATGACAATGGGTATCTGATGGCGGTCAGACCACCACGGTTCTTCTTGCTGACCCCTCACATTCCCCCCGCCGATTATCGCCAACCCGACCACCATGATCGGCAATACCATTGTACTGAAGACCCCTCGCATCTCGCCTTCGTTTCTTTGAATCTGTAAGAGGATCAATGGCACCCACACGGTGATTGGTGAATTCAGGATGCACCATATCTTTTCCCCGATGATCAGAAAGCCGTCAGAGTGGTGTTACATCCAAACACAACCAGGCGGCGGACGACATTCTTTCGGTTTATGCCCGGCGACGGTACAATGGGGAGCGGACGAGAAAGGAGGACCATGCGTTCGGCTCCCGTTCCTTTTTACATCCTCTGCGGCGCCCTCGGGGCGGGCAAAACAACACTCTTAATGCGACTGCTCGAGCATTGGAAGGCGGTAGGGCGCAAGACCGGCGTTTTGATGAACGAAGCTGGGGCGGTGAGCATCGATGGTCCTCGCGCCGGCACCCTGGCCGAGCAGGTCATGAATTTGGCGGGCGGCTGTGTCTGTTGCGACACCAAGGAAGATCTCTCTTGGGGCATCGCCGAGCTCGTGCGCTCGTATGGATCGGACATATTGATCCTCGAATGTTCAGGACTCGCCGATCCTTCGGAGGTGATCGACGCGGTCACCGACCTCTATACGGCGCGGCTGGCCTCGCTTGAACGGGTGATCGCGCTACTTCATCCTGTCTCGACGGAGTCCAGCTATTCGTCCACCTACGTCACAACCCAGGCCATCCGGTGCGCGGACGAGCTGATCCTCAATAAACAGGACTTGTATGTGCCTGGCCACTGGGAGCAATTTCGAGCCTCGATCATCGAGCGGAACCCCTATGCGCGTCTCTGGGAGACATCCCATGCGAGACTCGACGTCGCTGAGTTGCTCAACTCCCGCCCTTCTGGAAGGCGACACACCTCCACAAATGTCTTATTCGAAACGTCGCGTGCTACCTCCATTCAACGCGCGACTTACCATCCCATCGCCACCACCGTCCGTCTGGCCGGTCCGTTAAACAAAGAACGGTTCCAGGCTTGGTTGAACGATCTCCCGTCAGGTCTCGAACGGGCCAAGGGCTTCTTTCGCTTTGCCGGAAAGCCGGAATTGCAGGAATTTCAGTACGCGCCACCCGGCGAGCCGACGGTTGCCCCTCTTATGTTGCTTGATGAACCGGACCCAGCCCTCGTCTTGATCGGCCGAGGGTATGACGTCGAAGATCTGACGAGCCGCTTGCTCAACTGCGTAGAAACCGATGCAACTGATGATCGCGCGCCGGATTCAGAAGACCGGCACCGTTTGCGAACGGAAACAGCCAGTCAGGGGTGAATCGGTGCGCATCCCTCTTTCAATCACAAGCGCGCGCCGGACGCCCGTGGAACCGGTTTCTTCCGAAAAGCCGGCCACTGTAACAAAATCCAGGCACATCCGGCGCCGATCGCCCCCCCGATAAGCCAACCGCCAAGCACATCCGTTACATAATGGGCCCCCACGTAGACGCGGGCGAACCCGACCAACGCGACAATCGGCCAACAGATCCAGCCGGCTTTTGGATACAACACCTGGATAAAGGCGGCTACCGCAGCTGTATTGACGGCGTGGTTCGATGGAAAACTGAACAGGCCTCCGCAGCCGCCCGGCTCAACGCTGATCGCTTGGCTTAGCGCCCTGCAGGGCCTCACCCGTTCAAACACCCACTTCAATTGCCCTCCGAGAAAATCGGCCAGACTCACCGACGCCGCCAACAGAGGTCCGCCATAGAGGGCTTCCCGTCGGTGGGCCCAGATCCACCAGACAATCGCGCAAGCGGCCGGCATGTAGAGGGTGCTGCGGTTGACGATCAGGAGGAAAAACTGATCGGCCAGGGCCGATCGCCCGGCCAAACCGTTGATGGCATAGAACAGAGACTCATCCAGACTCATCGACAGGACGATAGAACGTCATCCATCATTCGTCAAGCATCAGGCACCGCCCGTCGATCATTCAAGGATCTTCGCCCGTCCGCTTGTTCCACAAACGACACCGAGCAAGACGTTCTTTCCCTATCGGGTCCTGAAATGAATGCGCACGGTCAGCTCCCCGTCCACGGGATCGTCGCCGTTGAGTTGCGGATCGAATCTCCACCTCGCAAGAGCATCGACCCCTGCGCGGGTCAATTCTCGATGCTTGCAAGGTTCTAAGACAACAACGGTCACCTTGGCCTCCTTCGACACGAGCAGGCGGGCCTTCATCCAATCATCCAGTTCTTTCCCTTGAAGAGACGGCGGGATGTCAGGCCATGGCGTGAAAACGGCCACCGGGCCCAACTGCCGGTCTTTATTCAACGGCAGCCCATGGACGTGGACCTCCGGAAACTCAAGGACATCCTCGGCGTGATCGCTTTCATGCGTCGCCTCGTCGCCGGCCGCCGCCCAGGCGGCGGCCTGGTTCATCAACAACGGCCAGGCGATAACGACGAGAACCACGCCCAGACCGACCGGGTGGAAGATGTTTGCCAAACGGTTCATCGACGGCCTTTCGTTCACGTTAGAAAAACCATTGTCCTCGAAAGAAGAACGATCGCGGCATGCCGGCGTGCGACACGCCCAGCCCGATGCTCCCCTCTCCGGCATTGATGAAGTACTGTTGGTCTAACACGTTGACGACATCAAACGCCAACAGCATCTTTTGCCCGTGCCAAGGCAACGGCAGAACATGCGAGATCGACAGATTGTAAATCGTGTAGGAAGGACTGTGGGTGGAGTTGGTCTTGGCCCCCTCTTCCGCTGTCCGCAACCCGGACGCGAACAGCATCTGGCCGGTCAACGTTGTACGGTCAAGCAATCGGTAACTCACGACGGCCGAGCTGGTCAGAATCTGCATATGGTCACAAAAGATGCCACCCGGAGAATTGATGTCGGCGATCTCCTCGCCGTGCAGGAGGAAATGCCCCGACTGCAATCCATAGCCTTTACATTGCCCCCATGCGATATTGCCACGCACGGTCAGATTGTCCATGAGCCAGAGTTTGAGCGCGGCGTCAGCTCCCCTGCTCCATCCCCGCTCGAACGCAAAATAGTTAAGCAACGGCGTTGTCCCGAACTGGCCGGCGTCCGACAGGTAGTTGGCCAGTTTGTAGTAGCCCGTGAGCTGCAATGTCGCCCAATCCCCCAGCGCATGGACGCTGCCGATTTGAAAATAATGGGCTCGCTCGGCCCTGGGGGGATTGTTCGTCGTATCTTCCGGTTCCGCCGTCGTGCCGATCGTGTTCAGCTTGGCGAACGAGATGGCCTCCAAATTGGGCGGAGTGAACAGCCGGCCATAATACACATGAAATGCGTGGGACGGATTGTACCGGTACGTCACGCCGATGCGCGGGCTGACTTGCCCCTCGTGACGGAGATATTGCACGGTATCGCCTCGCACGCCGATGTTGAACGTCCAATGGTCGTTCGGCGTCCACTGGTCCTGAATCCAAAACTCCTGCCGCCAGCCAATCAATCGGTTGTCGGCGTTGAGATGCACCAAATCGGTCAGCCCACTGTCGAACGCCGTCAACCTCGTCTTGTTGATCGCCTGGGTGCGATCGATCTGGAAACCGGCCTTGATCAGGTGCTCCTTGCTGTGGACGTAGGTATAGTCCAGCCGGACGCCGCCCGAATAGGCGGTTCGATCCTGACTCCCAGCCGAGAACGGCTCCATCTCATCCGGCACGTAGGCCAGTACGTTGAACGGATCGGTCCGAAACGTCGCCCTCGTGTGTCTGAAATATCCGGCCAAACTGAAAAAGTTTTTGGTATCGATGTCATGCCGCCACACGAGATGACCATATTGATTGTGTTCCTTTTGATTCTCATCGATCATTTCCGAGGGAACCGGCGAAAAGCCACCAGGCAAGAGACCGTTGAGCGTCCCGACAATCACCGGATTCGGATCTTGCCCCGGCGACGTCGGAATTTGATATTTCGCGATGGAGTTGAGAAACAGCAGCGTGAAATTGTCGCGGTTGCTCACCTGATAGTCACCGCGGAACATCGTCTGATTGCGCTCGCTCTGTCCATGATGGGTCGGTCGGCCAAGTGTCGGCGGCTCGATGCCACGGTTCGTTGCAGTATGGCTGTTTAAGAAGTAATAACGGAACTTCTCGCCGACCGCGCCGCCGTATTCGAAGGAGGGGTTGATCGTGTTATTCGATCCGCCAAACATCTGAATCGACCCGAATCCCGGTTTCGTGCCGCTCTTGGTGGTGACGTCAATCAACGCCGCCGTCTTGTTGCCGACGTTGGCCTCCATTCCACCCAGGACGATGTCGGCTCGCTCCCAGGCCCGGGGCGTAATCACGTCCGAAAAGGTCGAGGACACTGTATCGGGAATTGGCACACCGTCGATGCGGATTTGGAGATTCGCATGGTCCTGTCTGATATGGACCTGTTTGAGCGCCCCATAGACCGCACTGGGAATCGTCAACAAGACATCGTGGAACTCATTGTTGTTGCCCCTCGGCAGCATGTCGATTTCCCTCCGGCTGAGGGAATAGGTTTCACTGGATGCCGTCGTTGAGAGCGGCGGAAGGGGGGAGACGACCTCCAATGCAATCTCTTGGGTCCGCGATAAAGTCAGGGTCAGAGGCTTAGGTGATTCATCCTCAATGGTCAGCACGACATATTCGCTTCGATAGGTCTCTAGTATGGCACTCACCGAGTAGGTCCCAGGCTCTCCCACCGCAATCTTGAATTCCCCCGCATCATTCGAGACGCCGGATGCCACGATGTCGCCCTCTTGATTCTTCACCTCAACGACAGCCTGCGGCACGCGCCGGAGGTCTTGGTTTTGAACGATCCCGCTGATCGCCCTTCTCTTATCGGCACTTCTCCCGCTACCATCTCCCACATCTTCTCCCCACGCCGTTCCCGCGACCATCATGACCATGACAATCAGCCCGGCACACAACCCCCTTCTTCCTGCAACGACCATGCGCCCCTCCCCGCTCATACTCAAGACGATGACAGACAAAAAATGACGGAGGATGGGCGGCTTGGGCAGCCCAAGGCCTTTCCACCCACCGTGACGTGATTGATGCGCGTCAGTGCTTGTCTAAAGAGACGGCGGAGCGCGGGAAGGGCCGATGAGCGAGAGCGTCGCCGAGAGCAGAGCGTCGTCTGCCGTGCTTACCGGCGACCAAACCAGATCACCGGGAGTCAGACGCGGCAGATCACAATCGATCGAACCGGCGATGTGGTCGTCGACCCATTGGCAGATGTCGTGGGCCGAATGTTCGTGGCCGTCGGTGTCCGCGGCGGCCAACGCATGGTGGACGTCTTGCGCGACGGCAAACGGCGCAAGAACCAGCAGCAGGACAACCAAGCCAATCGACAGGCCGACTCTCACACTTAAATGAAGGTGTCGCAATGCCATCGGACCATAGCGGGTATCACATGTCAACGCAGCCTGTCAAATGGATTAGACATGGGCAACGATTGTATTGATCCATCAATGTGTTACGAACCCCCTTCTGGACTTTTCCCGAACATTTCCTATACTCTATGGCGTGGAGACCATTTTTTCCTGAAAGGACCACCGTGAACAGGCCCATTGACAATCAACATGTCATCGAGATCAAGACGCTGCCTTCGCCCCGTACGATTAAAACCAGACTTCCCATCACGGACGAGGCAGCCAAACTGGTCGTCGAAACCCGCGAGGCCGTCAGAAAGATTCTCCACGGACACGATCGCGATCGCCTCGTGATCATCGTCGGCCCCTGCTCAATCCACGACCCTGAGGCCGCGCTCGAATATGCGCAGAAATTAAAGCCGGTCGCCGACGCCTTGCGCGACCGGTTTCTGATCATCATGCGGACCTATTTTGAGAAACCGCGGACCACCGTCGGATGGAAAGGCTTGATCAACGACCCTCATTTGGACGGCACCTGTGACATCGCGGCCGGCATGGAAATGGCCCGCACAATTCTCCTCCGGATCAATCAACTGGGCCTACCTTGCGCGACGGAGTTGCTCGATCCGGTCACGCCCCAATACACGGCTGATCTCATCAGTTGGACGGCGATCGGCGCCCGCACGACGGAAAGCCAGATCCACCGCGAGATGGCAAGCGGTCTGTCCATGCCCGTCGGGTTCAAGAACGGGACCGAAGGGAACCTACAGGTCGCCGTCAACGCCATGATTTCGGCGCGCGCTCCGCACCACTTCGTCGGGATCAACGCCGACGGCCAAACCTCCATCATCAAGACCATGGGCAATCCGGATCGACATATCGTCCTCCGCGGGGGAGGAGGAAAGAGCAATTACGACGCCGAACATGTCGCCAAAGCGGAAATGGCCGTGGCCGGCGAAGGCATCGCCCGTCCCATCATGATCGACTGCTCACACGACAACTCAAGCAAAGACCACCGTCGCCAGGGTGCCGTGGCTCGTGAAGTGCTTCGCCAGTTCCGCGAAGGCCGCCACTCGATCATGGGGCTCATGTTGGAGAGTAATCTTTACCCCGGCAAGCAAACATGGAAAGAAGGAGTGCCGCTCGCCTACGGCGTCTCGATCACCGACGCCTGTCTCGGATGGGACGAAACGAAGTCTCTATTGGATGAGCTGGCCGAGTCACTGACCGTCAAACCTGCCTAACAACGCCCGCCGGACACCGTCATGCGCCGGCCGCCATCTTCAAAAAGAGCGGCGTGATCTTCTCTCGTCTCGCCGAACTACCGGCGGTCGTCGCTGTCGGGGACGATGTCGAATTCCTCCCGGCCTCGAGTCGCCGCAAGAATCCCGTCCCGTCGTGCCAGGGCCACATCCCATCCCGGTCGCTCCTTGATCGCCTCTTCGTAGTGCCCCAGGGCCAGATGAAAATTTCCTGACGCTTCTTCAAACAATCCCCGGTGATAGGCAACTCGCCAGGCCGGCGCGCCGAGATTGGCGGCGATCGTCAATTGCCGTTTCGCCTCCGGCAGTTTATCCGCAAGAAAGAGCGCGCCGGCGTATACCTCTCGTAACTCAGGATCTTCGGGGGAAAGGTTCACGTGCTCGGCCAGAAACCGAAGAGCAAAGGGAATGTTCCCCTCCTCCAAGGCAAGGCGACCTCGAAGCGCCGCGGCTGGCCCATGGACCTTCTGTAATCTGAAGAGCGCATCCAGATACTGTTGGGCAAGCGCAAACTGGCGATCCTCGTAGGCAAGAATTGCCGACGCCATAAATCCCGGCACATAGGTGGGGCAGACATGGGCTATCCGTTCCACTTTTCGCCGCAGCTCTTCGCAGATCGAGCGCCCGTCGTTCAACGATTCGCACCCTCCCGGCTTCGCGCGAGCCTCGCGCCACTGTTCCCATGCCGGCAACAATTGACGGTCGGGCAACGGACACTCGTTGTACACGTATCGACTTTGATACGAGCAGGCGCCAAGGCCAAGACCCAGCACCACCGCCAGGGCGACCCCGACGCCCCTTCGGCATGCCAACGGAATCCAACCAACACTGGTCTGCGATTTCATGGGAAAGACGATCCTCGAAAGGTGGAAAGGTTAAGAACCTTGATCAGTTGATACAACGCCGGCCCCAACGTTGTAATAAAGACAGAAGGCAAAAAGCACAGCACCAGCGGAAACACCAGTTTGACTGGCAGCGCCTGAGCCGCGAGCAGCACTCGTTCACGTCGCACATTCCTCAAATCCCCCGCTTGATGGCGCAGGATTTCGGCCAGACCGGCGCCGACCTGCTCCGCATGGATCAAGGCCGACACAAACGTGGAGACGGAAGGAACGTCCAGGCGCCGTGCCAGGCGGCGCAACGCTTGGACTCGCCCGACGCCGACCTGCAACTCAGCCTGAAACATGCGCAACTCCGCGGCAAGGGTTCTGGGACGCGGCTGGGCGTGAAGCACCTTGGCAAGGGCAGCGTCGAATCCAAGCCCTCCTTCCGCCAGCGACGCCAGGAGTTCCAGCAACAGTGGAAGATCTTCTTCCGTTTCGCGCACGCGTCGGCGCCTGGCGGCCCGAACGACCAGGACCGGTGCGAGCGCGACATTGACCAAGAGAATCCACGGTGCAGCTTCTGCGATCACGGCCAACCCTTCACCAAACCCTCCGGGAACGTACGCAAAACCCCGCCGCATGAGATCGACAAGCCCGAACCGGCTTACCGCCACCGCTCCAATGACACCGAGGCCAAGGCCGAAGGCCGTCGCGCCGATGAACAGGATCGGAGCCGACGACGTGCGAAAACCAGCAAGATAGAGCCACCTGGCCAATCGACCTGTGGGATCCGTAGAATCGATGCCCAGGGGAACTTCGCGCAGCGTCTCGGCCATTCTTATCCGATCGAGCGCGCGATAACGCAACGTCCAAGAGACCGCCGCCCAAACCGCCACGGCGATCACGAATCCGAACGCAGCCAAGAACGACATCGTCGTCACTTCAGCCTCAATAGCGAATCCGACTGAGCTGCCGCACCCATACGATTCCCACCGCCTGCAGCAGCATGGTACCGGCCGTCAGATACCGACCAAGATCGCTCGTCAAAAACATCACGAACGAAGCGGGATTCGCCCGCCACATGATCCAAGCCAACCCGTATGAAATCCCCATCATTGCAATGACCGAGACATTGGCCTCTACCGCCTGCGCCTGCACACGTCGCGAGACTTCGATCCGATCCCGAATAGTTCGACCGACCGCCGCAAGCGAACTGGCCACGCGCCCGCCTCCGGCCCACTGGGCGGAGAGCGTCAGCGCAAACAACTGCATGCCATCCAGAGGAATGCGTCGGGACAAGTCGCGAAAGACGCTGGGCGCATCCTCGCCGAGCCGAAGACGAGCCACCAGATCCTCCAAGTAAGACCGCAGAGGATCCTTCGACTCCTGCATCGCCACTTCGATCGCCTTCGGCAAAGCCATCCCCACCCGCAGCGAGCCGACCAAACCATCAATGATATCCGTGAGCTGAGTCTCTAGCAGAAGGACGCGCTTGGACGCCACGATCGACTCGGCAATCATGCCTATCACGCCGACGATCGCCGCCGCTGCCAACGCAAAGAGAACCGGCCAGTTCAGCCATCCCCAGGTCCCCATTGCGGTCATGACGGCGACAACGAGCGGCGCCCATCGGTAGCGGGGCGGAAACGTTGAGACCACTCGACCGTGGACCGGCGAAGGGGGAGCAGACGCCACCAGTTGCCGGGCAACACGACGTCGGCGCTCCGTCAGCCACAACCAGATCGCCACGACTGCCCCCCCGATCGGCATCACCACTAGCGCCATGCTACTCCACATGATCGCTCCTCAAATGAAACAAGCCGAGAGGAACTGAAACCCCTCGCTGGCGCCAACTTTCGACGAACCGTGGCACGATGCCCGTCGCGGAGAACTCGCCCCGCATCCGGCGTCCTTCCATCCCCAGCCGGCGGAATGTGAAGATATCCTGCAAGAGCGGAACCGATCCCTCCATGCCGGTGATCTCCGTCACGCGCTCGATACGACGGACACCGTCTTCATATCGTCGGACGTGCACCAGCAACTGGATCGCCGAGACAATCTGTTCTCGAATCGCCCTTGACGGCAACTCCTCCCCGGCCATCAACACCATCGTCTCCAGGCGCGAGAGGGCGTCGCGCGGCGAATTGGCGTGAATGGTGCTCATGCCACCGTCGTGGCCTGTGTTCATGGCCTGCAACATGTCAAGGGCCTCGGGACCCCGCACCTCGCCGACGATAATCCGGTCTGGCCTCATGCGTAACGAATTGATAACCAGATCGCGCTGCGTGATCCGTCCCCGACCTTCCACATTAGCCGGGCGGGTCTCCATGCGGACAACGTGTTCCTGATCCACAACTAACTCGGCCGTATCTTCGATGGTGATGATTCGCTCCGTGGGACGCGCCGATTCCAGCAACGCGCCGAGCAAGGTTGATTTTCCCGCGCCGGTCCCGCCCGATATCAGAATATTCGTGCGCAGGGAGACGGCCGTCGCAAGGAATTCCGAGATCTCCTCAGACATCATGCCCAGTTCCAGCAGATCCCGTCGCCGCAACCGCCGACGTCCGAACCGTCTGATCGACAACGTGGGTCCATCGATCGAAACCGGCGGCAACGTCGCATTCACCCGGCTTCCATCCCGCAATCGCAGATCGGCCATAGGCGACGACGCGTCGATACGCCGCCCCATTTGCGCGGCAATTCGCTCGATCACCCGCACAATATGCTCGGCGTCCCGAAACCGAACGTCGGTTTTTTCCAACCGACCAAATCGCTCCACATAGACTTTGTCGGGCGCAATCACCAGAATATCCGTCACGGCCGGGTCGGCCATCAACGGCGAGAGCGGACCGAGGCCAATCGTCTCCTCCGTCAGCTCTTCCGCCAAACGGTTTCGTTCCTGCTCATTGAGGGGAATCTGCTCCGATTCGAGCACCCGATGGACAAACGCCTCCACTGCGATCGCCACGTCATCTTCCCGAAGACTTAAGACCGTTTCATCCCCGATCTCCGACAACAGTCGCTCCTGCAACAGCCCCTTGACGGCCACATAGTCGGCCTGCTTCTGTCGTGTGGCGGCCTCCGTCTCCGATTCGTCTCCCACCTGGTAGAACACAGGCCGCTTCGCGGCGAGTTTGATGCGGGACGCCGCCTCGCTTGTGAGCGATCGGCGAAAGCGGGCACGACGGTTGACTTCCGCCTCCCGAAACGAGGTATCGTCCGGCTCGGTCATGGGATCGTCTCCCCGGTCAGCGGCGCAGCGCGAGGGGCGTCCACTTCCGCGATCCTGTTACGGGACGGCTCGCCGGCCCGCCCCACACGCAGAAGCGCAATGTCATCAATCAGCGTTTCCATCTCCCGCCCAAATCCAAAATACCGATGGGTTCCAAGAATATAGGGTTTACCGGTGTTGGCCGCGATGAGAACGCCTTTCTGATAGGGAAACACATAGTCCAACTCTCGATCGAGCTGCTGCTCAATATCGGTCAGCTTCAAATTGCCGGAGAAATTGCGATGGTTCCAATTCAACACCAACCGCTGACGCTCCTCGCCGAATCCCAGGCCTTTGAGCATCGGTAAGAATTTGACCATCCCGACGACGCTCGGCGCCGTCCCCTGCATCACGATAAATCCAAGGTCTGTCACATCCAACACAGCCATCACAGTACTGTCCAACATGGGAAACGTATCCACCACCACGAACGAAAACGCCCGTCGCGCCAGATTCAAGACACGGTAAACCGATTCCTCGTCCACTTCCGATGCGTCGATGGCGTTGGCCGGCGCCGCCAGCACGTACAGCCCACATTCATGGCGAACCGCCAACTGTCTGAGCATCGTTTCATCCAGCCGCGTTTTTTCTCGAACCGCATCCACGATCGTCGTCTTCGGCACCACATCCAACATCAGCGCGCAGACCCCGAGTTGAAGGGACGCATCGATCAGAAGAACCTGGTCCGGATACCGTCTTGCCAGAGCGGCGGCGGCATTGACAGCCAGGGTGCTTTTACCGACCCCACCTTTATTGCTGACGAACGATGCCACCGTCCCGACGGCGCCTTGCAAACCGATGCGCTGGATGAACAGCCGCTCGAGAAGCTGCCGCAACTCGGTGCTGGAGAGCGGTCGCCTGAGAAAATCTTGGATGCCCGCCCGCACGTAATCGATCAAGACCGTCGCATCGGACTCCCGCCCTCCCAACTGATCCTCCCGGAACAAACCGGCCAGGACCGTCCCCGGAACTGTCCGGTAAAGTTCCTTGGCGAACAGCCGGAGATCTTGGACATTGGCGTTCAGTTCGACACAGACCAACTCCGGCTGCCGATTCCGCGCAAGGTCTTCAGCGTGGGCGAAACCGGACACATGAGTAACAAGCACTCGCCGAGCCGGGAGTCCTTCGATAGCCGCCTCCCATTCCTCCCGCAGCAGCGGATCGTGCCCGACAACCAAAATATGGACCGGTTTTTCAAGCATACGCCGGCCTCTCTAGCGGACTAAAACGGGAGCCAGCACGGCGTCGGCCAGCCCTCGGTTGGCTTCAAACAGAGCCTCCCACACCGCAGAATCCCGCGGCAACGGCATGTCCCCTGTGATGTGACGAGTCGCATTCATCGGCGCCACCAAACCGGGCAACCGGGTGACAGTCAGCGTCGGCAAAGGGCCCCTCACCGTCACACGACCGAATCCGATCACCCGCTCGACCGGACTTCCTCCTTCATCGAACACTTGGAAGATGGGGACATAGCCGGTGTCGTCCCCTCCCAACACGGGAAGAGAGGCAACGATCGCCTGTCCCACCGTTCTCACAGCATTGCGATCCGGCGGAGGAGGAGTAAATCGACCGGCCAGGGCCTGTCCATTTCCAGAAATGACGCCCATTCCATTAACCGAGAGAACGACGGGCTGCTCCACCGGGAGTCTGTCCCATAACTCCCTGCTCAGCGCAAAGGGCAAGACCCCCTCGATCGGGGGCGTGACGCCGGTATAGCGAAATCCAACCTGCAAGGCCGGTCTCGCATCAGCCAGCGCGGTCGCCCGAACCGTGAATCCGTGCGCTCGAAAATTGTAATTGTCCGGATGGTCCGGATTGGCGAACGGCGTGAGCGAACCATGCCCGGCCAACAGCGGAATAGGCGTTCCCCTCGAGCTGATACCTGGTTGATTGTCGAGACTGTTGAAGTCGTTCGTTCGACGCAGCCGAACCAAAAAAGCGGGAGCGCCGGCGCTGCTGGCTTGATCGCTGGGCACAAAGTCGTTTCGCCCATAACTGCTCTCTTCAAGAGACGGGGCCGTCGGCCAGGGAGAGACAAACGTTCCCGCCACCAGATCACCGTATGGTTCATTGGCCAGATTCAGTTGTAACCGTGGGAGGTACGTGCGCTGGTCCGGCACCGTCATCGTGCGCGAGGCATAGAGCGCCGCGATATTCGGATCGTCATGATCGGTCAGCACGAGTTCCGGACCGGCGCCGAGCTGAAGCGGCTGGGCCGGCATCGCGGAGAAATCCAGGTCATCGTCGAAGACCAACGAGGCGATGCGAACGGCGGACGCTCGCCGCCCCTCGTCTCCAATCGGCTGGCCGTTGCCGTCCCACGCATCGCGGCCGCGCAGCCCCTCCAGCGCCGCCGGGTCAGCCACAACCTGCATCTGCACCTGCGTCAGGAGCGCCAACCCCGCGTCGATCACCAACCCGCCCAACGCCAGACACCCGATCACGACCATCGCTAGAAAAGAAAGCATGGAGCCCCTTACTGTTCCCGCTCCACATGGCCAAGGGAGGCCGCGCCGGAGGCCGGGTCCTTCCGTCGTTCCCGCAGCTCAAATTCCGCCGCGTCGCTCATTGGCACGCCCAAGACACCGCGATCGAATCCGAGCTTCTTTTTCCCGGCAATTGTTTCGACCATCGTGAGTTTTGGAAGATTGCCGAAAGCGTCGCTTATCGATTCGCCCGTGCGAACCAATCCACCGTACGGATGCCACGGCTGCAAATCTGGCGTGCGACTGTCTAAAGGATCTCCCGGCTGACCGGATCGAGGCACGGCGTTGATCTGGGCCTTCACCGCAATGGCTTGCGTCAACAGGACCACTTCCTCAGGATCAACCGCAATCACGTATTCTTGAACCGGCTTGGTCCTGGTCACAGGTCCCTTCGTCAACGTGGTGGTCGTCAGAGGAACCTGCCTGGTCGTGAGCGGCTCGACCAAGACGCCGTTCTGTACCAGCACACGCACCGTCGCCTGTTTCATCCAGTTGGTCAGTTCGGCCTGCAACGTCAACACTTCCTGATAAGCCCCGCCGATCTTGAGCCCCTTGACGCCGGTTTTCGCCTCAATCGGAATGGTGGCGACCAAATCAAATCGATCCCCGATGTTGAGGCCATACAATCCTTTGACTTGATCAGCCTCAATCCGCATGGCCCGTTTGCCCGGTGGCACGCCGGCCACGAGGCCGGCACGACTGCCTTTTGGGAGAAAATCCGCTTCGGTAAACACATAGCCGGGCGACTTCGGTTTCTTCGTCACCCGCCCGAGAATATCACTCAGTTGAACATACATTTCCGGCGTCACCGCGTCAGGCGGCAGATACATGAAGGAAAGGTTCCCCTTCTCATTCAACAGATATTCACGTGTCACTCGTGTATAGGCAGGAATCACCCGCGAAGGAGTCGGCACGGCGACCATGCCATCATGCGATGGACCGAACAGCCGGTCGAATGTGACTGCGCCAAGGGCCCAGAGAACGGCAATAGCCAACCCCGCCCCCAACACGACGATCAAGACCAACCAGACAGGGTCTCCGAACAGAACCCCGTAACGCCTTGCGGAGTTGAGCCTCTTCATAACAGCACCTCCCGACGAAAAACCGCCTGAGCCGCCAGCAACTTTCGAAACGGCCGCCGCACCATACCCCAGTTGTAGTGGGCCCCCAATCCAAACGGCCCCGCGTACACACCCACCGTTCCTGGTGGTATCAGTGGCGCCTGACCGGACGGAGGACTGTTCAGTTCGATCACGGCCTCGTCGGCGGCGACAATCGGCGAAGTTCCTCCTTGAAACCCGACCAACATGGCGGCCTGAAACGGATAGTTGATCCGGATCGC
This sequence comes from Nitrospira sp., assembly GCA_024330965.1. Taxonomy (GTDB): domain Bacteria; phylum Nitrospirota; class Nitrospiria; order Nitrospirales; family Nitrospiraceae; genus Nitrospira_D. Next base: position 4,568 of record JANDJL010000012.1, on the reverse strand, counting down.
CACCAGCCCCCGCTCTGGGCCGGTTGAGGCGATGCTAAACGGCCCGGTGGTTGGATCGTTCGGATCCGGCCTGATTTCTTCAATCGGGGCTACCCACTCGATGGTCTCGACACCTTCTTCATCGCGAGAGACCACGCGGGGAATCCCGACCGTCAACCCTCCCTCGTCATCGGTGAGAATCGCGCCGGGATACCGCAGATAGTCCACCCCATCGATCGTTTCGTGAATCATCAATGGCACGAGGACCTTGTTGATCGTTGGCAATGACGCAAGCGTCGCCTGAAACGTGGCATCGTCGGTGACCGGAATCACTAATCGAGCCGGATCGTACAGATTCGCCCGCACGGTTGGATCCTGCAAGACATCCTCGAACGTCATGGCTGCCGGCAAGGGCGCCAGCGCCAGTTCTCTGGCCGCCACACGGGCCGCTTCCTGAAGCGCCTGCGCCGTGAAAATCAACCGTCCGAAATCTAGAAGCAACCCGAGCAAAAAATAGAGCGCCAGCGCGATCAACGCGAATTCGACCAGCACACCGCCTCGTTCACCTCTCAACCCCGACTCCCGTCCCTGACATCGCACCGCTCGACTCATCCCAACACCTCCGTCAGGATGACGGCCACCACTCCCATGGCAATGGCCGGAGCAAACGCCAACTCCCGCTCGCCCCGGCATCCGGCAATCACACCAAGCAGACCACCGGCAAGGGCTGTCCAGAACAGAAGCGTCCAGACGGTGGAGTACCCAAGGGAAGCTCCCAAGACCGCCAACAACTTCACATCTCCACCCCCGAGACCTTTGAACCAAAAACCAACGGTCCCCACGATCAAGGCCGCGGTGAACCCGAGAACCAGCGAGAGCCAGGAAAAGGGCAACCAGCCCAACGACTCGGCGCCGATCGCCCATGCCATCACACCTGCAGGAATTCGATCGGGAATCTCCCGCCTGGCCACATCAACCACCGCCGCCCACAACGTGCCGACAGCCGGCACAGCGAAGTGGCAGAGGCCCACCGCCTCGCTGCCTGTTATCATGGCGTTGCCTCCGGCGCCGACGGCGCAAGGGATTCACCCCTTGCAACACGGTGAACCAGCGGCAACTCATGGACCGGGGGAAACGCCAGCAGCCCCACATCGGGATTGGGTTCCCGGATAATGACCGGATTGATGACCACGACTAATTCTTGTTGATCGTCGCGACGGGCAAAATTTCTCACCAGCCATTCCACGCCCGGAATGTCGCCCAACCAAGGCGGATACAATTGATCGTCTATTCGGTCCCGAGCCAACAGCCCGGCCATTAACAGCCCCTCGCCGTCGTTGACCTTGGCATGGGTCATGAACGATCGGACGCGGAACGCGGTCGTGAGCTGATTGGCGCCGGTCGTCTCCTTAAGCGACAACGTCAGGGACGGATCCGGAGACGTCACCGACGGTACGATGTCGAGCGTGATGGAATCATCATCTCCCACCAACGGCCTGATCCCCAACGTAATGCCAAACGGCACCAATTCCACGGAGCTGAACACGCCCGGTGGCAGTTGAACATTTCCGCCGCCGATGATCGGAGAAAACAATTGCGGGATCGGAACCTCCCCTCCGACCGTAAACGTGGCCAACTCGCCGGAGAGCACCGTCATGGAAGGAGCTGACAAGGTTCTGGTGATGTTCAGGCGGTTGAGCAACGAAAACACCGCTTGCAGCGCAAATTGTCCAGCCTTGAACTGAGCGGTGTTGCCCAGCGTGCCGTTGAGGAAGGAGAGCACGTTTTGGAACGAAATCCGATCAGGTCCGACCCGCGCTGCTTCCGACCCTTGAAAGGGAATCGCGTTCGGTGCGGGATTTAATCGCCCCTGCGAAAAGGTTCCCGCAATCGCCATGAGATCGGAGTTGTAGGTCAGTAGTTTGTTCCGATTGAGTTCATAGAGGCGCACGTTCAATCGGACCTGCGGTAAGTCCTTGACGGTGATGAAGGACAGAAGCCGCCCCTTGGCGGCGGACACGATTTTCGCGCGCCCGAGATTCTTGCCGATCAGGTTTTGGAGTTGCCGGATTTGCCTGAGCGACGCCCCTCCTCCCTGCAACACCTGCCCCAACTGCCCCACACTGCCCATCATGCCTCCGCCACCGCCCATGCCTTGCTGCATCGTCCCCATTCCCACTTGAGCCGCACGCCGGCTCGTCAATCCACCAGATTCGTCAGCCAGCACCTTGAGATCCTCCTCTGCTGTCGCCTCGCCGGTAATGACGTGCGCCGCGACATGGAGAATGCGGGCCACGGCCACCTGATGAGGGGCCGTCCCTTCGAGCACGAACACATCCCGTTGATCATCCCGCGTATTTCCATGGAGAATTCTCCGAACGATGACCGACTTCCCGCCAATCGATTCAATGGCCTCTTTGATCTTCTCTTCCGGCGTGAGCGGCAACTGTTCGACGCGAATGAGATTGATCACGGCGACGCTCGGCTCGATCTCGGCATCAATCCGAACCGTTTCGGCGGTTGGCGCGGCTTCCACCTCACCCTCTCCCTCAGATTGTTGAGAACCAGTGGACGATCCTGACCCGCCGGTCATTCCGACTCCCTTGACAAAGGCACGCGCCTTCCCCTTCTTGCCACTGGCTTGACCGGCCTTGAGATAATCCCTGGCTACTGCTTCGGCCGCCACCGAATAGCTGGCGTCGGGAACCAAGCCCGTTAACAGCACCGCATCTCGGTCTGGAGCCAGACGGGCGCCAATCGAGGGGTGAATATGATGCAACGCCGCATGCAAGACGGAGAGATCTCGTTCGACTATCACCAGGTACTGTTTGAGCTGACCTGATTTAAACCAGATGAGCAACGTCGTCCGACCCGATTCGACGCCGAGCAACAACAGCTCGCGATTGGTCACCAGTTCGGCCGATACGATTTCACTGTCTCCGACCGCCATCCGAACGATATCTTCTTTCATCACGAGACGGCGATGGTGCGACTTGATGATGGTGAGGGTTGCGTGCTCAGGCTTCTCGGTCTCCTTCGAAGAAGCCATGTTTGGCGCAGGGGCTTTCTGAATTGGTGGGACACGACTCTGGGAAGGGTGTTGCGCCAAGGCCACTGGACTCTGGAACGCCATCCCACCTTGAATGACTATCAGCGCGATCACTGCCAACAGGGACGGCTCCTTCCCTTTCAATCCCTGAACTGTTTGATCGTGGTCCGCCATCCCGACTGATTCTCCGTGTTCTTCCCCTGACAAGAAGCCGGGCCTCCGCCATCAGCGGAAGCCCGGTCTGTCTTACACAGTTCTGACCTTATGGGTTCGCTTCGACGACCAAGTTGCTGAGAGCGTTTGCGCCGACATTGTTGGCCACGCCGAGGATATTGTTCCCCAGCCGCTCCGTGTCGGTGTTGGTGACGATTCCAGCGACGTCCAATTGAATGGGCCCGCCACTGGCGTCGGTGGTCTCAATGATCTTCCCGGAGACCAACGCGGCATTATCGTCCGCGTGGGCGCCAGGAAGCACGGCCGCCACCGCAGCCATGAGATCACTGGTCTTGTGGCCGAAAATCGACACGGCCGCCGCTCCCATGAGCGCCACACCTGCGATGAGCATGCTATACTCCACCAACGCCGCCCCCTTTTTATCCCGCACCAATGCCTTCACCATCTGACACCTCCTGTGGATTGTGATGTTGAAAATTGTGATGTTGAAATGAAACACCCACTAGCCCTCACTCCAGCGCGACGGATCGGACAACGATCCGAACCAGATGGCCGGCACTCCCGTGGTTGGGACCCTGCACTGCCAGATGGCCTTGTGGCCTCCACCCACGAGGTACCTTGCGCATGCGCGAGGGGAGGTATAGGGACCGCTCTCCTTCTTACACGACAACTTTTCAACGAACGGTCGGAATAAGCCGATAAGTGGTCATGAGGAGAGCATCCTGTGTCTCTTGAAAAGACAGCTTCTTGAGCATCATGACCAAGAGATGATCGATGGACGAAGGACTGGTTGACCATGGATGGAGCCGATCGAACGGGGCACTCTGCACCTTGCGTCCCACCTGCAGATGTCCATGGTGACTCGCTTCTTCCCGTGCGGAGCTGTCATCCATTGATGAGCCAAACGAACCCATTGGCCGTTCTCTCCGAACCGTTCATGAAAGAGTCAGAGACGACTGGCTCTTTACTGATGTAAAAAACGTGAACCTGTGTTCCTCGGTCTATCGGATCCGACAGGCTGGCGGGCCCGATAGGCAGGCCAGAAGGGAGAGAAACTCTATGCAGGCTCATAGGCACACTGAAACAGGAAACGACGTCTTCGGGACTTGCGCGATCGTAACCGTCTCGACAACCGAACACACCAGCGAAGCCGATGGTACCAGTCTCCCGCGTAATCTCGTCGTCATCACCGATTGGACCGGCATCGACCGCTTCGCAGACCCAACCAAGAATATCCTGCTGTATCCGTGGACGCCGTCACCCTTGCTTCACCAGGCCATTGCGACGAGGTCTCTGTCCGACCTGCCCCGCCTCCGGTTCATTCTCCCCACGAGGCACCTGGCCGGTGCCGCAGCCCTCGTTGACG
>JANDJL010000011.1 GCA_024330965.1 Nitrospira sp. | reverse complement strand
TCAGGAGCAGGCGAGCGGGATCGAGCAGGTGAACAAGGCGGTGATGGCGATGGACGACACGACGCAGCAGAACGCCGCCCTCGTCGAACAACTCACCAGCGCCAGCCAGTCGCTCAAGATGCAGGCGGACGATTTGCTCCAGCGTGTGCAACGGTTCACCTGCCGCGTCACCGAGACGCAGAAGGCTCGCATGCCGGAAATCAACAAGCTGAGGAAATCCGTCGCCGGCGTGGTCCATCGCGCCTATGGCGAGAAAAAAGGCTCATCGTCCCAGGGCGGTGGTCGTGTGTCGACGGCGATGACAGGACATGCCGAGGGTCAAACCTTTGACGAGGTCCCAATGGCCGCGACCGGTGTTGAGACCAGAGCGGGTGCGAATCGGCGGGACAACGATGATGACTTTGAGGAGTTCTGAGATTCTAAAAAGAGGGAATGAAAGTCAAGGGTGAGACTTGAAACGCCGACTTGCGAGCCTTCATGAGGCCGGCAATCGTAAGAGGAAAGTAAGAGGAAGGCTATGTTGACTCGATGGGTGCATCTGCCTATCCGATTGAAATTGCTCTGCGGGGTAGGGATTTCCGGGGCATTGCTCGTCCTGCTGGGAGGAGTGGCGTTTTTCGGCGTGAATCGACTGAGTGAACAGACGGAGTTTATTTACAAGACCAATGTTCAATCGCTGGTGACGATCGCCATGGTGCGGGCTAATGTCCTGCAACGGTCCAATCGGATGCTGCGACACATTTTGACGAACGACCAGGCCGAGATGCGGGAGCATGAGCGGGATATTCTCGAACGCGATCAGGCGATCGATCGTCTGCTTGAACAGTACGAGCCCCTCATCGTCACGGAATCGGAACGGGCGACCTACGAACGTCTGAAACACAGTGACAGGGAAGTGAGGCGAATACGTGCGACTGTGTTGGACCTGAGCAGGAATTTGCGAAAAGAGGAAGCCGCATCGATTCAACGGGCCGACCTGGGGCCGATCCTTGCCGATCTCTTTAGTGCGGTCGATGGGCTTGTTGAGGAAAACCTGAGGCAGGCGAAAGAAAGCCATGAAACAAGCCAGAGCCTCAGCGCGACGACCAATTGGACCTTGATCGGTTTAAACCTCGCCGCACTGTTAGCAGCCGTTGTGGTGATGAGGTTTATTTCAAACCTGATCGTGGGGAATCTCACCAACGTGTTGGAGGCGGCTCGGCAACTCCAACAGGGTCATCTTGGTGCTCGTGCGACGGTCACGGTGCAAGATGAAATCGGAGAACTGGCGAGGACGTTCAACCAGATGGCCGAAACCTTGCAGCAGGCGGCGGCCAAGCAAGAGGAGGCCTTGAAGGCTCAGGCTGCCGAACTCAATGGAATGACGAACGCCATTGACCGGGCGCAAGGGGTGGTCGAGTTCACGCCGGATGGCACCGTGATGGCGGCGAATGAGAATTTCTTGAAATCCATGGGCTATACCCTTGATGAGATCAAGGGGCGGCACCACAGGCTGTTTTGCGAGCCACACGAGGCCGAGAGCCCTGGGTACCAGGCGTTTTGGCAGAAGCTGGCCAGGGGAGGAGTCGAGGGCGGAGTCTATCGCCGCCTTGGGAAGGGAGGGCGTGAGGTTTGGATACAGGCCTCATACAGTCCAATCCCCGATGCGAATGGTCAGGTGTCCAAGGTCGTCGAGTTTTCGACCGATGTGACGGGAGAGCAGAAGCGTCGAGCCGAGTTTGAGGGACTGCGTTGCGCGATCAATCGCGCCTATGCCATGGCGGAGTTTCAGTCGGACGGCACCCTTCTCACGGCCAACGAGCCATTGTTGCATCTGCTGGGCTGCTCGTTGAAGGAAGTTATAGGCCGGCCTCATCGCCTCTTCTGCACGCCGGATGAGGCGAACAGCTCTCACGAGGCCGCCTTGTGGCAGGCGCTGGGGCGAGGCGAGTCAGTGACGGGCGTCTATCGGTGGGTGAGGAACGATGGCAAACCCCTCTGGCTGCAGGCCACGTATAACCCGATTGTGGACGAGCGGGGGCGACTGTTGAAGGTCGTAGTGTTGGCGATGGATGTCACGGCGCAGAAGCAGGCCCAGGTCGAGTTAGAAGCCTGCATGGCCGAGGCGCAGCAGGCATTGGGTGCTCTGGCGGCGGGCGATTTGACCAAGCAGATGACAGGGAGCTACAGCGGGGAGTTGGCCGCGATGGTGACCAGCGTCAACCAGACGGTGGGGCAATTGACCACGACCTTGACGGCGGTGCGGGACGCGGTGGAAGCGGTGACGGCGGGGGCAGAGGAAGTCACCAGAGGCAACCATGATTTGGCGCAGCGGACGAGCGAGCAGGCGTCGGCGTTGGAAGAGACATCGGCGTCGATGGAAGAGATGACGGCGACGGTGAAACAGAACGCGGACAATGCCAAGCAGGCGGAGCAGTTGGCGCAGGCGGCGCGGGAGACGGCGGACAAGGGGGGAGCGGTGACCGAGCGGGCGGTGGCGGCGATGCAGGCGATCAGTCAGAGCAGCGCCCAGATTGCGGAGATCATCACGGTGATCGACGAGATTGCGTTTCAGACGAATTTGTTGGCGCTCAATGCGGCGGTGGAGGCGGCGCGGGCGGGGGAACATGGGCGGGGCTTTGCGGTGGTGGCGGCGGAGGTGCGGCAGTTGGCGCAACGGTCGGCGGCGGCGGCGAAGGAGATCAAGGGGTTGATTCAGGCGTCGTTGGCGCGGGTGACGGAGGGGAGCGAGTTGGTGAATCAATCGGGGCGGACGTTGGGGGAGCTGGTGCAGGCGGTGAAGCGGGTGGCGGACATCATGGGGGAGATCAGCGCGGCCAGTCAGGAGCAGGCGAGCGGGATCGAGCAGGTGAACAAGGCGGTGATGGCGATGGACGACACGACGCAGCAGAACGCCGCCCTCGTCGAACAACTCACCAGCGCCAGCCAGTCCATGAAGGCTCAGGCCCACGAACTGCTGCGACAAGTGGAAGAGTTCAAAATCAGCATGATCAACGAGAGATCATGGGCAAAGGCCGAACAGTGTCACAATCTCGGAATCGCTCATCCGGAAAGAGCAGACTCTTTACAGGCCATACGCCAGTTTACAGCCAAGCAGAAATCCGGAAGCGCGAAGGAAAGAAAGCTGGCTATCCAGTCCTGGGAAAGGGGAAGGGACAGTTCCTGTGACGAGGTTGTACACGCAATGTCTGGACAAGAACCATCAGGTGGTTCGGGAATCAGCCAGGAGAGAGATCCCAAGTGTGGGAGAGGGCAGTTCGAGGAGTTTTAATGAGGAGAAAGAAGACAGTCCTTGGGAAGTAAAAATGTCCGCCTGCGCGCAAATGAGGGGTTGTTGCGATGAGGGAGTCCTTCTCCGGCGGGACCTATGATCTCGCGATGCAGAAACAGGGAGATCATGCAGGAGATCCTTCCGCTCTTGCCGCTCTTGGCACCACGTGTTTCTCGGCAGATCCCAGCAAGGCTGGTCTCCCGCGGAGCAATTCTTGGCAAAGAGGAATCCTTCATCCCTCTCGTTGGTCATTGGTCCTGACTGTCGGCAGCGTGCTCATTGCCTTGCTCTTCGGAGGCTGGATCTTCCATGTTGTCGAGAACAGATTGGTGGCCGCTGCCGGAGAGAGTCTTGCGGTGGCCGCAGTCGATATCGCGGACAAGCTGGATCTTCAAATGGTCGAACGGTATGGCGATATCCAAATGCTGGCGCGGTCTCGGGTCTTTCAAGCAGGCGATGCGGCTGCGATGACGGAAAAGCTGCAATGGATGGCCGATGCCTATCCCGTCTATGAGTGGATCGCCGTCGCCGACGCGACGGGCCGAAACATTGCCGCAACGGATCCCACGAGCATCGGGCAAGACAAGCAGCATGATGACTGGTTTCGGTTGGCGAGAGAGAGCGGAGGGGTTGTTGCTATAGAACCGAGAGCGTCCGAGGACGCACAGGGTGCCATTGTGGCCGTACTGACTGCACCGATCAAGGGACGATCCGGCGAATTTCTTGGAGTCGTGACGTCGAGAATTGCGCTCGCGGTCTTGGAGGATTGCTTCGCGAGAACTGTGACCGCCTTGCAAGCGCAATGGGGGTCACATGTACGGATTGAATACCAATTTCTCCATCGCATGGGAGAAGTCATCGCAGATTCCCATCTGCGAGAAGAAGGGGTGGTCAATTTAAGACGGATGGGATTACGCTCAGCGGGGTTGTTTGATTCGGCTCCTCCAGGATTCGTTGAAGAGCGGCATCTGCGCAGGGGTGTAGATGTCATTACGGGCTATGCAATGACGAAAGGAATAGAAGAAATCGGCGCGTTTCGGTGGGGAATTCTTGTGCGGGTGGACCGCGATGATCTGGTGTCTCCTATTCGGACGACCATGACAAAAATTGGTCTTGCGGGAATCGGCATGGTCTTTCCGTTGGTGGGGGTGCTCTTGTGGAGCGTCCGACGTCTGCATGAGTCGCACACGATGGCGGTTGAAGAGCGGGAGCGGGCGAAGGACGCGGAACGCAGGTTTCTCCATCTCATCGAGTCGGCTCCCGATGCCATCCTCATCACCGACGGCGAAGGTCGGATCGTGTTGAGTAATCGCCAGGCCGAGCGGCTGTTTGGTTTTTCGGCTGATGAACTAGCTGGCCGGTCGATCGAGACACTGGTCCCGGAAAGATTTCGCGAGAGACATCGTGTTCATCGCGCGCGTGATGTGGATAAACCGACGGTCAGACCGATGGGCAGCGGTCTCGATCTGGCCGGGTGTCGCCGCGATGGGACCGAGTTTCCCGTCGAAATCAGCCTCAGCCATACGGAGACTTCGGAAGGCCGGTTCGTGATCGCAGTCGTTCGCGATGTCACGCAACAGAAACTCGCCGAACGTGAGTTGGTGTCGGCCAAAGAATCGGCCGAAGCGGCCGCCCGGGTGAAGAGCGATTTTCTGGCGACCATGAGTCATGAAATTCGGACGCCCATGAACGGTGTCATCGGCATGACGGATCTCCTGTTGGACACAAAACTGACCGACGAACAGCGCGAGTATGCCGAAACGGTCCGTCACTGCGGCCAGCACCTGCTCGCGATTATCAACGACATCCTTGATTTTTCCAAAGGCGAATCGGGCAAACTGACGCTTGAATCCATCGATTTTGACTTGCGCGCGGCCATAGAGGAGGTGATCGATGTCTTGGCTGGAAAGGCCGCCGATAAAGGGTTGAATCTCGCCTGTCTATTTTTATGCGGACGTTCCGGTCATGCTCCGTGGAGACCCTGGAAAACTGCGGCAGATTCTTTTCAATTTCGTCGGCAATGCGATCAAATTCACTGAACGGGGAGAAGTTGTCATCACCGTCAAGTTGGTTGGGTTTGTCGGCGACGATGCCACGGTTCGATTTGAAGTCTCCGACACCGGCATCGGCATCGACGGGGAAACACAAAAGCGCCTGTTTCAGCCGTTTGTCCAAGCCGACAGTTCAACCACCCGCCGGTATGGAGGCACGGGACTTGGTTTGGCCATCTGTAAGCAGCTCGTCGAGCTTATGGGAGGGCGGATCGGCGTGGAGAGTCGGATCGGAGAAGGCAGTACGTTCTGGTTTACAGTCCCATTCCACCCGCCGTCGGCCGTTCCCTCGTCATCCTTGGACTCAGCTCCGGCAAGCCTGCGAGGACGTCGTCTGTGCATCGTTGATGACCACGCGACCAACCGCCGTGTGATTGAGCTCTATGCGGAGAAATGGGGAGTCTCGTGGGTTTCAGCGGAAAACGGCCATCAAGCACTTCAACTGTTACGCAACGCGGCGCTTTGTAATCAAGCTTGTGACGTCGCGATCATCGATTCACAGATGCCGGGGATGAGCGGGCTGGATTTGGTCAAGGCGATCAAAGCCGACCCTCTGCTTGCTTCAACTCGGCTCGTTTTACTGGCATCTCGAGGGCAACGGGGTGATGCCAAACTTGCGCGTGAAGCTGGCTGCGAGGCGTATCTTACCAAGCCGGTGCGTCAGGCGGAACTCTGTGAATGCCTCGCGACGGTCATGAACTTTTCTACAAGAGCCACAGCGGTTGCTGGCCATCCCGAACACCGCATTGTCGCGTCAGAGTTTGTCACACGGCATACGCTGGCGGAAGTGCGAAGACGGGCCGGCCCTCAGATTCTGCTTGCAGAGGATAACGTTGTGAATCAAAAGGTGGCCGTGCGAATGCTTGAAAAGCTGGGATACCGAGTCGATGTGGTGACGAATGGTCGGGAAGCAATCGAGGCGGTCTCGCGCGTCAGATATGCCGTAGTTCTTATGGATTGCCAGATGCCGGTCATGGATGGGATACAGGCTGCGGCAGAGATTCGCCGGCAGGAGACGCCCGGTGTCCACCTCCCTATCATTGCGATGACGGCCAATGTGGCGGTGGATGATCGGGCGGCGTGTCTTGCCGCCGGTATGGATGACTTTCTGAGCAAACCCGTTCATGCTCAAACACTGGCAGCGGTGCTTGCGCGTTGGTGCCCCGCATCCGGTTGTGCCGGTCGGACTGCTCTGGCGACTCGTGGCCGCCGCGAAGAATGATAGATCTGCCGATGTTGGCCGCAGGATAACCGGGTCGGCGTCAAGCGTGTTGAGACTGCGATCGTGTGAGATTCAGTCGTCCTTCGTGACAGATAGAGTTGTCGCGGATATAATCGTCTCCGTATGGCGAAGGTGAACTCAGCGCCTCTCTCTGTGGGGTCGCCCCTTCCTCCCGATCCGTCCCAGGTGGCGCGGACGGTTCACACGTATCTTCCCCCCGGCCTGGCGTTACGAGAGATCCAGGCGTTAGCCGGTGATGCGTCGAACCGGCGCTATTATCGTCTGTTGCTGGACGGCGGCCCACCGCACTCCGTGATCCTCATGCAATTGGCCCACGCGGAGGGGTTCAAACAGTCTGAGGAGGCGGTCAGCGGCGTCAGCAAGGAGATCGACGAGTTGCCTTTCGTCAATGTCCTTGCGCACCTGGAGAAAGCGGATGTGCCGGTGCCGACGCTCTATTATTATGATGTGGAGGCCGGCCTCCTGTATCTTGAGGATTTCGGTGACGTGACGCTCGCGGAGGAGGTCCGTACGGCCGACCCTGCAACGACGGAGTCACGCTATAAGCAGGCCATCGATATTGTGGTTCGGCTCCAGATGGATGCCACGACGCCGGCTGATTTAGGCTGTGTGGCCTTTCATCGCCGATTTGACGTCCCGTTATTAATGTGGGAATTCGACCACTTTCTGGAGTACGGCATCGTCGCGAGACGGGGAAAGCCGATGTGTGCGGACGATTGGACGGCCATCCGCCATGAGTTCGAGCGTATCGCCGACATGTTGGCGGGACAGCCCCGTGTGTTCGTGCATCGGGATTATCATTCGCGGAACATGATGGTCGATGGAGACCGATTGGGTGTGATCGATTTTCAGGACGCGTTGATGGGGCCGGCGACCTACGACGTAGCGTCGCTCCTGCGGGACGCATATATCGAGCTTGACGAATCGCTGGTGGATGATTTGGTGGGTTACTATCTAGACCAGATGGCCGCACGGCGCGTCGTCTGGGCCAATCGTGCCGCGTTTCGCCGCTTGTTTGATTTCACCAGCATCCAACGAAATCTCAAGGCGGCCGGCCGATTCGTCTATATCGATCGTGTCAAGCACAATCCCAAGTTTCTGCCGGACATTCCCCGCGTGTTGGGCTACGTCAAACGAAACCTCCAAAAGTACCCAGAATTGGAAACGCTGCGCCGCCACCTCACTCCGTACGTACCGGAGTTGCAATGAGCGGTCATCCGTTCGGCGGGTGATGTCGGTCCGGTTTGCAGGTGATCACGCTGATTTTCGGCGTATCCCGGCTCTGAGGATCCGTGTTATGAAGGCCATGATTCTTGCTGCGGGGCTCGGAACCCGCCTTCGGCCGTTGACCGACGGCATGCCGAAGCCGCTGTTGCCGGTCGGCGGTACGCCGTTGATTGTGTGGAATCTGTTGCTGCTCAGGCGTCATGGATTTCGGGATGTCGTCATCAATCTGCACTATCTCGGCTCGATGATCGAAGAGGCATTGGGCGATGGGTCGCAATTCGGTCTGCGGATTATGTACTCCAAAGAGACAACGATTCTGGGCACCGGCGGAGGGATCAAACAGGCCGAGTCCTATTTTGAGGGAAAGCCGGTGTTGGTCTTAAACGGCGATACGCTCGTCGAACTGGACCTGGAGGAACTCATGGCGTTCCATTTCGCCGAGAAAGCCGTGGCGACATTGGTGACGCGGGAGGATGACGACGCTGTTCGGTGGGGCTTGGTGGAGATAGGAACGGAGCAGCGAATCATTCGCATCACGGGCAAGGGGCTTGAACAGGCTGGTCCGACGATCCCGCGCATGTTCGCCGGCGTTCATATCCTGGATTCACGCCTGTTGCAGGATGTGCCCAGGGGAACGGTGCTATCGATCATTGATCCCTATGTCGCAGCCATCAAACGGGGTGAAAGAGTGCTGGGGTACGACATGCACGGCTATTGGTCCGATGTCGGGACCATCGAACGATACGCTCAGGCCGAGCAAGACGTTCGGGCGGGACTGATTCGCCTGGAGGATCGACTGTTCGTCCCCGGCCGGTAGTCGAGCACCAAATCTTCTTCGTCTCTTCTTTCGGAACGGCCGACGAAGAGATGGCCGGTCTTTGTTCTTGACGAATCAATGGAAAGGGGCGTCATACGCCGTCGGATGGAACAGAGGGTCCCAGCCCTCCCATCGATTTGTGGCGTTTAATCAAACGAGCCAAATAGGTGCGCTGGAGTTTCAAAAACTCCGCGGCCTTGGTTTGATTGCCGTTGGCATGGGCGACGGCGCGGGCGATGATGTAGCGACTGTGTTCTTCCATGGATTGATGGTAGGGTAAATCCAAATAATGAAGAGAGGGGCCATCTTTGGGGCGGAGGTCCTGTTCTTCTTGCAACAGGGCGAGCATGTTGGGTTCGATCGTGTCGGTGGGGCTCAAGACGACGGCACGGGCGATCACGTTCTCCAACTCTCGAATATTGCCCGGCCAATTGTACTTGCTCAGGGCCTCTAGTGCCTCAGGACTGAAGGTCATGTGCGGACGTTTGGCATCCTTCGCGTGTCGGTCGAGGAAGAATTGAGCCAAGGCGGGGATGTCGCTTCGACGCTCCCGCAGGGGGGGAAGTGTGAGCGTGATGACGTTCAATCGAAAGTAGAGGTCTTCACGGAACGCGCCGGCTTTGACGGCTTTCTTCAAATCTTTGTTGGTGGCCGCGATGATACGGATATTCACCGAAATGGTCTTGGTCCCGCCGACCCGGTGAAACTCGCGGTCCTGCAGCACGCGCAACAGTTTGGCTTGCAGCGGTAGCGACATGTCGCCGATTTCGTCCAGAAACACCGTGCCTCCGTCGGCCATTTCCAACTTGCCTTTCTGTTGCCGGTCCGCTCCGGTAAAGGCGCCGCGTTCATGGCCGAACAGCTCGTTTTCTAGCAACGTTTCGGTCAGCGCCACGCAGTTGATGACAATGAGCGGCATGGTCTGGCGGTGGCTCCATTGGTGGATGGAGCGGGCGAATAGTTCCTTGCCGGTTCCGCTCTCGCCGAGAAGCAGGACGCCGGCGTCTGATTTGGCCGCCCGGCGGGCCGCTTCAATAACGGCTTGGATCGACGGACTGTTCCCGATGATGGAGGCGTAACGGCCTGCGACTTCGGACCGTAGATAGTCGATCTGGCGGCGCAAATGGTCTCGTTCGAGGGCCTTTCGAATAACGAGCAGCAGGTGGTCCTTGTCCAGCGGTTTAGTCAGAAAGTCATAAGCCCCTTCCCTCATCGCCTCGACCGCGATGTCGATGGAACCGTGGGCTGTCATCACGACGACCGGCAGGCTGTCCGTTTGCTTCGAACGCTCCAAGTGCTTCAAGACGTCGATGCCGGAGAGTTTGGGAAGGGTCAGATCCAACAGCACGAGGTTTGGGGATTCCTGCGCGATTTGCCCCAAGGCTTCTTGACCGTCCCGTGCGGTGACGATGTCATAGCCGTGGGACTGAAGCCGATCTTGCAGCACCGACACAATGTCCGGATCATCATCGGCGATGAGGATTTTGGCGGCCATGGTCCTGCCTCCCCGTGTTACGTCTCCATGACGTGGAGAACCAAGCCGGTGAGCGGTTTGGGATAAAAGTACGTCGATTTGTGCGGCATACGCTCGCCCGCCATCGCGACTGCGCGAATTTCTTTCACCTTGGTCGCGTTGAGCAGCAACGCCCCGGTGCCGATTCCTTGAGCCACCCAATTCAATGCGTCATGATCGTCCTTGGTGTACAAAATCGCTTCTTGCTCCTCACGCGAAGGGCAGAGTTTAGCGATGATCAGTTGCTGGAGCACCGACACATCAAGCCGCGCGCGGGGCGAGGAATCGGGTGATGGGCGATGGGCCGGCTTCAGCGTCAGGGTGGCGTATCGGGGTTCGCCCTTCACGGCCATTCCAAACACAGGGGCGGATCGCCCGTTCGACCTGAGGGCGGTGATGAATTGCGCGCGCGCCGTCTCTTGCGTGGCATCCGTGTAGGGAAATTCCTGGCAGTCGAACGCCTCGCCGAGCACGGCTTTGATCTTCTCGTACGATGGCAGGGGAGTGGTGAGAACCCGGTGTGTCGGCAGAACGGTCAAGCCGGGATCTTCCAACGGAGCCAGCAGCATCAAGACGCAGTCATAGGGTTGGAGAGATGCGGGACCGTTGCCCTGGCGGCGAAGCGCTCGATAATTCAGCGCGGTTTCATAGCGGTGATGGCCGTCCGCGATAAAGAGAGGTTTGCTCCGCATGGCGTGAGCAACTTGATTGAGAAGAGCAGGGTCGGTGACGGGCCAAAGCCGTTCGCGGAAACCGGCGTCGTCTTTAAAGTCGTAACGAGGGGACTGTTCCTTCACGGCCGTTTCCAAAAGTCCGATCACGTTGCCCTCCGGATCGGAATACAGCGACCATATGGGGCTCACGTTCGCTCTGCAGGCCTGCAACAGGTTCAGGCGGTCGGTTTTCGCCTCAGCCCTGGTGTTTTCATGGGGATAGATCCGCCCGGAGTCCAACGCCTCGAGCTTGACCAACGCGAG
The DNA here is from genome assembly GCA_024330965.1 of Nitrospira sp. Classification (GTDB taxonomy): domain Bacteria; phylum Nitrospirota; class Nitrospiria; order Nitrospirales; family Nitrospiraceae; genus Nitrospira_D. The sequence continues at coordinate 72,991 of JANDJL010000011.1, read as the reverse complement.
AAATCCGCGCAGGACGTTTGACGCTGTTGTGTCGGCGCCGGATGAGGGGGGGCGATATTCAATAGTATGGTAGTAGAGAGCCGGTTGCTGGTCTCGTTTGAGCACGCCGCTTGCCAGCCATTCGCGCAATGTGGCGGCAGCTCGGGTGTAGCGATTCTCGGTTTGTCCGTCTCCCGGTTGGTCGAGTCCCAATTCCAAGCGAATGATATTGTGGGGATGACGTCGATGAAGTGCGTCCTGACCGGCCGCGTCGATGATGTCGTAGGGGGGGGCGACCACCTCTTTGATGTCGCCCACAACGGCGGGGTCGTAGAGTGTGCCGTGAAACGGAAAAATCTCTGCCATGACCGGACCTCTTGCTCCGTGTGACGATGGTTGAGCGATTTATATCGACTGAGAAATGAGTCTTACCATCCCGCGGGGAGTTTGTTCCCAAGGCCGTTCTGCGATATGAACAGGCGGGAAGACGGCTATCGATCTCTGGTGATCATGTAATCGGCGGCGACTGCCAAGGCACGCCGCGCCTGACTGTCCTCGAACAGATCGAGCTCCCGCTTGGCTGCGGCCACGTATGTCCGGGCCCGATCCATCGCATAGGTGATCGACCCATATTCCGTCATAAGAAACAGAATCCGTTCCAAGTCGGCGGCGCTCAGGGTTCTGGTTTCCATTCGGTCTTTGATCATGTGCGCGTCCTGTTCCGAGCACTGCCGGAGCAGGTGGAGCAACGGAAGCGTGGCTTTCCCCTGCCGCAGATCCTGGCCGATGGTTTTCCCCAGCGAAGTGCCGTTTGCCGTATAGTCCAGGGTGTCGTCGGCGACCTGGAAGGCGATCCCCACATACTGCCCGAATCGAAACAGAGCCTCTTGCTGCGCTTCGGAGGCTTCGGCCAGGATGGCGCCCATGCGACAGGCGGCTGCGATCAACCCGGCGGTTTTGTGCTCGACGATTTTGATGTAGTCGCTTTCGGGGATGGATGGATTGCCGTTGTAGTACAACTGGAGGACTTCTCCCTCCGCCATTTTCTTGCAGGCCTCGGCCAGCACTTCGTTGATGCTCTGGCTTCGGAATTCCACGACCCGGCACATGGCCCTGGTATAGAGGTAGTCGCCCACGAGGATGCTGATTTGGTTGCCCCAGACCCGTCGGGCGGTCCGTCGGCCTCGTCGGAGATCAGCTTCGTCGACGACGTCGTCGTGCAACAACGTGGCGGTGTGGATAAATTCCACCAGGCTCCCCAATTGATAGTGCTCTTTGTCGGCGTAGCCGCAGAGCCGGGCGCTCAACAAAAGAAGAAGCGGCCTGATGCGTTTTCCACCGCCGCTTAAGATCTGGGCGGCCACCGTGTTGACGAGTGCGACGCTGGAATCGAGGTTTTGCTTCACTCGCTCCTCGACTTCTTCCAGTTCGTGGCGATACGCCTCCCAGACGTCCGCCATGGTGTTGATGGTTGAGATCACGGGCCCTCCGCTCATGGAGGGGGATGGTATGGCAGAGTGGGAAATAAAGTCAAGCAAACGGTGGCTGGATCAGGAGCAGTGGATACCAACCTTGACAGAGAGAGGACCCATCCAGTAAGTTCCTCCGTGAGAATCGGCTGAGGGGTTCAGCCGGAGCATGATGAAATCAACTCGGTCCACATCTCCTCGTTTGGTGCGCTCCGTCCGATCAGGAAACTTCCCCACAATGTGAACAGGATACGGGACATGAACGTTCCAGGCTTTCCTCTCAAGCAAGGGCTCTACGACCCCCAATACGAACGAGATTCCTGCGGAATCGGCTTTGTGGTCAACATCAAGGGACAGAAGTCTCATGACATCGTCCAAAAAGGGCTCCAGGTTTTAGAACACCTCGCGCATCGCGGCGCGCAGGGAAGCGATCCGCGGACCGGCGACGGCGCCGGTATTCTGCTGCAGATTCCCCATGCGTTTTTGAAACGGGCGGCAGCCGATGTTGGCGTCTCGTTGGGAGAGGCCGGCGAATATGGCGTCGGCATGGTGTTTCTTCCGCCGCTGGAGGATCAGCGGCGTCAGTGCGAACAGGTGTTTGGCGACGTCATTAAAGAAGAAGGGTTGCGGCTGCTCGGCTGGAGAGACGTGCCCGTCAAGAGCGATGTCATCGGGGAAGTGGCGAGGCGCACGGAACCCTTCATGCGCCAGGTCTTCATCGCACGGGATATTTTTAACGAGGCCCAGTTCGAGCGTAAGTTGTACGTCGTCCGCAAGCGCGTGGAACGCGCGATCCGTGAATCGGCCATTCAAGGGCGCGACTATTTTTACGTGGCCAGCTTGTCCGTCAATACGATCGTGTACAAGGGGTTGCTGCTCCCGCATCAGATGGCGGAGTACTATCAGGATCTGCAGGATGACTCGCTGGTCAGCGCGTTGGCGTTGGTTCATTCGCGTTTCAGCACGAATACGTTCCCCACCTGGCCGTTGGCGCATCCCTATCGGTACATCTGCCACAACGGGGAAATCAATACGTTGAAGGGCAACGTAAATTGGATGAAGGCTCGACAGGGCCGATTGAATTCCGATCTGTTCGGTCCGGATATCGTCAAACTGTTTCCTATCATCGATGAGCACCAAAGCGATTCGGCGTGTCTCGACAACGCGGTCGAGTTCCTGACGATGGGCGGGCGCTCGTTGCCGCATGCCATGATGATGCTGATCCCGGAGCCGTGGGTCGGCAATCCGCAGATGGATCTCGATCGTCGCGGATTTTACGAATACCATGCCGCGATGCAGGAGCCGTGGGACGGGCCGGCCGCCGTGTGTTTTACGGATGGCAAACTGATCGGCGCTACGTTGGATCGAAACGGCTTGCGGCCGTGTCGTTATACGGTGACGACGGACGGGTTGGTCGTATTGGCGTCGGAAGCCGGAGTTCTTCCCCTGGATATCCAGCGGGTCCACCAAAAGGGACGGCTGATGCCGGGTCGTATGTTTCTTGTGGATACGGTGCAGGGGCGGATCATCGATGACGAAGAAGTCAAAGCGGAGATCGCTGGCCGAAAGCCCTACCGCGCGTGGGTGACCCAGTATCGAATTTCTCTCGATGAGTTGCCGGAACCGCTCAACGTGCCCCAGCCGGACCATCCGACCATTCGTCAGCGACAGCAAGCCTTCGGCTATACGGTCGAAGAATTGAAGATGGTCATTACGCCGATGGTCGTGGACGGGCAGGAAGCGGTCTCCTCAATGGGGACCGACACGCCGCTCGCCATCTTGTCCGAACGCCCGCAACTGCTCTTCAAATATTTCAAACAGCTCTTTGCCCAGGTGACGAATCCGCCGATCGATCCGATTCGCGAAGAGCTGGTCATGTCGCTTTCCACCAGCATCGGGCCGAAGCCGAATCTCATGGAGGAACATCCCGAGTCGTGCCGCCGGATCCGCGTCAAACAGCCGATCCTGACGAACGCCGACCTTCAGAAAATTCGGGAAATCGCGGATCCGCACTTCAAAAGCAAGACGCTCAAGATGCTCTTTCGGGTCGCCGGAGGACCGGATGGATTGGAATCAGCCGTGGACGACCTTTGCCGCCAGGCTTCGCAGGCGATTCGTGAAGGCTATAAGTTCCTGATTTTGAGCGATCGCGGCGTGAACGACGAGTGGGCGCCGATTCCCAGCTTGCTCGGCATCTCGGCGGTCCATCATCATTTGATTCGTGAATGTACAAGGACGGAAGTGGGACTTATCGTCGAGAGCGGCGAGCCGCGCGACGTGCATCATTTCGCCTGTCTCATCGGATTCGGCGCCGGGACGGTGAATCCCTATCTGGTATTTGAGTCTCTGGTGGACATGGAACGGGACGGCTATTTGCCTGAAGGGTTGGATGCGCAGACCGCCGAGGGAAAATATATCAAGGCTGTCGGAAAGGGATTGCTCAAGATCTTTTCAAAAATGGGGATTTCGACCGTGCAATCCTATTGCGGCGCGCAGATTTTTGAGGCCATCGGCCTCAATCGTGAACTGATCGACCGCTATTTCACGGGCACCGCTTCGCGCATTGAAGGCATCGGTATTCGGGAAATCGGGGAAGAAACCCTCCGCCGGCATCGCGTGGCCTATGAGCCGACCCCGATCCGTCAACTCGATTTCGGTGGAGAGATTCACTACCGTGTCCAGGGTGAGCATCACAACTGGAATCCCGAGACGATCTACAAGCTCCAACACGCGACCAGGTTCAACGACCCCAAGATCTATGAGGAATTTGCGCAACTGGTAAACGATGAGAGCAAGCGGCGCTCGAATTTGCGGGGGCTGCTCGATTTTAAGTTTCTGCCGGAGCCCATTCCGCTCGAGGAGGTTGAGCCGGCGAAAGAGATCGTCAAACGCTTTACGACCGGAGCGATGTCGTTCGGAGCGATCAGCAAGGAAGCCCATGAAACGCTCGCGATCGCGATGAATCGGATCGGTGCGAAGAGCAATACGGGGGAAGGCGGCGAGGACCCAGAGCGATTCATTCCGCTCCCCAACGGCGACTCGAAGAATTCCTACATCAAACAGGTGGCATCGGCCCGGTTCGGCGTGACGGCCCATTATTTGGTCAATGCCAGAGAGTTACAGATCAAGATGGCGCAGGGAGCCAAGCCGGGCGAGGGCGGGCAATTGCCCGGGCATAAAGTCGATGAAGTCATCGCGCGGATGCGGTATTCGACTCCTGGCGTGCAGTTGATCTCGCCGCCGCCGCACCACGACATCTATTCGATCGAAGACTTGGCTCAACTGATTTTTGATCTGAAAAACGCCAATCCGGAGGCGGATATTTCTGTCAAGCTGGTTGCGGAGGTGGGAGTCGGAACCGTGGCAGCCGGCGTCGCCAAGGCCCATGCGGACAAGGTGCTGATCAGCGGAGATTCGGGCGGTACCGGTGCCTCGCCGCTCTCTTCCATTAAGTACGCGGGCATTCCGTGGGAGTTGGGATTGGCCGAGACCCATCAAACACTCGTGCTGAACAATCTTCGTGGACGGATTCGCGTGGAAACGGACGGCCAGTTGAAAACCGGCCGCGACGTCGCTATCGCGGCGCTTCTGGGAGCCGAGGAATTCGGTTTTTCGACGGCGCCGTTGATCGTCGAGGGGTGCATCATGATGCGGAAGTGCCACCTCAATACCTGTCCGGTCGGAGTGGCGACGCAAGATCCCGCGCTTCGGAAAAAGTTCACGGGGCGGCCCGAGCACGTGGTGAACTACTTTTTCTTCGTTGCCGAAGAGTTGCGGAGAATCATGGCCGGTCTTGGATTCCGCACGGTCGGCGAGATGGTTGGACGAGTGGACAAACTCAAGGCTCACAAGGCGATCGATCACTGGAAGGCCAAGGGGTTGGATCTGACGGCCTTGTTGACGATGCCGGAGGTCAGCCCGGACACGGCTCGCCACTGCGTGCAGGTTCAAGACCATGGAATTGCGGACGTCCTCGACAGAAAGTTGATCGAGTTCTGCGCCCCGGCGATCGAACGAGGCGAATCGGTCAAACTCGATCTGCCGATCCGTAACATGAATCGCGCGGTTGGGACGATGTTGTCCGGACGCATCGCGAGACGGTATGGGCTGGAAGGCTTGCCGCCTGATACCATCACGATCAAATTTACCGGTTCGGCGGGGCAGTCGTTCGGCGCGTTTCTTGCGCGAGGGGTCACTTTGATTCTTGAAGGGGAGTCCAATGATTATTTGGGCAAGGGTTTGTCGGGAGGAAAAATCATCGTCTTCCCGCCCAAAGAGGCGACGTTCAACCCCGAAGAGACGATCTTGATCGGCAATACGTCACTGTACGGCGCGACGCAGGGCGAAGCCTATTTTTACGGCATAGCGGGAGAACGGTTTGCGGTCCGTAACAGCGGTGCGCGCGCCGTCGTCGAGGGCACGGGCGATCACGGCTGCGAATATATGACGGGCGGCGTGGTGGTCGTGCTGGGGAGCACCGGCCGAAATTTCGCCGCCGGGATGTCGGGCGGCGTCGCCTTCGTCTTGAACGAGTTTGGAAAATTTGAGTCCCGCTGCAATCTCGGCATGGTCGAGCTTGAAACAGTGAAGACGGACGAAGACAAAAAGATGCTGCATGAGATGATCGCGTCGCATTTCATGTATACCGGCAGCCGAAACGCGAAACGGATTCTTGACGCCTGGGAGGCCATGTTGCCCAAATTCGTGAAGGTGATGCCGACCGACTACAAGCGGGTGCTCGAAGAGCGCAAACGCAAAGCCGGTGCCGCGCACTAGGACGTTCGTCGGAGCGTTGGAACCAGATGGGAGATCCGAGGGGTTTTATCAAATTCGCGCGCGAGGGACCGAAGCGGCGTCCCGTCGAATTACGCGTCAAAGACTGGAAGGAACTGTACGAGCCGATCTCCGACGAGAAGTTGCGGGTGCAGGGGGCGCGTTGCATGGATTGCGGCGTCCCGTTTTGCCAAAGCACCAACGGTTGTCCGGTCGTCAATCTGATCCCTGAGTGGAACGACCTTATCTACCGCGGCAGGTGGCTCAGCGCTCTCAAGGCGCTGCATGCCACCAATAATTTCCCCGAATTCACCGGGCGTCTTTGTCCGGCGCCATGCGAGTCCGCCTGTGTATTGGGGATCAACGAAGATCCGGTCTCCATTCGGATCATCGAATGGAATATCATCGAGCACGGATTCAGCGAGGGGTTGGTCGAGCCGATTCTGCCTGTCGCCAGGACGGGCAAAACGGTGGCCATCGTCGGATCCGGCCCGGCTGGACTGGCGGCGGCGCAGCAGTTGTGCCGCGCCGGCCATGATGTCACGGTGTTTGAGAAGGCGGATCGCATCGGCGGGTTGCTACGGTATGGAATTCCCGACTTCAAGATGGAGAAGTGGGTCATCGACCGTCGCCTCGACCAGATGCGGGCGGAAGGCGTTACATTCGTGACCAACGTGACGGTCGGAAAAGATCTGTCCGGGGATGAGCTGCTTAAGCGATTTGATGCCGTAGGGCTCACGCTCGGCGCGGAGCAGGCAAGAGATCTCCGTGTGCCCGGACGCGAGTTGAGCGGCATCCACTTCGCGATGGACTATCTCACTCAGCAAAACAAACGGAATGCCGGAGATCCGATCACGGATGAGCCGATTACCGCGAAGGACAAGCGGGTGGTCATTATCGGCGGCGGCGATACGGGGTCCGACTGTTTGGGAACGGCGCATCGACAGGGATGTCGAGAAGTGCATCAATTCGAACTGTTGCCGGAGCCGCCCCCGCAACGGGCTGAGTCAACTCCCTGGCCGCTCTGGCCTATGCAGTTGCGCACCTCACACGCGCATGAGGAGGGTTGTGATCGGCAATGGAGCGTGTCCACCACGAAATTCGGCGGGCAGAACGGTCGCGTCACCAAGTTGTACGCCCACCGCGTGGCCTATGAAAACGGAAAATTCACCCCGATCCCCAACACCGAGTTTGAGATGGATGTCGATCTGGTACTGCTGGCCATGGGGTTTACCGGGCCGGTCAAGCAGGGTCTGCTTGACAGCCTGGGGGTCAAGTATGACCAGCGAGGCGGCGTTCAGGTGGATGAACACTTTATGACGAATCTTGACGGCGTCTTTGCCGGGGGTGATACGAAGCGTGGGGCATCGCTCATCGTCTGGGCCATCGCCGAAGGGCGCAAGATGGCCGCTGGCATCGACCGGTATTTACGGGCCGGGAAGTCAGCAAAACGCGCTCGGTTGTGATCGCAACCGGACATAAAGGCCTCTTCCCGACCGTGTTGTTTCCCTTCTTTCCGAGCGTTTTCATTGGCCCCTTTCTCTTTTAGCGCGGGCTTGTCTGTCTTCTATCGATATAGAAACGAGGGCCATTACCTGGTGAAGGTGGAGCCGACTTTCCGCTCCTTGGCCCCAACGGATGTTTGGGCGGAGCAATCGAGGCCGTGTTACTTTGCTGGGCCTGACGAATGATTTTATTGGATTCTCCCTCGAACACCCTCCAGGCCAAGCCCGCCATCACAGTCCCGAAAAACCAGACAAACGCCGTAAAAACCGTAAACCCGATCAGCATGATGGTCATGATACCTCCTGGGAAAAAATTATTTGCACGTGCGGCTTATGATAGCACAGTCCGAAAAATCTTTGCCGCAGGCCGAGCAAAAGTGTGGTGCTTTCCAGACCGGCGGATGGAGATTGATCTCCTCTGAGCATGAGCGGAGTCGAAAGCACTTCAAGATGAAGATGATGTGGGTGAGCGGCGTTCGAGCCGAAAAATTTTCAAGAGCTGCTTGATCCTTAGATAGGTTATGTCATGGTAGGGGAAAATACGCCGGCGACAGGTGCCATCGGAGTCCGGAGCCTTTATTAGAAGGAGGAGGGATTGATGATCAAGGTTGTTGCCGCCGCTATCGCCGTTGCGCTGTTCACGACGTTTTTGAATGTGTACGCCCAAGAAGAGGCCGTGGAGTCTCCCGCCTCTGTGACGTCTCCTTCTCCGACGATACAGGAGTCCGTGAAGGAGCGGGATTCGGTTGAGGAGAAGGAAAAAGAGAAGAAAATGAAGCGGAAGAAGCACGACAGAGAGCGCGACAACGGTGGGGGAAAAGAGGGAGACGACGATAAAGAGAAGGGGAAAGGAAAGGGCAAACACAAGCATCGGCGGGACGGAGATCATCGCAAACGAGGGCTCGATCGAGCCGATGAAGCGGCTGGCGAGCATGGGAAACAGGGACGTGACAAGGCCAGAGGCCATGGCAAACACGGCCGAGATTAAGAAAGAGACGATCGTCGCGGAGAAACCGACCAAGAAGCGGTGCGATCCTCAGGCGAGAGGAAGGTTCAACAGCTTTTTCATTTCGCAATGGGCCATGACGACGTCGGGGGCCCGCTGCAGCGCTTCGTAATAACTCCGCTCAAACCCGTCTCCCTCTTCGGATGGGCGGATCAAGGCTCGTGCTTCAGCGACGAGAAAGACCGCTTGTTCCGCGACGACACGTTCTTCTTTCTCTAGTAACTCGTCGATGCGTATGATCAAGTTGGAGAGAGGATGAAGCCACGTAAACCAGGGGTCGTTCATGACCAACTGGAGCAATTGGCTGGTCGAATCGATGCGTCCATAAATTCGCTCAAAGGTGATCTGTTCCGCTACGATGAGCGCCTTATGCAATTTCAAAAGACCGTGCCGCACGTTCACCAAGGCGTGGCGGAGAGACGTGGGAGGCGGCATTCTCGTGTGCTTTGAGGAGAGCGTCATAAAGGTATTGTAACAGGTTACGGGACGACAGTGCCGTGAACGTAAGGGCACGGTGTCGGTTCTTTTTCTCGTCCTTGCAGGTTCTTATCGGCGGCTCCGTGTCGGGACTGTAACGGGACGACGGAAAAAATTGATGAAACGAGGTATGCGGAAAGGTGGGCAAGCGGCTCGTGGGGTGGCTCTTTCATGGAAGTCGATTTGTACACATCGAGACGGGTTCATGACCGTTGGGGGGCACTGGCAGAGGGAAAGCGGTTCAGGCGGCGGGCAACCGTCGAGACCGTGAAGGCCGTCGGGATGAAAGAGGTCACGTCGCCGTTACCGCACGCTGATAAACCGTCCGTAAGCCGTCCGCCTGAGTTCGTCGATGTCTTCGTGTCTGGTGACGGAAAGCGGAACGGTCTTGGTCAGTTCCTCGATCAAAAGATCGGTCGTCAGCGGGGTCCGCTGATATAACGCCTGATAGAGGGATGCGACAACGACTTGTTCGATCTCGGATCCGCTGAAACCGTCGCTGGCACTGGCCAGTTTGGTCAGATCGAAGCGCGTCACGTCCTGCTTCCGAAGGTGCAAATGGATCCTCCAAATGGCCTTCCGTTCTTCATCGTCTGGCAAATCCACAAAAAAAATCTCATCGAATCGGCCCTTGCGCAGCAGTTCGGGCGGTAGTGATGAGAGATCGTTAGCGGTGGCGATGACGAAGACTTCCTGTTTTTTCTCTTGCAACCAGGTGAGGAAGGCGCCGAATAGCCGGCGGCTCAAACCCGCGTCGGCCTCGCCGTCCCCGCGTCCCCCCGCCATGGCCTTTTCGATTTCGTCGATCCAGAGCACGATCGGCGACAAGGATTCAGCCATCTCGATCGCTCTGCGGAAGTTTTTCTCCGACTCGCCGACGAACTTATCGAACAGTCGTCCTGCATCGAGTTTGAGCAGCGGCAGTTGCCATGAGCGGGCGACGGCCTTGGCTGCAAGCGATTTTCCGCAACCTGGGACGCCCACGAGCATGATGCCGCGGGGAGGCGGGAGATTGAGCGCCTTGGCCTCGTCTGTAAACCCCATTTGGGTCCGGTCCAACCACGCCTTCAAGTTGGCAAAGCCGCCCAGCTCGAACTGATTGTCCTCAAGAGGGTAGTATTCCAGCAGTCCCCCGTCCTTGATGAGTTGGATCTTCCGCTTGATGATGGCCTGAACGGCCGAGGCGGAGAGGCATCCGTTCTCGACGAGACACTGCGTAACGATCTGGCGGGCTTGATGGAGCGTGAGGCCGCGCAAGGCGCGGAGTACGGTTTCGTGCTCGTCGGTCCCGTCATCCGTCCTTGGAGTGGTGTCGGCCTGACCGGCTTTGCTCGGTGTGAGTCTGACCGCGTCGGTCGGTTGCGGTGTCAGCCTCGGTCCGAGTGAATGGAGCAGGTTATGGAGCATGGATCGCAGCTCGTTGGTATCGGGCAATCGCAGTTCGAATCGAACCGCGAGACGCTCAATGTCGGGCGGGAGGATGAGGGGATGGCCGGTGATCACGCAGGTAGCGCGCGATCGGCAGAACACGGCTGCCACCTCTCGAAGCTGGCGCGCGACTTGCGGGTCCTGCAGATGCGGCGCGAGATCCTTGAGCCAAAAAACCGCTTCGACCGTCAATCCGTGCAGGTGTTGGAGGAGCGCCAGCGGTGTGGCGGTCAATTTGCTGAGCGTCGGCCCGTCGGATCGAGTCAGGCCCCTGGTGAGGGACCACTCGAAGAGGGGCATCCGCTCTTGCGTCGTGACCGACTGAAGCAAGGCCAACACGCGATCCTCTTCGACCGTGTCGATTGCAATGAGTGGATGAGAGGAGCGGATCAGCGTGCGGAAGTCGTGCGTGCCGGTCGGAGGATTCATCAAAACGTGATGGTAGCACGAGGGACATGTGCGACGAAGAAAACGAGCGATTGTTGCGGAACGCCGCGAGGTGGGCACCCGATGCGGTCGGCTCCTGATCGTGATGATTTCCATGGGACCCGATCAGGCCCTGACGCCGGCGAGGACGGGATAATTCAGCGAGCACAACGGCCGGATGGTACTGGGCGCAGGATCACGTCCTGCCTGGCGCGTTGAGCGCCTTGTTGATTTCGCCGATCAGACGCCGTTCGATTTCCGCCGTCTCCTCCGCGCTGACAGCCAGTATGCGCCCGCCCTGGGCGACTTTTTCAAACTCCGCCTTGACGCCGAGTTTCGTAGCATTTCCCGGCACGGCTTGAAGGGAGATAAGATATTGGTTCCGAAAACCGGCGATTTCGAGCGAGGCGGGGGATGAGATTTTGCGGTCCGTCACGTAGACGGCCCTTTGATCGGTTCTGAAGCCGGCTTTGATCTGATAGCCGTTTCTTGCCAAGGCTTCTTCCGTTATTTTGGCAACGGCGTTCAGGGAGTGGGGAATGGTCTCGAACTGGACTCCTTTGTCATCGACCTTGATGGACAGGGCCGCTTGGGCCTGGGCCGTCCGCTGAATCTCCGCGCTCATCCGCTTGACCTGTGCGAGTTGGGCCTCCAGTTGTTCATTCAGGCGGGCGGTCGCTTCTTTGGCCGATTCGGTGGCCTGTTTAGCGTCGCGGAGTTCCTGGTTCAGCAGATCGATTTGCTGCTGCATGACGCGATTACCGTCTTGAAGCGAGGTCAATAGGGATTCTTGCTTGGCCACTTGCTTCTTCAGCGCCTCGTTTTCCGCTTTGAGAGGAGCATCGTCCGGGCCGCAACTGACGAGGGCCGATGAAAGGGCGAGCGCGCCGATGACCAGCAGACGATAAACAGGATGACCGGCCCGAAACATAGAAGAGGTCTCCCGAAAAGCCGGCCCGATTATCCATGCTTTCCCGCAGGTTGTCCATGCCCGAACGTTTGACCGTCTCGGAAACGGCCTTGTATGCTTCGATCATGAGAAAACTGGTGGCCGTCCTGACGGTGGGATGCTGGCTGGGATTGCCGTGGCAGGCGACGTTCGGCGGCGAGGCGGGCGGGGGAGTGGTGGAAGTGCCTGCCGAAGATTATCTCCTGTACGATCGGGCAATCGAGCGGCTGTTTCTATCCGCTCACACGCGGTTCTTATTGATTGAGCGGATGACCGTCGGTCGGCTGTTGCCGAACCAAACGGGACCGCTGACGGTCGATTGGTTTCATGAACAGAATTATTTCAAGGCACGTCTTCCGGAAGAGCTGGTGCATGACTTTGTGCAGGCAAATCGCGTCTCCGCTCGCCTTGAAGGGCTCTTCCGTTTCGGCGCTCGATATCGGTTTCTGTCGGACGGGTTGATGGAAGAGCCGGAAGCCTTGTCCATGAGGCCCTTGAAGGTCGGTCTCTTGACGCAGACGCCTCCGTCGTTGTCCGAACGTGTGGCCCTTTCGAGGATCGGGCGGACGCTACGCAATGATCAGGCATTGCTCTATGTGGAACATTTCAGGCCTGACGACACAGGCGCCGGTTTTCTCGTGTGGTTTCATCGAAAGGGATCGGAATGGACGATCCTCGAGACGGACGTCGTATGGATCATCCGGGATGAGGAAGGAGAAGAATTCCCGTAGCTTGCGTCGAAGAGGTGAGGAACGGTAGCATGCGCGTCCATGGCCGGACTGATTCGAAAAACCTTCGCCGTTCCTCCGCTCGGGTGCAACTGTTCGATCATCGGCGATCCCGTGACAAAACAGGCGATCATCGTCGATCCCGGCGGTGATCCGGGACGGATTCTGGGAGAAGTGCGGCGGCTCGGCCTGACGGTGAGTCACATCCTGCACACCCATGCCCATTTCGACCATTTTCTCGCGGCCGGTTCGTTGAAAGAGGCGACGGGGGCGATCTTGTGCCTGCACCAGGACGACCTCGATCTCTGGAAGAATCTCGATATCCAATGCCGGCTGTTCGGGGTGCCCTCCGCAATCGTCCCAATGCCGGAGTATTGGCTCAGGGATGAAGAACGATTGTTTGTCGGGGAGATCCCCCTTTTCGCGCTCCATACGCCAGGCCATACGCCGGGTTCGATGAGCTTTCATGTCCCGGCCGACAAGCTGGTGTTGGCAGGGGATACCCTTTTTCGGGGCAGCATCGGCCGTACCGACCTCTGGGGCGGCGACCCTGACGCCATTGAACGATCGATCAGAGAACGGCTCTATACCCTCGACGACGCCACGGTCGTCGTGACCGGGCATGGGCCTGAGACCGAAATCGGGTGGGAAAAGGAAACAAATCAGTTTATCCGGGCTTCGTAGGGGCGGATCGTCCAAACGTCCCGTTACTCCCTCGCCATCCGCTCTTTGAGCCGTTCAAGCCGCTTCTCGGTCGATTGTTTGATGAACGCCATGTTTTCGGCCAGGTGCCGCCGGGCGTCGATGGTTCCTTCCTCCCGGCGTCTTTGCTGATCGAGTCCGAATTGGGCGATGATCGGTCCGTCTTGCTCGTTCAGCTCTTTCCATATCTCGGCGCAGCGGGCTTGTTTGGCGGGTGGGTACTTGTCGCAAGGTGGCCCGGCGGCCGATGCGACCGACGACATGACGGCGGCTGTCATCAACATCGTCAGGTTTCTCCACAAGCGGCTCATAGCAATCTCCAGTTGAGTGATCGATCGGACACTGCACCATAGCATAAAATGTGAGCGATTGCGCAGAACCATCTCGGTGAGGCGCCTCGGCGAGCTGCTGGCAAGTTCCTTTCGTCAAAGAGACGGCCGGTTGATTGCGACGGGAGGAAGAGCCGCATCGAGAAGGTGATGTCGGGTTCGCAAGAGGGCCTGGGCTTCGACAATCGAACAGGAAACAAACCGGACGGTGTCGCCGGGACCCAATTGGGCAGCGAGGGGCACATCGACTGAGATGACGGTGGCGATGGGAGGATAGCCCCCGGTGGTCTGGCGATCAGCCATCAGAAGAATCGGTTGCCCGTCGGCCGGGACTTGCAACGCGCCTGTCACCGTCCCTTCTGAGATGAAGCGGTGTGCACCGGTGCGAGGGAGCGGGGGGCCTATCAAACGATAGCCCATGCGATCGGATTGAGGAGCGACCATGTAAACGGAATTTGTGAGCGTGGTGAACGCGGCGCTGTGGAACCATTCGCGACGAGAATCAAGAATGATGCGCGCGACGATGGATCGATCATAACGGGGGAGCAATCGATCGGGCAGCCGTCGCCCGACCAACCGCTCGACGTCACTGCCAAATGGACCGCCCAGCAGCAGATCTCCCGCTCGCAACGGCCGCCCGTCGAGCCCTCCGGTTCGGCTCGGGCAATGGGTGGAGCGGCTTCCCAGGACCAGCGGGACGTCGAAGCCTCCGCCGATGGCGAGGTAACAACGAACCCCGATGCGCCGTGTGCCAAATCGGAGCCGGCCGCCGCGTCGAACGGTGAGACATGTCCAGAGAGGAATGTCGCTTCCGTTAAGAGTCGGAGAGAGATCCGCTCCGGTGACGGCCATGAGTGCGTCATCACGAAAAAGGAGTTCCGGGCCCTTGAGGGTACATTCGAGCACGGCCGCCTGATCGGGATTCCCGACTAAGCGATTGGCTACTACGGCTGCGAACCGGTCCATTGCGCCCGCACTCGGCATGCCGTATCGCTGGTAGCCGTAGCGCCCCAGGTCCTGGATGGTCGTGAGCCAGCCCGGTTTAGCGACGTCGATCTCGGCCCGTTTGCGTGTCATCCTATGCTCGATCCGGGACATGGCGGTTAAGGACGTTTCGGAGGGGCCAATCGGTATCCCGCCGATTCAAGTTCTGCTCGAATGAGGCGGGCGAGGTCAACGCTCCGCGGCGTATCGGCATGGATGCACAGACTGTCGGCGTGGAGAGGGACACGCAGCCCGTCGATACTGGTGACGAAGCCTTGAAGGATCTCGCGTAATTGGCGAAGGACCTGCTGGTCGGTCCGGAGCAGGGCGGCCGCATCGGAACGGGGCACGAGGGTGCCGTCGGCTCGGTAGGTGCGATCGGCGAAAGCTTCTTGGACGACTCCCAGGCCCGCTCGTTCCGCACTCGCGATCAAGAAGGAACCGGCCGGTGCGACGATCAGCAGTTGACGATCGAAGGCCGCCACGGTTTGGACGAATGATTCGGCGGCGTCATGGCTCCAGCTCACGAAGTGATAGAGCGCGCCGTGGAGCTTGACGTGGCGGAGAGGCAGACGTTCTTCCATCAAGACCTGTGACAGGGTGGTAAGTTGTTCGATGACCAGGGATGCGACTTGATCTGGGGATGCGCGGCGGTCGCCCCGGCCGAAGTCTCCCTTGTTGGGAAATCCCGGATGGGCGCCGATCGCCACACCATGTTCGGCTGCCAGTCGTGCGGTTCGGCGCATGAGGGTCGGATGGCCGGCGTGCGCGCCACAGGCGATGTTGACCGATGTGAGAAGCGGCATCAGTTCGGCTTCGCGGGAGAGAAATTCCGCGCTGTCGTACTCACCGAGGTCGCTGTTAAGGTCGATGGTCCTCATGGATCATTTGACGACTGAGCCGTTCGAATTCGCCCGGCTCGATTGGCCGGAATTGAACCAGATCGCCAGGCTTGAGCAAAAAGGGTGTGGACCCATTTCGGCGATACAAGGGAATGGGAGTTCGGCCGATCAGTCTCCAGCCTCCCGGAGTCTCGATCGGGTAGATGCCGGTCTGCCGGTCGGCGAGGCCGACCGATCCGGGCGGGACTCTCGGACGTGGCGTCGGGAGTCGAGGCATCGCCAGTTTTTCTGGGAGCAAACCCAGATAGGGAAATCCAGGGGTGAACCCGAGCATATAGACGCGATAGCGAACGGAGGTATGCAAGGCGACGACCTCGGATGGCTCCAATCCCGAGAAGGATGCCACGTCTTCCAAGTCTGGTCCAGAGTCGCCACCGTACAAGACCGGGATCTCGTGCAGCGTCCCCTGCGACTTCTCTTCATGCGGATTCAGGCGAGGGATGGTCAGCAACCGGTCGGTCAAGGCGGTCACGTCCCACTGAACCGGATCGTAATGAATGGTGATCGACCGATAGGTGGGGACGATGTCCACAATTCCACTCCAACCTTGCTCGACGATCCTGTTCGCGTAGGAAATGACGAGGGCGTTGATTTCCGGATCGATTGTGTCTCCAAACTCCACGGTGACGGCCGAGTCTCCGAGCGGAATGAGACGTCGGAGAACCGGCGTCTCTTCTGTCGGATGCTCGGCATCAGTGGTCATGGCGAGCTATGACGGGGGCTCGTTCCCCACACCAACCTGATTGCGGCCGCCTTCCGGCTGGTTCGGAAGCAACGTCGCAGCATAGTCATACGATACGAGCCGGCCGGCATGGGGTGCTCTTACTCGCTGGCCTTGTCCCAGATGTGTTCAACGCTGGCTACTTCTTGACCACGGCGTCAACCGAAAACGGCGGCGTGAATGTGTCCAGAAAGTTTTCAATGGCCGTCGCCGGAATGGCTATGGGAATGAATTTGGGGTATTCCTGACATTCGACATTTCCGTTCGGCTCGACATAGAGCCTGGATTGAACTTTGAAGGATTTCATCGGTTGCGCATTGGGCGTGGGGACATAAACCGTCTTCCCATCCGCACCGACAAAGGACCAGAACGCCTCGTCTCGTGCTGCTTCCTTTGTGATGATTTCGTCCAAAGCGGCGACGGCTTGACCGGTCTTGTGATCACAGCGCCGATTGTCGAAGTAGAGGTTGACGGGATTCCCGCTCCCGGCGACTTTGTTTTTGAAGATCGACAGGACGAAGATGGAATCGCCCGCTTTGAATGGAACAAGAGGCAACTTAAAGAAGGGGCCGGCCAACTCGACGACGGGGCCGAGCGTCTTTCCCTTCGCGTCCACCATGACCAGCGACTCAATCGTGCCGGCTTCGGCGGGCGTGCCGGCTTCGGCGGGAGGGTACGATGCCATGCCGAATAAAAGCGCCGACGTCATTGTGACAGCCACAACACCGTTCACTGCGTTCATGCCATACCTCCATGTTGTCGTTACGGCGCCGGTCTGGCGCCTCTGATTAGCGATGGGGCCAACTCGCGTGATTCCGTGAGCGGGTCGCATTCTAGGAGATCGGTGCAATAGGCGCAAGACATGGCCGGTGGACCGGCCGTTCCTTGGACGGTTGCCGGTTTTTGTGAAGAAAGCTAGCCATGAGTGACGTCTTCTTCGATGAACAGAGATCGAGAGACATCGGGCTGTTCGACCGTGACAGGCCATACCTGTACCGGAGAAAAGGTATCACCAGAGAAAGGTATCGGGAGTCGTTCCTGGTCTCCCGAGCCCCGGACGGATGGTGGCCCTGCATTCCCTCCGAAAGAGGGGTTGACAGGATTCCCCTCAGTGTCCTAGACAGGCGCATCTGTGCCGGCTCGGGGTGGTGATGAGGGAGCGAAGCGGTGAATCCAGCAGGGGGGCGTTGCTGGGACAGCGGGCGAGAGGGTGGCCGGTGTGGAAGGGCGAGAGAGTGAGCGAGTAGTGAGATGGCCGGGCGCGGGCACGTGCCTTGAGTGGAGGGGCCCGCCCAGGAGAGCCGCACAAGTCGGCGGGAGGACCGAGGGCCTTGCTTCGGACCGGTGCTCCGCTCGGCTTCTCAAGGCGCACCAGGCCCTGTGGCGTGTTCCGGGGCAAGGCCTTGGCGGCTCAAGGAGCCTGGCTCCTCGGCTCAGCAAGGAGCCTTGGTCTTCAGATCAGAGAAGGGGGACTCCGGGGATCAGAGGGGCCGGCCAGGGGGTCGCGTGCCCCCGACGGGCGGAGAGGAGAGGATGAGTCGATGAGCATCGGAGGGGCCGGTCTTTCACCGGCGTTCACATATACCAGATAAAAAACAAAGCGACGATATCACCACAAGGAGGACTCGACTATGGGACAGACAAGCACAGTGGGGAGAAAGGTGCGGAGGAGCTCTCACAGGGGGTGGCTCAGAGGGGGAACCGTGGCCGTGGCGCTTTGGGTAGCCGGGAGCCTGGGGGCTGGGCCGGCGCAGGCGGTGAGTCTCTACACCATCACCGACCTGGGGACTCTTCCAGGTGTAAGCTGGAGCAGGGCCACCGGCATCAACAATCACGGCCAGGTGGTGGGCGTGGCGGAGAACGCCAGTGGCGACGAGCGGGCCTTTCTCTGGACTAGTGGGAGCGGCATGGTGGATCTGGGGACGTTGGGCGGAGACTGGAGTTTGGCCTCCGGCATCAACAATCATGGCCAGGTGGTGGGCGTGGCGGAGAACGCCAGTGGCAACAGGCGGGCCTTTCTCTGGACTAGTGAGAGCGGCATGGTGGATCTGGGGACGTTGGGCGGAGACTGGAGTTTGGCCTCCGGCATCAACGATCACGGCCAGGTGGTGGGCGAGGCGGAGAACGCCAGAGGCCGGGGTAGGGCCTTTCTCTGGAATAGCGGTACCATGACCGAGCTGGGGACTTTTGGGAGGAGCTGGAGCGAGGCCTTCGACATCAACGATCATGGCCAGGTGGTGGGCTGGGCGGAGAACGCCAGAGGCTACGACAGGGCCTTTCTCTGGACTAGTGAGAGCGGCATGGTGGATCTGGGGACGTTGGGCGGAGACCGGAGCAGGGCCTCCGGCATCAACAATCATGGCCAGGTGGTGGGCTGGGCGGAGAACGCCGGCGGCCAGGGTAGGGCCTTTCTCTGGACTAGTGAGAGCGGCATGGTGGATCTGGGGACGTTGGGCGGAGACTTGAGTTTGGCCTACGACATCAACGATCACGGCCAGGTGGTGGGCTGGGCGAGGAACGCCAGTGGCGGCATGCGGGCCTTTCTCTACGAAGGGGGGACGATGTTTGATCTCATGACTCTCCTCGTCTCCGGCCATGGATGGCAGTTGTTGGGTGAGGCCACCGCCATCAACGACCGGGGGCAGATCGTCGGGTGGGGGCTCAATCCTGATAGAGAGTTGCGGGGCTTTTTACTCACCCCCGTTCCCCTGCCGGCGGCCGTGTGGCTCTTTGGGGCTGGGCTCGTGGGCTTGGCGGGATTCGCCCGGCGGCGGAGCTAGCGCGGTGGGGCTGCTGAATCTGCTCTGACCTTCGGGTGTACAGGGTGTACAGAATGGTGCTCAGGAGGTCGGAAGGGCCGGCATCGAGACGATGGTCCGTGCCGGCCCTTCCCTTCGTCTCCTCAGCGGTGCTTGTCTCATCGCTCATCGCTCGCTTGTCTCCCCCCTCGCTCCGACGGCTGAAAAGTGTGCCGGGAGTTTTTTCTGCGTGCTACACGCGGGACTTCAAGCTGGCGGAGGATCGCACGCGCCGCATCTGCCCGCTGGAAATCGGCTCCATGGCAATGGGTCGAACCGCACACTCAATCAATGGGTTTGCGGCGATCAAGTTTCGCGACCAGAACCGGTCTGAGGAGATGAACTGTTTGGCTTGCCGTGATGGTCTCTTTAGAGGTGTTACCGCTGCTGATCAACGTGCCGACGTCGAGCGCGGAGAAATGTCAGGGGCGGCGAGAGTCACACGTTGTGCTTGGGGATACATGAGGCAGGCACTACGGTTTGCCAGAGGATTTTCTCAGCCGTTCCAGTTCAGCCTCTTGCTCGGCCAGTTTTTTTTGCATGGCTTTGAGCTCTTCTCTGAAAGCGCGTAGCTCCGCATCACTTGCCGACGGCGCCGGTTGGATGAGTTGTCCTCCCGAAGCCGCCGGCATCGGCGCTAGTTGAGTGGCCGATGGGAACGTCAGGAGTTTGTTGAGGAGATGGTAATCGACGGCCAACGTCCGATTGTCCGACTCGCCGAACCAGCTCGATGAACCAGCTTCATTTCGCAGGGCCTTTTCCGGGACGAAGCGCACTTCGCGATTGCGCAAACCGTCTGGATCCGGGAGTTGATGAGGCTGTGTTTTGTCAATTTTCCCGGGCCGGTAGCGATAATGAGTGAGCGTCAGATTAAGTGAGAGCCCTTCCGCGAAGAGATAGCCGGCGGTCACTTCTCTTGTGTCTTGTCCCTTTGCGGCGCGCCCGTGCCCTTCCGGCGTGGAGTACAGGCGAAAAGCCACCCGCTGATTGGGCGCGGCCTGCGCGAGCGCAGCGGAGATGTGTGGCGCCAAGAGCGCGATGTCGTCTTCTGAAAAGGTTCGGATGTCGTTGTAGTTGGCTGCCATCAGGGCCTTGCCGAGCAACAGCACCAGGCCTGGTTTTTCTTTGGTATGGACACCGCGCAAGACGTTGGCGATCGTTGCTTCATCCAGCTTTATAGGGTGAGCTGCTTGGAATGATTTGTCTCGCACGGTCTCAAGCAGCACAGCGCCCCGGCTTTCTTCGTGGATCGTAGTGATCGGCGTCTGCATGCCGGCGCAGCCGGTGAGAAAAAATGTGAGACATCCCGTCACAAGAACAAAGCAAGAAGAGAGAGCGAGCGGGCGATCGACAGTGTGCATGGTCATACTCTTGGTTGACGAGTTAAAGAAGGACACAGAACGCCAGTCTAACAAAAAGGGTCTTCTTAAAACAAACGCGCGTACGACGCATTAGCCCATGGGCCCATGACGATTGTTGCCTTGCGAGAGAAGCTCACCGCTGGTCAATAAATTTTAATACTAGGTCACAGAGATCTCTTCCTTTTCTCTTGGCTTATCAGAGGTAAAACCGGCATTAGGGTGGGAACGGCCGATTCCTACTGTCGCGGAACCGAGCGCGGGCCGTCGTATGGCCGTTGCGAGATTTCTCTACTGTGGTTGGGGCGCAGAGGGGAAACCTGGATTTCTTGCCTCGGGACCGCCGGCTGTTCGGAGCGACCATGCTAATCCTAGGAACGAGAGCGTGGCGATCAACCATTTCGATGGGTCGAAGTTGTACCATCGAGGGCCATTACGATAATCGCTGGGGTAGGTATGATGATAATTGTGATATCCCTCGCCGAACGTAATCAGCGAGACGAGCCAACTGTCGCGGCTTGAATTGGCTTGACTGTGTGGTTGACGCCCCCAGATATGGCAGACCGAATTGATGCAAAACGTCGAATTGAGGACGGCAAACGTTCTACCGACTCCGGCCAGCAGAAAACAGCTCAGTCCGCCGCGCCATCCACCGTGCAGCGATCCTACGAGAAACGGCAGCGCCAGCCCCGACAACACGATCGGCATGTAGTACCGGTGTTGCCACATGACGATCGGATCCTGCCGGAGTCGCGCCGCATATTTTTCATCGGTGTAACGTTGTCCTACCAGGAGCCATCCACAGTGGCTGTACCAAAACCCGCGTGTTGCGTTGTAGGGATCGGCTTCTTGATCACAGGCTGCATGGTGCCGGATATGGTCCGCCCCCCACTTCAGGGCTGAATTCTGGAGCGCCCAGCCACCGGCGATGAGCAATCCTCCCTTGACCCAGTCGGGGCAGTCGAAGCTTCGATGGGAAATCAAACGATGGTAGCCGACCGTAATGCCCAGCCCGGTGACTACGTACAAGAGGCCGAACATGGTCCAGTCCAGCCAGTTGTACCCATAGAGATAGCCGAATAAGGGGACTCCAATGATCGTACTGCCGACGATCACACAGAAAAGAAGCACGGTGGCGGACTGAGGGTACCTTCGTCGGGGACCGGCTGAGATTGGATCGGAAGGCCCTGAGGAAGAGCAATTGGGCCGGGACGTTTCGGAACTCGTGGATACACGAACCATGCGGACAGCTATAGACCCCTACTCTCTTCCACTATGAAACCGAGCGATACTGTACCAGGTTGGAAGCTCGTTCGCCATTCATTTTTTATCAGGCCCGGTATTCGAGGCGAATCTAGAATGGCTATTCAAAATTACGACGTGTTTGGGGGGTGATGTTCATTTGCCAGTGGGCGAGAGCGAGATGGAGCGAGACGGAGATAGAATGCTTGTGCGCGAGGGGTTCATGGAAATTTTGGGTCTTGTTTGCGCAAGCAGGGTTGCGGTAATATCCGTCAAGTCAACAAGTCCTAGGCCAGTCTTACCGGCACGGTGCCGATCGTCTTGACACAATCCAGCTCAGGCTGTTCCCGTGTGTCGATCGGGGGGATCCGGGAGAGGACTCCCTAGGGGCGCGAGTGGGACCCCTAAGTCCATTACAAGGAGGCAATGTTATGAGGAGTTCGTGGTTAGTGATGCTGAGCGCGGTAGCCGTCGCCGTGGTGGCGGCGCCTGTCGCGTCGTTTGCGGGAGGGACGATTTCCGGTAAAGTCACCTATGCCGGAAAGTCTGAGCAAAAGGAATTTCTCTTCTCCAAGTTCCCCAACCCTAATTTCTGCAACAAGATTCCGACCAAGGGGTTGGCGGAAGGCGATAAACGTTTCCTCAAGACAATCGAAGTGGGGAAGGACGGCGGTTTGAAGAATGCGGTCATAGCGGTAGCGGATATCGAAGATAAAGCGTTCATGGACGGCTACAGTGGCACCGAGGTCAAGGCGGAATTCTGCGATTTTCAGCCGTTCAGCGGCATTGTGGTGAACAACCGGCCCTTTAAGGTTGAAAATACTGATGCGGATCCGGATGATCCCAAGTCGGTGGCGGGAGTGCTTCATAATCCCCACAGCTTTGTGGTGAAAGGGTCGACGTCCGCAACCGGGTTTAACATCGGTCTCGCTAAGAAGGGTGACAGACTCGAGAAGCCGGTCGTATTTCGCGGCGGTGCGGAGAAAGAGGGCTATTTCCGCTTGCAGTGTGATCAGCATGAGTTTATGCAGTCCTTCTTCCTTCCGGTGAGCAATCCGTACTACGCAGTGACGAAGGAAGATGGCTCGTTCGAGATCAAGGATGTTCCGGCCGGCAAGCATAAGGTGGTAGCGTGGCATCCGTTCGCCGGAAAGGCCAAGAGGGTCGAGTTTGAGGTCGAGGTGACGGATGGTGGAACGGCCAATCTCAAGGCTGAGATCAAGTAGACGAGTTCTTTCATCTGACTGATCTCGTGAAAGGCAGCGGGTAAACCGCTGCCTTTCGTGTTTTTGCGGGGAATCAGTTCCCTCCGCTCCTTGCCTTTCAATTTCCAGTCTCGGTAAGATCCTCTCTTTCTGAGTTGTTCAATGACAGGGGAGTCGTGTGTCACGGGAGCTTTCGCTCGCCGAGCTTTTTCAACTCGGCTACTACTGGGAAACAAAGATTTTATTGACCGCTGTGACGCTGGACGTGTTTTCCGCGCTGGACGGCACGCCCCAAACCGCCGGTGAAGTCGCAAGCCGGATCCACGCCCATGAACCAACGCTCCGCCTCTTGCTGAACGCCCTTGTGGCCATGAAATTACTGACGAAAGAAGGCGATCGGTACGGCAATTCGTCAGTTGCGGCCAAACATCTTGTTAAACGGTCGCCCCACTATGTGGGGCATTTGCTGCTGCTCCATGATGCGGAATGGAACAAGTGGGGCAAGTTGGAAGAAACCGTTCGCACGGGAAGGCGGGCGGTCGATCGACACGTCTTCGAGACCGATCCCGAATTAGCCAGCAATGTCTTGGCCGTTTTGGATCGAATAGGTCGGCAGAGCGGTCCCGAATTGGCAAGACGCCTAAAATTGAACGGAGCCGTGCATCTACTTGATTTAGGGGGAGGAGTCGGGACAAACGCGATCGCATGTTGTGAAGTCTATCCCGATTTAACCGCCACGGTTTTCGATCTTCCGACTACGCTTCGACTGACGGAGAAGGCTGTACAAGAGAGAGGGTTGGCCTCGCGGATTGCGCTGCTTCCCGGCGATTTTAACCGGGACCCTCTCGGCGGCCCCTACGATGTCGTGTTGATGTCCGACATATTGCATTATCAGACCGATGAGGCGAATGAAGCGTTGGTCAAAAAAGTGTTCGCGCATCTCACTCCCCAAGGGCGGTTGATCATCAAGGATCGCTTCCTCAACGAGGCCGGGACCGGTCCCGCATGGACAACCGCGTTTGCCGTGCACATCTTGGTGAACACTCAGGCCGGGAGTTGCTATCGATGCAGTGATGCGGTGAGATGGATGACGAAGGCGGGGTTTGCCGATATTACGGAGTTGGAACAAACGGCCGTCGTCCAAGGCGTCAAGAAGCAGGCGATCTGACGCATGGCATGCAAGGTGACAACGAATCGGTCAGGCGCTTTCAACAGAGACAGCGGGCGAAAGATCTGACAATGGATTGGCTGCGGGAGTCGGGGTTCTTCGGCACACACGCCACGGTGGGGGCGGATTTAAGCCAATTGATGGCAACGCTTTTCACGACGCTCTTTATCCTGGGATGGCTGCAGGCTCGAAGACACAATGGCAACGCTCACCACTGGCTGATGTTGGGCGGCATGGTCTCCATGGCCAGTTTCTTCGTGGCCTATTATCTGTTTCGTCAGCTCGGCGTCTTGGCGTTTGAGGGGAAAGAGGGATTCGGCGGATCGCAGGCGCTGTACGACAACGTGTTTGTCCCCGTGCTGATCCTTCATATTACCCTCGTCATCATCGGGCTTATCATGGCGGTCTACCTCATCGTATTGGGTTTTCGGGTTCAGACGTTTGTCGGCGGGAAACGGCTGCTGAAAGCGGGGCCTAAGCAAGCTTCATGGGGTGCGATTGCCAAGCTGTGGACCACCGTCGGCGGCATGATAGGAACGTATCTTCTCTATTTACACATGACGGATCGTCTTTCAATCCGGAGGTCCAGTGTCTGGATCGGGTTTATGCTTATCTTTACGGTGGTGTTGCTGATGGAGATGGCGATTCAACGAATGTGGCCGGATGGAGCACAGCGACATCGAGCTCTCGGCCGGTTCACCATGGTAATCTACTGCGCGCTGTTTGTGACTGGGAGCTTCACGTACACGATGCTGTACATTCTCTATCCTGGGAAAATCGGATGAGGTCGGATGGGGATGGGTGGGGGAGGGAACGGTGCGTGATGATCGAAGGGTTTGGAGTTCGAGAAGCGATGGAAATTTCTATCTCCTGAGCAAGGGTTTGTGGGTGACGGGCAATGTTGACGTGCGGGTGCGGCCGGTGGATGCACACGGAAGGGATTGAGGAACAGGTTTGCGAAGGCGGGGTACCTCAGTGGTTTGTTCGATCAGAATGTCGTGGTTGTGGGCTGAGGGTAGGGGTCGATGTGCCGGCGGGGCAGGTCGGTGGATTGGTCGATCGATTGATGTGGACGGACGAGGCACTGCATCGGCTGGACCGAATGCCGCCTTACTTGGCGGCACTTGTTCGGCAGGAAGCGGAAGAATGGGCTAGGGCCCGAGATGCCAGGGTTATTACGTATGATTCGCTGCTCCGCCCGCCGTCCGACGAACGGATCGAGTGGGAACCGGAAGCGGAACGGCGATTGGGGAAGGTGCCGCCCGCTGTGCGAGCGATGGCGAAGATCGAGCTGGAACGCACGGCGGTCGAGCGAGGGATGAATGTCGTGACCGTGTCGCTGATGGAAGAGGTCAAGGCGAAGTATTTTGGAATGGGAGCTCAAAGGACATAAGGACCTGGGAAGCGGAGAACGTTGCGCAGGACCGCGCGACCGGTGGGCTGCTTCTTTCCTTGGGCGTCACGTTTGGTGGGGACAAGATGTTGCATCGGATGGCCTTGCGGGTGCTTCCCAGTTTGAGCCTGGCTGTGACGGAGGAGTCCGTCCGAAAGCGGAAACGGACGATCATGCTTGTGTCGGGCTTGGGCGCGTTCGTGGTGTATCGCATGGCCAAACACCTGGTTCCGATCGCGGAGCCGCTGATATTGCTTTCGTTAAGCGGTCTGATCGCAATGGCGACGGCTCTGCTCGCCTATCGGATCGGGCGATCCGCCTCCTGGGCGGTGATTGCCCGCCAAGACGGCGGACGTGTTCTCGCCTGGATGATTTTCTGGATCGGAGCGGTCTACGGCGTGCAGCTCTCATTGTTGGTGTTGGCGCTGTTATGGATGGTGGGGTACAACTACCTGCACCATCCGGATGGTCCTGCCATGATGGCGATCATGGTCGCTTGTACGTCGGTTGCGCGGGACGCGTTCGAAATCGGCCATGTGCGTCGGATCGCCGCAATGGGAAAACCGTTTCCCACATTCCCGGACGGAGCACCGTTGCGAGCAATGATAAGGGGCTTCGCGGTCCAGGTCGGTCCTTGGGTAGCGGCCGGATTGGTGATCGGTGCGGCAGCCGCTTCCCTCGATCAGGTGGTTATGGGGCAGCAGACGGTCATCGTGCCATTGCTCGCCGTGACGTTGCTGGGGGGCGCGATCACCTTGTGTGCCTATTTCGGCGGTCTGAGCGGACGAGCCTCATGGACAGCGCGGTTCGCCGCGACGAGTCTTTCCGAGCTCTTCAAGTATTGGTGGTGGCCGGGGCTTGCGTTTTCGTCCACGTACTATTTGGTCGCGATGGGTGTCGGTCTGTTTGTATTGCAACTGCCGACCATCTCGCCCGGTTTTTCCGTTACCATCGGGGCCTTTGTGAGCGGAGTCATGGCGCTCTACGGATACTATTTGGGGTATCGCCGGCACGTTGAAGAACAACAAGGACAAAAGATCGATGATGCCCTGCTTCGGTGTCCTTTTGTGATGGGCATTCTTGGAAAAGCAAAACATGTGGGCACGCCGATGCCGACTGTTCCTGGATCAAAGGTGTAGCATGGTCGTTCGGGGTCGTTTGCGACGAGAGAAATGGGGAGCGCTCGATCTGATGGGAGCCATCGCGGCCCTGGTCGTCTTGTTGGGGCTCGGTATGGAAGGGGCTTCCTTAGCTGAGGAGTCGCTGGACGTCTATTTCAACACGCCCGGCGTGCCGCAAGGTCCCGCCGCGCCTGCCCCGCACGAAACGGCGTACCCGCAGATTGGCTCATTCGACAGCCGGGCCCTGGTGTGGTTTGTAACCCAACAGCACACGTATTTCGGCGGATTCGTGTTGGCGTTGCCGCTCTTTTGCGCCCTGCTGGAATTTCTGGGGTTGATGACCTCCAAGCCGGCGTTGTCGCTCCGGTATGACGGGTTGGCAAGAGATCTGGCGAAGGTGGCGGTGTTGGCGCTCTCCGTGACCGCCATCATCGGAAGTCTGATGCTCGCGATGTTTATCGGGCTCTATCCGAGCTTCATGACTTACATGGGCGGAACTTTCAAATCGTTTATGCCGGCCTATGCCGCCGTATTCGTGATCGAGTCCGTGCTCCTGATCTTGTATTACTATAGTTGGGATCGGATGACCGAGCGGGGCCTGAAATGGATACATGCGGCCATCGGGGTTGCGACGAACATCGTGGGGACCGCTCTGTTGCTGTTGGCCAATGCCTGGTCCGCATTCATGATGGCGCCGGCGGGCGTGGATGCTCAAGGTCGGTTTCTTGGGAATGGGTGGCATCTGTTGCATTCCGTCCTCTGGAATCCGCTCAACGTGCATCGGTTTCTGGCCGACATCATGTCCGGAGGGGCGGTCGTGTTGGCGTACGCCTGTTACCGGTTCTTCACCGCCAAGACGACCGAGGAACGGGCCTATTTTGATTGGGTGGGGTACGTCTTTCTCGTCGTGACGGTATGCGCGTTGGTGCCCATGCCGATCGCCGGGTATTGGTTGATGCGGTCGGTTTTTGCATTTCGGCAGACTATGGGCGTGACCATGATGGGAGGGCTGCTGACCTGGATGTTTGTCGTGCAGGCGTTGCTGATCGGGGCTCTCTTTCTGGGCATCAATTATTACATCTGGCAAGGCATGGCACGGTTGAAGGGAGCGGAACGATATCAACCCTACTATCAATTGGTGTTCGGGGGACTCTTGTTGGCGCTGTTCATTTGGTTGACTCCTCATACGCTGCTCATGTCGGCGGGAGAGATGAAGGCGATGGGTGGCGCGCAGCATCCGGTTATTGGGAACTATGGAGTCATGTCGTCCAAGAATGGAGCCATCAACGTCATTCTCCTCTGTACGGCCCTCAGCTTCTTGTATATGCGGCGGGCGAATCGGACCATGACGGTGCCGTGGGTCACAACGGGCAACGTGGTGATCGCGATACTGTTTGCGGTCGGTCTCGCAAATGTCGTGGGGCTGTCCGTTTATGGATTCTATCTGCCGGCGAACATTCGAGTGGGATTATCGGCGCCGCAAGCCTTCACGACCTTGACGGTCATTGTCGTCGGATTGTTGATCAATCGCGCCATGCTGAAGCGGTCGATCGTTCATGGGCCGATCCAATGGGGGAACATTCCAGCGCGTGGGATGGTGGTGCTGTTTATAATGGCGGCGGCCTTCAGTTGGGTGATGGGGCTGATGGGCTATATTCGCTCATCAGGTCGATTGGCGTGGCACGTGAGCGAAGTGATGGCCGACGTGTCGCCCTGGGCGTTTACTCCGGATCTGGCGTTCGCCGCGAAAATGGTGACATTGAACATGGTGGTCTTTTGGGGAGCGGTGCTGGTTCTCTTTTGGATGTGTCAATGGGGTCGGCGACCGGTAATGGGAGAAGAGCGTCATAATACGAATGCGCCGCTGTTGTCGCCGGTCTCTTCGCATGAAACCTGATGAATGAGAGGGAGAGGGGGAAGTTGATGCGATGGAAGGTGCCGATTCAAACCATGATCATCGCTCTTGTGGCGATCGGATTTGTCTCCCGGCCTGATTTCGGTCTGGCGGAAGACCAAGTCCTGATCTTGGAAGATTTCAAAATGAAAGATGCCGACGGGTTTCCTTCGCATTGGGAACACGAAAGCCAACGGAGCAAGTCAAAAGGTCGTGAGGCCTATAAAGTTCAATCGGAGAACGGCGACGTCTTTTTGTCAGCGAAGGACGCGGGGCAACGGATCAAAAAAAAGAAGATCGATTGGGATCCCAAAGCCTATCCGGTCCTGACTTGGCGATGGCGATTGTTGAAGGCGCCGACAGGGACTGAACCGCTCGCCGCCGTCTATGCCTCGCTTGATACCGATCTTCTGTTTATTCCAGTCTTCACGAAATACGTCTGGAGTCCCTCGAAGCCCGAAGGCACGCTCACCGAGGGAGGGATGTTCAGTGGGTCGGAGATCGTGGTCCGAAGCGGGACCACGGCGCTGGGACAATGGTTTGAGGAACGTGTGAACGTCTATGAAGATTTCAAGAAGATTCATGGGCATGAGCCCGCGCCAAGGGCATGGGGAATCTCGATTGTTGCGGGACCCGGTGTCGAGATCGACATCGGGCCGCTGATGGCGCTTCCGGTAAAGATGAAACAGTGAGTTAAGACCGATGAATCAGCGAGTCCGAGAGATGCCGATGGGGACAATCCTGGACATCCTTTTGGGGATGGCGGTGATGGGTACCGTCGGAACTCTGATTGGGATGGTCATGGGGTGGGGAGCGTTGCCCCTTGCCATTCTGGTGGGGCTCTTGTTGGGCGGTGTCGTTGGGTTTTTGGGTGGACGCCGGTTTCTTGTGAGCATTATGACGGGAACTTTACTGGGAGGGGCGCTGGCATGGTTGGTAGCGGATGTTGAGAGGGTTTGGGTAGGCGCGGGGGCTGGTGCTGCGATGGGCGGATTCCTCGGTGTCCAAGTGTCGATGCTGCTGGATTTTCGTGCGGCTAAGAAGGCCTCGTCGGATCGTACGGAGCCGTCGCCGCCGCAACCCTAAACGACGGGGGAGATGGCGTGGAAAATAGAGGCGTGTTGTATGGGTCGATCATTTTTGTCTTTGCGTCGTTTTTTGGACTGATCGGCATGCTGGTGTATGAGTCGTATAAGGCGAACAAGATCAAAGAACTTGCGAAATCCGTGGCATCCGAAACTCAGGCGGCTGCGCCCAAAGCGATGTCCCAAGACTATTCGATGTACAAAACAAAAATCGGCGACGAAGGACGTGAAATGGTCCATATCCCGGAGGGGCCGTTCATTATGGGGAGCAACGACGGTGATCCGGACGAAGCCCCCGAACATCAAGTGTTCTTAAAAGGATTCTATATTGATTTGAAGGAAGTGACGCAGGCGGAATATATGCGATTTGCCAAAATGACGAAGCGCCCGATGCCGAGGATCGAAGTGTTTGAGGACGACCAATCTAAGCTGCTGCAACCCGAGTTTGCCGCCATGAGCGTCTCTTGGAGCGACGCGGCGGCCTATTGTAAATGGGCCGGCAAGCGCCTTCCCACGGAGGCGGAATGGGAAAAGGCAGGCCGCGGCGAGGGGAAGAGGAAGTACGCATGGGGCGATAAGTTTGCTCCGGATCACGCCAATTTGGATGGGAGCGAAGACGGGTATAAATATCTTGCTCCTCCCGGTTCGTTTGAGACGGGGCGGAGTCCGTACGGACTGTATGATATGACTGGCAATGTTGCGGAGTGGGTCGCCGATTCGTACGACGAGAACTATTACAAGAAGTCTCCGTATCGTGATCCCAAGGGGCCGGAGGACGGCGACCTCAAAGTGGTCCGCGGCGGATCATGGAGAGAAACAGCGCATAATGCGAGACTCTCCAAGCGATTTGCGGCAAAACACTGGCGTGCGGATATCACGATCGGAATCCGTTGCGCAGCGGATGTTGATCAAGAAAACGGATCAGTTGCTGCTCCATGAGGCGGGCATGCTCGAGACAAAGTTCAAAGTCGTGTTTCTGATCGTGGTGTTGGTCTGTGCCGCTCTTCCCATAGCGGGCATTATGAAGGGTACAACACTAACGCCATATGAAGAGCCGTTGGGGGGAGCGATTCCGGGAGAGGCGATCCCCATAGATGGACCAGAGGCCGACACTGTGTCCAAAGAAGAGCCGATCGAAGAAGAGATGGTGAGGATTCCAGCCGGACCGTTTATTCGTGGGACCGAGAGTGGAGGATTTGACGAACAACCGCAACGGACAATTTATTTAGAAGAGTTTTTCATCGATCGATACGAAGTGACTAATTCTCAATATCAGCAATTTGTTCTGGCGACCGGACATCGAAAACCGGGTTTGCCGGCACGGTATGCCAAGAGCGGCGGAAAGATGAAGGGGCCTAATCAACCGGTCGTGTACGTTTCCTGGGACGATGCAGAGGCATATTGCCGATGGAAGGGGAGGCGTCTTCCGACGGAGGCGGAGTGGGAAAAGGCCATGCGCGGTAGCGACGGGAGGCTCTGGCCTTGGGGGAATAACGGGTTGGCCAACGGCGCCAACTGGGCTCGAGTGCATGATGGATACGAGGTGTCTGCTCCGGTTGGCAGTTTCAAAACGGACCAGAGCCCATATGGAGTCATGGATGGAGCGGGCAACGTGATGGAATGGGTCGCCGATTGGTACCAAGAAACATATTATAGAGATTCACCTGACAAGGACCCTACAGGTCCTGAGTATGGGACCTATCGGGTGCTTCGAGGGGGAGGATACACGACCACCGGCGCCGACATCCGCATTACGAGTCGAAGCAAAATGATGCCTGACTTCCGAGATGAGACCATAGGGTTTCGCTGTGCAACGTCGGAAATTTCCGAAAATGAAGAGAGAAAAGCAAAGACTTGATGTTAGAGAAAGTCGAAGTAGTACAGGATCAAAAACACGGCCAAAATGATGTTGACAACCATTCCCGCCAAAACTATAATGTCAAACACTTTTGCATTTTTTGACATAATTTTTTCCTTGCAACTTCAAAAGTTCATACCGCGTTTGCGAGGAGTTGATTAACACAGGGTCACCTCTCTGTCAAGAAACGTAAGGCCGGTCGTTCATTCCTCTTAATCAGGAACAAGGAGCTATAGATGGCAGAGGCAACACAGCAGGATAGCGATGTTAAAATCAAAATCGGCAAGATGATTTTCTATATTACCTGTGCCGTCGGGCTGTGGTTTTTTTATTGGTTTGCGGGTATTCAGTGCCCCTGCTAACAGTCCAGGAATGTCAGGGTGCAGTTCGGGCCCAAGCGGTTTTTTTGTGAAAGAGGGGTAAATGGTCAAGAGGAGAGAAGAGGTATGAGCGCACTGAACAATCCGGTCATCGCAGTGATTGTATCGTTGGTCATCGCGGTGGGGTACTTTACGTTGATCGATCATTACTTGATGGATATGCAAGGGTTGGATTTTTGGTATCTCTTCCGCCAGTAGGCTGAGCGAACGTGAATGGAGATAGGCGGCGAGAACAAAAAATTCTAGCGTAATTGTCCTGCTTGTGAAGGAGGTATTTTCATGGGTGTCGTAACCCGGAAGAAGTTACTCTCGATCATTGCGCTGAGCGCGATGGTTGTTGCTCTTCTGCTTCCGATCGTTATGGCGCTTCCGTCGCCGGCTACAGGTGAAGAGGCTCCAGTCGCCGAGGGAGCGCAGAAAGAGGGCGAAAAAGTTGAAAAGGCACGGGATGTCTACTACAAGACCGAAGGCATTGTGGTTGGCGCTCCTGCTCCTAAGACAACGGATAGCCCCACCGATTATCCGCGATACAACTTTGAAAGTCGGGTGTTGCTCTGGTTTGCCAATCAGCAGCACCTTTATTATGGAAGCTTTGTTCTTGCCGTCCCGATTTTCTGCATGATCATTGAGTTCATGGGGGTGGTCACCAAAGATAAGGCGCTTGCCAAGCGATATGACCAACTGGCATACGACTTTATTAAGATCAGTCTGACCGCCTACTCGTTGACGGCCATCCTGGGCGGGATTCTTATTTTTACATTCCTGACGCTATATCCGACCTTTTTCTCGTACCTCTCAAGCATCTTCCGTCCCGTGATGCATATCTATGCCTTGATGTTTGTGGCGGAGAGTGGAACCCTCTACATTTATTATTATGGCTGGGACAAGATGAAAGAGGGGTTCCTGAAGTGGATTCACCTGAGCATGTCTGTCGTGCTGAACGTGATTGGCACGCTGCTCATGTTCCTGGCGAATTCATGGATTGGTTTCATGATGTCGCCTGCCGGCGTTGATGAACAGGGTCGCTATCTGGGCAACATTTGGCACGTCATTCATACGGCTTTGTGGAATCCGCTAAATCTCCATCGTATTCTCGGGAACATGGCATTCGGGGGCGGTGTTGTGGCTGCCTATGCGGCCTATAAGTTTTTGGCTGCAAAGACCGATGAAGAGCGAGCCCATTACGATTGGATGGGTTATATCGCAATGGCGCTCGGGGTGGCGTTCCTCATTCCTCTCCCATTTGCAGGCTATTGGCTGATGAGAGAGGTCTATGCCTACAGGCAGCAAATGGGGATCACGCTCATGGGCGGTCTGCTGGCGTGGCTGTTTATTATCCAGGCTACTATGATAGGAATTCTGTTCTTGAGCACCAATTATTACTTATGGCAGGCCATGGGCCGTATGCGGGGTGCCGAGAAGTATCAGCGGTATATCAAGTACCTGGTCTTTTTGTTGGCCTGCGGGTTTATGGTCTTTATTACCCCTCATACCATGGTGATGACGCCGGCCGAATTGAAGGCGATGGGAGGGCAGCAGCACCCAGTTCTGGGTAACTATGGAGTCATGTCAGCGAAGAATGGTGGCATCAACGTCATCATCACGACCACGGTGCTGAGCTTTGTGTGGTACATGAGGGGTAACAAGGTTTCAACTGTGTCATGGGCAAGGTTCGGCAATATCTTTATGGGGGTGTTTTTTACCTGCGCATATATAAACATCATATTCCTTGCGATTTACGGCTATTACATTCCTGCGAACGTGCGTGTTGGCCTGTCTGTGCCGCAAGTTGCAACGACTCTGTCGTGCCTCTTTTTCATGTTCACCCTCAATAGTATGATGATGAAAGGTGCCAAGCAGATGGGGCCCATCGAATGGGGCAAAATTTCAGCCCGCTCCCAGTATGCTCTCATCATGCTGGCAACTGCTTTTACCTGGATGATGGGATTGATGGGGTATATTCGTTCCTCGGTTCGTCTCTTTTGGCATGTCAATGAAATTATGCGGGATAACTCTCCGTGGGCCTATACCCATACGGTAGGGTTTGCCGCCAATGTGATCTCGGCCAACGTTCTGTTTTTCTGGATCAGCATTCTCTTTGTCTTCTGGCTCGGCAGTTTGACGGCAAAGAAGGCTCCGGTTGAGGCAAAAGTCGGGGTTCCTGGGGCTATCCCACAACCGGCTGGAAGCCATTGATCGATTTTTATCTAAGGATCGGCTTTACGAGGAAGGGTATCGTCGTTGGTCTCTTCTTGTGAAGCGGTAGGAGGGTTAGTACCTTGGGTAATTTGATTGCTGAGGCGCTTTCGATGGGTTGGATGGCGATTGCCATCCTGATTGGGCTGCTTGTCTATTTTCAAGTATCGATCAGTGATCCTGCTGCCAAAAGACGGGCGGTTTTTAAGACGTTTATCGGGATCGTTTCGACATTCCTCTTGTTCGTGGCGATCGCCAATTACAAAACCAACTTTTATGGAGAAAGCAGGCTGCTGCCGGTTTCTCTCGCGATGATTACCGCCACGTCTTTCATTATGGCGCTGTACTTCACCAATCTGAGCGCGTTGCTCAAGATCGGTGGGTTTATGTTCTTTGTCGCAGCGTTTCTGTCTGGATATGGGAACTGGCTTCCTCAGGTAGAAGGGGGATTTCCTCCTGTAGAAGAGAAGCTTGATTTCAGTTCCATGACGCCTCAGCAGTTGGCCGACGAGGGAGAGAAAATCATTTTTGGAGGAATCGGGAAAAACAAAGAGCAGGGGGCGATTGGGAAAGGGCAATGTCCCTTGTGCCATGCGTTCCATGCCGGCATGTTGGGAGAGCGTGCCCCAAATTTGCTTGGGCTGATTAATCGTGCCAAGGAACGGTTGGAAGATCCGAAATACTCTAAAGGAAATCCTGCTAAACGAGAATATTCGGTGAAGGAGGCTTTCCCGGGGTCTGGCACGGCAGAGAATGCTCAAGAATACATAGCGGAGTCTCACGCTTGTCCAAGCTGCTATGTAGTTGAAGGGTATGGGGTGAAGGGGACGAACGATAGGGAAAGTCCCATGCCAGCCATCCATAAGCCACCGATCTCTCTGAGTCTTCCAGAGTTGGCGGCTGTCGATACCTGGATGTATGTACGAGAGGGATTGGAGCCTCCGTCGTTTGAGGAAATGATCAAGTCCTATGAAAAGTTTATCCCGGAAGGGGAGCGTCCCCAGCTTCAGGAAGACAAGCCGGCAGATGGAGCGACCTCTTTAATGGCTGATGGCTCAGAGCCTGTGGATCAAATTTTTGCCAAAGCCCAGTGTGTGGCCTGCCACACGATACCGGGTATTCCTGGGGCCGTCGGCACTATTGGTCCGAAGCTCGAGGAGGGAACGACGGCGGCTCAGCGTATCAAAGCGCCTGACTACAAGGGAACAGCCAAGTCTCCGGCCGAATACATTATGGAGTCAATTGTCGATCCTAGTGCATACGTGGTCAAGCCGTTCCCTGACAACACGATGCCCAAAGTATTCGGACAAAAATTGAGTGCCGGGGCTCTGAAGAAAATAGTCGATTATCTCTCTCAGGTAAAAGCTGGAGCACCGCCGCCAAAAATTTCATAAGGTGAGCAAGATCCATATTTCGTTTGGGATGTGTAAAGGGAGTAAGCGATGAAAGCACTGATGTCGATCGGCGCCTTAGTAGGGGTTGTCGGTTTGCTGCTGCTGGCTGGAATGATATTCGACATTATCCCTTCGAATACGATTCGTCTTGTCGAAGGGTACATGCCGATGCAGATGCTCTTCGAGGTCGGATGCTACGTTCTTGGGTTTACCGGACTGAGCTATATGCTCAATGCAATGGGAATGGGAATTCCGCGGTTCTGGCAAGGGATAGGATTTTGGATCTTCTTCCTTCTCTACATTAAGTATCGAATCTACCCACCCATTCCATTCAGCGTCCGGGCCATGTATGGAACGGTAGGGCTTGTCGCCGTGCTCATGTGGGTTTCCTCCAACGAGGAAGACTGGAAAAAATTCAAACAGCCGATCTTGAATGTCTTGGATGCTCAGACTGGCTTCAATAAAGTGCTTCGATACGTTTATTTGATCGCTCTTCCCATTCTTACGTGGGGGTTCTCGTACAATGCTATGATGCCGAAATCGGAAGAGCCGATTGAATTGAGGACTGTGCATCCTGCTCCACCTGCCAGTACCAAAGTGCACGGAAAGACCTATGTGTTGCAAACCTCCTTGAATCCGTATCGTGTCAATCCTGAGGGCAAATACGATCAAGAATATACCAATTCGCTTATCGTTGAGCAGGGTATGGGGCGGCTCATGAAGCCGAATGCCAATCCTTGGGATGAAAAGGCTGAAGGTTACTTAAAGTATGTCCGTGAAGGTGGGGAAATATTTTTCCAAAATTGCCACTTCTGTCATGGCGATAACTTAAACGGCCGCGGTCTGCACGCTTTCGCTTTCAACCCCATCCCAGCGAATTTCACGGATCCGGGAACAATTGCTCAGTTACAGGAGACGTTTATCTTCTGGCGCGTCGCAAAAGGTGGGATTGGTCTCCCAAATGAAGGGTTTCCATGGGCATCCGTTATGCCGCCTTGGGAACAGCACCTGACGGTTGATGAAATATGGAAGGTCATCCTGTTCGAATATTGGCATACAGGCTACTATCCACGAACCTGGGATTGATCGTATTTCCGACTTGTTCATTGAGGAAGAGGAACGCTATGCAAAACAGTGGAACTCAGAAGGCTGGGCTGATGCGATCAATTGCCTTCGGGGCCGTTTTAATGACCGTTGGCATGGAAATTCCGGCTTTTGCTCAAGGGGGGATTCCAGAAGGATTTAAAAAGGGAGAGCTCGCGGCGCCACCTTCCGCTGAAATGATCGAGGCCGGTAAAAGGGTATATTTTACGAAATGCGTGTGGTGTCATGGTGTGGATGGTGCGGGCGATGGGCCTGGCGCTGATCGACTCTGGCCTCGCCCGCGTAATTTTAATCAAGGGACGTTTAAAATTCGTCATACGGCCAGCGGTGAACTTCCTCTGTTCGACGCCAAAAAGCCCGTTCGCGGTCAAAATGACCTCTTCGACACGGTGACGCACGGATTACCGGGATCGGCTATGCCGCCGTGGGAAGGTATTCTGACAGAGGAACAACGACTCCAAGTGCTGGCCTTTGTCACAACCCAGCTTGTGAAGGATAGGAGCTTTACGGATAAACAGTCGGAGACCCAAACTATTCTCAACGTGGCAGAACTCAAGCCCAAACCGCCAACGGAAGAAAGCCTCAAAAGGGGGGCCGAACTGATTGTTGAAAAGAAATGTATTGAATGCCATGGCCTTGAAGGTCGTGGTGATGGCAACGCGTTCAATTTGAAAGACGATTGGGGATTTTCTATCCAGCCGGCTAATTGGCATAAATGTTGGAACTTTAGAGGGAGTCGGCAAGATCCTTACAATGTGGTCAACATTTTTAGAACCTTCTCGACAGGGATCAATGGAACTCCCATGCCGTCGTTTGCGGACAACACGACAATAGATGAGCGGTGGGACATCGCCAATTTTGTGAATTCCTTGTGTGAGCGTGATGCTGATGGGAAGCCTCTTCCGATAGATCCGTTAACCGATAAGCCTAAAATCGATTTTGTGATTCCATCAAATCTAGTGGAAGGGGAAATTCCGGCCGATATCGAGGCCGAAGCGTGGAAAAATGCTCCGCGGCGCTATGTCGCGATGGGCGGGCAGATCACCCATAAGCCGAGAAATTTCGTCAATCGAATTGACGACATATGGGTTCGGTCCTTGTACAACGATAAGTCCATTGCCTATCTCTTGGAATGGGATGACCGAACAAAGAGCGTGGCTGAGGGCAAGTTGCCCTGGGCACCGACTGAAGTCAATATCGACATTCCAGAGCAAGAGCCGGCCACCGGAGAAGAAGGTTCCATAGCGGCGAAGCAGAATAACTATCCGGTCTATAATGACGCCATCGCCATTGAAACTCCCGTCAAATGGAAGGAACTCCCCGCTCCCATTAAGCCGCGGTATCTGTTCGGAACGAACGAGCAATTCCCGGTCGATATCGTGAAGTGGGAAGCCGATGGTTCCATCAGGGCTTTCAAAGGGACTGGATGGGATAAGGACTTTGAGGAACGTGATAACTACGAGGAGCATCTTAAAGTCCTGAAAAGCGAATGGAAGAATGGTCGTTGGTATGTGATGATCGAACGTCCCCTGGGAAACAAGAAAGACCAGGACTATGATGAAGACACGTTTTTTGAAGTCGGCCAGTATATTCCCACGGTCTTTTTCGCATGGGACGGCCATAACGGGGATGCAGGTCGAAAAATGGCCGTGTCTGCGTTTTATTACACGTTTATGAATCCTCCAATTCCACAGGAGACCTACATTTATCCTGTTGTCATTGCCGTCGGCGTCGTATTTCTCGAGGGGTGGGTATTGACGCGCCGTGCCAACAAGAAGAAGGGAAAAACTCTGTAAACGGGTCAGGTATCACAAAAATATTGGCAAGGGAGAGAGGGGGTGGGAAAATCCCACCCCCTTTTTGTTTTTCCTCATTGATCCTTACAGAGGGGAGAGGATGATCTCCGACGTCACGGGTATTCTTCTCGCCGGTGGCCGAAGTCGGCGGATGGGAAAAGACAAAAGATTTCTTTTTGTCGGGGAACACACTCTTCTTGAGAGAAGCCTCGCTGTATTGCAGGGTGTCTTTCAGAGCGTGAGCATTGTGATCGGCGATGATTCCACGGTGATCGAGGCAAGGGTACCGGTGTGGCGGGATATTATCCCCAATTGTGGAAGCCTAGGGGGGATTTACACAGGATTGAAACTATCGAAGACACCATATATTTTTGCGGTTGCTTGTGACATGCCGTTCATAAGTCCGATCGTGATTCAATACCTGGTTTCGTTGAAAAACCACGTGGATGTAGTCATGCCTCGTTCCGAGTTTGGCCCGCAACCGACGCATGCGCTCTATAGCGGTCGGTGTCTGCCGGTAATCGAGACAATGGTCCGGAGCGGCCGGCTCAGTATCAAAGACGTTGTCAATGAAGCAAGTCTTCGAGTTCGATGGGTCCAGCAGGCGGAAATAAGCGGTCTTGATCCAGGGGGACGGTCTTTTTTCAATGTCAATACGCCAGAGGAGTTGGAGACAGCCAGAAAAATGGCGGGACCCTCTCCCGTTGGAAGTTAAACGTCGATGCCCCAAACCGTTCTCGCCATTCATCCTGGCTCCCTCGGAGACGTCCTCCTTGCGGTTCCGACTCTTCAACGGCTTCGGGCTGGTTATCCGAACCACCGATATATTCTCGCTTCCCATGAATCAGTAGGGCGATTGCTGTTGGAATGTAACGTAGTGGAGGAGTGGGTTTCTTTTGAAAGCGGCGCCATTCGGGATCTCTTGTTTGGTGAAGAATCGGTTCCGTTGAGCGAGAGGTACTCCTGGATTCAAGATTGCGAGCTTGTCATAGGGTGGTTGAAGGATGATGACGGTCTCATCGAGAATCGTCTCAAAATGATGGGCATTCGCCACGTGTGCATAAAATCACCGTTCGATCCCGCCGTAACGGCGACGCATCAGAGCGACCGCTATAGTGAAGTGATCGGAGGACGAGGGCATGGTTCGACGGTCGAGCCGCGGATATGTGTGCGGCCGGCGTTCAAGCAGAGCGCAGAGATGTGTCTGACGAAACGGAGCATCACCCTCGATCGTCCCATAGTGGTGATTCATCCGGGGAGCGGGAGTCGCGCAAAATGTATAAGGCCGGAAGTGTTGGCTTCCGTCATCGAGGAATTAAAGAACACAGGGAAACAGTGTCTTCTGCTGGAAGGTCCGGCTGATCGGGAAACCGTGAGGGCCGTCATGGAGAGAGTATGCCATCCTCTCCCTGTCTTACGCGATGCCGACTTGACGACCGTCGCTGGCGTGCTTCTCCGAGCATGGGTGTATATCGGACATGATTCAGGGATCACTCATCTGGCGGGATTATTGGGAGTTCCCACCGTTGCACTCTTTGGGCCGACCGATCCCGCCCGATGGGCGCCCAAAGGACCGCACGTAATCGTCTTGCGCGCGGGACCGTGCATGTGCCCGTCGTGGGAGCACGTCACCGCTTGTTCCGAAAAAGGTTGTTTGGCTATTTCCCCGGAACAGATACTGGATGCATGTGGAAAATTATGATCAATTGATCATCAAGTCGTAAGGTCACCGCCCGGACTCTACCTTGTCTCCATCAGACCTGTGTGCTAAAGTGGTCCGTTCATTTTCTCCTTCTTTGCTGAGAACTTAGCAGATTCGACATGTCTCACGGTGTCGTTCAGGAGAGGGTTGTCGCCGCTTTGCTTGGTGCTCTCAATGAGGCCAAGAAAAAAGGTCGATTGAAAACGCAAACATGGCCGGCGCTGACCCTGGATGCGCCAAAACGTCCGGAGTGGGGAGAATTGGCGACGACGATTGCGATGTCCTTGGCGTCATCGGAAGAAAAGGGACCTTACGAGATTGCCGAAATTATCGCTGAACATCTCGCGGAAACGGGCCGGCTTTTCGAACGGGTGGAAGTCGTCCGTCCGGGGTTTTTGAATCTGACTGTCAAACCGACCTTGTGGCATGAGGTATTACGAGAGATCGACATACGGGGCGACGCCTATGGCAAAGCCGATGTGGGAGGAGGGCGTCGTGTTCTGGTGGAATATGTCAGTGCCAATCCCACTGGTCCGCTCCATGTCGGGCACGGACGGGGGGCGGCGATCGGGCAGGCCGTTGCTCGTCTGTTGAGAGCAGTCGGCTATGATGTGACCAGCGAGTATTACATCAACGATGCCGGCAGACAGATGAAACTGTTGGGGGCATCGGTCTATGCGCGTTATCAAGAACTGTTGGGGCGGCCTACCGAATTTCCTGAAGAAGGTTACCACGGTGCCTATATCAGCGACGTGGCTCAGCGACTCAAGCATAAACTCGAAGGTGAGACGGAGTCTTCCGACCCGGCGGAGATCGAGGCGCGATGTCGGACGCTCGCCTATCAGGAACTGTTGAAATTGATCCGCGAGGACCTGGCGTCGTTGGGTATCGAATTTCAGTCGTGGTTCAGCGAGGAATCGCTGCTCAAGTCCGGAGCGGTGGAGCAGGCCTTGGACGATTTGCAAGCCCGCGGCCTTTTGTTTGAGCGAGAGGGAGCGCTATGGTTTCGCTCCACGGTCTTCGGCGATGAAAAAGACCGTGTCGTCAAGAAGCAGGACGGCGAATACACCTACCTGGCATCGGACATCGCCTATCATCGGGACAAACTGCGACGTGGATACGATCTCTTGGTCGATGTATGGGGGGCCGATCATCATGGTTACATCCCCCGCATGGAGGCCGTGATGCAGGCCTACGGCCACCCGAAAGAGCGGTTGCGGGTCGTATTGGTTCAGCTCGTCAAGCTTCTGCGGGCCGGGGTCGAAGTCAAGATGTCGAAGCGGACTGGTTCGTTCGTGACGATGCGCGAAGTCATCGACGAAGTGGGCGCCGATGCCGCGAAGTTCTTTTTCTTAATGAGGGATCCACGGACCCATCTTGACTTTGACCTGGAATTGGCCAAACAACGATCGGCAGACAATCCGGTGTACTACGTACAGTATGCCCACGCTCGTATCGCGAGTTTGTGGCGGATGGCGGCCGTGCGGGGCATTGAGTGTCCTCGACCGGAAAAGACGGACCTCACGCCGTTGACGGATCCCGACGAATTAAGTCTGATTCGAAAGCTCTCCGTCTATCCGGACATTCTTCAGACCAGCGCGTCCACATTCGAGCCCCACCGCGTTACGTATTATCTCCAACAGCTTGCGGCGCTGCTGCACACTTTTTACAACAAACATCGAATACTCCCGCCCGCAGGCAGCCAGGACCACGATGAAGCCGGATCGGCTGAGGAACTGACGCCCAAGCGGACTGCCGCCAGGCTGGCTCTCATGCGTGGCGTTCAGCAAGTCATCAGAAACGGTCTGACGGTACTGGGAATTTCCGCTCCCGAGCAGATGTGAAGGAAGAACAGCGCGGCATGATCCAGTATCGACTTCAGCAACGGGATCGGCAATCCAGAGCCAGGGTCGGCCAATTGTGCACCTCACGGGCCGTCATCGATACGCCGGCGTTCATGCCGGTCGGGTCGTTGGGGCCGGTCAAGGGACTGGCCCCGGATGATCTTCAGCTCATGGGATTCCGGTTGTTGTTGAACAACGCGTATCATCTCTCTCTTCGCCCCGGGCATAAGATCGTGGCCGAGATGGGCGGGCTGCACGCCTTTACCGGCTGGCCGGGGGCGATTTTGACGGACAGCGGAGGCTTTCAGGTTTTCAGTTTAGCCAAGTTATGCAAGGTGA
The DNA here is from genome assembly GCA_024330965.1 of Nitrospira sp. Classification (GTDB taxonomy): domain Bacteria; phylum Nitrospirota; class Nitrospiria; order Nitrospirales; family Nitrospiraceae; genus Nitrospira_D. The sequence goes on along the minus strand of JANDJL010000011.1, from coordinate 30,736 downwards.
CGGACGAGGGTGTACTCTTTCAATCGCATCTCGACGGCTCGAATCACTTCATCACACCGGAAACCGCCGTTGAAATCCAAGAAGCCTTGGGGGCCGATATCATCATGGCCTTCGATCACTGCGTCGCGTTGCCCGCAAGCCGTGAAATGGTGCTGGACGGCGTGCGGCGAACCAAGCTGTGGGCCGAGCGATGTTTGGCCAGTCGGCGGAGAAACGACCAAGCTCTGTTCGGTATCGTGCAAGGCGGTCTGGACGCGGATCTGCGCGTCCGCTCGGCAAGAGACCTCACAGCCATGGGATTTGACGGCTACGCGGTCGGAGGCTTGTCCGTGGGAGAAAGCAAGGCTGAGATGTACGCGATGCTCGATGTGACGGTGCCGGAACTGCCGGAAAACAAGCCGCGGTATCTGATGGGAGTCGGATACCCCGAGGATCTGGTCGAGGGGGTTGCTCGTGGCATCGATCTCTTCGACTGTGTTGCGCCCTCGCGGCATGGACGGACGGGGGCGTTGTTGACAGCGACGGGACGAGTGGTCATCAAACAGGCTCAATACGCGCGGGATGAGCGACCGATCGATCCCGATTGCGGCTGTCCGGTTTGCCGGCGATATTCGCGGGCCTATCTTCATCATTTGTTTTCGGTGAAAGAAATGTTGGCTGCACGGCTGAACACGTTTCACAACCTGTGGTACGTTTCGGACCTGATGCGTCGCATACGGGCGGCCATCGAGCAAGGAACATTTTCGGAATTTCGAGCCGCTTTTTACCGCGGTCGAATGCAGGAACAGCCGGTCGCCGAGGCGCGGGAAGACCACGAAGCCGTTGCGACGGGAGACAGCTTACCTAACCGGAAGAGGGGAGATCGTTCGTTATGTTGATGGAATCCATAGCATGGGCTCAGGGAACTGGGGCGAGCGGGGCGGGGGCCGGTGGTCAAGGTCCGGGGGGACTGCTCTCCCTCGTTCCCTTTATTCTGATTTTCATCATCTTTTACTTTCTGCTGATCCGGCCGCAGCAGAAGAAACAGAAAGAGCAGAAGGCTTTGATCGATGCGCTCAAGAAAGGCGACAAAGTCGTGACCACGTCCGGCATTTGGGGAACAGTCACGAATCTCGGCAAACAGACCGTCACCCTCCAAATAGCCGACAATACACGGATCAAGATCCAGCGGGATTCCATCGCGCGGCTGCGCGGAGAAGATGAGGATAAAGAAAAAGATGCGTAGGCCGCACGGAATGAAGAGGGTGGAGCGATCATGAGGAAGGTGAGCGGGCGATTGGGATTGTTGGCGCTGGTCATCGTGGTGTCGGTGATATGTTCGTTGCCGTCGTACCAGCCGCTGTATCAAACGTTGCCTGGTTGGATGAAGGCCATCCTGCCGGACAAAGGCATCGCGCTGGGCCTTGATTTGCAAGGCGGTATTCACCTGGTGATGGAAGTGGACGAAGATCGGGCGGTGGAGATCGCGGTCGATCGAACCGTGACGTCGCTTCAAGACCTGCTGACTGAGAAGAACCTGTCCGTTGAATCGGTGAAACGAACGGCTCCAGAACAGATAACGATCCGATTTGCGGATGAAAGCGTGAAACCTGCGGTTCAGAAATTGATCGACGAATTTCCATCGTTTGTCGAAAAGGAAGCGGTTGGGACTCCGACGTCGGTGGTGTGGGAACTGCGCGACACGGAGAGCAAGCGCATCAAGGACTTTGCGATCAATCAGGCCCTGGAGACGATCCGCAACCGAATCGATCAGTTTGGCGTGACCGAGCCGATCGTGCAGCGGCAGGGATTGAAGCAGATCGTCGTACAGTTGCCAGGTATCAAAGAGCCCAAGCGGGCCAAGGACTTGATCAAGGAAACCGCGTTGCTTGAATTCAAAATGCTGGATGAGGACAACCAACTGCGGTTGGAGCTACCGGCCCGGATTCCAAAGGAGATGGAAGAAGAAATCATCCGGCAGTTTCAGGACAAGATCCCGGAGGGCGACGAAATTTTGTTTGAGCGCGTGATCGACAAGGAGACGGGACGCGAATACAGGATTCCGTATCTGGTCAAGAAACGGGTCATGCTCACCGGCGACGTCTTGAGCGACGCGCGGGTATCGATCGGGCAATTCAACGATCCGTACGTGTCCATTACCTTTGATTCCAAGGGGGGCCAGGAGTTTGAGCGAATCACGGCGGAGAACGTCAAGAAACGGATGGCGATCGTACTCGACAACACGATTTATTCGGCTCCCGTCATTCAAGAACGGATCGGAGGTGGACGCGCCCAAATCACCGGCACCTTTACGACGCAGGAGGCCAACGATCTCGCCATTGTGCTGCGGGCCGGGGCTCTGCCGGCGCCTCTGAAGATCGTGCAAGATCTGACGGTCGGTCCGTCTCTGGGGCAAGACTCGATCGATAAAGGGATCAGGGCGACGTTGATTGCGGGAGCGGTGGTCCTCCTGTTCATGGTCGTGTATTACCGTCTCTCCGGCGCGATCGCCGACTTCGCGCTGATTCTCAACCTGGTGTGTCTGATGGGCGCGCTGTCCGCCTTGAACGCAACGCTGACGTTGCCGGGGATTGCCGGCATCGTGCTCACGATCGGCATGGGGGTCGACTCGAACGTGTTGATTTTCGAGCGCATCCGCGAGGAATTGCGGAGCGGCAAAGCCGTGCGGACGGCGATCGACGCCGGTTACGACAAGGCGTTGCTCACGATCATCGATTCGCACGTGACGACGTTGATCACCGGAGTCGCGCTCTTTTTATTTGGAACGGGGCCGATCAAGGGGTTTGCCGTCACGTTGTGTCTGGGCATCGCAATCAATCTGTTTACGGCGTTGGTCGGCACCAAGGTGATTTTCGATTTGTGGGGCCGGCGGCAGCCGAAAGCCCAGACGTTGAGTATTTGAAACGAGAGCGAATTTGAGGCGGAGCACGAGGATCGGAGTCCTGGCCCCGCCCGTTTGGTAAGGAGCAGGCATGTTCGAGATTGTAGGAAAAACCGACATCGATTTCATGGGCAAGCGCAAGATCACCTTCGCCTTGTCCGGTCTCATGGTTGCGCTGGGGCTTGTGGCCGTGATTCAGATTGCACGGGGGGCGGCGAATCTCGGCATCGATTTCGCCGGCGGCACGGCGGTGCAGTTGAAATTCGATCAGGCGATCCGAATCGATGAAGCGAGAAAAGCGCTGGAGTCCAACGGGGTGGGCAACGCCGAGCTGCAGGAGTTCGGGGAGGATAACAAACTGCTCGTTCGCGTCAAAACTTCAACGACGATCGAGGAGAAGATCGCGGAACGGATCGTCGGGGTGTTTGCCAAGGAATTTCCCAACAATCCGTTCGTGGTCGATTCGACGACCGAAATCGGGCCGACGATCGGCAAAAAACTTCAGGAGGACGCGCTCATCGCGATCCTCATTTCTTTCGCCGGAATCATTATGTATATCGCGGCGCGATTCGAGCTACGGTTTGGCGTCGCGGCGGCGCTGGCGACGTTTCATGACGTCCTCGCGGTGCTCGGTGCGTTCTATGTGCTGGACAAGGAGATCACGCTGCTCATCGTCACGGCCCTGTTGACGCTGGCCGGCTATTCCCTCACCGATACCGTCGTCGTCTTCGATCGGATCCGGGAAAATCTAAAGGTGCGCCGTCGGGAGAGCGAAGAGGCCACCATCAACAACGCCGTCAATCAAGTCCTGAGTCGGACCATCGTCACCAGCTTGACGGTGATCCTTGTGCTGATTCCCTTGACGATCGCAGGCGGCGAGGTATTGCACGATTTTTCGCTGGCCCTTCTCTGGGGCGTGATTTGCGGCACCTACTCGTCCGTCTTTGTCGCAAGCCCGTTGGTCCTTCTGTGGCCGGGCAAGTCCGGCCGACTCTTGAAACGCGGTTAAGCCGGATGATGGAATAAGACGGTTCCGTTCGGAGACCGCCCGGTATGCGAGTCGTTGCCCGCGGGACCTTCCCTCAAACGATGGGATGGGCATGACATTCTGGAGCCGGTTCCACAGCCTCCAGCGCAAGATCATCGCAGCGATCGTGGTGGTCGGCCTTGTGCCTCTGACGCTGTTTCTTATCCTGCTCTATCTCGAAGAGCGCCGGGCTTTACGCGAGACAACGGGGGCGAATCTCAAAGAAGCAGCCGTCGAATCCGCCCGGCGCGTCGAAATGCAGGTGACCCGCACCATCAACGAGGCGCAGCAGCTCGCCACCATGCCGTTCCTTCGCGCCGCCGTCTTGGAAGCCAATCGAACCTATGAAGGCAAAGATCCCCGCGCCATCGAGGCCATCATCAAGGATTGGCAGCGACGTTGGGGGCAGCGGGATTCGCGCAGCGAGTTTCCATTGTTCGTCAACCGGATCTCGACGAATTCTCTGATCCGCTGGCATGAGATTCGGAAGTCCGACTACATCGGCATTCTTGTGACGGACGGGCAGGGAGCCCTGGTGATCAGTTCCATTCCCCAGGTGGAATATTGGTACAAGAAGACGGCGTGGTGGAAGGCCGTCGTGCAAGACGAGGGAGCGCGGCCCTACGTGGGCGATATAACGTTCGACCCCGCCTTCGGGACGCACGTCGTGACCGTCGCGGTGCCTATCATGGACGAAGGGCAAAAGACGGCAATCGGCGCAGTGACGATCCTGCTTCGTCGCGACGCCGTCTTTCATTCCATTTCGGAGGTTTCGCTCGGCGCCACGGGGCACGCGATGTTGGTCGGATCGGACGGCGTCGTGGTGCTGTGTCCGGTGCTGGCTCCGGAAGCGCACACAATCCATCCCGACGTCGCCGGCCTGTTGGGGACGCTCAAACCCGGGTGGGCTTCGGTCGATGATGATTCGCACGGGAGTGAAGGAGGCATGATCGGGTACGCGCCCGTGCGATTCGCCGACGGTCTTGCCGCGGGAAGCCTCGGAGGCCGACATTGGGTGGTCGTCGTGCGGCAGGATCCCGGAGAAATTTTTGCTCCTCTCGGTGAGTTGATGACCAAGATCCTCTTGTTCGGCGGGACAGTCTTGGCCATGCTCGGCGGAATCGGAGTGGTGATGGCGGGGCGCATCGCCGGTCCGATCAAACTGTTGCAGGAGGGTGCACGGGAGATCGGGAGCGGACGGTTGGACCGGCGGCTGGACCTCAAAACCGGCGATGAAATCGAACAGTTGGCGGAAGCGTTCAATCACATGGCCGCCAATCTGCAACGGTCGTTCGGGCAAATCGAACGGCAGATGGCCGATGTCAAACAGTTGGAGGCGCGGTATCGCGATTTGATCGAACATTCGCCGGAGATGATTTACCAGATGGATCGCAGCGGCCGGTTCGTCCACGTCAATAAGACGGGGCTCGACAAATTGGGCTATACGCTCGAAGAAATGTTGCCCCTTCGGCTTTGGGAAGTGGTGCCGAAGGGAGAAGAAGCGCGAGTGCTGCATTTTCTCGAGCGATTGGTCTCGCAGGGACAGGGGTCTATGGAAACCTTGCTCGTGGCGAAGGACGGACGAGCCATCGACGTCGAAATTCACGCCACGGCGCTCCTCGACCACGAGCGCGGAGGATTGATTTATTCCCGGGCGTTCGTCAGGGACGTGACGGAGCGGCGCCGGTTAGAGCAAGAACTGCATCGCTATACGGCAGGACTGGAGCAGGCCGTCTCGGAGCGCACGCGGCAGTTGGCCGCCTCGCAGGCCCGCTACAAAGCCCTGTTCGATCTGGTTGCCGACTCGGTGTTCATGGTTGACACCCAGGGACTGATCGCTGCCGTGAACAAACGCGAGGAACAGGTGCTGGGCTACGCGGAGGCCAGCGTCGTCGGACGGAACATTCTGGATCTGATCGAAGGAGGGCATCACCGCGAATTTAAAGAATGGGTGGCGGAGATCGGGCGCGGCCACCAGCGGGTCTTCACGAGGGAAATCACTGTCAGGCACTGCGACGGCCGTGTGGTGCCGGTCGAGATGAATCTGATCAGCGCCGGGGGCGTCGATCAGGAACTGGTCATGGTGCAAATGCGGGACATCACGGACCGAAAAAAACTCGAGCGACAGTTGCAGTCGTATCGGGAAGATCTCGAACTCAAAGTGAGAGAACGGACGAGGGAGATCGAGGAAACGAAGCAATACTTGGAGAACTTGCTCGAAAACGCCAACGACGTCATCTACACGCTCGATACGGAACAGCGATTCACGTATGTCAACGGCAAGGTCAGCGCCTGGGGGTATCGCAAGGACGATCTGTTGGGTCGTCCCTATCTCTCGTTGCTCTCGCGCCGTCATCGCGGCCGGCGCCTCAAGGCCACCTTGGACATCGGTGCGAAACAGGTGTATGAAGTGGAAATCGTGACCAAGCGAGGCGAGATCCGAACGGCGATGATCAGCGTATCTCCCCTCCAAGGCGCCGAGGGCCGCATTCTCGGCGTGCTCGGGATCGCCCGCGACATGACGGAGACGAAAAAGTTGGAGCAGCAGATCCGCAACGCCGAAAAATTGGCGTCCATCGGAAAACTTGCGGCCGGCGTGGCACACGAAATCAACAATCCCTTGGGCGGCATCCTGAATTGTCTTTACAACCTGAGAAAAGGCGGCATTTCCCCGGCCAGGCAAGAGGAGTACTGGGCCTCCATGGAGCACGGCGTTCGCCGGGTACAGAAGATCGTTCGACAATTGCTGGATTTCTCTCAACAACACGAGCCCGAATTCAGTCCGGCCGACATCAATCGGATCGTCGAGCGGGTGTTGGTGCTGACCACTCACCTGTTCGTTCCCAACCGTATCACGCTGGAGACCGAGTTGGGGACCGACTTGCCCAACGTGATGGTGGACAGCCATATGATCGAGCAGGTCTTGATGAATCTGATCCTCAACGCTGTCCAGGCGATGAAGAACGGAGGCGTCTTGACCATTCGGACTTCGGTTGCCGAGGGAGTCTGCCGAGTCGACGTCCGCGATACCGGCTTGGGGATTCCGGCCTCCATCCTTCCCCGTGTGTTCGACCCCTTCTTTACGACGAAAGGCGAGGGAGAAGGGACTGGATTGGGGCTGTCCGTCAATCTGGGCATCGTCGAACGTCACGGCGGCAGGATTTTGGTGGAAAGCGAGGTCGGCAAGGGAACGACCTTCACGCTGTGTTTGCCGGTATCGCGCGATCATTCATTGGTGGAGCGGGCGCCGTGAAAGGACTCTCGATCCTGTTGGTGGACGACGAGCCGTTGATTCGGCTCTCGATGGTGGACGCACTGGAAGCCGTCGGCTACGAGGTGCAGACGGCCTCGTCCGGGACGGAGGGCGTCGAGGCTATCGGACAGAGGCGGTTCGACGTAGTGATTACCGATCTGAGATTGCCGGGCTGCGACGGCTTGACCGTGCTGAAGGCGGCCAAGGACCGCGATGCCGAAACGGAAGTGCTGGTCATCACAGCTCACGGCTCTGTGGAAACGGCGGTGGGTGCGATGAAACTGGGGGCGATGGACTACATCACCAAACCGTTTCAGATGGACGAACTGCTGCTGATCGTCGAGCGGATCGCGCGCATTGTGATGTTGCGGCGCGAAAACCAAGACCTCAAGACGGCGCTGGAGGACAAGTTTTGCTTCGGCGGCATTCTAGGCGCGAACAGCCGGATGCGGGCGGTGTTGGAAAAGATCAAGCTGGTTGCGGCGACCGATTCCACGGTGTTGATTCTGGGGGAGAGCGGAACAGGCAAGGAACTGGTCGCCAACGCGGTGCATCAAAACAGTCCGCGGCGGGACGGCCCGTTGATCAAGGTGAGTTGCGCTGCTCTGCCGGAAACGTTGCTGGAGGCCGAGCTGTTCGGCCACGAGAAAGGGGCGTTCACCGGCGCCCTCCGCCAGCGCCGAGGACGGTTTGAGTTGGCCCACCGCGGCACACTGTTCCTTGATGAAATCGGCGAGCTGTCGCCGGTGGTCCAGGTGAAGTTGCTGCGAGTGCTCCAAGAACGGAAGTTCGAGCGGGTCGGGGGCAACGACACCATCGACGCGGACGTCCGGTTGGTGTGCGCCACCCAGAAGGATCTTCGCAAGGAGGTCGCCCAGGGTCGGTTTCGTGACGATTTGTTTTATCGGTTGAACGTGGTGCAAGTCGTGATTCCGCCGCTCCGGGAACGGCGGGAAGACATCATGCTCATTGCAGAGCATGTCATCGAAACCTGCGCCGCCAAGCTGAACAAAAAGCTCAAAGGATTCTCGCCGGCCGCCCGCGAGCTGTTGCTGCGATATTCTTATCCGGGGAATGTGCGTGAACTTGAAAATATCGTGGAACGAGCGGTAGCGCTGGGCCATGAGCGCCAAGTGATCGAACCGACCGATCTCTGCGGATTTCAAACCTGTCCCTATCTCGGCGGCCCTCCGCAAGAGTCGTGCGGCTTTTGTAACGAGGGGTTGACCGGCGGAAAGCCGGCCCACAGACCGTTGATGCCGCTCGCGGCTGCGCGCGAGCAGTTTGAAAAGGAATATATCGTCTCCGTTTTGGAACGGGTCGAAGGAAGCCGGACGACGGCGTCCAAGGTGTTGGGCCTCTCACGCAAAGCACTCTGGGAGAAGTGCAAACGCTACGGCATCCCTTCCCCGTATGGCGACCAACACGAGGACGAAGAGCCGGCGTGAAGAAATATTTAACCGATCGAGCAATTTCTCCGCCTGGAGCGTGGAAGCTGCCGATTCCAAGAACGTGGCCGTTGCAAAGGGCGAGATCGGTCATTCGCGAAGATCGTGATGCACAACATGAGGAGGAACGTTCGATGAAAAGACGAGGGGTGGTGCTGAGCGTGTGTTTGGCGATGGCGGTCGGTTGTGCAAGCGGGCCGGCGGAGATCAAAGAAGACCGGTTGACGGTCGGAAAGGTGCAGGGAGAAATCAAGGTCGGCATGCCCGCATCGCAAGTCGCGGAATTGCTGGGAAGTCCAAACATCGTGACGACCGACGAGAAACGTCGGGAGGTGTGGATCTACGACAAGGTCTCCACTGACCGGGTGGACACGGCGCGGTCGTCTTTTGCCAGTCTCATCATTCTGGGGGCCGCCGCGCGCGACAGCTCAAGCTCCCAGCGGCAGCGAACGCTGACCATCATCATCAAATACGACGAAGAGAAGAAGGTGCGCGACTTCGCCTATAACTATACGCAGTTCTAGGTAGACCGATTCATGACGAAGGGTCGATGGGAAACGATGGTTGGCGGGGTGATCCTGGCCGGCCACCTGATGGGTTGTGTCGCGCAGACGCAGCCGGCTGAGTTCTTTCAATTGACCGCCGAAAGTCCAAGCCACAGGGCCATGCAGACCCGTTTCTTCGAAACCAAGGACGAGGCGGAACTGCTCTCGGCCTCGGCGGCTGTGCTACAGGACCTGGGATTTCAAGTCGAGGAAAGTGTACGGGACATGGGCTTTCTGCGAGCGACGAAGGAGCGGAGCGCACGGGAACACGGCCAAGACATCAGCCGGTTTTTTATTTTTCTGTTTAGCTCTGCGCTGGTGTTAGTGCAGCAGCCCCCAATCGTGATCCCGGTTGATCTCCATCAGAAAATCGCCGCGACGTTGATCACCAGGCCTCTGAATCAGGAGAAGACGCGCCATGAAGTGAGAGTCATGTTTTACCGGGTCATCTGGAAAGGAAACGGATCGGTCGGCAATCAGCCGATTTTGCCGGGAGAGCAGCGGATGGAAATGGTGCGAGATCCTGTTCTCTACCAGACTTTCTTTGCCAAACTGTCGAAGGCCGTCTTTCTTGAAGCCTTTGCTCTCTAATCGTGAGGTGATGATGAAGCCGTCGGTTGCCTGGGGCGAGATCGCGGGATGCCTGCTTGCCGCTATGCTTGTCATGGTCCAGGGTTGCGCCGCGCCGCAACCCAGTCAGGATTTGCTTGCGCCGACTGAAGCGCAGATGAAGATCCGGAGCGTGCAATCCCGATCCTTCGATTTGGCGGATCGGCAGGTCGCCATGCGAGGTGTGATCGCGGCTTTGCAAGACTTGGGGTTCATCATCGAGCGGGCCAACGAGTCGTTGGGGCTGGTCACCGCCGCTCGTTTTGCCGAGCCGAGGTTCTACGATGTCGTGGGTATCACGGTGACTGTCCGACCGGAGGCTGAGGGGCGGATGACGATCCGCGCCAATGCCATCTACAATAATAAGCCGATCGAAGATCCCAAGGTCTATCAGAATTTCTTCGCGACGTTGGAGCGATCGCTGTTTCTCGTGAAGGAATGATCTGACCAGGCAATGACGATGGGTCACTGGCACACCGATTTGCCGTTCGCCGGAAGGGGGATGTTCGGATGGATCGGCACGGCCTCTGGTGTCATGTTATGCCTGCTGTTGCAGGGGTGCCCCACCCCGTACGAACTGCGGCACGACAGCCAGTGGGATGCTCGCACGCAAATCACGCTTTCGGAAGAGAGCCAGGTCAAGATCAGGGCCGCGCAATCGCGGGTCTTTGATACCACGGACCGGCGACGAATGCTGGCTGCGGTCATCGCGACCATGCAGGACTTGGACTTCATGGTGGAGGTGCTTGACGAAGAGCTGGGTATCGTGTCAGGGAAGAAATACGTCGAGAACGAGCAGATCGACGGCGTCGATCTTGGCTACTTGCTCTATCGCCCCGATACGTTGCTTGTGCTCCAGCGCAACGCCAGGACCTGGGGGCCGTTCTACCATCGTAATAATTTGGTGCGGTTTACTGTGACTGTCCGTCAGCGCAATGAATCGCAATCGGTCGTCCGTGCCAGTTTGCAGTTTTATCTGCGGGCCGTCGAGGACCCCGCGCCCTATCAGCAATTTTTCCGCCTGTTGGAGCAGGCTGTGTTCTTGGAAGGGCGGGTGACGGAGTAGACCGAGCTTGCGATGGGAAATGATGAATCGAAGGGGTCGATTTATCGAAAGTCAGGGGACGATGGACCGGCACTGATGAAAGGATGAGAGCCATGAAGAAAGCACGTTGGATGATCGGGATGTCGCTGAGCCTGGTCTTGGTGGCGTCGTTCTGTATCGCGGCGGATCCGGCGGAAGTGGAAAAATTCGTCAAGGCGCGAATCGAAATCGGCGAGATGATGATGAATTATTTTCAAGGGGGCGAACGATTTGGTGAGGGCCAGCGCCCATCGCCCGAGCAGATGAGGGCGATGGGCGAGGACATCAGTGCCAAGCTGGGAACCTTGTTGTCGAAGTACGGCATGACTGTTCAAGAGTATCGAGAGCGCAGCAGGGAGGTTTTTGCCGATGAGGTGGCGGTGAAGGAGTTTCTCGATGCGCATCCCGACTTGAAACAACGATACGAGGCGCTCCCGCTGGATCGAATGGGCCGCGGCGGCAGCACGGGGCGTGGTTATTGAGGTGTTGATGGGGGATGGGGGAAGAGTTCAGGTTGTGGTTATGCGGTGTGGTGATGAAAGGAATCGCCCATGAAGAACGTTGAAATGACAGTCGAAGGAACCATCCTGACGATCAAGGTCGATCTCGCGAAAGAGTTTGGTCCGTCGGCTTCCGGCAAAACGATCATCATTGCCTCGACGGAAGGCAATGTGGCTATTCCAAATCGCCCAGAAAAGGTCGGGCTGAACGTGTACCGGAAAAAATAACCTCCCCGGGGCCAGAGGGGTGCTCAGCAACGAATAGAGCTTCCGGAAATGGTCCTGCCGACCCCGGTCAACCCCAGTCGCTCTCCTCCAAGTGGCAATGAGAGACATCCGGCTAGAGCCAGAAAGACAGGGACGAAAATGTCCACCCTGTGGATAAAATCCGTCTGAATCACAACGGCGGCTTTCTTCAATCCAAGGCAGAATAATGTCAAGCCTATTTTTCTAGGAATGTACAAAAAATTTTACGATTCTCGTTAGAACCACAAGATATAGTGGTTTCCGGCTTAGGAAGCAGATGCCTAAAAAATGGGCATCTTGCAGGGATGACAGCAGAATTCACGCGATTCTGAGCAAGATCCGTCGTTTACCCACAAGGTTATCCACAGAAATGGGGATGAGAAGATCGAGCCGGCCTGTCTCTGAAATCTCGATGAAATTTCAATGATCGCCGTCGATTTTCAGACATGACAGGGAGGGAGCAGACCCTCTCGGGAAAGAGAGGTCATCCTCGCTTCCACTTGATGCTGCAGCCCATACTGGGGTGTTGGACCTGATTGACCGGCCTTCCGGCTAAGACCGCATCGATGGCGGCCCGCAAATCGCGGCCGGTGACCGGCTTGGTGTTGCCGGGACGACTGTCGTCCAACTGCCCGTGATACACGAGCAGCCGATTTCGATCGAAAAGGAAAAATTCTGGTGTGCAGACGGCGTGGTAAGCCTTGGCGACCTCCTGGGTTTCGTCGAAGCAAAGGGGAAAGGAAAATCCGAGCTGCTCGGCCATTTCTTTCAACTTGGGCGGCGCATCGTCTGGGTAGGTCACGGGGTCATTGCTGCTGATAGCAACGATGCCAAGGGCGGTTTCCCGATAATCCGAGCCCAGCCGGGCCAGTTCCTGTCGCACGTGGACGACGTAAGGACAGTGGCGACAGATGAACATGACGAGCAGGGCGGCTTTGTCGGAGAACGAGTCGAGCGTATAGATCTTGCCACTCACCACGTCGCGCAGCTCAAACGGCGGAGCCGGTGTCCCCAGCGGAAGTACAATGGACGTCATGGCCATGGGTCTGCTCCTTGAAATCGGCGTGCCGGACAATGCCTCAGTTCTCTAGTTTCGTCAAGAGGGGAAGCCGTTCTCCCATTTCGCCCCCCGTTTTCGAGGAGATAGACTAAGTGGGTGTCCGGTGTCAACGAGAGGAGGGAATTTCGATGACGAGGATCTTGTGAAGACTGGTGGTGTCGGCATGGCCATGGCCCAAGGCCATGCCGGCGTGGGGCCGGAGACGCTAACGATCACCATCTCTCAGCAGGCGAGATCCGACTGGAGGTGAGCGCGACGCCGGTCCATGAAATCGCGCCCAAGTATAACGCGAGTAGAGCGCGGCGCTGCCGTGCCCGACTGGAGAGCGTGACGGAGCCGGCCGGCGTTTTCCTCAAGCTTTTCCCAGGATCCCGCCAGCATCCCATCCTCCTCTGGATCGAGGCCCACCCTGAAAAGAAAGCCATTGTTACCGGCATGCCGGTGGATGATTTCTTCTAAGCAAAAGGGTATTCTGCGGCCCAAGTCGGCTCATATCCTGGAGGGGGGTATGGCCAAGCAAGCAAAGCCCGCCACGAAGAATGCTCAAACCATCCCCTACCAGCGTCCCGAGGCAAAGAGCCTCCTGCGGCCTGAAGTCGGCACGCAGGCGCAGTTCAAGAAAAAGAAACCGCCCAAGACCTACCGCTACGATTCATCGCTCTCGCCTGCCTTGGATTGGGACGGGTGGAATCTGGCCCGGGGAAAAGGTGAGGAACAGTTGTCAGTTCTCAGTCCTCAGTTGTCAGAAATCAGAGAGAAACTCTCCAATCTTGCCGACGTGAAACCGGGAACCGACAACCGGCAACTGCGGGATAATCTTCTGAAGAAGGCGCTCAAGGGCGAGTACGAAGAATCTGTGTGGGATCACTTGTCCGGCACCATCAGTGCGCCATTTAAGGCGGGCGAGCACAAACAGATCGCTGTGAAAGTGATCGACGACCGCGGCCATGAGTTGCTGGTGGTGAAGAAGCTGGCGTAATAAGATGGAATACCAATGAGGAGGACCTGCGCTATGCCCTCTCTTGAGGACCGGATCAAAGACTTACCCCCTGATCTCCGACGCGAAGTGGAGGACTTTGTCGAGTTCTTGATCGATCGGCGCGTTCCCCATTCCAAGGGCAAGATGAAGTTTGTTTGGGAGGGTGCTCTTGCCGATCTGCAAGGTCAGTACACCTCCGTCGACTTGCAACATAAGATTCTCGAATGGTGGGGCGACGATGTATCTCGTGGACACTAATCTCATTCTGGAGGTTTTGCTCCGACAAACCAAATCCGAAGAAGTGAAACGATTTCTTCAACGTGCTTCTTCGGGTCAGCTTTTTCTCACGGAGTTCTCGCTCTATTCGCTTGGCGTCCTGCTAATTCGACGAAATATGCACGGCATCTTTCTCCGAGCCGTCGAAGATTTGCTCTTTACCGGCGGCGTGACGTTGTTACGACTGGCTCCGGCTGATCTGGCCGATGTTGCCAGGCGCTCACAGCAGTTCGGGCTCGATTTCGACGATGCGTATCAATATGTGACTGCCGAATGTGACTGCCGACAAACACAATCTGGTCATCGTGAGCTTCGATGCTGACTTCGACCGCACGGAACGAGGGAGGAAAACCCCTCAGGCGGTCTTACAAACCTGATCGTTATTCGATGAGCGCCTACGAAGTCCCGGAGCCTTTCTGAATTCTCCGTTCGACGAGCCCACCGAGCGCTGGCACATCGTAGAAGGCGAGACTCCCGAGCGGCGTCCTGGACGCCGTCCGGCGATGGATTTCTATCGCGATCCGAAAGCCAAACCGGAGACAGAGGCCGCCCAAGTGGTCGGCGCTGCCATTGAGCTGACACTCGTCAACCGCATTCGGGAGCGGGTCAGGCGATGGCAGTCGGACGGCTATCCCGGCGTGACGAGAACGACGCTGGAATTATTGCACTGGTGGCGGCGCGATGGGCGGGCGCAGCGCCTCTTCTTTGCGCAGCTTGATGCGGCTGAAACGATCATCTTTCTGACGGAGGCGCGGGCCGATTACCGGCAAGGGATTGAGGTGCCGCAAGAAGCACTCAGCGAAGAAAAGCGTGCGCAGGGTTTCACCGACTTTCGGCGCTACGCCTGCAAGATGGCGACGGGATCCGGCAAGACGACCGTGATGGGGATGGTGGCGGCGGTCAATGCGGACGGGACTTACGGAACGTGGTGGTATGCCGTGGCCAAGAGCGTATCGGACATTCCGGACCTGCTTCGATAAGGAACGCCGTTACTCATCTCTTGTGTCTCCTCCCGCCCAGAGTTTGACGGTTCGATCCCAGGAGGCGCTGGCGAGGTGACGGCCGTCCGGCGAAAATGTCACACAGCGGACGGCTCCGGCGTGGCCTTGGAGCGTGCGGAAATTCCGGCCGGTCGTCAGATCCCAAAATTTGATGGTCTGGTCGTCGCTCGCGCTGACCAAGACTTTCCCATCCGGCGAGACGGCGAGACTGCGGACCCAGCCCTTGTGGCCAGTGAGGGATTTTTTCTCCACGACGGTCGGCATCTCGAAGAGCTTGATGGTCTTGTCGCGGCTGCCGGTGATCAGGAGTTTGGCGTCCGGGGTAAAGGTCATGGCACCGATCCAGTAGTCCATCGGTTTCTGGAACCCGCCGTCGTCTTCGATGAAGTAGCCGCGGGTTTCGGTCGAATCTTCCTCGTCCTGCCGCCAGTGGCCGTCGTGAAACACCTTTTCATCGCCGCTGGGGAGCACCTCCCAAATTTTGATCTTGCCGATGTCGGTGCCACTCGCGAGATGAATGCCATCCGGAGAAAAGGCCACGCAGACCGACCAGTGGTGATCGTATTCGTCCTTGCCGAGCAAGGTCATCAGTTCGGTGCCGGTGGTGACCTCCCAAATCTTGATGTCTTTGTTATGGCTGCCGCGTGCGAGCATGAGGCCGTCTGGCGAGAGCGAGAGACTACAGATGCCGTGGTCGTAGCGCGTGAACAGCAGTTTCAGCGGCTCGCCGGTCTTGCCGTTCCAGAGTCGGATCGTGCGATCTTCGCTGCCGGTGGCGAGGGTCTGGCCGTCGGGAGTGAAGACGACGGCGCGGATGTCATGGGTGTGACCACGAAGCGAGCGCAGGAGTCGCCCGGTTTCAATGTCCCACATGCGGACGAGGCGGTCGGCGCCGCCGCTCGCGAGGGTTTGGCCGTCGGGAGAGAACGCCACGGCCCAGACGCCGTGGGTATGTCCCCGGTAGGTCCGGACTTCTCTGCAGTCTTTCGACCAGTAGTCCAGACAGTCGGTTATGGGTGCCGGAGCCATCTCGAGCGGAGAGCCCGGCGGTATGTGCGGTGCGGGTGTGGTCGTCTGTTCAGGCATCATGTATTTTGGTTCTTCGCCTGTCGGCAGAGATTCTTGATTGGCTATCGAAGCGGTCTGTATAATTTTCCTCGCCCGAAGCGATCGTAAGAGATGCGCGACGGGCAAGTCAAGCAGCCTCCGGTCGGACGTTTCCTGCCGCGAAGAGAGGCCGTTTTCTTGCGAGGATGTCCTTGCAAGGTCCAGAGACCAGCACTCCGGTTGGTCCGTTTGGAAGGATCATTGTCCTATGGAAATCCGATTTCAGCCCGCCCTGCTTCAAGAAGTGATCGATTCGTTCATTGAGAAGACGGAGCGAGAAGGGGACCCTACCTACTACAAAGAGTTCCATGAATATGCCGATCCGATCTACGAGAAATTCGCCCTCGAGGATCGGGAAGGAGAGTTTAAGAAACTCTATCAGTATCTCTTCGGGACCTGGGGGTTTTCGGATATCATCCGCGACTCGTTCGACGAATATCCGTTGCTGAAGGAGAAGGTGGGTATTGTTCTGGTCAAGGGGGTGCTGAAAGAGGATCAAGAAGGGGTTGATATTCTGCGGAAGTGGGGGCCGGTCGAAAAGGAGTTGGCCCGTTCGTTTGAGGAAAAGGGAATGAAAGGCGTCGGGATCAAGCTGATCCCCCGGCGATTCTATGACCCGGCGCTGACACGGTACTGCCGCCATGAATTGATGCATATCTCGGACATGATCGACCCGGCGTTCGGGTACGATCCGGACACCAAGGTGGGGCAGAATCCTGGAGAAGAGACGCTGATCTTGCAGCGGTATCGCGTGCTGTGGAGCTTGAGTGTGGACAGCCGGCTGGTCGCCATGGGCAAAGAGCCGATGCTGAGCAAGGAAGAGCGGTTCAAGGAATTCCGGTCCTGGTATCGAAAAATTCCGCCGCTTCAATTGAGATCGGTCTTCGAAGGGCTGTGGCAAACCTCCTACTTTACCCATTCGGAACTGATCGAGATGGCTGCCGACACGCTGCGTGTCATGGAACGGGCCGTCGAGGTCGAGGGAGGCGAAGTTCCGGAAGTCCAGAGCAACAAAATTATGCTCATGCCGGGATTTCCCTGTCCGCTGTGTCGATTTCCCACCTATTCTTGGGTCGAAGATTTGGCGAACAAGGTCGAGTCGTACGTCTTGGACTACATTCGGGACAATCATCCGGGCTGGGACGTGGAGTTTGGAGCCTGCGATCGCTGTGTGGAGGTATATAAGTTGCGCGCCGACGGCGTGACATGAGCGCCGACGGGAACATACGCTCTCTTCACCCGCTGTGTGAAGAAGGCGAGAACACTGCCTCCGATGGTCGATATTTGTGGATAACGGACACAGTCACCCCATGACATCTGATCCCCCATACGGCCGCCGTGATTTTCTCAAGGATTCCGTTCGCTCCGTCGCGAAAGCCGCGCGGGAGTTCTCCAAACAAGTAGACGCCGCTCCGATTCAAAAGGCCTCGACGATTCGAAGCGATTGGTTGCGCCCGCCCGGCGCCGTCGAGGAGACCGTGTTTCTGGAACGGTGTACGAGGTGCGGCGACTGCATCAAAGACTGTCCACCGGGGGCGATTGTGGTCCATGCGCGCGACGCCACGCCGATCTTGTTCGCGGATCGAGCCCCGTGTCTGTTGTGCGAGGATTTTCCTTGTATTGCCGCGTGTCAAACCGGAGCCCTGGAGCCTGTCGGCGGGATTCACGAGGTCCGAATGGGCTGTGCGGTCGTGTCCCACTCTCTTTGCACGGCGGGACAAGGGTGCCATGCCTGTGTGTCCCGCTGTCCAACGCAGGCGTTGGCGATGGATTTTCATCTGATGCAGGTGGCGATTGTGCGGAATAGGTGTGTGGGGTGTGGAATGTGCGAGAACATCTGCAAGACAGTCAATGACCATGTGGCGATCCGAGTGATGCCGACCGGCCGGCACATGCAGGGGAAGTCGTGACAAAGTCGATGTTGTTCTCTCATGTCCACCGACTGTTGAGAGGTGTGCCGGTGCCGCAAGACGGTTTTTCGTCAGGAAGGGATGGTTCTCCCTTGACAATCTTCAGGCCATTTCATATACATACCAAGGTTTCGGTTCGAGAGGTTGGCCGGCCGGCGTGTCGTTCCGGAGGTTGCTGGTACGGCGATCGACCCGACGGGCCGGAGAAGACGCGATGACGATCAAACAGCCTGTGCCGAATGTATCTCCTTCCCCAGGCGCCGTGATTCAGGCTTCCCCTGCGGTCAAAGACTCCCCTGCGGTTGAACGGGCGTTGAATCGTAGCAAGATCTATCTCCTCATCTCCTGGAGTATGCTGTATCCGGAAGACGATGAATTTCTTGATTATCTCCGGTGCGGTGAGTTCGTTGAAGACGGGCGCGCCGCCTTGGAAACGTTGGAGGCCGTGCTGGATGGACAAGGGGGGGAGCGGGCTGTCCGGGCATTGGCGGCGATCAAGAAACAGATCGAGCTGGTGGAGGCGCTGAGCACCTCCGAGTGCGCTAATTGGCAACTCAGTGATCTGCAAGCGGAGCATCGCCGGGTCTTCAGCAACGTGATTACGCTCGATTGTCCGCCTTACGAAACCTTGTTTGGGAACGATCACGTGTTCGCGCAGTCCCATGTGATGGGCGATATCGCCGGCTTCTATCGGGCGTTTGGAGTGGAGCTGTCCAAAGACATCCATGAACGACTCGATCATTTGAGCGTCGAGTTCGAGTTCATGCATTTTCTTGCCTATAAAGAGTCCTATTCACGGTGCCACGACGGCGCGGAGAAAACGGAGATTGTCGTAGAGGCCCAGAAGAAATTCGTCAAAAATCACATCGGTCGGTGGGTTCCCCTGTTTTGCCGTATGCTCGCCAAGAAGGCGGATTATGGCCTTTTCAAGCTGGTGGCCGACATGACGGCCGAGTGGATAGACTTTGAAACCGCCTTTTTGGGCGTGACACCCCAACCCTATACGGAGACGGATTATCGGCCGGCGACGTTCAGTTCTCCGGAAGGCCAGACCTACGAGTGCGGCGCCCAAGATCAGGGGAATGAGCTGAGTCTTTTGCTCAATGAGGTGGGCGCGCAATCCTTTATGGACATCAAAGAGAAAGAGAAGGAACAAGACAGTGGCAATACGGGCCCCGTTGGAACCGCCTGACGTTCCGGTTGTCGGCTCGGAGCGAGCTACGATGTTTGTGAGAAGAGAGACCATTCTAGTTGAGAGGAGGGGGTAGGTTTATGCGCATAGTGCAGACGACCAGCAAACGTGTGGTATGGGCCGTGCTGCTCTCTGTCCTCGCCGTCGGTGCGATTCTGACGGTCGGACAGGTGCCGTTGGCCGTCAGTCAACCGGTCACGATCCCGACCAAAATGATCAAGGGGCCCATTCCGATGGACGGGGCGAACCCGATTTGGGAAAGCGTGCCCGGCGTCGTCGTGCCGCTGAGCGGGCAGTTGATCACAACGCCGATGCACCCAAACATCGCGGTCAAATCCATCTTCGTCAAAGCCATGACGAACGGAAAAGAACTGGGGTTGCGGCTGGAATGGCTGGATCAGACGAAGAACGATACGGCGATCGGTCCTCAGGATTTCAGAGACCAGGTCGCGGTGATGTTCCCGGTCAATACGTCGGGAGCGCCGCCGTTTCAATGTATGGGACAGTCCGGCGGAACCACCAATATTTGGCGTTGGAACGCCGAATGGCAGAAGGACCTGGGGAAAGACAGCGCGGGAATTTGGGACGTCGATGACCAATATCCGGGCATTTTTTGGGACTTCTACTATGAAGAACCGGCTGGTGGGGTGACCTATCCCGATCGTATCGGACGGAGCCTGGGACCGTTCAATCCCGGCATCTGGTCGGGCAACATCATGTCCGATCCTACGTTGCGCGTGAGTTCCGTGGAAGATCTCAATGCCAACGGCTTCAGCACATTGACCACGCAAGTCCATCAGGACGTTGTGGGGTATGGAGTGTGGGAGCCAGCCGGTTCCGTGAAGGGCGGAGCCTACACGGGTCCGACCTGGCGTGTGGTTGTGAAGAGAGCATTGGAAACCAACGACGCAAACGATACGCAATTCAAGCCCGGCATGTCCATCCCAATCGCGTTCGCGGTGTGGGATGGCGCTAACATCGAGCGGAACGGTATGAAGTCGCTGTCCACCTGGTTTACGCTCAAACTGTAGTCGGTCATTGGATCGAGAGGCGGACCGTACCGTCTGAGAACCGTTCAAAGGCTCCGGGTCGTCGTCACGAGGGAGTGGCGATGCGATCCGGGGCCTTTTTTCTATCCAAACCGACAGGGAATGCAACCTGTCCGTGAGGCCGTTCGTCCGAGCAGGGTTGCATTTCAGTCCGGTCGGAGGCTATAACCCACGAAAGGCCGTTTCATTCCATCACGCCATCACGCCGATTGTTCGACGCACACGGAGCGACTGGTCGTATGAAAGTTTCGCTGCTTTTCCCACCGACGTGGCATCCGTCCCAACCGTATTTGAGTCTTCCATCCCTGACCGGTTTCCTGCGACAGGGCGGCGTCTCCGACGTGTCGCAACGAGATCTCGGCATCGAACTGTTGGATTGCATGCTGACCAGGGCCTATGGGATGAGGGTCTATCAGCAGTTGATCGATTTACACCGTCGGCTGGAACGCACGGCATCCGGTGAAACCGGCTACGGGAGTCGGGAGCATTATGCCAAGGTTACCGAGTCTCTCGATCGATTCGCCTATCTGGTCGAACGGATCGAATTGGCCAAAGATACATTGCGGGGAGAGGGGTTTTACGATCTCGACGCCTATCGCGCCAGTTTGTTCATGATCGATAAGTGGCTCGAGCTGATTTCGTCCGCCTATTTTCCGACGAGATTGACGGTGGTGGACAATCAGTTCGGCGACTATTCGATCTATTCCTCGAAAGACTTGCTGAAGGTCGTGTGCGATGAAGCACGAAATCCCTATCGCAGCCTGATGCGCGAAATGTTTCTGCCATCGATCATCGGAGACGGCCCAGACTTGATCGGCGTGTCGATTACCGCCACCTCCCAGATTATTCCCGGCCTCACACTTTGTAAGTTGATCAAAGAAGCGGCGCCGGACCTGCACGTCACGATCGGCGGGAGCATCTTTACCCGCCTGGTCGATAACGTTCGCCGGTGTCCCCGTCTGTTTGAACTGGCCGACGACATCGTCGTGTTCGAGGGCGAGACCGCACTGCTGGAATTGATCAACCAGTTGGCCGGTAAAAAAGAGTACAGCAAGGTGCCCAACCTGATTCATCGGCAGAACGGCAAAATCACAGTCAATCAGCCGTTCTATTCGGAGAATGTCAATCGACTTCCAGCTCCCAATTATGACGGATTCCCACTGGACCGCTATCTCTCGCCGGAACCGGTACTGCCCATCCAGTTCTCCCGCGGTTGTTATTACAAAGATTGTGCGTTCTGCGCCCTCACGCTGGACCATCAAAACTTCCGACAAAAAGATCCGGAACGGACGATCGACGAGCTGACATGGCTTAAGCAACGGTACGGCGCCAGGCATTTTTTCTTCACCGACGAGTGTTTTGCGCTAGCGCCGACCAGGCGACTCTGCCGGCAGATGATCGAGAAGCGGCTTGACGTCAAATGGACCTGCGAAATGCGGTTTGAGAAAAATCTTACGCGCGACCTGCTGGCTCTTATGCGGGACGCTGGGTGTTTGAAGATCGTGTTCGGACTGGAATCGTTCAATCAGCGGGTCATGGATTTGATGAAAAAAGGAATCAAGCAGGAGTGGGTCCGGCGGATTGTGGACGACTGCGTCGATCTCGGGATCGCCGTCCACTGTTACATCATCGTGGGGTTTCCGACGGAAACGGAAGACGAAGCCCTGGAGACCATGAATTTCATCGTGGAAAACCGCAGGCTTTATGAGTCGTTCGGATTCTCTTGTCAGCCCTGTCTGTTCGATTTGGAGAAAGAGGCGCCGATTATGAGTGATCCGGCCGAATACGGCATCCGGCGGATCATGCGTCCGTCGTCGGAGGATCTGAGCCTCGGATTTTTTTATGAGGTTCAAAGCGGTATGACACCGGATCAAGCCCAAACGGTCTATCAATATGTCTATGAGCGGATCAGCGAGGTGGTCTGCGAGTTACCCTTTAATTACTCGATGGCCGACGGGTTGCTGTATATCGGGCGCGCCAAGGAGGCGGGAATTCAGACGCCTCAGCCGATTGGCCCGTAGGTCCGTGATTCATGCGGTTTGAGATTGCCCGGCGTTGACCTCATTTTTTTACGATGGATATAATACTTGCCGACTCAAGGCGTATTCGTCATGAAGACCTCCATTCTTCTGGGCAATCGGCCGACGGGCAAGATCGGGGACTTCGGCCTTCTCTTCGAGTATGCCATTAAGCTCACTCTGTTGGCCTCGTTTCTCGAACTGGTTCTGTATCGGCTGGCGTCCCGTCTGGGAATGCATCTGAGCAAGATGGCGGCGGAACATTCCTGGATCACCCCCATGTTTACCATGTTGACGGCCGTCGGAGCGTGGCTGCTGAATATCGTGGCCGTGCTCCTCTTCCTGAGCTTGGTCGTGATCGTGACGCAACGTGGCATGGGGGCTGATGCCGGATGGTCGGCTAAATCGGCGATGGCGTCCACCGTCCTGTTGTTGGTGTTGACCGTTGCCTTTTTGTTCGTGCAGCCGGGAATGCTGGGAGCCGTGATCTATAACGGCATCGCGCTCATGACGCTTGCGTTCTTGACGGTGGAGTACTGGACTTCCCATCCGGAACGGATCAAGCGTCTGCTGGTTACCGTGTACGTGTTGGGTATCGGAGGCTGGTTGTACTACCAAATCGTCTCCACGGCCTATAGTTTGGCTGGAACGTTGGAGGCGCCTCCTTTGGTGTATGAGTTGCACCGAGCCGGCGAGGCGCTGATGGTGTTGGCGAGCATGCTGGTCTATGCGGCTTATGGGCGCGGGCTTTCCATCCGGGTGAAGAACCGGCGTCAACGGAGCCGGGCGCTGTGGTTTTGGGCGGTGAGTGGCGCCATCTTCTTGCTGTTGATTTTTTTCGATTATCTGCTGGAACGGTATGATCCGGCCTTGGCTTCCGTCGCTCGACAAGCCTCGCAAGGGATCGGGTGGATTTTCCAATTTGGAATGGGCTACACGTTTTATCTCCCCTTTGCCCTCTATCTCGTCGGCTTCTTGTGTTGGGGATACAGTGTCGTGAAACTGTTGCTGATGGGGCGGCTCGCGGGGTATGGCATCGGTCTGATGTTCATCGCGGGCTATGCGCTGATGTTTTCCAATCTAACGTTGATGGTGATCCTCGGTCTGATGGTATTGACGCTCGATCGGGCGAGGCAGGTGGTCGCAGGACCGCAGGTTTCGACCGAGGGGGCGTTGCTGGGATCGTCAGACCCGTTGGTCGCCAAGGAAGCCTGACCGCTACAGTTGAGGAAAAGATACACAAACAGAAAAGGAACGCTTTCCGATGGAGACACAGATCCCGATGTCTGACCCCACGCCGCCTTCCTCCGGCTCGGCGGCCGTTGATCCAGGCGATCAACCTCTGTCGCCCGAAGAAGAAATCGCCGGCATTGAAAAGTTGCTCGCCGAAGAGCCGGACGATTTTCATGCGCGCAGCCGGCTCGGAGAACTGTATTTCCGGCAGGGGCGACTCGATGATGCACTGATGGAGGTCAAAAAAACCATCGAAATGGCCGAAAGTTTGCGGGCGGACATGAATCGGTCGCTGGCCATGTATTATTCGAACCTGGGGACGATCTACGCGACCAAGAACATGATGGACGAGGCGGAAGCCCAGTTCCGACATGCCTTGGAGGTATTCCCCCAGGATGTGCTGGCGTTGTTCAACCTGGGGCGCCTCTACGCGGACAAAAAGAAATATATGGAGGCGAAAGAATTTTTCGAGCGTCTGGTCGAAATCACGCCGGAAGACCCGATCGCATGGTACAACTTGGCCGGCATCTATATCGAGTTGGACAACCCTCAGGTGTCGGACTACAACACGATCGACATGGGGATTCAGTGTTACCTCAGAACGCTCGAGCTGGATCCGAAACATTTAGAGTCGAGTTATAAGTTGATGGAAGTCGCGCTCAATCACAAAAAGTCCGACCTGGCGATCACCGTCATGGAAAACGCCGTCGAGCACAATCCCGACGAGCCGTTGGCGTATTACAATCTGATCAGTGTCTATGATAAGTGCAAAATGTTCGATAAGGCCGAAGAGGTTCGCAGACGATTGCGTGAGCGATTCGCCAAAAAAGTGAAAGACGAGTCCGGAGCCTGATTCATCTTTACGAAGGAGCGCGCCATGTTTGGAAGTCTTGGATTCACCGAATTGGTCCTGATTCTGTTCATCGTGCTGATTATTTTCGGCGCGGGGAAATTGCCCCAACTGGGAGAAGGGTTGGGGAAGGCCATCAAAGGGTTCAAAAAGTCCGTGCATGAAGCCGACGCGATCGAGGCGGAGGCCCAGGCCCAGGCTCTAGCGCAACAGCAGGCGGCGACTTCTCCTCAACCGGCGAGCCCGCCCTCGACTCAGGCATCCGTTGTGAGCCAGCCGGCGGCCGGTGTACAACCTGCCCCGCCTGCGTAGTCGTGTGTCAGGGGAAACCGTTCCGTGGATACGCAACTGACGTCGAAAGAAACGGGTGTGCGGACGGCCGTCGGACTGATTGAGACGTTTGCCGGCAATGGGAAGGCCCGCAGTACGGGTGACGGCAAGCCGGCGATCAAGGCGGGGATTCCGCTTCCCCATCACGCCGCGCTGGACAAGGACGAACGATGGCTCTATGTGGCGGAGTCCGGCTCGGATCGCGTCCGCCGTATCGATCTTCAGACCGGGACGATTCACAATTTTGCCGGAATCGGCGAGACCTGCTATTGCGGAGACGACGGCCCGTGCGGCGAGGCCGGACTCTACCTGCCGTTGGACGTGGCGTTTGATTCACAAAACAACTTGTATATTTGCGATTCGGGGAGCAATCGCATCCGCAAGGTGGATCGTGATACTGGCATCATTACGACGGTGGTTGGAACGGGACAGCATGGTTTTAATGGCGACGGTCCCGCCAGGGAGGTGAATCTGACCTGGCCGGCTGCTATCGCGTTTGATCGGGAAGATGTGCTGTATATCGCGGATACCCAGGCGCATCGGGTGAGGCGCTATGACCCCAGGACCGGCATGGTGACGACGATTGCCGGAATCTGGACGGAGGAGGACGAAGCCCGCGATCAGCCGTTGGTCGCCCGTAATCTCGTCGTGCTCTCCGGCGACGCCATCGGTATCGATTTCAGCGATGATCAGGGGTGGCTCATGCCGGTTTGCTCCGACGGACTGGATCTGTCGCTGTATCTCGATGACGGACGGTCGGCTCTGGAAGCGCGTTTGTACGACGTCGTCGGGCTCGCCGTCGATCAGAACGGCGATCTGTACCTGGTGGACAAAGGCAGCAACCGAATCAGAAAGATCGATCGGCGGACGGGCATGATCAGCACGGTGGCCGGGGTGTGTCGATATGGCTATGACGGGGACGGCAAGCCGGCCGTTAAGGCCATGTTGCATGCGCCGGAAGCGGTGGTGATCGATCATGAGAACAACCTGTACATCTCCGACACGATGAATCATCGAGTGCGGAAAGTGGACGCTACGACCGGCATCATCACGACGGTGGCTGGTACCGGGGACAGCGGCTACGAGGACAATCACATGGGCGGGTGCGGGGCCGCGCGGTTTGTCGCCAAAGAATCGGCCGGTCTGTTCAGGCCTGGTGAGGGGCTCCTCGGTATCGAGGCGGTCGTGAATGCTCCCGTGGGGTTGGCGATGGATTCACGAGGATGTCTCTACATCTGTGAACGGGGAGAAAACAGGATACGCCGGCTGAGGCTCGCATGAAACCGCACGCGCCCCGTGCAGGCGTCGCTCGCTCGGCGTGCCGAAGAAGTGCTTGTGCGCGACGGAGCGAGACGGGGAATGAAGGGGTTTCGTGGTGCGAATGACAGACCTCTTCAGCTTCCGGTCCCGCATACTCGCGTGCCTCATCGGTCTTCTCTTCACGGCCGGTCTTCTTGGGGGATTCGGAATTTCGCTCGTCAGTTCGGAGGGGATCGGCATCCGTTCGCATTTGATCGAAGGCGACATCCCCATCGCCCCTGACGATGCCGTGTGGAGTAAGATCCCGCGGATGACAATCCCGCTGAGCGGGCAAATCATTACGCGCCCGGCGTGGCCGGAGCCGTCAGCCAGGACGCTCGACGTACGATCCGTTCACAACGGGCGCGACATCGCCTTTCTCCTTGAGTGGCAGGATAATACGAAAAACGACAGGCTTACGCCGGGGACGTTCCGGGATGGAGTGGCGATCGGCCTTCCTCTCGGCGATGCCCCGGCGTTTTTTTGTATGGGCCAACTGGACCACTACATCAACATGTGGCATTGGAAAGCGGATTGGCAGAGTGACATCGACCGGCGAGCGGCTCGGGCTTCGGAGAAAAAAGAAGGCGGTGTGCGGACGTTTGAGGTCATCCCGCGCCGGGTGTCTTCGGTGGAAGACTTGATTGGGGGAGGATTCAGCACGTTGACGACGAAGGAGAAACAAGGTCGCGTGCAGGGCAGGGCGCTGTGGAAGGATGGGGTCTGGCGCGTGGTTATGTATCGATCGCTCGCAAGCGAGGAACCCGAAAACGAGGCGAAACTGATCCCCGGCCATGTTCAAGCCATCTCCTTCGCCGTATGGAACGGAGAGAACAAAGAGCGGAACGGTCAGAAAGCCGTGGCGCCGTGGTTTCAACTGAATATCGATCCGTTTCCGAGATGAGGGCGAATGAAAACAAGGTACCGCCGACCAGCGCTGCTGCTGCTGTTTGCCGTCTTGCTGGCCGCCGACCTCACGTTTGCCGAAGACGCGGTGCAGAGCCACATCATGACGGAAGAAGAAGCGGCTCGGCTGGGAGAAGAATTCGGCGTCGTGGTCGGCGAGGTGGATGAGGAGATTCAACGGGAGCTGAAGCTTCAACGGCCGCAAGGGGTGGCGGTGTTCGAAGTCATCGGCAATTCGCGGGCAGACTACGCCGGTATCAAGGTTCGGTCGGTGATCAAGGAAATCGATAAGCAGGAAATTCGGAACATGATGGAGTTCGGGCTGGCTTTGAAGAAAGCGATGAAAAGCTGCAACTTCACCGTGGGCACCTATGAGCCGGCCGACCCGGGCGA
This sequence comes from Nitrospira sp., assembly GCA_024330965.1. GTDB lineage: Bacteria > Nitrospirota > Nitrospiria > Nitrospirales > Nitrospiraceae > Nitrospira_D. The sequence goes on along the minus strand of JANDJL010000011.1, from coordinate 3,540 downwards.
TCCTGTCGGATGGGGTGTGAATTTTCATTTTGTCGGCTGCAAGCGGGATTGATGGTGGTGAAGGGGGAGGCGAACGGACAGGGCCGTAGGTTGCAGATCGGCTGGGGCATCGCGAGGTGCTGCCTCCTGTCGTTTGTCAGTCTGATCGGCCTTTTGCACGGTGTTTATCATGGGCAGGCGATTGCTCAGGAGGCGGACAGTGGGTCGGTGCCCGAGTGGATAGCGGAAATTGAGAAAGTCTTCATCCGATCAGAAGAGTGCAAGCAATGTCACGTGCGACACTATGAAGAGTGGAAAGGCGCCAGAGAACAGACGCCGGATTTGAAAACGTTCGGACGAGTTGACGCGGCATTGTTGCACGGCACGTCGTTGGAATCTCCTGTGTTTCGGACGATCTTGGGGTTGTGGGTTCAGACGAACCCCACGCCCGAGGAGCACAGCCGCTGCCTGTCATGCCATGTTCCCGCCGCCACCGTCTTCCCCCAGCACGCGGAGAAGATGACGGCGCGTATTTTGACTGGGGCGCCTTCTGTCGAAGGAATCGGCTGTGCGTCGTGCCACCTGATTCATGCGGTAGAGCAGACACCGAATCCTCCGCCAACGTTCAGGATTAAACCGGGCCCCGTCTTCTATGGACCGTTTGCCGATCCCGAGGAGAATTTGGTTCATCAGGCGGCGCAGGCGCCGGTGTTTCGCGAGGTGGCATTCTGCGCGGCGTGTCATTTCGACAAGGTCAAAGACGTCACGCAAAAGGAGCTGCCCGGAGAAATTCTCGCGGGCATGGTCTGTCAGGATTGCCACATGGAGCCCTCGACCGGCAGTTCGACGTCGAGGCGGGGAGCCATTACCAGAGCCATTGGGCGTCATTGGTTTCGAGGCGTGGTCGGGGCCGGTACCATGCTGAGGAATCGCAATCTGCAAGCCGAATGGACGCCGCGCATTGACATCGATGCGAAACATGCCGGGGGCGTGCTTGAGGGAATCGCGCTGGTCAAGATCGGGAGCCTTCCCCACAGTTTTCCGGACGGAGATCCGGTCTTGAAGCAATTCTTTCTGATCGTGACGGCCAAGGACGCTCAGGGGCGAGTATTGGCCGAGGAGACCAAACAATTTGGATTGCCGTACGACAGGATTCTGCGTGGTCCGATTCCGGATCCTTTTATCAAGGGTGGGACGACGAGAAAAGTGCCGTTTGCCTTGACGCTCCCTGACGGCACGGTCCCCGCATTCGTGGAAGTCGTGCTGACCTATGCGCTCATCCCGACTCCCGATCCGGCGTTGAGGGAAAAGTATCTCTCGACGTTGCGTTCCGACAAAGAGCGGAGTGAGGCCGGGCGAATCATCGACGACTATGCGAAGCCGCGCATGCTGACATACCGTGCAAAGGCGCTGTAATCAGAGCGAAGCGCTATCGATCAAGCCGAGCATGATGCGGATGCATGGAATGGGACGGTGGACCAGGCGTCACGATGAACCAGTTACGACACGGGGTCCACGAACTCCGTTTGGAGAGCGAGGTCGTTGAAATAATGGATGGTCGGACAGGACCCGGGCGGCAATCCATCGTGCTGATCGTGGCGGTGGTCGTTTGGTTCTGTGCTCTTGCTGGCTGGGCGTCCGAAGGGGCTTCGCAGGGTCCCCAGCCGCAGGCGACCATCGAAAAGGCCTTCCCCCATTCCAACAAGTGCAAACGGTGCCATGAACGGGCGTTTGAGGAATGGGAACTGTCGCCGCTCTCAAAGTCCATTCACTCCCCCGCGTTTCGTGCCTCTCTCGATCTGTTTCTCAAGTCCCCCGGCGGTAAAGACAAAAGTCTTTGCTTTCGTTGCCATGCCCCGCACGTCCGCGCATTTCCTGATTCTGTTCAATTGTTTATCGATCAAACCATGTCCGGCAACCCGTCGCTCGATGGAGTCGCGTGTTCGCAATGTCATTTGATCAAACAGGTGGATCGTACGAAACACCCACCGGAGCCGACCTATGAAGTCGAAGGCAAGGTCCTCTATGGTCCGTACAAGGATGCGGTCCAAAATCTCGCCCATCAGTCGCGAGAGGCCGAGGTCTTTCAAAAATCCGATCTTTGCCTCAACTGCCACCAATCGGTGCCGTCTGCGGCGAATCTTGGGAGGGCCAACGATTTATTGGGCAACTGGGATAAGAGCCAGGCAGTGAAGGTCGGGAGGGAATGCCAGTATTGCCACATGCCCGAGCAGGTCGGCGAATCGGCCAATGGGGAGAAAAAGCGTAAAGTGGCCAACCATACTTTTCCAGGTCGCATTGGCAAGCTGCGGCAGGAGGCGGCCAAATTAGACGTGCAGACGAATGTCGAAGGAGACAAGACGACGGTCACGGTAAAGGTCAAAAGTTTGGTTCCGCACAATTTGCCGACGACCCATCCGGGATGGGCCACGGTCGTCTTGACTCTCGAGATCAAGGGCAAGAACCTCGTGACCGTCTTTGCAGACAGCAGGATCTATGGGAGGACCTACCTGGACGCCAAGGGGGAAAAGACTGTGTTCGATTTTGAAGCGGTGAAGGTGCTGGACGACACGGTGCTGAAACCCGAAGAGACACGAATCGAGACTTTTTCTTTCCCGACGCCGAAAGATACCCGCACCTTTGATGTCGAAGTCACCCTCAATTATGGGCCGATTACGGGTCCGGCTTCCTTTCTTGAACGGGTCGAAGCTGAATCCTCCAAAGGCTCTCAGGACCCCGTCTTCCAACCAATCGAGATCGTCAAGCGAACGGAGAATGTGCCGGTCGGCAAATAGCCGATTTTCCTCTTTCTGGGATGCGGAACATCCTTTGGCCGGAAGCGATGGGGCAAGCAGGACCGGTCGAAATCGGAGAATGTCGACGGTGTCGCTGCAAGGGGGGCCGCCAAAACGGTGCTTGCCGGTACGTCACCCGCTGATCATCCCGATACAGATCGCATGGGCGACGAAGCGGCCGTGGGGCACGTCGTGGACCTGTTCCCAATCAGCCTCTACCCAATAGTTCCGCTTTGAAATGCGTTTCAAGAAGTGTTGTGTGGTAAACGGACTCGTGCCCCTGTCGAGCAGATCATCGAAAAACCGGTTGTAGCCGATCGGCAGGCTGGCTACGAGGCTGCCGCCGGGAGCGAGACGGAATGCTTGTGCTACCCTCATGCAACGAGGGATCAGCAGGACAGTGGCAAAACAAATAGCTGATCCAGCAGGGGCTGCCTCATAACATATGGTTGCTCTTGTTCCCATTCGCAATCAACGGAGAGCCTCGCCAAGCAGAAACTCTTCGGTAATCAGACGGCGCTTGCGACGTGTGGGATGATCTGATTAGGATTGGCTGGGATGAGCGATCCAGTTTATGGTAGGTGGTCGCTCGATCCGACGGAGGAGCAACCATTGGATGAATGACAAGAGAGGTGATTTGTGAAACTCAAAGTCATTGTTCATGAAGCGGAAGACGGAGGTTATTGGGCCGAGGTTCCCTCGATTCCCGGCTGCGCGACTCAGGGCGAGACATTCGACGAATTGCTTGGAAATATCTACGAGGCCG
>JANDJL010000010.1 GCA_024330965.1 Nitrospira sp. | reverse complement strand
GGTTGTGCTGAACATCCCATCAGATGGTCGCATAGCCGAGTGATCGGCCCGCTCCCACGGCGATCCGCGCATCTCTTGGCTCCATGCCACGAACATCGATTCGGCGACACCGACGGCTTTATCATCACCGACGACTACAATCCCCTCGACCGGCTTCAGGTACGTAAAGCCGAGGCCTATCGCCGGATCTTCTTGGAACGGATCGCGTTCGACTTGCTGATCCGCTGAAGGAGACGAGAGAAGCCGGCCCGCCCCCTCACCGCTCACACGTGATTCCTTCTGTCTCGTGCCGTCAAGGGAGAAAAAGACGTTCGTCAGGAGACGGTGGTCTGCGGCAACGGCGCGTCAGCGCCGCCGCGAAGTCAGCGATCGCCACCACGAAAGGAGGCGGGACCGAACACCGCCCCTCCCTCGTCCATTGTCGGAGCTCTGTTCAATCCGCTCCGCCACGTCACGGAACAGAGGATTGGCCTCGTAAATCAGGCGATACTGCACCATCGCCTCTTGGCCTCTTTTGAGTTGTTCGAGGGTCTGCGCAAGAAGGTATCGGACATTGAGCAGATCGTCCGGCTTGGCTCCATCAGCCTCCAGAGCCCGGTGAAACGATGCCGCCGCCCGGTCCAGACGGCCGAGCGACCGCAGACACAATCCCTGCTGCACGGTCGCCAGGAAACAAACTGCGGGATCGCTCTCCGCCGCTTCGAATTTCTTCACGGCCTCTTCATACCGTCCGACTTGCTTGAGGTCCAACCCTTCTTGATACGGATGGGCCGCGACAAACTGCTGTGACGGTTGATGAACGGATTGCATAGGTGGACGCTCTATAGTGGGTCTCTGCGCAACTGTATGCCGGGCGGCCAAGGCCTCGCGAGCCAGTTGCTCGTCGTCGAGTTGGATGGCCTTCGGATCCACATCCGACGGCAACATGCCGCCGACCGCCCGATCCGACGCCACTTGTAAGACGAGCGGCGCCGTGATCCGCTCCGCTCCCTCACCGAAACCGTAGGCCAGAGACAAGTCGCAGAGTTGATTGATCAGCCGAGGAATCCCCCCGCTCAGCCGACACACAAGGTGTGCCGCATACTCCGTAAAAAGCTCAGGGTCCCCTCCGACCACCGCCAATCGGTGGCGGATATAGGCACGAACGTCCTCTTCGCTCAGGGGTTCGAGCACGTAATCCACCGTGATCCGTTGCGCGAACTGGCGCATGTCCGGACGGGTCAACATGGCACGGAGGGTAGGCTGTCCGGCCAGCACGATTTGCAAGCCGATCTGTCGCCCATCGTTGAGGTTGGAGAGCAGCCGTAGATCCTCAAGCGTTGGAAGACTGAGGTTCTGGGCCTCATCCACGACAAGCAACACCTGCCGCCCGGCCAAGAAGGCCTGTTTCAAAAACGCTGTAATCCGACGGAACTGGCCGACGGTATCGAGACCGGACACGTCCAGGCCGAAGGCATCGGCAACCCAGGGTAAAAGGCTCTGATCGTTTGGATGGGTCGTGCCGATCACGCCGACGGTAAACCGGCTGTGATGCTCTTCCAGGATTTTGTTGAGCAGCGTTGTTTTACCAGTTCCCGGCTCTCCGGTCAGTACCGTGAACAACGCCCGATTGAGCAGGCCGTACTCCAGGACATTGAGGCCCGGTTTATGCCGCCGGCTGAGATAGAGAAACTCCGGATCGGGAACCAAGGAGAAGGGCTTCGCGCGGAACCGATAAAAGCTCTCGTACATACACAACCTATCCCGTCCATCCGTGATTTGCCGCCACCGCGCGCCTGACTTTCGACAGATTGAGTTGGTCGTAACCGACCTTGTTCAGAACCGTTCCCAGCACGGCGGTTCCTCCTTTTAACACGTGCAGAGTCTGTTGGAGATCCGCCTCGGATGTTTTGCCGTCCTCCACAACAAGGAGCAGCGCATCAAGCTGGGGGCTGAAGGCCAGGACATCGGCACGGCCAAGCACGGGAGGCAGATCGAAGATCACGATCCGCGACTCATAGCGATGTTTCAATTCTTTGCCCAGCGCCGCCATGCGCGGAGACGCCAGCAGTTCGGCCGACTGCTCCGTGCCCCGACCGCCCGGCAACACGATCAGACGGCCGAGGCCAGGGTAGAGCAACATCTCTTCGATGGGAACGCCATCGAGCAAATACTCCGTCAACCCCGCTTTCCGCTCCAATTCCAAGGTCTCGTGCACGCGAGGCGCTCGGAGATCTGCATCGACCAACAACACCGTTTGATTGGGCTCGGTCGCCATCGCAATCGCCAAATTGATCGCCGTTAATGTCTTGCCGGCGCCGTCGCGCGGGCTGGTGATCCCTAGCATGTTCCAGTCGTTTTCCCTCAACCGATGGAGGACTTGGGTTCGGAGGATCTTATACGCATCCGCAAAGGGCGAATCGTGCCTGGTCAGGATGCGGCGGCGGCGTAACACCTCTTCGTGAATGAAAACCGGTTTACTGCGCGAGTACACGATGGTCGTTGGTGAAACCGAAGCAGCGGGGTCCGGCTTCGGCGGCGCATAGGCCGTCCCCCGCTGGGCCTTGAACCGTTCCATCGCACTTTGCAAATGTTCCATCATGGCGTCGTCGTCCTTTCGTCCTTTCCCTCACGTCAGCCCTAATTTTCGCATGGCGGCATACCAAATGACGTCCAGCGGATAGAACAACACATGGACCGACACTACCAGCAGCACCACCACGCCGATGCCCGCCACTGCAACACCGTACCGCCGCTTCACAAGGCGACGGAGATCGTCCTCGTTGACCAAATAGGGAATGGCAGCCAACGGCGGTAACCCCACGATCGAACCGAGGTGCTGCTCGCCGCGGACCGAACGATCAAGCTGTTCGAACAACGCGCCGCTGCCGGCCCCGCCCCCCAAGGCCAATATGAGACCCAGGACGATGATGACCGGCCGGTTGGGTTTTTCTGGTTTTTCCGGAAGCTGCGGCGGATCGATGAGCGAGAAGCGTTCGCCCTTCCTTTCGATTTCCAGATCCTTGGATACTTCAGCTTCCAGCAATCGCGACGTAATTTCTTCGTGCTTGCGAATCGCCTCTTCGCGGTTCCGGATCAAATCCAGATAGGTCGGTTCGAAGTTGACCGTCCGCTCCAGCCGCTTCGCATATTCATCCACCCGCTTCTTGATGCCCTCGCGCGACTTTTTCAACGCCTGGAGGGTGGAATTCGCCGTCGCCAGTTGTGCCTGAATGTTAATGTAGGCGGGATTTTCCGGTTTGACTTCGGCCTTGCGGCGCCCTGCCTTGATCACCCGATCCAGCTCTTGCTCCAGGGAAGCGATCGATCGACGAGCCTTGACGACATCGGGATGTTCTTCCCCGTACGTATCGAGCAACGCCGCCAGTCGAGTCCGCTCGCCCGTCAGCCTTTTTTGAAGTTCTTCCGGCGTCTCCTGCTCACCAATGTCCCGTTCGAGGGCCGCGATCTGTTGTTGAACCTGAATGACGTCGGGATGTTCCGGCGAGAGATAGCCGGTCATGCTGGCGTACTGAGCCCGCAACGCCCGCAATCGTTCGCTCGAATCGAGGATCCGCTCGCCGCTGGCCGCGATGATCGGCGTGTTGGGCTTCAACGTCGCCAGTTCCCCTTCCAAGTAAATCTTTCGCTCTTCCCAGCTCCGGATCTCACGATCAATGTCCAGCAGTTCTCGTTCCGCCTGATTGAGCATCGTCATATTGAGACCGGTCAGTTCCGGCAACGCTCCCTCGGCACGCTGTTTGACAGCGGAGAGTTGCTCTTGTGTTTCTCTGATCCGCTGAGCCAGCCGCTCTTCTTCTTTTCTCAAAAACTCGGTCGTCTCATGGGCATGGCGTTCCCGAGTCTTGAGGTTTTCCGCGAGAAAGAGGCTCGTCAGTTCATTCGCCACCTTTTGTGCGACGTGGGGCGACTCTCCTTCGTAGGACAACGTAAAGGCGATGGTCGCCTGCGTGGGAGCCTGCGTGCGCTTGTCGATGATTTTGACATTGACGACCTCGACCTTGATGTCATCGGCGAACCGTTCAAGCACTTCCTCCGTGCTGCTCGTCTTCCTCATCTTTGCGTACAAGTCGAATTGCTCGATGAATTTCAGAAGGGTCGCGCGCGTCATCACCTGCTGCTTGATCGTCTCGATCCGCTGGTCGGCATAACTCGAGATGGTGGAGCGGACAATATCGGCCGGAATCTCCTGCTCTTCGATCAAAATGGTCGCCGTGGACTTATAGACAGGCGGCCAGAGATAGGCCACCGCGACACTGGCCAGAAAGAGCACAGTCGCGGTCACGAGAATGGGCACGCGCCTGCGGCGCGCAATCTGCCCGATTTGCTGTAAGGTCAGCGTGGGTCGTTCCATGGGCTTGTCCCTAGCTTTGTTCGTTGATCGTTCGTACCACCGACTATCCGTCACCGGCTGATCGAAAACTTGAGCGGCGCATAGGTCACCAGCAGCCGCACCGCATGGGATTCACCGGTCCGATCCACCCCCTCCAATTCACGCCGCGAATACATATAGCCGACATCCATGGCCCAGTACTCGGCAAAGCGCCAGCGCAGATGGGGATCGATGTGAAAAAACCGTGTCTCCCGAAAACGCACTCCCCCCGTAAACAGTTCATTAGTCGCCACGGGATTGATGATCGAGGCCTGTCCGTTGAGTGAGAACGTCAGATGATCCGTCACCTCATAACTGGCCCGAGCCAGCAGATGATCTTTTTGGATCAAAAGCCCGAACCCGCTGGGGAAAATATCCCGGCCGATTTCAACCGACCAGTTGGCCCGCTCCCATTTTTTCGCAAGCCTCGCGTTGAAGACCCAAACCGTGGTGGTGTCTTCCAATGTGCCGATTCTTGTGTCGATGCGATTCGTGATAAATCGAGGGCCGCCGGACGCCGAGAGGGTCAGATCTTCGGAAAACATGTGCGTGCCTCCCATCTGTACTCCGTAGGTATCCGCCACCAAGTTACCACGCGCGGGTAGCGCAAAACGGGTAAAGAGTCCCGTCACTTGAATTGAATCCTTGTCAGTGACGGTGTACGACAGGGTCTCGCTCGCCGAATGCACCTCATAGTCGAACAAAAACAGCCGTTCGCTTCCCTTTTCATAATCGGCCTTGTTGTACTGATAGGAAGTCTGCGCCGACAGCCGTTCCGTCACACTGTACGTCCACGAGGGAGCGGCGGACCAGAAGTTGCGTTGGGCAAAGGCCAGTACCACGCCGGTTTCGAGCAGTTCGCTCCGTAGCGTATTGTCGCGGTTCAATCCTCCGGTAAACCCCCAGATGCTCCGATTCTGTCGATATTGCACAGAGAGGGGGAAGTGAAGGTTATAAATTTTCGCATCCCTTTCTCCCTGATACTCAACATAATCGAACGCCAGCTTACTTCCCACTTGCAGCGTTTCCGTCGAGCCGGCTAACCGGACGGCCGGCGAAATCCAATAGGCATAGGTTGACAGTTGCGGCTCAAGCGCCAAGAGCAAATTCGAATGATACTCGCCCCGCACGCTCATCGAGGGTTCGATCAACCATTCCGCCGCCGATGCCGTTCTCTGACCACCCATCATCAGCAAACTCCCCACCGTCATCCACCAGACGATTGCCCGTCGCGGCGCCATGCCGATTCCCCCGCTTCGCGCTGTCGCGCGAGGGGAACATCTCTCTCTCATAATTTAGGGAACCACCACGACATCGCCACGCTGAAGCACGATGTTCTGTTCAAGCCCCCTCCCGTTTCGAATGTCCCCGTACCGAAACGGATAGACCCTTTGCTCGCCTTTCTCTCTTCTGATGATCTTAATGTCGTTTTCCTTGGCGAACGGGGTCAGACCTCCGGCCAAACTCAAGGCCTGAAGGACGTCCGTATAGTGGCCGACCAGAAATTCTCCTGGCCTGGCGACTCGCCCTGCGACGTAGATCTTGTTGCTCAAGATCTTCGTCACCATGACCGTCACGTGCGGATTCGGAACGAATTTGTTCAGACGCGTCACCAAATCCTGTCGCACGTCCTCGACGGTCCGGCCGGCCGCCATGAGATCTCCGACCAGCGGAAACGAGATCATGCCGTCCGGGCGCACGACAACTTCCTGCGTGAGCTGCTCGTCCCGCCACACGGAAATCTTCACCACGTCCTCCGGCCCCAATAAATACGCCGGGTCCGCCACGAGGCCAGCTCCGTCGTCGCCGTCGGACGGCCCGGAGGCCGGCACGGCCTGGGGGACCAGAAAGTCCGGCACATAGTCGGTGACAGTGGTACAGCTCTGAAGAGCAGGCGCCAGCACGATCAACCAGATGGCTGGCCCTATAAATTTTGATCGTCTCATTGTCGCGTCCTGTCCTTACGTTCCTTGCGTTCTCTCTGCCTTCTCCACCCTTTACCCTTGCAACTGAGCCAAGACGGACTTCGCCTCGTCCAGACCCGGAAACGGAGTGGGAGACGCCACAGCCTTTTGTAAGTGGGTCTTGGCCTCCGCTGTCTTCCCGGTTTTGTAATAGGCCATGCCCAAATGGTAATTGACCACGGGATGGTCCGGAACCTTGGCGGCTGCCTGTTGAATAAAATGGAGCGCCTGTCCGGAATTACCCATCTTGAAGTGGACCCAGCCTAGTGTATCAAGAAAATACGGATTGGGGGCCATCGTCTCGAAATTCTGTGCCAGTTCGAGGGCCCGCTCAAGACTCTTCCGATCGCTTTTGTGGTCCGCCAAGAGCGACGCCAAATTATTCGCCGCGACCAACGAACGGGGATTGTACTGCAATACTGTTTCAAATTCGTTGATGGCTCGATCGAATTGCCCCGCATCCATCAGTGACGAAGCAAACACCATCCGGAGATCCTCGCTTCTGGGATTGGCCGCCAACCCCCGCTCCAGAAACTCCCATGCTTCGTCCCGCTTCTTCTGAGCGAGTTTCAGATTGGCCAGATGGAGCCAGGGCTGCACCCACTCCGGTTTTCGCTTCGTGGCTTCCACGAATCGGCGCTCAGCCTCAGCCAAGTCTCGTTCAAGGAGTGCCAGCTCCCCCAGCAATCCCCCTGCATAGGGATGATCAGGGTGCTGCGCCAAGAGCTCTTCGAGCCTGCGCTTTGCATTGGCCGGTTTGCCCCGCTGCAAATCCAATTGCACCAAGGCCACCAGCGGATCGGGCGCTTCGGGATAGCGCCGATGAACCCGCTCGAAGGCCGCCTGGGCCTTGTCCCACTCCTTGCGTGCTTGATAAAGGCGGCCCTCCGCCAAATCCGCCATGGCGGTGTCCGCCCCCGCCTCGCGCGCTCGGGCCAGCGTCTCGGCCGTCGCCGCCCAATCTTTCTCCGCAGCCTGCAACCGTAACAAGGCACTCAACGTCCTCAAGTTTTTAGGATCCTGTTTCGACAGCTCCTCGACACGGGAGCGGGCTTCCTTGATATTGCCGGACGCAGAATCAATCGCGGCCAACCCCATCTGCGCATCGCTCAAGCGTGGATTGAGCGCCGCCGCTTTTTCAAAGCTCTCTTTGGCCAGCTCTTTCTCTCCCGTCGCCAGGTAGGCCCTCCCGAGCAACATGTGGACATCCGCCAGTTCCGGCTGGTCTTTCAACACGCTGCGGAAATCCTGAATCGCATCCTTGAATTTCCCCTGCTGAAAGGCAATGTTCCCGCGCAACAACAAGGCTTGGAACATGCGGGGATTGTCTTTGAGCACCTCCGCGAGCATGTTCTCCGCCTCCTCCCGTTTCCCGCGGCCCCAATCAATCGCGGCCAGCTTGACTTTCGCCTCTTGCTCGGCCGGTTTGCCGCGAAACTCGTCCCGCACCTGATCGTAGACCGCCCGCGCCTTTTCCGGTTGCCGATTCAATTCATACAGTTCCCCCAACGTAAATCGAATGGCATGGGACTTAGGCAGCGCTTTCTGCGCCTCCATCAAGGTCGCCTCGGCTTCCGACACGCCCTTGCGCGCATATTGAAACTTCACCAGGGCGAGATACCGCTGTTCGTTCTCAGGGTCCTGCTTGATCACTTCCCGCAAGACGGCTTCGGCATCGTTGAAACGACCGCGGTTGTCGTAAAAGCCGGCAAGGCGGATCCGATGATCCAAGTTGTTCGGCTCCGCATCGATGATCTTTTTGAGGACGGCCTCCGCACGATCGAATTGTTCAAGCCGCATCAACACAGAAGCAAACGAATCTAAGAGCTGCAAATTGGACGGATTGGCATCGATCGCCCGCTGCATCACGGGCTCTATTTCCTTGGTTCGACCGACGGCAAGATAGAGCGAGGCCAGCAACGTCGCGGCGTCCGGATCGGTCGGATGCTCCCGCACAAGCGCCTCCGCCGCAGCCAGTGAGCCGTCGCGGTCCCCTCGCGAGGCCTGAACGGCGATCGTCAGCACCCTCGCCTCGACCTGGTTCGGATTCTTGTCCAGCACCTTCCGCGCCGTGTCCATCACTTGATCGATCGCGCCCGCTTGCAAATAGAACTTGGCGAGTTTCAGCAACGCCTTTTCATGGTCCGGCGCCAATTCCGCAACCCGCAGATAGTTGCCGAAGGCCTCTCGCCAATTTTTCTCTTTCTCCTCGATCTCGGCCATCAGGAAATAGGCCTCGACGTCTTTGGGATCGATCTTGATGACGTTGCGCAGCGCCACGCGAGCTTTGGCGAGGTTGTTTTCCCGGATATGATCCTGCGCCTTGGCCAGATAGTTGGCCTTCCGCTCCTCCGGCCCCCCGCAGCCGAGAGTCACAACAACACACCACGCAGCTACCAGAATGATTCGCTTGGAAACCAACATCGCCGTTCTCCTTGCCCGGCATTACAGCCAGGCTCTCAATCCCAGAATCAGCATAATCCCTACTGAGATCAAGCCGAACTGCATCAATCGCTCGGCAAAGGTGTGGAGCATCAATTCAATGGCGAGAAACATCACGATCATTTTGGCGGCCAAGATGCCAAGCACGACATCGCCTACTCGCATATCCGGCCAAAACGACATCGCGGCCACCACGCAGACCATCAGATAGTCCAACGGGGTCATCTCAAAACGATGTTTCACCCCAAATCGGATCGTCAACATGACCAAAATCCCCAGCACGATGAAAAATCCGTTCACACGCTCATGCAACCCCGACCATTCCGGAGACATCGGCTGCTCAAGAAGATAGATGACAAACGTGGCTCCCAAATAGAGGCCGGCGCGGACCACCAACGGTCTAGCAGACGGAATGACATAAGCCCCCACCACCAAAAGGACGGACAGTCCGACAGCAGCGTAGCCGAGATCCACCGGTACATCCACGGGCCACAACGCAGCACAAACCAGAAAAAGAAGAACCGCAAGCCCGAGTGATTTTCCCGGAAGCGTCGAATACCAACCGTTCACTTCTCTCGTTTCAGACACATCGGTCTTCTCATTCCATGGCCTCTGAACGACCGGCCGATATTTCGCGAGGACAAACAAGGATAAAATCGGCACCGCGAAGGCCCCATACACTGCCAGTATCACCGCATCCGACTGCCAGCGTAGCAGATAGGCACAGCAGACCATCAGCCCGTGAACGGCGTAGATGGCCGTGACGGCCTGCCTGTGCCCAAACCCCATCGATAACAGCTTATAATGGAGATGATTCCGATCACCCACAAACGGCGACCGCCCCTCGAGGAGACGCTGCCCCATCACCCCCACCGTGTCCAGGATCGGCACACCCCACAACAGCAACATCAAGAGAGGGCTGTAGAAGGGGTGATTCAGGCTGATCAACAAAATGGCGGCCACCGCCAAGTAATGGCCCAAGAACTGACTGCCGGCATCCCCCATGAAAATGCGGGCTGGATACGTATTGAATCGCAAAAAGCCCAACAGCCCCCCCAGCACCGCCACTGTCAAGAAGACCAATTGCACCTCGTCGGCCAGGTACGCCAAAAACGCAATGGCAGCGAAACTGATGAATGACAACCCGCCCGCGAGCCCGTCCAATCCGTCGGCGAGATTCACCGCGTTTGTCACCGCCACGATCACAACGAGCGTCACCGGTATCGCAATCCAGTCGGGAAGAACAATGTCCTCATCCATGAACGGCAACGAAGACAAACGAAGCCCCGCAAATCCGATCACGACGGCGGCCGCCAGGATCTGCCCCAGAAACTTGATCCCGTAATGAAGATCGGCGCGATCATCCCACACGCCGAACAACAAAATGACCGCCCCCCCCGCCAAACTGGACAAAATCACCTCGTCTTTCGGCGCCCACCACAGCACCGCCACAAACGTCGCGACGGCAAAGGCGATGCCGCCCACCTTCGCAATCGGGGCGACATGGGCGTGTCGATCGCCCGGCATATCGATGATCTGAAACCGCCAGGCGGACGTGGTCAACAGAGGAATCAGCGACATGCTGACCACGAGGGAGACAAAAAAGCTAAAAAACAGCGGCGTGGACATGGACCGTTAACCTATCATGGGTAGAACGTGCCCGACATACTACGGAAGTGTAGTAGTATAACGAAAGAGCGATTGAGCAAGAACAACGCCAGGCTCAAACTGATGTTAACGAATCGTTAATAACGTCTCCGTAACAAGAAAATACCCCGAGGGCATGGGGAGTGACTGATTCTCCGGACAATTTTTGATAGGCGATTTTTGAAGCAACCACCGGAGTCCAAAAATTTGAACTTGCCATAACAGTCTCAGAGCGGACACCGTGCTAAGATGCCCCACCCGATGTCTTAATGCAAGGCTTGACCCGATGAAACTTTTCTTGATCGCCGGCGCGCGCCCCAACTTCATGAAGCTGGCCTCCATCGTCGAGGCCCTCGATGCCCATAATCGCGCTGCACGAACTGCCCGACGTCGATTCGAATATCTCGTCGTCCATACCGGCCAACATTACGACGAGAAAATGTCCGGCACCTTTTTTAAGGAACTGGGCTTGCCGCGGCCGGCAGTGGATCTCGAGGTCGGCTCGGCGAGCCACGCCGTCCAAACCGCGGAAATCATGAAACGGTTCGAGCCGGTGTTGGGAAAAGAACGGCCCGACGTGGTGATCGTCGTCGGCGACGTCAATTCCACCGTCGCCTGCGCGCTCGTCGCGGCCAAAACGACCTATGCGGGAACAGCCGGCAACTTGTCAGCCCCTCGGCCCCTCATCGCCCACGTCGAAGCGGGATTACGGAGCCGAGACCGGTCCATGCCGGAAGAAATCAACCGCATCGTCACCGATGCGATCGCCGATGTCCTCTTCGTCACCGAACAGGATGCCGTGCACAACCTGATTCACGAGGGTGTTCCCCGCCGCCACATTCACTTTGTCGGCAACACGATGGTCGATACCCTCTTGCGGCACCGGGCCAGGGCCGAACAGTCATCAATCCTCGAACGCCTGGGCTTGCTCGAAGCGGCGACACCACCTCCCGGCCCGTCCGGCGGCCCCCTTCCCGGCGTTCAGCCGTCACGACCCTACGGCGTCGTGACCCTGCACCGCCCAAGCAATGTGGACGATCCCGTCGTCTTTCGCGGCATCCTCGATGCGTTACTCAAGATCAGCCGCGATCTCCCGTTGATCTTTCCCGTCCACCCCAGAACATTCGCTCATATTACGAAGTTCGGCCTCGCATCCCAATGCCCCATGCTAGGAACAAACGAGTCGATCAAAGACCCGGGCTCCGGCCTTTCCTGCATCGAGCCGTTGGGATACCTCGATTTCTTGCACTTGATGTCGCAAGCGCGCATCGTACTCACCGACTCGGGTGGCATCCAAGAAGAAACCACCGTCCTCGGCGTCCCCTGCGTCACCCTGCGCAAGAACACAGAACGGCCAGTGACCATCACACAGGGAACCAATGTACTTGCCGGTACCGATCCCGGCACGATTATCAGAACAGTCACCCGCCAGCTCGCACGCCGCCTCCGCCCGCGGATCCCCCGCTATTGGGACGGCAAGGCCGGCCGGCGCATCGTCAGGATTTTGGCGAATATCCTCTCTGCTCCGTCTCCTCGTCCCTATCGGTCATAGCGGACGTCGGCCCCCCTTGCGCCACCGCGGAGAGGAGACGCAAATACCGCTGGGCCAATTTGGCGCGATCAAAATGTTGAAGCACATAGGCCCTGCCGCTTGCTCCGACTTTCTGACACAGAGCTGGATCCTCGAAAAATTTTAAGACCTGCGCAGCCAACTCTTCGGCATCTTCTGGAGGGATACACACTCCTCCACCGGATGCCCGCACCAACTCCGCACTTTCCCCTTCGACGCCGAGAATGATCGGCTTCTCCATCGCCATGCTTTCGAAAATTTTCGACGGCAGCACCGTCTTGAACAGATCCGACTTCTTAAGCAACACGAGACTCACGTCCGACAGGGACCAGAACTCCGGCATCCGTTCTTTCGGCTGTTGGGGCAGCATCAGCACGTTTGGCAGCCCCATAGCCTCCCGCATTGCGACCAACCGCTTTCGTTCAGCGCCATCCCCGACCAACAGAAAAACAATTGCCGGATGGTCACGCAACCGATCCGCCGCCTCCAACACGGTTTCAAGATGATGGGCCATCCCATGGGTCCCAAAATACGAGGCCACAAACTTGCCTTCGAGCCCCAGCTCCTTTGCCAACGCCTCATGCCCATGAGGGGGACGTCGATAGAGCGACAGGTCCGCGCCGTTTTTAATGACCGTCACCTTCTCGATCGGGATGCCCAGCTTGGCCATATGGGTCTTGAACGCATCGGTCACCACCACCAGATGGCTGGCCTTACGATAGGCGAACCGTTCCAGCCATTCCAGGACTCGAATGATCGGGCGGGACGTGATCGCACCGACCGCCACAATGGACTCAGGCCAGAGGTCGCGAATCTCCAGTACCCAGGGCGCACGCTTGATCCGGCCAACCACATAGCCAGCGAGGCCGTTAAAAAATTGCGGCGACGTCGAGAGCACGACATCGCACGATGGCAACAAGGGGGCAACCAAAATGGCCGAGACCATGTACGACAAATAATTGATCGTCCGTTTGAGGAATCCTTCGTTTGCGGTGACATAGGTCCAAACCCGCACAACCCGAATGCCATCTTTGTCTTCTCGTTGAAAGAGGGCGTTCCGGTATCCCTCGTACACGATGCCGCGCGGATGATTCGGTGCGCAGGTCACGACTGTGACCTCATGCCCATCCTTCACCCATTGCTTACAGTGCTCATAGGTGCGGGAGGCGGGCGCATTGACCTCTGGGGGAAAATAATGGGAGAGAAACAGAATGCGCATCGGTCAGTCTCGTGCTAGGCTTGCGCAACTTTTGTAATACGATAGCCAAGCCCCAAAGGGGCCTCGTCCGTTCGTGACAGCACGATCACGTCCTTCTCGGACTTGACGCCAAACTCCGGGAAATACCATCCCCGCTCGACCCGCACCTCACAGGGTATCATCGGCTCAACGAGAGCAATCGCCCGGCCGTTAGCCTCTCCGATCGAGAACCCCTTCTCCGTCTGAGTCACCTGAAAATCAGGGTGCACATGCACGTAACTCTCCAGGTGATGCCGTCCCCTTCCAGTCAGCCTGTCCTCGATCACCCATTCACCACGGCCATCATAGGTGATCGTCCGAGCGTGAATTGGCCTGCCAGGCAACCGGCAATACCCATCGTGTGCCCCTTCAAAGACCACAGCACCACCGGCCGTTCGCAACGCTGCTCGGATCGGCCGTGCACGGCGCGCCACGCGAAAGACCCCCCAGATTTCCGATTGGTCCACTCCATCGACCACGACCGTATTGTGGGCCCTCGTGCTTCTCGCATAGGCCCGTTCAGGGCTGGCCTCGTAATCATACACGCCGCTATCGACGATCAGCCGCCGGCCATCAATCGCCAACTCGTAGCTCAACGTGTCGCAATGGGCGTGGCCTGGTTGATAATCCGGTCCAATCGGCCCGCAATCGACGACGAGGCGGTCGCCCCCCCGACCAAAGACGTAATAGCCGCTTTCTTTGAGTTCGTAAGTCTCCACCGCCTCGCATGACACCGGCAGTGCATCTCCCAGCACACGGCCGGCATAGTCAAAAATCTGCGCCGGGCTGGGCGCAATGCCGAACGCCGAGTCATTGAACAGCGCGATCGCGCCGTCCGGCAAACACAGAGCGCGCAAATACGCCACCGCCAGCCGCACCGTGTCTTTGAGCCGCGCGATGCCCTGCGTCTCCACCAGCAGCCCCGAATGGTCGAGCAGGTTCACGACATCGAGACAATCCACCAGACCAATCGAGTGATACATCGGACTTCGCTCATAGTGCCCCCCATCAGAGAGAAACTGCTCGACCAGTTCTTGCTGCAACATCTCCCACCCCTTGTGCAGCCACCGCTCTGCATCGGCCCCTTCAAAATAGACCCCTGCAAACACGAGCGCCACAGCGTTTTTGAACAAATGATTGGCCAGCAGATGATGTTCGAGATTGCACTCCAGCCAAGCCGCCTGAGTCGCCAGGCTCTGAAGCCAGGTGTTCTCCGGTGGGTTCTCACGCTGCAAGAAGAACTTAATCCAATTCACCATGCGCAACGAAACAGGATAGGGCTCCCAGCCGTCGCCGGCGCCGGCAGGATTTTTCGCGATCCAATCGGAGATTAAGCGGCACTTTGCCTCATCGGACCGGGCAGGATCGGCCAGATAGTCGAAGTAATGCAGATTGTATCGCCACAATTTGGGCAGCTCCGGCGCGGCCCAATCAATAGCCGAAGGAGGAAAGGAAACCGTCCGATTCAAAAAGCAAAAGGAGAAGTCGTCAGCAGCGGAAGGCGACACAACAGGCGACAGACCGATGGTCACACCGGACCGCACCTTCACTGATCGTGGCGGCGGAAGACGAAAAGAGGGGCGCACTCGCTTGAGCACCTGGGCAACCACTTGGCTCAGGCGCAGATACGAGACCGTGTAGGCATACAACAGCAGGCGTTCCATGGGGTAATGACAGCGGCACCGCCTACGTGAGGGCAGCCACAATGTCAAAGGTGGTCTTGGTCACTTCCACCAGCTCGTCAAACGGAATCGGAGCCGGTTGCCCCCTACGAACCGCCTCGACAAAGGCAGCGGCGCAAGCGGCCTGTCCCTTGTCCTGTCGCCAGAGGCTCATGCGTTTGAAACCAGGCCACCCGTAGCCGCGCAGGCTCCGATAATTATCCAGTTGCAGGATTCGCCCCGCACAGAAGACTTCCAACCGCTCCTTGGGAAACGACTTGTGGCCATTGGAAAGATAATGAATGGTCCCCATCGACCCATCGGCAAATCGCAGTGTCATCGTCACCTGATCCGCCGTCGGCCCTTGGCCTCGTCGGCCTTGCGCCATGACCTGAACAGACTCAATCGGCGCACCCACCAAAAACCGCTCCAGATCGATGAAATGGCACGCTTCGCCGATGATCCGGCCCCCGCCCACCGCCGGATCTTGGGTCCAATGATCCAACGGAATCGCACCGGCATTGACCGTCATGACAAACGTTTTCGGTCCCTGGACCGACGACAGGAGCGCCTTCATTTTCTGCACATGTGGTGCAAACCGACGATTGAACCCGACCATCAAGAGCAATGCCCCGGCATCGCCGGCATTGACCTCGCGGTACACCGTCTCGATATCCGCCAATTCTTCGCTGGTGATGGCAAGCGGCTTTTCGACAAAAACATGTTTGCCCGCCCGCAGCGCCTGACACACATAGCGGGCATGGCTCTCATGCCTGGTCGCGATCACGACCGTGTCGATCTCCGGATCGGCGAACACCGAATGCGTTTCTGTCCCCGTTTCCTCAAACCCATGTTTCTTGCCGGCATGGACACCGCTCACCCCTTTGGCCGAGATCACCGTTTTAAGGACAGCCGACGTGCCCTTGAACGATGGG
The DNA here is from genome assembly GCA_024330965.1 of Nitrospira sp. Taxonomy (GTDB): domain Bacteria; phylum Nitrospirota; class Nitrospiria; order Nitrospirales; family Nitrospiraceae; genus Nitrospira_D. Next base: position 69,357 of record JANDJL010000010.1, on the reverse strand, counting down.
ATGAGAATTTGCGAGGCATAGTTGCCCGCGCCGACAAACCCCAGCGTCACGCGATCGCGGGGCTGCGCCGCATGAGGCAGACGGTCAGCCAGCCGCACGTACCTCGTTTGGAGCGAGTCGTTCGACTGCTCATCCGGCCCGGGATAATGGAGCACGATTCCCAACGAGCCGCCGGCCGTCAAAAGCCGATAGGCGTCTTGAGCGCAAGAAAGGTCGAAACGATGCGTGATCAGCGGCGCGATGTCGAGCCGCCCGTCGGCCATCATGTCGAGCACCGCCTCGAAGTTTCGTTGCTCCGTCCATCGCACAAACCCGATGGGATAGTCATGCCCCCCCTCTTCATAGGAGGGATCGTAGCGGCCGGGGCCATAGGAGCAGGACACTTGGAAGGTGAGTTCCTTCTCATAGAAGTCGGCGCGGGAGAGTTCCAACCCCACCACCCCCACCAGCACGAGACGGCCCCGTTTGCGGCACATGAGCGCGGCTTGATGCACCGGCTCATTGCTCGTCGTCGAAGCTGCGATCACCACTGCGTCAACGCCACGCCCACGCGAAAACCGCGAGGCTGCGGCCAGCGGATCCTCCCCGCGCGAGAGGTCCACCGTCTCGGCGCCGAACCGCTTCGCCAACTCCAATTTCGCCGGATCCAAATCGATCCCCAGCACGCGACACCCATGCGCCCGCAGGAGCTGCACCGTGAGGAGCCCAATCAGGCCCAACCCCGTCACCACAACCGCCTCGCCGAGCGTCGGTTGCACCAGCCGCACCCCTTGCAGCGCAATCGCCGCGAGCACCGTAAAGGCCGCCGCCTCGTCACTCACCCCATCGGGCACCTTGGCACAGAGCTGTTTGGGCACGGCAACCACCTGCGCATGTTTGCCGTTGGAGGCGACCCGGTCGCCGACCGCAAAGCCGGTCACGCCCGCCCCCACTTCCATCACCACTCCCATGTTGCAATAGCCCATGGCGAGCGGCTGATCGAGCTTATGGCGCACGGCATCCAACGTCGGCAAGAGACCATCGGTCTTGATCTTGTCCAGCACCATCCGCACCTTGTCCGGCTGCTGGCGGGCCTTGTCGAGCCAATTGGCCTTGCCGAACTCCACCAACATCCGCTCCGTCCCCTGCGACACCACCGAACAGACCGTTCGGATCAACAGATGTCCCGGCGGACAAGATGGGCACGGCACCTCCACCACTTCCGTCTCGCCCGTTTTGAGATTTTGAAGGATTTGCTTCATGGAAGACTAGCGCGAAACAAGTTGCTTCAGCACGGCAAGAAACTGCTCCGCCGCCTGGCGCGTTGTGATGGTGACACGTAACCCGTTCGGAACCGCCTTGCTCTTGTCACGCACATAGACCCCATGCCGTTTGAACTCCGCCAATGCGTATTTGGGATCCGGCATCACGAAAAGAATAAAGTTCGCGTGACTCTTGCTGTGCATCACGCCCAAGGCTGTTAATTGGTCGGAGAGCCAGTCCCGCGTCTCGACGACCTGACGAATCCATTGTTGAACATCCGTCTGGCGCTTGAGCAACTCGACCCCGAGCTTTTGGGCCAACATGCCAAGGTTCTTGCCGTTTCTGATCTTCGCCACCTGCTTCAAGATCCCATGATCGGCGACGATATATCCCAGCCTCATCCCTGCCAAGGAAAACGCCTTCGAGAAGGTGCGCGTGATCGCCAAATTGTCGCAGTCCCGAATCAAATCCACACATGACGCATCGGGCGAGAAATCCACATAAGCCTGATCGAGGATAACCAGTGCATCGGGAAACGCCCGACAGATATCGCGGACATCGGATCGAGCAATGACATAGCCACACGGATTGTTCGGACTCACGAGATAGATCAGTTTCGGTCGATCATCGCGGTAATCAGCAATGAACGATGCGGCACTGAACTCAAAAGGGGGTTTGAGTGAGACGAACACCAGCTCGCCCCCTGCCGATGCGGCGAAGGTGAAGAGGTTTTCATAGGTAGGGACAGGGATAAGCACGCGCTCCCCCACGCCCAGATAGACCCGACACAACGACTCCAATGCCACGTCAGACCCCGGGAATGTCAGCACGTTCATCACGGACACGCCCAGTGATCCAGCCAGCGCCTTGGTCAGTTCGATCGCGGCGCAGTCGGGATACCACGCATAATACTCGTCGTTGGACAAGAGCCGCCGTGCCGTCCGTTTCACAAAATCGGGGACAAAGTCCCCTTCGTTCCAGTCCAACTTGGTCACACTATAGTCTTCATAGATTTGCCACGGTTCCTGCGGGGTAATCTCGTAGGCCTCAAGTGATTGGAATCTGGGATTGGGCGAGACTGGCATGAGACTCCTCAGGGCAGAGGCACGTACTTGGGAATCGAAGGGCTGTAGGAGCGGTTTCGCCAACGATAGACGCAACGCTTCATCGCCCGTTTCAATGCAAAGGGGATCTTCTTGATAACTATCTGATACAAACGATATTGCTGAACAGGCGCAAGGGAACGGGGTTTACGAGTCACGGCACCATCGACAAGTAACAACCCCTGAACCTCCTGCAAAGTGGCTCGCCAATCATTTTGAGTGGTCGTTTGATAGGCCGTCACATAATAGCCGACGTGCTGGGCCTTGTGTGCATCGCTGGCCGCCACCATTTTGATGCTATGTTTCTCGCAGAGTCGTTTGATTTCGGCGACTTGCATAGCATCATCGAAAACACCCCCGTTATATGCCTCCATCAACGAAACATAGCCGAGATAGTTTTCATAATCAGGGTACAGGGCGCAAAACCCTGACCCCGGTTTGAAGGGGTGTGGAATCATCACCAGCCCTCCCTGTTCACGAATATGCTCCATGATCAAACGAGCCGGACACCCCTTGGCCAGCCCCTGGCGAAGAAACAGCCCGATGATGTGGCTCCCCCGTTCGCAGGTAAACTCACACCCCTCGATGACCTGAATCCCATGCTCTTGAAAACGTTGGATACTGATCGAGGGTAATCGGTCGTGCTCCGTGATGGTGAGTACACCGATACCTTTGGCCACACAGGTCTTGAGCAATTCTTCCTCGGTCGTCAGCGCATCATATGACGCGCATGTATGACAGTGGAACTCAGCTAAGTATCCCAACGGGCTTTTTGCAGTATGGGCAGACATTTGCCTTCTCCACTTTGTTCGAACTCCTGCGTCACGACGACAGCGATGTCGCCCCCGAACCGTTCTCGCATCTCGCGCCGCACGCTCGTTACCACTTTTTCCTCCTGAACACCTGCTCGCAGTGCAATCCGCACCTCCACGTCTTCTTTCGAATATTGAATGATCTGAAACCGCACCACATCATCCTGCTTGGCAAAATAGGTATAAAGATTTATAGATGGGATCTGATGTCCGTCCCGGTGCAGGAGCAATTGATCGGATCGCCCTACAATACGCTTGACCAGTGGGAACCGGCGCCCGCATGAGCAGGGTTTTTCCGACAATTCCACCAAATCACCTGTGTCGTACCGCAAAAGCGGCATGGCGGTGTTCTGGAGATTGGTGGCAATCATCCGAAAGAGCCCTGGCTGATCCGACGGCAGAAATTCTACATATCCATAATCAGACAACACATGCAGTCCTTCATGCGCTTCACATTCATGAAGCATGGCGGTGATCTCAGCCTGCCCATAGTGATCGAACACCTTGATCCCGAACGCTTCTTCGATCTCAGTCCGATAATGGGACAACAAGGTTTCAGAGGCCGTGAAGGCCGCCCGCAGGCTGGGAATCGTACGGTGTTCACTTTTGGCGACTCGCGCGAGCAAATACAGAGAGGAGGGGTACCCTCGCAAATATTTGGGCTTCCATTGGGCTAGCACATTTAGATAGGTCCGACAATGGTCCTCGCTTAAATGATAGGGCGAACAGTACAGCCAATTCCGCAGCCGGTCGAGTCTCCAGAGAGGCTCACCGGGCTTGGGCGCATAGCTCCGGATGATGGCCATCCGATCACGGAACCGATATCCAGCCCATCCCCAATGTCGCCAAATGGCCCCCTGTTCAACCGCCCACTGCTCGGCCGAGGTATAGATACTCAACGGAGTGCCAGTCGTTCCGGATGTTCGCAATCGAATCGCCGTACGCAATTCCTTCATACTGCAAAAGTCCGCCAACTTAGCTCGTACTGTGTCCTTGGTCAAAACCGGCAAACGCTTCAAGTCTTCCATCGCCTGAATACGATGGGGATCAAAATCATGCTCCCAAAAAAGCTTCTGGTAGTAGGGGACATACCGATAACAGGCATCGAGCACAATGCGGAGCCGATCGAGTTGATAGACCTCAAGCTGGTCTTGAGAAAAAAACGGCGTGGCCGCCATCAGCCCCCTGCTTAACCGATAGCCCTTCCACGTCAACGTGGCATCTCGGAACTGCTCTTGGATCGTGCTCAGATTCATACAGGTATGGATCTGGAAAGTCTGGCGATGAAGAGCTGCTCTGATCGATGATCACCGAAAGAGACCCATGCCCCCACTGGGAGCATTTGACCCATTGCACAGTCCGCTCGGTGCAATGAGTGTAATGATTTTCCCCGTATCACGAAGCACCTGCGTTTCAAAGCGGTGTTAAGAAATCATTAAGGTTGAGGCGCGGCAATACACCGCTCCATCGATGCAACCAATATGTAGGACCAGACAGCTCTTCCCTCACCATAGAGAATCGCTTTCCCCTTCCTTCCACCCGTATCGGCTCTTCACCGATCGACACACGGCGCTTACTTTTCGCCAATCATATAGAGGTCCGAGCATAACGAAGGTCTCAGCCGTAAGAGGGAATCTGCAAGACCGGTGCACCAACGGATAAGAGGGGAACCCGAACTGAAACCTGCCCAGTTTCGTCCCTCAATTCGGACATTCTTCAACCGAAGATCTCTCGCGATGTACCACAGATCCTCCACATCCGGCTCGCGAACATGACCTCGAAACCGTTCGGATTCGTACCAATCTCTCATTTGCGACCACTTGCCGTAGCCAAACGGGACCGTTAGTCGCTTTCGCAAATTCACACAGTTCGGTACACTGATGATCAATACCCCTTGCGGCTTCAGCATCCCCCAAGCCTGGTGGAGGACCTTCTTTGGAGAGTGATGCCAATGCTCAATGGTGGCAAAGCAGGTGATGACATCAAAGTCAGACCCAAGTTCCGATAGAAGCCCATCTTTGATCACATCGCGGGTCAGAACCTCGACACCGGCTCGCCGGTGGATGTCGAGAATCCCATCGCCGATCTCTTCGTTAACCGGATCGCGAAAATCATCTATCAGCACGACCCGCCCAAATCCCAATGCCCGGCAAAGGGGGGTAAACATTCCTACTCCTCCCCCAATGTCCATCACGGCACAATTCCGCAGATCCTTGCCAGACCTTTCCATGCAATCAAGAAGAAGCCTCGCTTGATACGCCATCCGAGGCATGTCTCTTTCTTGCGCCGCCCGCACCTGGGCCGGGTATTGGGCAACCACATCTAACAGTACCTTCTGCATAGGTTCTCCAGCATGGTTACGATCCTTCGGTTGCTCACGTCGGGTGTTCATGAAAGCTCTCTGTTTTTTAAAGACCTCGCCCAATCACTGTCTTGGCCTCTCTTAGAGACTACTCGTCAACCACCCAGCCCGGTTTTTTCCCCCCATGCACAATCCACTCATAGGTACGGTTCATCCTGGCTCCAAGACTCTCCCATGAAAACTCGTCCTGCATCCACCGCCGCCCTCTCCGGCCCATCTCGCTCAATTGCCCGGGAGACAGTCCCAGGGCCTGCGAGAGACAGTTCACCAACGGGGCCAACCCGATGTCGATCCACCACCCAGCTTGCTTTTCAACCAATCCGGCCCATGGCGCTCCTTTGGAGACAATTGCCGGCAGACCAGCAGCAAGCGCCTCTGCCACGACAAGGCCAAAATTTTCGGAATAGGTCGGCAGCACGAACAGGTCGGCTTGAAAATAGGTCTCCCACTTTTGCGCACCTTTCACCTCGCCGATGAAGGCGACGCGCTTCAACTTGAGCCTCGACGCCTCATTCTGCAGCTTTTCCAAGTAGCCGTGGCTATCATTCGGTCCAGCAATCACAAGGCGCCAGCTCGGAAAGCGATCCTGCACGGCTTGCCACGCCGGCAACAAGAGATCCAATCCTTTTTTGGGATGAATGCGGCTTAAAAACAGCAGGGTACGGAAGGGCTGCTCACCCCTCGGCATAGGTTCAGGAATATCGATCCCGTTTGGGATGACCGCCACCGACTGGCGAAAGCCCAAGCGACGGATGTCTTCGTATTCAGATTCCGCCGTCGCATGAAAACAGGCAGCCGCCGAGATCGCCGGTCTCTGCACCAGCGGCCAAAACCAGCGCTTGACACGAGAGCCACTCGCCATGGCCCACGGCGAGAGCGTCCCTCGAGGAGAGACCATCAGCGGAATGCGATGGCGGCGCGCGATGATGCCAGGATAGACGTTGGGCATCATCCACATACTGTGGACGTGGAGCAAGTCGATGGATTCTGTTTTCGCCTCTCGGGCCAGCCACCGTGCCATCGCCGGTGAACGCCCCAGTTTTCTGGGGCCGAGCCCCAAGGGAAACGCCTTGACGAACGGCTGATACGAAGGGCGTGGTGGATCGTTCAGCACGGCCAACGTGATGTCCAATCCCAGTTTGAGGAGCGACTCGCACAGGCGTACCACTGAATAAGAAAGTCCCCCGGCTTCATACGAAATAGAGGCGACCGTGTGGATCACCCTCATCGGAACTTCCTCGGTAACAACCTGTCCAACAGACAATCAATACACCACGGCATAGTAGGCCAGCTTGACCAGTTCCATTCCCACGAACTTGGCCCACACTTTTTCTTCCCACCACCGGGCGGCATTCCACGTCGGTGGTTCGCTCGCGACCAGTCGATACTCGATGCCATATTGTGACGCGACTTTGTGCCAGATCAGCTCCAACCGGCGCAGATGCGGCGGGTCACTGACCACCAGCGCCGATTTCCAGTTCCGCTCATGCATCAATGCCGCCGCATGCCGGGCTTCTTCGTACGAATTGTGCGAGCGATCATCGAACAGAATCGCTTCTTTCGGCACCTCCTGGGCCAGTAACCATCGGGCCCGCCAATGGTGCCACTGATCGCCCCTTTCATTTTCTGCTCGCCTGGTCCCGGCCAGCAGAATCCACCTGGCATAGCCTTGCCTGTAGAGGTCCAACGCCCGTTGGACGCGAGGTCGGTCACCGCCGCCCAACACCACGATCACATCCGCCTCATGCGGAGAGTTCTGTGGCCCAGCAAGCCACTCGCCAAGCTTGACAAAACTCCAGAGGGCCAGCCCTACACAACACGCCGCAACAGCTACCGCGGAGGCCACCTTCAATATGTTGGAGCCCCCTTGTGAGGGCACTACTTTCACGTCGATGACGGTGGGGGTCGGCATAGGCTACGACTTTCCGAAGAGAATGGGGTATTTTCGACTCGGTACCCCCTGCACCATCGGGCTCGTCTGGCTGCTTTCTTTGACGATCCCCAGCGCACCATCCGGTCTGTCCGCACGCTCCGGTCCATCCCAGTTCTGTTCAACACGAACAACACTCTCAAACACCGGCCGGATGGTAAAATTAATGGCAAGCGCCCACACCAGTGCCTGTAATGGCCCACCAAGGTAGGTCGGCACAAACCACGTATCGATGCGTAGCCCACACAAGAGGCCGGTCAGAACGACGGGCAACAATAAAAATCTCCTCTCTTCGATAATGGGGATAGACACCCGATGAAACCAGGCGAGCAACACCCCAACAACCATTCCCACCGCCGCAACCCCAAACCAGCCTCCATGCCAGTACCCTTCGCCAAAGACTCCAGGCCCATGGGAAGAGTCGATCTTTGTATGGCCTCTGATTAAATAGTTGAATTCAAAACCTGATGTCATGATCGGCTTATCAGGCATGAGAAAACGAGGGATCAAGGCATAGGGCGCTTTCCAAATCGTGCTCCCGGGACGACCCCGGTCATACTCCCGCATGGCAAACAGTTCGGCATTGGCATAGCACAGCCTGACCCACCAGGATTGTGCGCGGGGGTAGACAGAGTCCACCGGCGGCCCGCTTTTTTTGTAGAGCTCGACCACATCCATCGCTTGCGAGAGACCAGTCGTAGCCGCCCGACCGATCACGGCGCGTGAAAAATTAACGAAGGGGCTCAACACCAACGCGTACAAGAGAATGATGGCTACCCCGCTCACGGCCAATCTTTTGAGATTTGGTTTCACCAAATGCACCGCTATGGCTACGAACAATAACGTTTTGATGACATCAAGCTTCGAGAGCTCAACCACCGCTGACACCAATTCGGCTCCCAAGAGAACGAAAAACGGCAGCCGGTACCAGACGCTGTGCGTCTTATATAGCCAGTACAGGGGAACCAACGCAGCGCCGCTCAGCGACCCCAGATGTTTGATACTCCCGGGCAGCACCCAGTTCATCAACCCCAGATCGTACGGCAACTGGAGGAGATACTTGATGGGCAGACCGATGAGCAAAAACACCCACAGCGCCCATCTCGCCTCCGTGACGCCTAACCGGTCGAACAATTCGCTGGCTCCTGAGCCGATACGCCGACTTCGCGGTTTCGCAAGAAGCGAGGTGGCCAGATAAGCCGCCACGGTCGTCATAACCCCGACCGTGTTGAGCAGATTGGTCCGTGCAAGCCCTTCTGGGTTAACAAAGTAAAGTGAATTGATCCGTTGGACCGTATCAGGATGGGCCAGTGGAAACGCAAGCTGTCCCATGCCATAAAATAGGGCGCAGACCAAAAGCAGCCAAAACAGCGGATTCCAGATCGCCGACGGTGACGTTCTGATCAGCTTCCACGCCAGAAGCAGATTGGCCACACCCAAGGACATCGGCACAAACAAGTTGAGCCAGTCCACGTCTTTTCCCCTCATGGCGCTCGCCCATAAGACCTGTAACAGCACCAAACCAAGCAAAAAGGCGAGGTGCCAGGCGATTGCACCAACCGGCAACGGCGATTTCGCTTCCATCTGGTTGGATTTCACCTGGCCGGAAAACATCATCGTCCATTCACATCAATTCACGACAATTGACTCGCATCAATGCAATTGACCAAACGATTCCAGGACCCTGCGCAACAACTCGACGCTCGAATAGCCCGACCGTTCACACCGAGCCCGGCCGGCTGCAGCGATGCGCCGGCGGGCCTCATCATGCGCGAGGTAGTACTTTGCCTTGTCGATCATCTCGTCGTCCGACGAAAAGAACTCGGCTTCCTTCCCCTCTTCGAACAACTGCTGATGCAGCTCCGTCCGTTCAGCCAGCAAAAACGTGCCCGTGGCTGGAATTTCAAATGAACGGGTCGTGGAAGTCTCCGGAATATGTTTGCCGAGCAGCCCCAGCCCGATCTTGGCACAGGCCAGTGCCGTCGGATAACTCTCCCCCCACAAGCCGGAACTCACGAGCCCTCTCGCCCACGAATGCCGCTTGGCATAAGCCGGCCACTGATCCCCCCAGATGCGGAGCTTGATGCCGAGTGTGGAGAGCACCTTGAGTCGTTCAGCATAGTGGGGCTGGGTGTGGCCGATAAAACAGACATCGGAATCGTATTGCGACCGCTCTGGTTCAGAAACCGTGCGGGGGTAAAACCGGCTGTCGTATCCCTGATAGGTCAGATGTACCCGTTTGGCCCCAGCCCTCTTATACGCGTCGACCTCCCATTCTTTCGTGGTGACCAGCAAATCGTAGAAGGGAATGCCGGCCACGAAGTGCCGCGACCGTTGAACCCAAAACTGCGAATCAGGCGTATAATGGATCGCCATGGCACCGGTTTTTTGTTTCAGCTCCTGAAGCGTCTCGGGATAGATCCACACTCCCTTATCCACCCAGATCAGATCGATTCCCTGAAGGTTCTGAGCCTCCCGCCACAGCGCCCGATTGATTGCACTGACCATCGGCCCTGCATAGAGTCGCCAGGCGATCGACTGCACCAGCCGAGATGCGTTAGATTCGAAGACAGAGATATCGAATGGCACCGCCTCATGACCGAGATCATTCAAGGTCTCCATGCGCGCCAGCGAGGTCGTTCCTCTCCACAGTTTTCCGACATAAAAGATTCGCATGGCTTCTATTTCTGATCGGACCGAACCGAGCGCATACCGCTTGCCCGCCGCGCCAGATAGGCGGAGAGCAGAAACTGCATGCCAAAATACACCGGCACCGCCATCGCAGCACCATCGAGGCCGTACAGATAGATCATGGGAAACCCAATCACCACACTCAGCACTGCTCCGGCCGCCTCGCTTGTGAGCACACTCTTCGTCGCATCATGGGCAAAGCATATACGGGTTGTAATATGGACCAGCGCCAGCAGCCCATAGCCGGCGGCAATCCACGGGGCGAGGTACGCTCCATCGCGAAAGGCCGGTCCTAGTAACAAGGACGCTATCTCCTCATGAAATAGGGCGAACCCCGCCCACAACGCCGCGCTTCCGAACGCAGAGATCAGGAACCACGCACCGATGTACTTCTTGCTCGCCCCCGATTGTTGCCTGAGCGCCTCATAGTAGGCCGGACGAATGGCGGTCTCGGCGATGCTCGAAAGCATGAGCGTGGGGCGGCTCGCCAGACCGTATACCGCGACATAGGTGCCCACATCTTTACTGGAAAGCAGTCCCCCGATCATGTAGCGGTCCGCCATGTTGGAGGTCCAGCCGATCAGCCCGATGGGAATGAGCGGGACCGTGTAGCTCTTGAAATTTCCCAATACCTCTTGCGCTTCCGATCCTTTATGCGACACCAGTGGCGATACCGGCATTTTCCGCCGTAACATCAGATATAAAAGGCCCGACGTGGCGGCGAATGAAGCCAGTACGATATCCGCCTGAACCCCCAGAACCGTGACCGCTCCGTAGGCGACAATCGGCCGCCCCCACGCCTCGCCGTTTTGCCAGATTCCATACCACCGATGTTGGCGCGTCGCATTGAGGATGGCGGTCTGGAACATTCTGAGGCCGTCCACCCCTACCAGTGCCGCGATGAGGAGTGCATCGAACGGAGTCACCCATCCGACCAGGAAGGCCACGAGACTCAACGGCGCGCAGACGGGCAACGCCGCCTTGACGGTTCGCCCGATGTTTTTTATGGCCACAGCCTCGACGATTGCCTGCTCCCCCCCTCTGGCCTCCGCCGGATAGTGTCGCAACAAGGCCTGCATCGAAGGGTTGACGAGCGTGCTGGTTATCAAAGCCGCCACCCCCATCAAGAGGCTGGCCTCGCCGAAGACCGCGGGAGTCAGCACCTCGGTGAGCAGGCGCACACCGACCACCTGACCAAGGGCCGAACCGACTTGAAACGCTCCCACTACACACAAATCCCATCTCAACATCTCCCGTGATTACTCCAGCTCCCGTTCACGTCCTTTGGGAATCGCGATCACGTATGTCGAGGGGGCATCGCCTATCAACGACGGACCGGATGCAGAGTGATCGATCCATCGAAGGTTATAGTCCAGCGGCTTAAAAAACTCCTCGAACGTCTCGATCCTTATGCCCCTCGGCTCGGCAAAACAGGGCAAGAACTCGAAGTAGATGATCGGCCTGTACCGACGGAGGATCGTCTGCCCTCCGCGCAGCACGTCGAGTTCACTCCCCTCCACATCGATTTTGATCAGATCGATGCGCGGCTGATCGACCAACCGTTCATCCAACGTGCTGACCGTCACAGAGACGGGGCTGGCCTCTGAATCGGGGCTCAACGACGACGTATCGCCCTTCTTGCGCACATAAAAGGTGGCTGTGCCGCTTGTGTCGCTCAGCGCCAACGGAAACACGGTTACGTTCGCCAGGCCGGCCGTGTTCATCCGCAACAGCCGAAGCGCCGCCGGCATGGGCTCGAAAGCCAAGACCTTGCCGCTCGTTCCGACCAATTCGCTTGCGACCTTGGTGAAATAGCCGACATTGGCCCCCACATCAACAAACACCCCTCCCTCGCCCAGCACCCGTCGCAAGAGTTTTTCCGTCCCCAGTTCATGGGGAACCCCTCCATAGAAAAAATAAGTAAAGCACATGAACTCGCGCAGATCGAGATAGATCTCACCGCCATTTGTCAGGCGCGCCCGATATTGTTGGAGAGAAGGAACGACGCGCGCGACGGCGGCGAGAAGCGGCGCCCAGCCTCTGGGGATCACCCGGCGCGCAACATTGACTGTGGCTTGCAATGACATCGGTATTGGAAGAAGGCTTCTACCTTCGGCCGACCTAACTGGGCACAAAACGGGGTAACACGTCAAGCAGCGTCGTGGCCATCCCTTCCATCGCTGCGTCGGCGGCCGAGATGTCGGGCACGGAGTCGAGCGCCATGACCAATCGGACCAGCGCGCCGTCGATTCTCCCCTCGGTCAGTGAATTCCACAGAAGAATCGGCTTGACCGCATTTTGATCGGCGATGATCTGCCCCTTGTGTTGGAACCAATAGTAGACGAGATGTCGCTTGCCCTCAATCGTCGCGATCAGGCGGTTGATGCGCAAGAGCCGGTGCTCCGATCCTTGGTTGTACGGCAATTCTTTAATACCCTCCTGTTCGATGACCCAGCCATTGCCGGGCAGACACACCGAAGGATTGTGGGTGTACGACCCATCGTAGAACGAGGGGAAATAGGGCACGAACACATTGATCACCGGCCCTCCTGGCTTCACAAAGTTGGCGAGCAGATAATCGCTCCACGGCAAGGCGTTTCGATAGATGACGTCCATCCGCTCGTGTTGCCCCTTCCAGTCTTTCAACTCAAGCGGAAACATGCTGAAGGGTTCCCGCGGCGGCGTGACCACAGCCCGTTGCGGCAACACATGGGGCAAGGAGGCAACGCCGATCATCACCACGAATGTCGCCGCCAAGGTCGGCAGGCCGGCAGCAACAATGGTTTTGGGTTGAGTCGCAAGCGACGAGACAAATCCTCCCTCCGGCACCAAGGCCCAGTCGAACGCCGAGGCTCTTTGGCCCGTGATCTTGGAAACGAACCAGTTGACCAGCAGCAGCAGACCCAAGGCAGGGAAAAAGATCACCCAGCCTTCGAAGTCGTGCAAAAATCCCTCAGCCAAATTGACGCTCAAATATTCCGAAAACACAGCCGTGAGCGCGATCCTCACGCTGTTCATGAGGATCGTGATCGGCGCCGCCGCCACGAGCAACAGCCCGATTCTTGCCAGACTCGCACGACTGAAGACCCCCACAATGTAGGCCAGGGCCACCAGGGGCAAGAGGTATCGGAGCCCGCTACAGGCCTCGACCACCTGCATCTGCATCGTTCCGATGTCGATCACGTTGCCCTCAAGATGCACCGTGATGCCGGCCAGCTCAATCATGGCCGCGCCGAGCCGAGACGAGATGAGTTGCAGCGACCCCGACATCTTGTTGAACAGCGCCGTCGGCATGGGCACGGCGAAGAGCAACAGCGCCAGCGCCCTCCAGTGTTGTTTGGCCCGCCCCCACCCCACAAACAGCAGAAACACACCGCACGTCATCAGAAGCAGGCTGAAACCGTAGACACTGAACATGTGCCCATAATGGGCCAAGAGCAGCAGGGCCACACCCGCCGCCAGCGTTATTGCTCCTGCGGTTCGTGACCCAGTCGCTCGTTCTTCCGCCGTCGATTGATTGAGCAGCACCATGTAGGCCCCCACGAGGGGGATCATGACGGCGTGGCTGTATTCTTCGGAGCCCCACTGCTCAAGCAGCCAATCACGGCCGGGCGGATAGCCGATCCACAGGGCGGCAAGCGGAATGATCAACGAGGCAAGATATGCGATGACCATCGGCTGTTACCTACTGGTTCATTGGTGCAACGTCGTCAAGAGCGAGCACCCTCTCCACCTTACCGTTTCCAACAGCGTCGATGGCGACGGCACGGCCCAAGCCTGTTCCATCGGCTCGACTACTGATCCCACCCTCTGGGCCGCCACACTCATTGCACACGCAAGTTCTGGGGGTTCGCGACCGGCCTTTCGCACTCGTGAGCACTCACAATAGTATTGCCCAACGGCGACATCCTGCGTGCAAGCTCCACCGATCCCCGGACACAAAATAGGTTCGTGGTCATTTGGACGCCGCGCGAGAGATCCTTAGCCGTCATGACCGGAACCAAGACGTTTCGGAACACGTTCCCCCACACCTCCACACCAACAGGTGGGCAACAGGGTTTGAGGACCGCCAGGGCGGCTCCGCCGCCTCTCGTTCGATTATTCCTGATCATCGTATTGGCCACATTCTGAGACGTAAAGGCAAACGGCGCATAGGGCTCATTGACCGTTACGTCGTTATCGTAAATCTCGACCCGCGGCTTGAGATGAGCCACGCCTCGAACGGCGATTCCGTGAGCATTCGACATCGTCACGGTATTGTGCCGTACAATCGTTGGGCCATTCGAGTCATAGGGGTCTATTATAATGCCGGCGATGCCCGATTCCGCATCAGCTCCCGCCATGCGCACGTTCATGATCGTATTGTGCTCGATCGTCACATTCGACGATCCAATCCCGATGCCGAACATTCCATTCAGATCGTAGACTGTATTGTGATCGATGCTTCCGGCAGCCACGCCTTGTTTAATGTCGAGCCCCTCGCCGTTTGCCCATATTCCGTCGGATCGCCACCCGAATCCGTTGCCCCCGATGTCATTTCCGCTGATCCGTAACATCCTGGTCACCACCAGCCCCTGTTCTTGCCCCTTGAGGTAGCGAATGTACACCCCCTCGTTGCCGATCGCGGTGATGGTGTTGTTCAAAATTTCGACATCTCGAAACCTGTTGGTGCCGCCGATGTGGATAGCCTGATAGGCGTGGCCAAAGAACTCACAATTCGCCACTCGTAATGACCCATAGTTCGCATCGGACGATTGATACCAAAAACCGACCGCATGTTCGTTAGCGAACGAGAGTCGCAGCCCCTCCACTACCACACGTTCAACACTGCCTGGTTGCAACTCAATAATGTGGTTTCTGCTGGAGACATACAGATCCTGCGACGGATTGGTACCGGCCAGCAGCCTGACATAGAGAATCCGCGCCTCGGCATCGTGAAAGAACTGGCCGGGAGCCGTGAGCGACGCCATCGCCGACACTTTGTCATAAAATCGGCGGTGCCGCTCGTCATACACAATGAGCACGTCTTTCGGGCCCGGAGAGCCCGGCGCAATTGCCGCCTCCGCTGAAACGATGCCGCCATTTGATGGTCCTACCCAGGAACGAATCCGAACGGCGCCCACCAGATGGGGAAGCGGACCGGCATTGCCGTAGGCCTCAAGTGTGAGAGAGCGGGAGACCTTTACCAGCACATTCTCCCACACACAGCCCTTCTTGAACCGGACATGGTCACCATCCTGAAAGTTGAACGCGGACACTTTGTCGGTCGATCGCCAGGCCCGTGCCTCGCTCAACCCATCGGTGGTGTCGTTTCCCGTGTCACAGTCCACATAGTAGATCGCGGCCTGGGTTTCCGCCGCTGCGAGCAGCACCATACAAAGCACGGCGAAGATGACACCACCCTGCAGGAAAGCAGCCGTAGTTGCGAAACGCATGTGAAATCGTCCTCGCATCTTGACACCTCCATGAAGAATGGCCGGTCTAATACGTTAAAAATATACCGCAACGAGATGATTCAGACCCCGTTCGTCCGCCATTCCATCATCGGCGCTCGTCCGGCTGACGAAATACACACACGCTCCCTCTTGCACTCACCACATTTTGAGGCGAGTTAGTTTACTGTTGGTGACCGCCGGAATCGGACACTGGGCCTTAAGTTTGTGTTAACGAATCGTTAAAAGAGAACCTGGCGCGGCGCCGGCCGTTTCGCAGGCATGATTTCTGTTGCAACAGGAGCATCATTCGGCAATCCCGGCATTGGATTCCCCCTCAGTACGGCTATAATTCTTCTTGTGGGCGCATGGGAGGGACACCGTCGTTTTTTTCCAAGCTTAGCCTGGCATTCAAGGATACCACTGTCGGCGGAACATCGTTCAACAACGGGTCGTAACAGCAACTGAGAACAACGAACACTAACGAGTGTCTTGAGCATGAAGGGCTTTCCTCGCATCGTCACATTGCTGCTCTGCACATTCGTCTTTTTACCGGTCTTCCAGGTTTATGCCTACCTGGCGGATGTCGGCTACACGGCCCTCCAACGGGAACTGGGAGCGGCGATGCCGACCGGCGCAATCATTCCTGTCTCCCAGGTCGAGGCTCCCATCAATGACACGAGCGGCGGGGCCGCGCCGATTTTCATGCCTAACCTCTCGACTCCCGAGTTCGCCGGGAAGACGATCACGCCGATCGGCGGCAATCCTTCCGGAAGCTACTCCAGTCATGCCACGGAGGTTGGCTCCCTCTTCTATGGAATTACCAGCTCCATGGCGCCCGGCATCAATAGCATTACCGTGTACGAAGCCAACGGCTGGCTCGATGCCTTGCCGAGGCTCGGAAGTTCGTCGACGGCCGGACTGCCCCGCGTCACCAATCACAGTTGGGTCGGCAATACCAACGACCATCTCAGCAATGGCACCCTGCTGCGCCTGGTTGATCGCCTGGTTGACCGGTACGAGGCACTCCAAGTGACCGGTCTCACCAATGGTCCAGAAGGCGCTCCGCTGTTGGGAGGCAGCGGGTATAACGTGATCGCCGTCGGTCGGTCGGATGGCTCTCACCAACAAGGATCGATTGCGGTTGACGGTCTCTATGGAGCAGGCCGCACGGTACCCACGCTGGTCGTTCCCGTCGGCACCACCAGCAGCGCGACGGCCGCCGTATCCGCCGCCGCCACGTTACTGGTTCAGGCCGGCCATGAGGGGGGACTGTCCCTCTCGGAAGGCGCAATCGACGCCCCTGGGGTCGGCTCCGTTTATAACGCGGAGCGATCCGAAACGATCAAAGCCACCCTCATGGCCGGAGCCGACCGCGAAACACACAACACCACCACGAGGGTCGGCATCACCGATTACCGGAGTAGCGGATATGAGACAGCCAACGGCCTCGACAGCCGCTACGGAGCCGGGCAACTGAATATCTTCAATAGCTATCGCATCCTGGCCGGCGGCGAACAGCCGAGCGTCCAATATGGTGGGAACGACATCGCTCCTTACGGATTCGACCATGGCACGATCGGCGGGCTGGATGAGGCGCCTCGCGTTGCCTCCTATTTTTTCAACACGACCAGCGATGTCACACTGTTCGCTTCGCTCGTCTGGAATCTCGATGTCTCCGGCGGTCCCGATCCCACCGCGAGACTCTATAACCTTGACCTTTCCCTGTACGATGTGACAACTCACCGCCTGATCGCCTCCTCTGCCAGCCTGTTCGACAACAGCGAAAACCTGTTTATCCGCCTGTTGTCGGGCGGCCGTTACGAACTGCGTGTGACCACCACCGAGACTGCGGACTTTTCTTGGGACTATGCGCTGGCCTGGCGCATCGAAACGGCTGCTGCGCCCGTTCCCCTTCCAGCGACGGCCTGGTTGTTTGCAGGCGGGGTCATCAGCTTGATCGGCTTGATTCGGCGACGCAGATATCTCCGCACCCAGGCCATGCCTACAGCACAATAGGGCGGGACCTCTTGCGGGGTTCTCCGTCGAGCGTGCAAACACCGGTGGCTCAGCGGCAGCCCCTCTTTCTAAGAATCTTTTCACCATATCCGGTGCAGACGTCGGCACCATTCGGTAGCCCCCTCTTTCATTTTATGCTTTGATGGTCCCCGTGCATGCTGAGTGCAATTGACACCAATCGAAAACAACTTTAGCGCCCCGAACGATATCGCACGGTCGCGATCCGAGCGTGAGGCAGCAAGACTTGAGGCAGAAAGGAAGGTTCTTCGATGTCGAGTTCACTGATGTCGCCGAGTGCATTGATGTTGTCACGTGGGCCGGAGAGGAAGAGACCGGCCGTCTTGATCGGAACCCATGACCTGACGTTTGGAATCAAACTGGCCGATTGGCTGGCTGCTCACGGCTACCAGGCCGTGCTGATTCGATCGTGGGCGACGATTCTCGACGAATGCCGAGAGGTTCGTCCTCAGGCGATCTTGATCGATTTGACCTGTGCCACACAGGCAGCGTCGCCCTGCATCGAGGATGTCCTTCGAGTGATTGAAGCCGCCTCACCC
This sequence comes from Nitrospira sp., assembly GCA_024330965.1. GTDB lineage: Bacteria > Nitrospirota > Nitrospiria > Nitrospirales > Nitrospiraceae > Nitrospira_D. The sequence goes on along the minus strand of JANDJL010000010.1, from coordinate 51,209 downwards.
CAGGCGGTGGTTATCGTCATGGGAGAGCCGATCAAGGGCGAGTCCGCTCGTGTGAGAAAAGAGTTCTTCCTTCGCTACATCCAAGTTCGGCCTGCCGATTTCGCGCACATCGGCCGCCTGATCCGGTCCGAACTCCAGGACACCATGACACCTCCGACCTCACCGGTTATCGAGTCAGCTTCCCATACATCACATACATCAATTGCTCACGAGTGGGACGCCTCCCCGTCAGGGCATCTCCCCCTCACAGCAAACACCGCCATCGGCGCCCCACCGACCTGCCACCGCTGCCATGGCCTCATGCATCCGATCGACCCGCTCGATCCGCTGGACGCGCTCCGAACCGGCGAGCGAGACAGCATGCAGGCATGGCGCTGCATTTCGTGCGGCAACCTGATCGATCCCGTCATCATCCGCAACCGTCACTATGCCAGGACCAGCCGTTCGCGCCGGCGGGGCACTTCCCCGCGGCAGCCGGTGTACAAAGGAGCGACTTCTTAGAGGCCCTCGAGTCCAGCGTCACAAAAAGCGGTCGGGAGTCGTTTGGTGGCAGGCACGCCCACTGCCGCGACGGCCCACGCTCTGGCATCAGTCCCTAAATCGGCGGCCCCGCTGAGCAGAGTGTCCCGGTGTGTCTTGGTGGGGGGATCTTTTTTGCCCCGCGCCCGTCCCCAGCTTTTTATCGATGACGCAACCCCGACTCCCGCCCTGTTTCCTCGACCCTTTTTCTCTGTGACTCGTTGATATCAAGACATCACTGCTATTATGAACTATGATTTGGTGCATGCGGACGACACTGAGCCTAGATGACGACGTGGCGACGCTGTTACGCCGGGCGCGAAAAGTCCGGAAAGGGAGCCTGAAATCGGTGGTCAATGACGCCATGCGGCGGGCCTCAAAGAGTTGTTCGCGTCCAAACCGAGGAGAGCGCCGTTCAAGACGAAACCCCTTGAGCTGGGTCGCTGTCTGGTCGGCAGCCTGGATGACGTGGCCGAAGTCCTGGCTACGGCGGAAGACAACGCCTTCCGGTGATCCTCATCGATGCCAACCTGCTGGTCTATGCGCAGCTCACCTCGCTGGCTCAGCACGAAGCCGCTCGCGAATGGCTTGAATCACAACTAAACGGCGCCACGGCGGTCGACCTGCCCTGGCAATCGCTGCTGGGCTTCATCCGCCTCGTTTCAAATCCACGGATTTTTGAGCGCCCCGCCTCCATCGCCGAAGCCTGGGATCATGTCGCTGGGATCATGTCAAAGGTTGGTTAGCCTGTCCACCACTATGGATCCCGCAGCCGACTGAGCGGCATAAGGACATCCTCGGTTCCCTGCTGACGCAAGCCACCCCGCGCTCCAATCTCGTGTCCGATGCGCATCTTGCTGCCCTGGCGATCGACCATGGTGTAACACTGTGCTCCACAGATGGCGATTTCGCCCGCTTTCCCGGACTGCGCTGGAACAATCCGCTCCAAAAACGCAGATAGTCGGCCATGTCCGTTTTCTTTGACCTTTCCCGTGCCTTCTTCATTATTAGAGATTGGGGCAGTGCATAGCATTGACCATTTGATGACGCCGACATCTCGACATCCCCTCCGCGGTCTGCTGATCGCCCAGTTCTATGCGCGTTCAACGACAACGCCTGGAAGCTGATGGTGGCTTTGCTGGCGATCCTGCAAGCGACCGCGCAGATGGCGCCGGGACCGGAAATCGAAACCGCCGCGCAGACGCAAACTGCGATCGCCTTGGTTATCTTCACCTTGCTGCTGGTGTTGTTGTCCCCGGTCGGCTGCACGCTGGCCGACCGCCTGAGCAAGCGGACGGTCATCATCGCCGTCAAAATCGTCGAGGTCCTCTTTGATAACCGCCGGCACGTTCGCCTTGTGGCCGCCCCTCCTTGCTTTAGGGTCAGATGGAGAATCGGCCTGGGCCGCCCACGGATGTGACAGCCTGAACGTGTGCACTTGGGCGTCGCCCGTGAGCGAACTCACCGTGTGATTGCAAGACCGGCCCCCATTTCTTTCCTTGGGTGCGATCATCACCCGGACGGTGATGGAGACGGTGGAGCGATCACGTCTTTTCGTCAGCGATTTGGGATTGCGGGGGATTACGGGAAGGGGTGCTGAGAACGCACTGCGGATTATGGAGCTGGAAGGGTTGCCGGTTCTGGAACAGAAGCCTGACTGAACGTATGCGAAGAACAAGCATACCGCCGGGCGGGTCGCTGTAGATTTACGAAGCGGGCGGACACCCCGAAATAGTTGGCAGCCAGTAGCTCACTCCACTCCTTGTTGAGAGCGCCCCGCTTACACAGTCGAGCCGAACGATCGCTTGATAGCTGATAGCGACCGGTTTTCCCAAGGACACTGATCAACACCGCTTAAGACGCTTCGCGCGGCCCTTCGTAGGCACCCACCTTCAATGGCACTACGGCTCCGGTCTTCGGTTTAGGTTTAAATGACTCCGCCGCCGGTCCTTCCCACACCTCCTGTAAGCCGCCATAAGCCGTGAGACCTACAAGCCCAATCCCAACCACTCCTGCCAGCATCTTCGTCATGTGCATCTCCCCTTTCTCCTCCTCGACCCCCTTTTCTCCTCCTTCCGCTGCCTCTCTTTTCTCTGTTTGCACCGATCCGGCCGATTGTTTTTCGTTACATATTTTTAGTCACATCTGTTGCACCCATTGTTATTCATCAGTAGCCCTACGTATCTGTCCCGCACATAATCGACATCGGCTCGGGCCTGATCGGGTACTGGCCCGCTCATGAGAGCAAAAGCAGCACGGGACAAGGAAGCAACGCAGGAAAGCAAGACAAGGAGGTTCGCCATGGAGCATAGAATCACAGAGCAATGTCGAGAGCAATGTCGATGGACTCACAGGATCAAGGCTCACGGCATCAAATTGACCGTGTGCGGCTTCGTGTTTGGAGCCGTGTTTGGAGCAGGGAGCGCGGACGTTCCGTTCTTCGGCTCCCCCGGCGTAGGCACCGCGGCTCATGCGCAGGTGGCGATCCCGGCAGAGCCGATCTTGTCCGTAACCATTGGACAGGAGCAGTTTCAGGCTGCGGCTGAGTGGAATTACGACCAAGCCCAAGATTTGTTCACCCTTGCCGGCCCCTTGACCTTCACCCATTCGAGCGGCAGCACCTTCATCATCCAAGAAGCGGGGGCCATTCCCGATCCGGTGTTGTTCTTCTCCGCCAGTGCGACGAACGTATCGTCGGTACCGTTGGCCTATTCGTTCGCCTTCAACGTGCCATTGACGCCCTCGCTGCTTGGCCCCATCAATTCCCACGCTAGTTTGGGAATCACCCTCACGGATGGTTTGAGCAACGGCGCCGCTGTGCAACCGGTCGTACCAGGCGGCAGTCTCTTGACCTCGTATGATCTCTTTTCAAACGGCGGTTCAATTTCGAAGAACGTGGATATCGGCTCTCTCTTTTCCATTCTCAGTGGAACCGGGGCCACCACCTTCAGCGCTAATGGGCAACTCACCTGCGGCCAGCCCTGCGTCACGATGGCATCCGTGCTGTCATTTACTCTGACTCCGCAAGATACCGCTGGTTTCAATGGCAGGGTCATCCAGGAACCTGTCCCGCTCCCTGCCGCCCTCTGGCTCTTCGGGAGCGGCGTGGCGAGCCTGCTCGGCTTGGCGAGACGGCAGAGGGCCGCCGCGTAATCACGCCATCGCTCATGTCTTTCCTCTTCCGGCGCTTCCCCGCTTCCCTGTGACCAGCAGGGGATGGAAGGAGGCGCCGGGCCCCTGGCTCATGGCAACGATCACTTCTCTTGGTATCGCATCACACTGCTTTTCATGACGATTCACGCGACATTCTCGCAAGCACAGCCATCGACATCCGGTCATCGGCCTCCTCGGCACCGGTTCTCTCATCATCCCGCCCTCCGCTGCAAAGGAATTCGGAGACGCTGATGCCCGCACACCGCCAGACGCAAGGTGTTCTCAGAAGATCCATAAGGGTCCGCCCTCTCCGTGATTCATCGGGAACCCTTCTTGAAACGAGACCTGTACTCGTCTGTTTTCGAGCGAGATCGGATCACTGGCTGTTCGGACAACTGACTCCCTTGCCAGGCCGATCCCATCCGGCATCAGCCCATCCGGCATCAGCCTGGCCGGCATCAGCCTGGACTGGTCACTCTTTCTCAACCGTTCACTGTCACCTTCAAGCGATCGACGGCGTTCAATCTGGTTTCTCCGACCAAACTCAAGCAAGGTGTCGATCGCCACCTTGCAGAAACCACCGGTCTATAGCCAAGGATGGCGGGCTTCAGACAGCTCTCAGGGACGAGTCTTCCGAAAGGAAAAAGGAACGCGGCTTCCTGCACTCCAACAATCGAGTGCTGGTACGTTTTCCAAACGGTTCCCCCCAAGCATGAATCGTGCTCGCCACTCGGTTTGAGCGGTTTGTCGAATTTTTTGTCACATCTGTAGTATCGGTGGCCTTTTTACTCTGGCTTTGGCTGGAGAGGGTGTGGTATGCTCTCGCCCGTTCGTCAGGAAAATTTCTTCAGAAGACGAACGGAACATTGAAATGGTGCCTGTTCTGTTATTGAGGATCCCGTACAGGCCCGTTTCAACAAAAAGGAGACGCGACCATGAAGCGTACACTTGTATTGGGCACCCTTTTCCTCAGCGCTAGCCTACTGACTGGGCCGTCCTTTTCGACCGCTGCTGTCATCGTCCCCAATCCAGGGTTTTCCCCGGGGATCAGCTACGAGTGGAGCATCACCATGGGGTCCAGCGATGGCATCATCTTTAGAAGCGATGATCATCCTGATGATCCTGCCAATTTGGGTGTCGGCCCACGAAGCTGGGCGGAACCGTCCAATCCTGACGGCCTCAAAGGTTGGACCCACACGGTCCATTGGGTTGCGCTTGATTTAAGCGGATTCAGTGAACACGTGTTTTTGGATGTCGTATTAGCTCGCGGAGCAGACAGCGAACTGTTTCCGGCTTTTACCCTATACCAAGGCTGGGAACAGTCTGGGACAGAGACTCATCAGTTTAACAACATCGGATTGACTGACTGGGCCCCCAGCCTGACCTATCTCGGCCACGTTCGAAATGGTGGAGGACCAGATGGGACCATGACAGGCTTACGTAAGGCCGGTCCCGCCGTCCATGCGCAATTTTTGTTGGAGCCGGGCCTGTACTCGCTCGCGTTTGGTGGCAATGCTCCCTTTGATGTCGAACAATCAGGGCGGCAGGGCTATGTTGCTCGGATTAAGACCTCCCCGATTCCACTGCCTGCGGCCATTTGGCTAATCGGAGGCGGGCTTGTCGGACTGGCTGGTCTTGCACGCCGACGTCATAGCTGACGCATGTTTTAATCCAGTAACTCAATTTTCGATGGCGGGCCGTCCGGTGTCCATGCCGGACGGCCCGAACGTTTTCCCGTTTTTTTCTCTTCACATTTTTCACTTCACTGTCCGCCCGCCGTAAACATTATCTGTCACATCTGGTGCAAGCAGGAGCATCCCTCTGTAGCCCGCCACCGGCTGATTTGATACTGCTTCCATCCCAAGTTGATCGAATTGGAACTCCTCGCCATTACGAGTGCAGATCGTGCAGGTCTGGGTCGGCGATTCATATCGAATGTGAGGCAGGTGGACACAGTGGAACAGAAGAACGTTTGATGCGGCCTGTCTCAGAACAGGCTGGTTCTTGATGCCGAACCGCGGCCATTTTTCACTGAGCGGTTTGCCATCTCTTTTTTCAACAAAGTTCTTTGTAACAAAGAGAAGGCAAGGACACCAAGGTCAGCACGGTCAGAAAAATTTCACCATCAAAAGGAAAAGGACACAAGGAGGACAAGCGATGCACGGCTCGATTATCTTTGCGGCGATGCTCATCTTGTTCACGAACGTGGGTGCCTTTTCGCCTGCAAATGCCCATGTGACATTTAATGTGGGGGGCTTCGGTGACATTCGGGTCGGAGACTTCAATACCGCCATCGGCGGCGAAGGAGCGACCAGAATTTATCTCGGCGGCACGACCGGCGGAGGACTCGCCGGTAGTCTCTATCACTCCGGCAGCACCAACACCTATGAAGTCTGGACCAACGAATCCCCCGTCACCGAGTGGATCGGTCCCACCGGTCCTAATCATGCCGGATCATCCGCCGGATCAGTGCTGCCTTCGGCGGCCTACGTCGGGCTCCACACTCCCACCCAAATCCGCCTCCTCGAAACAGGTGTGTACGGCAGCACGGCGACAACCTGTGCCATCAATGGTGACTGTGCGGGGATCAACACGAACGGCAACAGTCTGTTGCGACAAGTCTATACGCAAAACCATAATCGATCGTTTTACCCCGGGGGACCCAGCCAGACTAATCCGTTACCCACCGACTTCGCGCTGGCCGTTGCTGGCAATTCTTGGAATAACGGCGAATACAATGCCGGCATGGACGTGTTGAATCCCCATGTGAGTGGCTATCAGTACGGATACCCCAACGATTTCTCGCTCCATCCAAACCTCGAGCAGAATCTCTTGGACCAAGCGCCAGGAACCCCCCTCTACCTGAATATCGACGTTTTCGATGATGCTAGCGACGGGCTGGGGCCCCAGCAGATGGGCGTGGCGTTGTATGGAGGCTGGGATGATGGAAACGGCCTCGCCGATTTGACGTTCTTGGGTTCCGCACTGGCTTCTGTGGGCGGCAACGCACAACTCTCTTATCTACTCACGGGGCAGTATTTCGGTGAGTACACCGTGCTCATCGGCGACAACAGCAGCCACGGCGGACAATACGCCGCTCGATTTACCATTTCGTCCACGCCGCTCACTGCTCCCGTTCCACTGCCCGCTGCCATCTGGCTGTTCGCAAGCGGCACGGCAGCCATAGCCGGTTGGGTCGGACGGCAAGCCCGTACCTCTCGCAACGTTTCTCCCTGTCGGTCTCATGTTCTCACGTCGTCTGGAGTGTCTCTTTGAATTCACAACGCACAGTCAAGGAGGTATCACCATGATCTTTCACCGTTCACTGTTCATTGGATGGCTCCTGATGTCGAGCCTGGTTATTCTCCCGTCCGGCGCTCAAGCATCCACCGTCTATCTCGGCGACCCCTTTCCCGGAGGAATCCGGTACCATCTCTACTATTCTTTTGACCATCCAGGTACCCTCACCGCCGCCACCGGTCAGGCTCCACTGCAAATCGGCAACCCTGCTGACCGGCAAGACTTTGGGAGCGATGGTCTGGTCGATGAAGTGGGGCTGAAAGCCTGGCGAGGACTCTTCGATCCACCTGGCCCTGTAGGATCGGACGAATACGGCTGGTCGCTCAATTCTCGCTGGTCTGTGGTCGACCTCTCAGGTCTCCACGCCAACGGGTACGCGCAGGCTCAAGTCAGCATCACACTGGAAGCCAATACCACACCACCAGTGGCTACCGACAAGGTCTTGATTCCCGGGATCACCGCGTGGACCGGCATTGAGACAACCGGCACGGCGTCGTTCACCAACAACTGGTACCCCAACGGAATCTCGACGACCAACTGGTCCGACTGGTGGGCCACAGACTTGGCGGCCAGTGCCCTGGCCGGTCACGTGTGGGCGGCGGCCGACAACACGGATTCGCCGGCGCACACCGTCACCTTGACCTTGCCATGGATGACGCTCACGGGAACGACCGACTATCTCACGTTGGTCTTCGGTGGCAACGATTTCAACCAATCCAATCCGTTTGAGTTTCCCAATTTCACCGCGCACGTGACCGTCGTCGCCTCACCCGTCCCACTGCCGGCCGCCCTGTGGCTCTTCGGAAGCGGGGTGATCGGACTAGCCGGATTGGCTCAGCGCCGCCTGACGCGCTAGTGCAGAACGGAAGCCACGGGCACAACCACCGTACTCAGATCGAGAGCGGTCTTGTCCCCCGTCGCCCGGCGGCGACGGGGGACAACCACGTCTACCTCAAGCGGAGTTCAACTAGAACGCCCAGGTCGTTACCTGACCGGCAGGTGTGATCTTTCGGATCAGATGATTGGCGTCATGAACGAACAACGTGCCGTCAGGGCTAAAGCACAGCCCTTTGATTGTTCCGAAGTTGGCCTGTTTCACCGGTCCATCGGCATGGGAAATTCCACTTGGTCTGGGCGCCCCCGCAACCACATCGGTACGGCCGGACGTTTCGTCGAGCTTGAGAACTCTCCCCCGTCGCCGCCCACATCCAGAATGTTGGTGCCGAAGACAACCCTACCGCCCGGATCGAGGGCCAGGCCGCTGATCCCGTCGAGCCGTGGCAAGTCGCTGCGCACTTTTCCAGCCAGATAGACGCGCCTGAACGTTCCATCCGGCCGCACACGCCAGATCGTGGAATAGAGATCTGTTTTCGGTGACTTTTGCCACAACAGCGCCCCGCCCATCACCATCTCGTTCCGTGTCCGATCCCACACCATGTAGTCGGCCCGCACAAAGTGTTCGGGGTCTCCGGCCTGGCACACTTGCCGGTGGCTGAGCAACGTCGTAACGACGCCGTCGGGAGCCACACGCTTCAGCTCGCACCGCCCATAGTCCATCACCCAGTGTGGCCGTCGGAATCGCGCGCCGCCGCGCCGATGTTGTGGAACAGCACCCGGTAGTCCTGGAGCGGCTCCGGGGCACAGGCGTGCGGTGTTTTGGGAATCGGCACCAACAGATTCTGCGGCGTCAGTTGCAGCACACGCGCCTTGCGGCCGAATCCCCATCTCGTTGCATATGGAAAGATGAGGCTTCCATCGGCATCGACACTGACCGGGCCGACGTCGTGTGGATTGAGCCCGCTCGCGCCGACCGTCACACCGCACTCAGGGTCCTTGCCTTCGCTCAAGACGTGACGTGCGCGATCCACGGCAGTGATCGACCCGTCAGGTGCAATGCGCCACAGACCGGTCGCGTAGGGGGTTGCCTTTCATCCGACCATCCTTGTGCGTCTTGGCGGTGGAAAACACCACGACGCTGCCATCATCGAGGCAAGCCATTTGGCGCGGCATGCCGAAGAAAGGGTCCGTCGGGTCCAAAGATGGATTGTCGAGCACCAGGTGCGGCGAGGTGATGCCGCCTTTGAATCGTATCTTGTCGTTGAAAGGGCTCGACCACCGTCGCACGCTCTCTGCGACCTTGACGGTCGCTTGCGGCGCGAGAAACGTAGCCTCCTCGTCATACGGGGGCACCGACTCACCGGCTACTGATCGGCCGGAAATGCCGTGTCACCAGTCGCCATCGCGAAGTCATCCAGATAGACGATTGAATCTTCTTCATTGACCGTCGTCGGCATGGCGAGTACGCGGTTCCCGACGCGCTCGGCTTCCGGGATGGGCCACACAAAGTTGGGCGTCACCCCCCCAATCCATTCGGCCAGTTTCGTCCAGGTTGACTGCCCTGCCGGTCGCCGCCACATCTCGTAGGCCCCTTGCGGCCCAGACGTATCGACATGAATACGGACCTGATACCAGGTCTCCCGTTGCATGGGGGCACAACTGAGGTTCTGGTAGAGTTTATCGTGGTCCCATTCTGGAACGGCTTGGTTGTTCGCCAGTGGAGCGCGAACAGTCCAAAACCATTCGCCTTCTTGGGCCTGCCGAACATTGCCCTCCGGCCCGCACAGCTGATGCCAGCCGAATAACCATGCAAACCGCTCCGTCGTACAAGGATAGGGACCGCGACAGGGGTAAATGAACTTTGACCGGTGGAACCTGCTCTCCGGCGTCGCGAATATCCAGAATTGAAACCAGACATCAGCCGGGACAGTTGTAAGCGGCGCATCTTCTGCCCCGTATTTGACCCAGTAGTCGGTCTGCCGGTAGGGGAAGCCATCTTCGGGATTCGGTGCCGTCGACGGCATCGACTCCATCACCAACACACGCGAATGGCGTGCGTCATCGTAGCGGGTGTAGAGATATCCGCTGCCGCGGCCGAAGTGCGAGTTGATCGCCTTCGCATCGGTCCAGCCATGGGCGCGGAATTGTTGCTCGGCATCGGTCGCGGAACGATCGATGTCGTATTCGAAGTTGTCAAAGAGCACGAGCCGAGCGGTGCCGAGCGGTGTTGAGCCGCCTGAGACCGTTGGCGACCCATCGCCTTGTCCACAAGCGGCAAGCCCACCGCCGGCCATTGTCATGCCATACAACATGGCGACAAGCATGTTCGCTCGGGGAGTTCTGAACACCATGGCTCCTCAAGTTGACCAGGTCATTCAGAGCACGATGCACCTAGCCGATTGTATTACGGTAACAACCCAAGCATACAAGCGTTCTCTCCCATGATCCTCAAGAAAGCATTAACATTTCGTCACATCTGGTGCAGCGATCGGTAGAGGCCATTGCTTGATTCTAGGCAAAGGTGTCACATCGGCCTGGAGCGCGACCCTCCCGCACGCGCACCATGGTAGCTGCAAAGAATCGCGGTAGCTGAAAAGAATCGCGCCGTGAAGGATGCGGCGACAAACGCCCTCTCGCAGGTGCCGGCGTGAGAACGCCAACCGACCGCTTGCTGATCCTCGACTGCTCCTCGATCAACACGACGGGAATGAGCCGTGAACCGGATCGAGGCCCTCGCCTTGAGTGCCGCTCGCGTCGTACTGATTTTTTCTATTTTTCTCTCCCACCCATGCCTTTCACCCCCTTCTCCGTTAGGTTCATGTGTCCCCTCCTCTCACTATCCAACGCACCGTGCCAGCGGTGAAAGAGAGTGGCGGGATGACCATCCATCTGAACAAGTGCATTTTTCGTCACATCTGGTGCATTCGTTGCGCCTGTCTGTAGCAGATCGGCTCGATCCTCTCTTATGCTCTCTCGTGCTTGGTGAGAAGCGGTTTGAAAGAGAGACGGGTGGTCTAGTTTCCAGTTTCCGGCCTGTTTCCGGCCTGTTTCCGGATGGAGTTCCAGGTTCCGATTGTGTACGAGTTTGCGAGTTTGATGGAAGGCCAAGGAGAAAGAGCGCAAGAGCAAGAGCGCAAGAGAAGGAGTGCCGTATTTTTATAACCAGCAAGGAGGTAGCGTGATGAGAAGTTTGAAGTTGGTTCGGGCTGGGATCATCGTCGGGTCAGTCTTTGGGTTAGGGTTGGCTCAGGTTGGATCTGGGCACGCAGCAACGGTTACCTCGCCAGGCCCTGCGACTGGCATTGGCTATGAGTGGCAGGTGGTGATGAGCGATCTTGATCTCGCCCATTTTCACGGCTCGGTCGGTGCCAAGAGTTGGGCGGAACCTGGTCAACCCGTTGGTAACAAGGGCTGGACCCATACAACCGACTGGGTCGCCTTGGACCTCTCTGGCCTGTCCGGCCCAACCATTTTGACTGTTGAATTGGAGCGGGGCCATGATTCGGGCAGCCAGCTTTACCCCGCATTCACCCTCTATCAAGGGTGGGAACTGATCAATGACGATTCTACCAATCACACCTTCAACAACACCGGCAACATCAGTTGGGCCACCAATTTAACCTACCTCGCCCATGTCGCCAATGCGGGCGGACCAAACGGAACGGACAATGGCGTAGGCTCTGACCATGTCCATGCGTCCTACACATTGAATCCTGGCCTGTATTCCTTAGTCTTCGGAGGCAATCCGCCCTATCCTCCAGCCCAGACCGGTCAACATTCCTTCTCTGCCACGCTGAGCACCTCACCCGTTCCAGTGCCTGCAGCTCTGTGGTTGTTTGGCAGCGGAGTGGTTGGACTGGCTGGTCTTGCCCGGAGGCGGATGAACGGGTAAGGACTGTTACAAAGGTTCTCGGGCGAAGGTTAGTTGTGTCTTGGTCCTGCGGACCACATTGATCCTAGGTTGAGTCACCAGCATCGGGCCGGCTGCCAGTACATCGCAGTTCGGCCCGATGCTCATTTTGAGCAGCTTCGCTCTATTGGAACACAAGGGAGAACAACCGCAATGATTACCAGACAGTCCCTCATGACACTGGGCCTGGTCACCTTCATTGGTTTGGCTGGCAGTCCCGAAACGAGCCCTGCGGCCGTCCTCGAATTGACCCATACCGACTTTGAATTTGATGGCTCACCGTGGACCCTTGGTTGGAAGTTTGTGGTCCATGAACCGGCCTATGCCACCGCGCTCGGCGTGTACGATTCAGGTCAGGATGGCCTCGCTGATTCCGCGGTCATTGGTCTCTGGCTTGCAACCGGCGGCGATCCGCTGATTGAAGCCACAGTGCCGGCCGGAACCGATGCGCCGCTCGATGGATTGTTTCGCTTTGTCCCCATCAGCGCAACCCCTCTGCTTCCCGGCACGGAGTACATCATCGGCTCATATCTGCCTGGGGAATTAGCGACGTCTTTTCTCGGTACCAACGGCGTTGTTGATCCGCTGGTGACCATCATCGAGGCTCGTTATTCCAATCCATGGGAGGGCTTTGCCTTTCCGGCACTGACCGATCCTGATTCGAGCGGCACCGCTCTACTGGGCGCGAACCTTCGCGCGGCTCCGATCCCTCTCCCTGCCACCGTGTGGTTCTTCGGTGCCGGTATCGCTGGGTTGGTTGGATGGGGGGCGAGGCGTAGGGTCGCTCGATAACAGAGATTTGCACGAACCGGGGGCAACACGAACCGGGAGAAATTCTCATGACACGCTCGTCCATTCTCAGGTATTCACCGATTGCGGGGATCGTCCTTCTCGCGATTTCTTCACTTGATGTGTCAGCCGGAGACGGCACGATCCCTCGAGTCCCGAATCCTCCCCCTCCTGCCGATGTCGTCCACCTGCCCGGGGATCTCCGTTCGGTCCCCATTCCAGGCCCCGACGAGCAGGAATTGGCTGAATATGTGAAAGACCGACGCATGGCGATCATCCTCGGCAAAGCCCTGTTTTGGGATATGCAGGTCGGAAGCGACGGCTTGACCGCCTGTGCCACCTGTCACTTCCGCGCCGGCGCCGATCCCCGGTCGAAGAATCAGCTTTCGCCAGGACTCAAACGCGTCCCGCAACCGGACTTGACGTTTCAACTCGGAGGCCCCAATTACCAACTCACCGAGTCGGATTTTCCATTGACCAGGCTGGCCATTCCCGGCCAGCGTGGCGCGCTCGACCCCTTGACCGACCGCAACGATGTCGTCAGTTCCCAAGGGGTGCCGTTTCTCGCACCGGGACCGGATCCTTTGGGTTTTCAAGTGGGCCGCATCAAGACCCGCCGGGTCGAACCGCGCAACACCCCGACGGTGATCAACGCGGTCTTCAACCACCGGCAATTTTGGGACGGACGTGCGGAGAACGTCTTTAACGGCGTCAACCACCTCGGTGACCGAGATCCGGATGCTCGTGTGCTGGCTTCGGCAGGAGGAACCCTTGTGCCGGTCAAAGTCAGGTTAATCAACTCCAGCTTGGCTTCGCAAGCGCTGAGCCCGATCCTCAACGAACTCGAAATGGCCGAACCGGGACGGACGGTGCAAGATGTCGCCCGCGACCTCCGCAAAGGCCGGCTCTCCCGGAAGATCGGTAAACGAGTGCACCTGACACGCCCCTTACAATTTCAACTGATCTCCCCATCGGACAGCGTGCTGGGACTCTACAGTCGTTATCCCAAGCCTGGACTGCGGGTGTCGTCGTATGATGAGCTCATTCAGGCGGCGTTTCACGACAAGTACTGGCGGAGCGACAAAATCGTTCGAGTCGCCGATGACGGGTCAATCACAATCCTCGACCGACCGAGCCGACATCCCAACACCGACGAGTACACGTTGCTTGAATATAACTTCGGCCTCTTCTTCGGCCTTGCACTTCAACTTTACGAATCCACACTCGTGTCGGATGACAGCCCCTGGGATCGATTTCGGCGGCTCCATCCTGATCCATCCGATCCCGCCCTCAACCCTTGGACCAACACCCATCCTGAATTCATCTCCCGCCTGGCCCTGTTCGGCGCACATCTGTTCAACGACCGCACACGCGGCCCCCATAATCTTCGTTGTACCAACTGCCACGAGGGACCTGAGCTGACGGATGCCTCGGTGCGCAGAATTCAATTGGCCGCCAATGGGCCGGTTCGGAACCGAGACGGCAACATCATCGACAAAGGCTTCAACAACATTGGCGTGCGCCCGACGGAGGACGATCTTGGCGCGGGAGCCGGCGACGCCTGGGGCCCCCTTTCTTTGAGCAAACGATGGTTCCCGAACGGACCGCCTGGCTGGTTCGATGGCGCAGCGGTCACGAAAGGATTCGGCGTGGAGGGAGCGTTTAAGATCCCTTCATTGCGAAACGTGGCGCTCACCGCTCCTTATTTCCACAACGGCGACACGCACTCACTCAGAGAGGCTGTCATGGTCTATAGCCGAGGGGGCAATGTCTTTCCCATCAAACAGACAGACGGGACCCCGATCGAACCGCTCGGCGTCGCTAACATGACGCCGGAGGAGGTCGATGCCGTCGTGGCCTGGCTCGAATCGCTGACGGATGAACGGGTACGGATCGCAGCGGCTCCGTTTGATCATCCCCAATTGTTCGTTCCCAACGGCCATCTCGGCACGCACCGTCGTGTCATTCCCGGCCCCTTCGGCTTTGCCGTGGACGACATGATCGAAATTCCGATGACCGGGGCGGAAGGGGGCCCGCCGCTGCCAGGATTTCTCGAGGGGATCTTTGGACCTCGGTCGCAAGAGTGGCGGTGGCCTCGAGTCGTAAGCTGTCTGCCAGGCTTCAACGCAAAGGGACGATGTTAAACCGGTTGCACACGTTCGCTGGTGCGATGCCCGGCAACTGCCCTTGGGACTCCTGCCAGACTTGCTAGGCTCACAGATGCGATTAGCTGCCGCAGTGGGCGGCAACCAAGTAGACCTAGGAGGTGTTCGATGCAACAGAGGCTGATCGCCGTCGGTTGTTTGTTGGTGTTGGTCATGGTCACCGGCACCGTCCTGTCACAGGTTTCGATCCCCGTTCCTCACCCGGATGATCCCCCTCCCCCGCCATCCCTCAAGACCGTACCGATTCCTGAACCGGCTAATCTTGGCGAGTTCGTGCAGGATCGCGAGGCTGCCATTCGTCTGGGGAAAGCTCTATTCTGGGACATGCAAGTCGGCAGTGACGGTCTCACCGCCTGTGGGAGCTGTCATTTCACCTCCGGCATGTCGGATAACCGCTCGCGCAATTCGCTCGCGCCCGGCATCAAACGGATCACGAGATCCGGCGAGCCAGACCCTGACACGACGTTTTACAACAACCTCGGGCCAGCCGGTGAAGTCACCGCAGCAGATTATCCGTTCTTTCCCCGCAGCAACGACGTGCTCTCCTCTCAAGGCGTACGCCGCTCGGTCTTCGTGGGCATCGGCTTAGGACCTGCTGACATCACGAGACCGGAGCCGGACCCTAATGGGTTCCGCATAGGCTCCGTCAATACGAGATGTGTCGAGCCGAGAAACACGCCGACGGTGATCAACGCTGTGTTCAATCACCGGCAGTTTTGGGACGGGCGGGCTGACAATGCTTTTAATGGCGTCAACAACATGGGGGATCGAGACCCGAATGCCCGTCTGTTCCGAGCCGACGACCCACTCTCACCCCTGCCGGTCCGAGTTCGACTTGAAGATTCGAGCCTGGCCTCCCAGGCCGTGAGTCCTCCGGTCGATCCTTGCGAAATGTCCGCCGTCGGACGGACCATGCGTGACGTGGGGAAGAAGTTCGCCCGCTGGGCACCACCGGGTCAGCCGGTCTTCAACCTGCGCCCCCTGGCCCTTCAGAAGGTCCATCCCCAAGACAGTGTGTTGGGCTCGTGGAGCCGCTGGCCACAGAAGGGCCTCACCGTTCCAGATTACCCAACGCTCATTCGTGCGGCCTTCCACCGCCAATGGTGGGATTCACCCAAAATTATTCGGGTCGCCCCAGATGGAACCACTTCGGTTGCCGATCCCCCTACAAGCGGCGGACTTCAAGCCAATGAATTCTCTTTGATGCAATACAACTTTTCGCTCTTCTTCGGACTAGCCATTCAACTCTATGAAGCTACGCTGGTGGCCGATGACACACCCTTCGATCGCTTCATGGAAGGCGAAACCACCGCCTTAAGCCCACTGGCACAGTTTGGTCTTGACCTCTTTCGCAGTCAACTGCGCGGCCAGTGCATCACCTGTCATGAAGGAGCAGAATTGACCGGCGCCTCGGTCCGCCAAGTCCGCGCCAGCCCAACCCGCATCCGGGACGGGCAAGCGATGGACCGAGGATTCAACAACATCGGCGTTCAACCGACTCTCCAAGATTTAGGGCTTGGTGCCCGAGACGAATTCGGCAACTGGTTCTCCACCGTCAAGCGGCTCAGTCCTCCTCCACGTGAGCCGATCGTGGTGGACGGAGCGTTCAAGGTGCCGGGTTTGCGCAATGTCGAGCTCACCGCTCCCTATTTTCACACAGGTGGACACCGCACGTTGCGCGACGTGGTCGAATTTTATAGTCGAGGTGGTGACTCCCACACAGGGATGGTGACGCTGGACGGGACGGACATCGTCACCCTCGAGGTGTTTACTTTCACGGAGCACGAATTGCAAGCCTTGGAAGCCTTCCTCCGTTCGCTCACTGATGAGCGAGTCCGTTACAAACGGGCGCCCTTCGACCATCCGCAAATCTTCATTCCCAACGGCGTCGGCCCAGTGGCCGGATTTGTCCCAGGTGATCGACTTGTGGAGATTCCAGCCGTGGGACGATTCGGCGGTCCACCCACCAGACCGTTCTTAGAACCATCACCTCTTCCGCAATAAGTGTCTCCCGTGCTGAGGCTGCCGCCCACACTGGTGGCGGCAGCCGGCATCTCTCCCTTCCTGACTCCACCGCGGCGCCACGATCACCAGTCCATGAAATTGTTTCTCATGCGGTGCATCAAGTAGCACCGGTCGCTAGATCGGTCCTTTTGCCCCCTGTTAAAACGACCGGGTCGGAAGGGAGCCTTCCGGCCCTAGTGCGCACCGACCCCACACCGCCCAAGCTGGTTCGTGGCGAAAGGCATGAAGGCAACACAGGGACGGAGCAAGAGAAGATCAGTAGATCGTCGGACTGAATGCGATTGTCATCAGGAAAAGGAGGATGGTCATGACAGCCAGGCGGCGAACCCTCGTCGGGGTCTTTGTTGGATGTGGATTATGGGCAAGCACGCTGTTTCCGGTGGGAGCCGCCACACTCACGTTTGACGGAACGATTTACCGAACGGCCGGCGGCACGACGTTTGATTTGTGGCACATCACCATGCTGGAACGAGGCTCGTTCACGGTCGATGTCCTTGCGTATGAAGCCTCTCAGAGCAACACCACCGCGGCCGGCTACTTCGCCGCGGACCTCAACGGCGATGGCGAACTCACTTGGCTCGATGCCGATACCTATTTCTATCGGGCTACCGGCGAGCCGCTCCGAGCTGTCGATGCGCTGGTTCGCGCGGACGACATCAACAACAATACGCCTGTCTATCAAAACGGTCTCACCGCGGACACGAGTCCGGTGACCCTGATCAGCCTCTCGCAAGCCGAGGGCGCAACCGACGGATCAATCCACTTTCGTCGCGATCCGGCGTTCGTCGTGACGATGGAGCCGGGCCACTATCTGTTTCTTGTCGCCGATTACAGGTTGGACCCCACTGAGGCCGAGGCCGGCATCAATCTCAACGATCGATTCTCTCCGCCAACCGGCTTTGACAATCCGATCACGACCCACGCCGACTATCGCCTGACCTTCAAGAGCGATGTTCACACCTTTTCGGTGAACGGCAACTCCATCACCATCGCACCAGTGCCACTGCCAGCCTCTCTCTGGCTCTTCGGCAGCGGGCTCATCGCAGGTATGAGAGCAATAAGAAGAACGGGGCGAACGAGCGATCCGTCTCGGCCATCAGGCCGTGGGACCGACGATGGCCATCGATTTCTGAACCGGTCGGCGTTGTCTCTGTGACGTCGTGCCTTTGACATGTTGTGACGTGAAAGGAGGTGAGCGGTATCCTCGCTCGTCCATGAAGCAAGACCTCGTTGAGGACGAGCCAACAAACGTATCCATTGTTTCTGTGTCGTTTGTTTCTGTGTCGTTTGTGTGGTGGAAATGCAGAAGATCGCATGTGGCTCTACAAGTGTTTCGTAAGAAAGGAGTTGTGTACGATGCGACAGATCAGCACCATCGCCTTTGCCAGCGCAGTCGGGATTTTATTGGCAGGAGCACATCCAGCCTTTGCAAACACGGTGTATATCGGTGATCCGACCGAGGGGGGCGTAAGGTATCATCTCTGGTATCAATTCAACAATCCTGGCACCCTCTCGGCCAACACGGGCCAGGCATTGCCCATTAACACCAATCCCTCCAACCAGCATGTGGATGCCGGAACCAACGGCCTTGTCGATACTATCGCGTCAAAATCCCATTACGATCGAATTCGCCTCGGTGGAACTGCGGACTCGCCCATCTATCCCGGCATCTACGGATGGACCCATACCTCTCGCTGGGCTCTCGTCGACCTCAATCCTCTTTACGATAATGGGCACACGCAGGTGGATGTGAGCATCACCCTCGGTCGCTATGATGACGGAACGGAAGGGCGGGAAGACTTGGTCCCTGGCCTCACGGTCTGGTTGGGGAAGGAAGATGCAGGGAATTGGCTTCACACCTATGTCAACGGTCTTGACTCCGCCAACTGGGACGCTTGGAACGGCGGAGGCGACTGCGCACCTGCCGGAACCTGTAGCTATTTCCCCACCTTGGCCCAAGCGGGCCTCAACGGGAACGTCTGGGCCACCGGGGACGATTACACGAATCCGACCGGCGCCGCGACAGTCCTAATCAACGGGCTGGCGCTCGGACCAGGCGGCAACAACTATCTCACCGTCGTGCTCGGTGGACGGGCCGATTTGACCTCCACCGGCGCCGCGAAGAACTTCATCGCCTCAGTGTCCGTGGTGCCGATTCCTGCCGCAGTCTGGCTCTTCGGGGCTGGATTGACTGGATTGGTTGGCATCGCAAGACGGCGCATGCAGGGATAGAGACAACAAAAAGGGGTCGGGAGTCGTTTTTACTCCGACGCCTTCCGTTCGCCTCTACATCAGGGCGAGCCCAGTTGGGCTCGCCCCTCGTTGTTTTTCATCATGTGTTCTCATCATGGTACCGCATGGTACCGCCTCCCCGATTATCATCCCCCTCCGCTTCCCTTCGCCGACCACCTGCTGTAAAGTGAACGGACGATGTGCCTGGGATCTCGACCCTCGGCGGTAACGATCTGTGTTGCGCTGGTCTGGTTCGCCTCTCCGTCACACGGTGCGCTGAATCCTCAGCAGGTCGTCATCATCGCCAACACCGCCAGTAGCGAAAGCCTCGCAGTAGCCCGACACTATGCGGAACAACGCCAGATTCCGCGAGATCACCTCATCATGCTTCCCCTGCCACTCCGGGACTCTCTGAGCCGTCGCGAATATGAGCAGCTCGTGATCGCTCCACTCCGCCAAACCTTGCGAGAGCGAGGCCTCGCTTCCTCGATCTGTGCGCTCGTGACCACATACGGGATCCCACTGCGCGTGGAGGCTCCCCTCTTATCAGACGAAGAGCGTCGCCTGCTGGCCGATGCCCAACATCGCATCAAGACCAGCCGCGCAAAACTGGAACAGATACGGACGGCATTGGCCAAACTGATTCCTCAGGGCATGCAGGGGCCTTCCCCGGCACCGGGCGGCTCTGTCGTGCTGGAATCGGCAAAAGCCGCTCTGTTCCTGTTGGACGTAGATCGGGTCTGGCGTGCTGCCTTGGAACAGATGCGGCGCCCCGATGCCAGTAGAGCCGACCAGCAGGTCATCTCGGAGTTCCTCACCTTAAGCCATCAGTATGGAGGATGGGCGCTCTTGCTCCAGCATCGATCTCGCGCTGAGCAACCTCCCGCAGCCCCAGAACCAAGCCATCTGTCCGCCTGGCGAACCCTGTTGGACCGAACGGCTCCCCTCTGGACCGGACTCCCACATCAGCCGTTGCTCTCAGATCGGTCTTTGCTCTACCAGTGGGCTGAACGACTGTTCGGCGCCAAAGGTGTTCTTGAACTGGCCAGCGCCGAGGTCGATCTCCTCACGACCGCCCATGCCGATGCCAGTTTCGACAGTGAATTGAGCCTCCTTTGGTGGGATCCCGGTCTCTACGCCGTGGCCTGGCGATGGGACAATCCGCTGTTCGAGGAGGCATCTCCCCAACCTCAGAATCCACCTATTCTCATGGTGAGTCGTCTGGATGCCCCGACAGCGGAATTGGCCAAGGGTCTGGTAGACCGGGCGTTACAAGCTGAACGATCGAGGCTCGACGGCACAATCTATTTCGATGCACGCGGCTTGCAACCTGAGGGGCCGGTTGATACCTACGGCATCTACGACCATAGTCTGCGTGAGGCCGCAAAACTGGCCAAGGAGGAAACCTCCCATGAGGTCGTGTTGGATCTGGCTGAACGCACCATGGCCTCCATGCCAAATGTCGCCCTGTACATCGGCTGGTACAGACTCCGTTCCTACGACGATGTCTTCTCGTTTAATCCCGGCGCCATCGGCTATCATATGGCCTCAGCCGAGGCCGTCACCATTCATGATCCGAAAGAACGGGGCTGGTGCAAAAACGCGCTGGAGCGGGGCATCACCGCCACATTGGGGTCGGTCGGCGAACCCTATCTGGATTCATTTCCTGAACCGGCTCGGTTCACGAGATTGCTCGTAAGCGGCAAGTATTCGCTCGTCGAAGTCTATTACCTTGCAACCCGCCACATCAGTTGGAGGATGGTCTTGTTCGGCGATCCGCTCTACAACCCTTTCCGCCACAGGGCCGTCTCTCCTTCTGCCTCGCAGACACGACGCTCGCCATCCGAACAGCCACTAGGAGATCCCCCCGCCACACTGGAGCAACGGCGTCTCGAGTTGGAACAACGGATGAAGATCTTGCTGATCATCCTCAAGGAAGCGGAGGCTCGCCTATCTCAATCACCTCTTCCATAAGAGATGAGCGACCGCCGGCCGTTCTCCTCAACCCCTCACTTCTGAGAACGCCCAACATGTTCCGCACCGCCTCTTTCACATCATCGACTGTAATCTCTTTCATGCAGAGTTGATCGTGCGGGCAAGTATCAAGCAAACAGGTGTGGCACGGCACCCTCCGCTCAAGGACAAGATGATCCCCCTCCGGGTACCAGGTACCCCGAATGTCCCTGGCCACCGTCAACGTCACGCACCTTGCTCCTGCCAGGGCAGCAATGTGTTGAATGCCAGAATCGACACAGACGAGGAGGCGACAATGGCGCAGCAGCGCTGCTACCTGAGGGATCGTCGTCCGTCCTGCTAAATTGGTGACCCGACACCCAGCCCGTTGGGCAATGTCGTCGCACTGAGATCTATCGCCCGATCCACCGAGAAGAACACAATGACATCCCAGGCGATCAAGGTCCCTCACTACCTCCGCCCATCGATCTGTGAACCAGGATTTAATCTTTAGCTTGCCCGCCGGCGCGATTGCAATCAGCGGTCTCCCCGCCGCACGTGCGTCGGCCAACAGTCGTCGTGCCGTTTCTTGGTCATCCTTATGATTCCAGATGTCCCAGCCACTCGTTTTGACGGGGAGCCCCTCTGCCTCAAGAAGACTAAGGAGCCGCTGAACTTCGTTGGGATGGACCTTGGCTTCTGACTGGAGCGCAGGCCACAGAGTGAGCAACGTTTTCCGCCAACCAATCCCATATCGTGCACCGACGACACGTGCAAATACCATGTTGCGGAAATATCGGACCAACGGAGCCTTGACGGTCGGCAATTCGATCCAGAGATCGAACTGATGAGCCCGCAACTCCTTGATGAGCCTCCAGAGCGTGCCTGGATGGGTGAGGTCTTGCGAGGCATAGATGATTGTCTCGTCAATCCAGGACTCATTCCCCACCACTTCGCGTGCCCCGGCCAGATGGAGTGGGCCAGGGCTTGAAAGGAGCGTGAGTTTGGCGGCGGGCCAGGTTTGTCTGATCGACCAGAAAGCGGGGATGGCACAGACCGTATCGCCGACATTGCCGATTCGGTAGATACAGATCCGCGCCGGTGGGGTGCGAGGACGCCGTGGCCACAGGACCCATCGGACGATTCTCAGCAGGAGGTTCGACACCTGCAGGAGGAGATCGATCAGGATCAATCGACCCTGATCAGCGATTGAGCGCTTCTTCGAGGACACTCATTTCTCCGGGAATACAGTGACGCCCTCTCGTTTGCTCTGTTCGTCGCGTTGCTCGTTCGAACGGCATCGTCGTTCACACACCATCGTGCTGACGCACAGCCTCCCTCTGACAACCATTCTGTTCTTCCTTGTGATGAGCAGCGCGAGTCAAGATTAGCCTGACTCCCATGGGTGGTCAACACTGGTGATCACTCAGAGGTCCTGATCGCAGTGGTCTTGATCGTAGAGGTCTTGGCCAATGCTGCCCTTCGGCTGCCGCTGTTATCACAGCCAGAACAATCTAGAGGTCGCTGAAAGGGCCGAAACAGGGAGGCCGGGCGACCGTTAGGGTTTGTAATGATCACCCGGCCTCATTCCCTTACTTGATCATGAGCAAGACACCCCCCGGATCATTGGGGTGAAGGGGGTCTCGGTAGGTGAGCGTCAGTCCTTGTCCCGCGTAGGTGAGATCGCTGGTTGGAATTCCGATATATTTTGTCTCACCCGGCTTGAGCATCACTTGTGCTTTGAGAGCAGTGGGAGCACCGGAATGACCGGCTTCCTCCATCTGGAACCCACGCTCGACGGTCGAGTTGTTGGCCACTTTGATCAACACTGGTCTCCCTGGCCGTACCCGAAAGTCAATCACGGTTGCTGGTGGGTACCACGTCTTGACCGAACCGATTTCAACAGCCATCAAGCGGACATCGACCTCTAACTCTTTGAAGGGCTGCCCCACCACCGAACCGGTCTCGAAATCGCCGATTTCGACGCCTCCAGCCTGGAGGGCAAAGGCCCCGCCTTCCATTCCGAACAACGTTCCAAACCCTATTGCCACGGTACAAAACGCCGGAAACAGCCTGCTGCCTCTTCTGCTTTTCGCCCCCATCGCCATTGGCCTCCTTGTGATGGACCCTTGCCAGAATGATGTCATTGATTAAAGATCAGACGCATGGTGCTGAGCCGCCGACGAGCACGACGGCAGCCCCTCCTCTTCTAAGACCTGCCCGCTCACCACCGTCCGGCCATCGAGTTGAAACAAGGCCTTAAGCCTCCTGGTGTGTTCATCAAACTTCCCGCTCGCCTCCGCCGTCACCTCGCGCGTGCCGTCCGATTTGACGATGTCGCTTTCGATGGTCACACGGTAAAAATCGAATCCTTCGAACACTTTGTTGAACACCTGCGCACGCAAGAGGCTTTCAATGGGCGGATCTTCTGCAGCAGCAGGGGCGACGAACGCACACGCAACGAGCACGCTGACAATGGGCAGTACCCGCATGGTCCTCCTCCTGGTTGAACATGGCCTAGCCTCCCCTGGTTTGGCCACAATGAGGTGATTGTGTCTTTGTCTGTGAGTCATTTCTCACAACAACCTGTCGATCGCAGCAATCGCTCAGCCGTGAGCCGACCCTGACGAAGGGGTGTCGAGTGATGATCCGCCGGCTCGCTTTTCGAAATATTCGTCGTAGCGATGGACAAAATCCTTGTCCGCCAGCGGTTTGTGGCAGACTCGACAATTGTTGAATTCCTCCACCAAGGGTTTCCCATCCGGGCTGAACACGCCAAAGACCCACTCACCGGTCTTGAAACTCTCATGTACTTCTTGCCCCCATCCGGCCCCCTTCGCCATGACGAAGATCTTTGCCAATCCATCCTTGATTAAGCGACCGTCCGTCCCCGTCACTGGCCTCTCTCCCTCTAACTTGACCTTGTGCAGTTCCATGACCATCACCGTGCCATGGGGAAATGGCTGTCCTTTGACTGCCTTGCTTCCTACCTGATTGATGAACAGTTCGCGCACCTGCTTGACGTCGGGTCGCTGAACAGAGGAGAGAAATTTGGGCCAACTTTGATAGCCGGTCGGAAATGGTACTTCGCCATCTTTAAGCAGGCGAGAACCCGACGCCGATGGAGACACCGCCAGATCAGCGCATCCCCCGACCATAACGGCAACGGAAAGTCCTATCCAGAGAGACCGTGTTACACAGAGATACCGTTTCGCCATCGCCACCTCCTCCATCACGTTTACAGTCTCCCGTGCTTAGCAGTTTCAACGAACTTGGGCTACCGACCCATGCCAATCAAGGCTCCGGATGCAACAGATTTTGCCGTGACGGCGGAAAGAGACGGAACGGAGAGGTTCAGCGCAAGCGAAATTCCACCAGCACCGGAGTGGCACCGGAACAGACCGGAAGGACGAGTAAGACCAGCTCGCTTCGCATTCGCACGATGAAAGAGTCTTTCCCTCTCTCGGTATGATGTGCGTCATCGAAAGGGAGCGGTTGTCGAGAGGCTGGATCCAAAGGCCCGCGTGGCTCGTTTGGCCGACAGCGCCGTGAACGGTGCGATCACTGTTTTGCGTGACGGGCTAGATACCGGAAGATGGCCTCCCGGTCTTGATCGGTCAGCGGGGGCAGCCCCTTTTCCCGCATCAAACCTTCCATGCGCGGGACTTCTTTTTTCCACTCTTCCAGCGTTCGGAAGCGAGGATCCGGCACCCCATGGGTGACGCCATGGTCGCCGAATGGTTGCAAGTGGCAGGCCGAACAGCGTTGGGCATAGATCCGCCCATCAGGCGTGTCGAGACCAGGAATGCCGGTCCAGGCTCCCCCGCAACCAGCCAACAACACAAGGGCGAACAGCCCCATCATCAGGTGGAAGTGACACGATTGCGAAAGCCTCGTCGCCCTCATCGCACCTTCACCTCCTGCTCTATTCATCCCTCATGGAGGGCACCTCATCACCCCATCTCCAGTCTCCAATCCGCCACCCATCGTCAATGGGCCCGAATCGCAGCAGCTCGCCCAGCGATCAATCCTGCCTCCAGTGGTTGACCGATATCTCGTAACAATGACGCATACCGATCGAGCGTGACGGCCAACAGCGGATGATCCCGCCCCAGAGTCTTTTGTTGCACGGCGAGAGCCCGTTCATAGTCGAGCTTGGCCTCGTCCACGAGTCCCCGTTCATGAAGCAACCACGCCCTATTCGCCAGGATTCTCCCAGTCAGTGACGCCTCGGGCCCCAACGTCGCTTCACTGACGGCTAATGCCTCTCGATAGTACTGAGCCGCCAATTCCAACAGCCCCTGGGCGTGATACAGATTCGCAATATTGTTGAGCGAGATGGCAACGGCCGGATGACGATCCCTGAAGCGCGATCGCCGCAACGCCAGGGTCTCTTCATACAGCGGTTCAGCGAGTGCATAGAATCCCTTCTCCTTATACAAGGCTGCCAGATTGTTGAGCAGCGGGGCTGGATCGACCGTCTCATTTTCTTGAGGAGCCCGCACAATGGCCAATGCCAAGCGAAACAGCGCCTCCGCTTCTACAAACCGCCGTTGCTTTCGATATAAACTGGCCAGGTTGTTATAGCCGATCGCGACGTCAGGATGTCCCCACCCAAGCTTCTGCTTGGCCACCTCGATGGACTGGAGATAGAGTCGTTCAGCTTTTGCGACATCTCCTTCTTCCTGATAGACCTCCGCCAGGTTATGAAGGATAGACGCCACCTCCACGTTCTCGACCTCTCGCCCTTGTCGGCGCTCCCAGATCGCGAGCGCCTGCTCATAGTAGAGCTTGGCCTGGTCGTACTGTCCTTCTTCCTGAAAGACCAACCCAAGCTGGTTCAACACCGCCGCCAGCCGGCTATCATTCCCACCCCCTGCTAACTTACGAGCAATCGACAGCAACAGTTGCTCTGCCTCTCGATACCGAGCCTGCTCTCGGGCGGCAACCGCTGCATTGAATAACGTGTCCGACTCATCATTGGTTCCGAAAGCAGGGTTCGGCCCCCACGCCATCACGCCCACGAGGACCAACGCGCTCAGGATGAAGATAGTGACCCGGTCCCTTGAGCACCGCTGCGGCTGATTCACCCTTGCCCTTTCTTTGTCACGCAGCTCCATGGCCGCGTCAATCAGTACAGTGTCAGATGCCGAATGACATCCGTCACACCTGATAGTTGTTTCACCCACTGGTTCGCGCACGAATGACGCTCGTCCTTTCAACCGGCCTCTTCAATCGGCCTCTCGTCAGCCGGCCCTTTCACCCATCGCACATTCCCTCAGCCCATATGCTGCCCATGGTTTTGTTCACCACTGTTCTTCTATCGCTCCAGCATCATCACATCTACTGGCCCCTGCAACCAATGCCGCCATATGCACGAGATTTTTGCACGGCCGACAGCGCCTCTCATCCGAATGGTAGGACCGGAGACAGATGTTACCACCTTGGCGTGGCTTGGTTGTCGCTCCTCGCGAGGCCGACATAGTACACTGTCACCATTTTGGGATTTCTGCCAACTGAGAATCTGGCCGTCTCTTGGCCTCTGTTCGGATCAATCAGCGACACAGTCCCGTTGATCCCGGGTGTCGCGTTGGTAACCACCACTCCATTAGCCGAGCCAGCACCGGCTGGTCCCGTGATCCAGAGGTCCATGGCATGACTGGTCGATGCAGGCAATGCAATCTCGCGCACGAGTTGCAACGGCGTACGATCTAAGACAAAGAGCAGGTCTTTCCGTTGATTGGCAGCCTGTGTCGCAGACAGACTGGATCCGTCGTTTGACGCCAACAGGTAGAGTCGCCGACCGTCCGGCGTGAACTGGAACTGTGCAATGCGGACATCACGCAAAGTTGGAGAAGCTATCGGCGTGAGCGTCAAGGCTCCGGAGACCGTCACGTCAATGGAGGCAAACCGAGTCTCAACATGATCGGCATCGGACCGGTCTTCGATAATCACGAGCAATTCACGGCCGTCCGGCACCATGCCGACGTGGGAGACTGATTGCGATCCGGAGAGGCTGATCTGAACAAATCTAGGAACAGCAAGAGGAGTCATATGGTCAAACTCTAGAACCTCTGGCACCCCACCACCGGATTGATAAGAGAGATAGGTATAGGCCTTTGCTGTCGCCTGTGACCAGAACAGACCACCGGGAGCCGCATTGCAAGCCGATGGAGGAGTCGGAAACACGAATGTCCTCGTACATAAATTGAGGAAGAGATCGATCTCGCTCCAGGCCGTTCCTCCTCCCGCCAGTGGTGCTTCCAAAAGGGTGCTCACAAAGCCACTGGTCTTACTTGCAACCAACGCGCTCCGCTGGCCGCTGGAAGGAGCCGGTGGAAATGCGATGAACTGCTCTCCCCTTCCGGACAGGCAGACCCTCGACGTGACACGAGGTCGATCACCACCTCCGACCCCAAGATGAGAATTGTGCAGGATCGACACTGACCCGCCGTTGGTGCAGCCGGCAAGTCTGTCGATGCCGTCCGGATCACCCTCGTTGGTTGTCCACAAGACTTCCTTGTCCACTGGATCCCGGTAAATCTTCGTCGGCTTCCGCCCGACGCGCACCCTTCCCGTTGGATCGGCAGGGTTGGTGGTCAGGAAGTCTTCGAGAATCGGGGTCGGCCCGCCGATCGGGTCGATCGCTGCCACTCGATCCCCCGCTGTATGCGTGACGAACACCCATTCACCCAGCGAGAACGTCACACCGCCGATCGCATCTGGTTGAGCCGGCCCAAGCGACAGGGTGCTGACCACAGGAGAGAATTTTCCATCCAACCGCAAAGTCGTGAGCGTCGTGTCATCTTGATTCACCACAAAGGCCATGGGAGTCGTGAGGGGGCTATTCGGCTCAGGATCGTCACTTCCCGCCCCACAGGCTGCAAGCAGAAAGGCGATGGCTGCGACCATTCCCCCAAGAGTCAATCGCTGAACGAACGCGCACTCTTCACGGCAACTCACCCCATATGGTTCATCGTGTGTCATGGTCCGTACCCCTTAGGTCCTGAGCACCTGCCCATACCCCTTGCCGCCCCCTCATGGCGAAAACAGAGGAGGCGTCACAAACGACTTGGTCACGCCACCGAAATAACTGATGGCTTGCTGAAGGTTTCCGTTGAAATCCCGATAGATGGGAATCTGAGCAATGAAATAAACTTGCCCGAAATTAAAGACATTGACAACTGCGCCGGTCGAGTAGGCGACGAAGGTATGATCGGTCGTCGGAACATCCCGCCCGATGATATTGCCGTCCAGCAGCACCGTCCGATTAAGCGACGGGTCCAATCGGTAGAGCGCCGCCTCGATATTGTCCCGATCCTTGTAGCGAAAGTTGATCTGATTGGTCAGCGTGAGCCAGGGAAAGGTGACGAGATTCAAGCCCGTGCTGACCGTAAATTCTTGCCCGAACCGATAGCCGTCCGAGTTACGCATCGTGTAACGATAATTGCCGGATAGGAATTGATTGAGGCGATGGGGCAGGATCTCATACGTTTGATAGAAACCAGGCTGAAAGCCAAAGGCACCACGGCCGACCTGCAGCGTGGACTCAGCAAGTTGCCCCCCCACGGCCTCATGACCATAATCGCCAACGGGAAACCACACCCCCATTTCCAAGACAACCATGCTGCGGAGGGTCGGAATGATGTTGTACTTGACCTTGCCCAAGATGTCTCCGAATCCCCGGTCGAAGGTATTGGAGACGGCCCCCGAGCCGATCTGGCCCACCGCATCGACCATCCGATAGGGAATCTGTACTTGAAGGCCGATTCGTTCTGTCAGCCCATAATTCAAATCCAGTACCCCAATTTGCACCAATGTGCGCAATTGACTAACTTGGCTGTTGGCCAGGATAAGCCGTTTGGTCTGTTGATTGGCAAACGGAATGGTTGCCACGCCCTCAGGAGGAATCTCATTCGGTGTGTGGGTGAAGTTGATGTTGACCGTCAACACCCCGGCCGGAGAAACCGCTTGCTGAGAATTGATGACGACGAAGCAACTGGCCGACCCGCAGGAGGCTTCCGCCTCGAGCAAAGAGAAGCCTGGACTGGCCAGTACACACAAAAGGGAAAGTAGGTAGGTCCCTCCACACCGTGCTGCCCATCGCAAGACATGGATCCCTACTATGGCAAGATCATCGAACATGGCACCACCCCTTGTGCCTCCTCACGAGGCAGTTAAGGTCTGTGTGCGGGCCTCGGTCGTACCGGGCAAGATCGTTCTTTTTCTGAGACTACTCTTCGTCTTTCGATCTTTCGCTCCGGCAAGGGGGACGACGGAAGCCTGGTTTTTCTGCGAAGCCCCCGCGACAATCGACGCTCCCACACAGTGCCGGTTGATTAAGGCGGCTACCGTATCACTAAAGATCCGCAGCGTCCCTGCCCCGATCCGCGTCCCGCCGAGCTGGCCAGCCTCGATCCATCGGTAAATCGTCCAACGACTCACGTTCAACAATCTGGCTGCTTCATCGACCCGCAACAACCGCTTATTCTGCAATGTGAGAAAGTCGTCCATGATACACATACCTCCTTGCTTCTCCATAAGTGTTAGCGACCATCGTCCACGGGCTGGCTCGACTTTTCCTCTCTCCATGACAAGGCCGTCACGGCGGAAGTCGGGGCCACCCCGTTTACCTAAATTTTTCTCGACGCCAACCCGATCACCGCCGACACACCGAACCGGCATCATGCTCTTTTACAAAAGAGCGATACCCGTCCGATCACCGGGCGGCTAAAATAGAGGGGTATTAGACTGAAAGAGGAGGGCCGCGAGAGAACAGCCTCAACCGCTTGAGGTCATCAATCTGGCTGTCAGACTCGACCGCCTGGACGGCTATAAGAGAAAAAACAGGAACAAAGACGGAATCACTTATCTCATACCCTTGCCCCACGCCACAAAACCACGCACACAACGGAGACGAATGAGTCGCCGCCTTGTGATGGCTATGTTGGACCTCATGACCGACGGCCGACGGCGCGGCAAGAACGGGTACCAACAGGAGGCACGCCACAAGGGGCAAGACAAACATCTGTCGCTTCAAACGAGTCATATCCTCTTACTTGACCAGCGCCGTCTACAGGGGTTTCCCGCTTTGAATTCGATGAAATGTCTGCACGATCTTCTCTTCCGTCAACAGTCCACCCTTGACGTATTCTTGCACCACGCCCTTGTCATCAATGAAGACGCTGACTGGTAAGCCGACGACGCCGAACTGATTTGCGACTTTATTATCCCCATCCATCAAGACCGGGAACGTGTGCCCGTATTGCTTGATGTGTTCTCGCACCCGTGCTTCATTTTCCAACTCATTCACTGCAAGCACGACGAATCCCTTGTCCTTAAGTTTGTCATACGCGGCTTGCATCGCGGGCATTTCTGTCGTACAGGGTTTACACCAGGTCGCCCAGAAGTTCACCAGCACGACCTTGCCGCGATACTGACTGAGGCTCTGCTGTTTTCCTTCGAGATCAACGAGCCGAAAATCCTCCGCCGGCGTCCCCACCGCTGGCACACGCGAACCCATCGCCCAGACCGAATGGATCGCAGAATGGATCGAGAACATGAACAGGAGAAAGAAAAGAGACCAAACTCCCCGTCTTATTCTGATCCATCGCAAGAGCAACAACTCTCTTCGACTCATCTTAAACCTTATAGCTTTTCACCTAGTCCTGAAAAGACTGCCCGCCCCTGTTTCCGTGCCTCACGACCGAAGAGGCTAACCCGCAAAAAAATTCATTACAACACGGACAGAAACAGACTGCTCGAAACGAAGCTCAGAAAACGGGAGGACCTCGGGCTGCGATGTAGTAGGAGTGGACGATGGAAGGCCGCTCACTTACCCAATGCTCAATCCATTCGGATGGGAACCCTTCCCAAAGCGGCTGAGTAACCGTGACTTCCCACCCCTGTCCGGCAATGCACAACCAGGAACAGAGGACAGTGCTATGATGAGAGACCGGTTGATGGTGGGATTGATGATCGAAATCGTGCGCCATCGACTGCCCGATTGCCAGCCCGCCGACCGACAACACGCAGACGACAACGACGATCGAGAGAACCTTCACAACACCGCGATTCATCATGACGGCTCGCACGTGTGTTACAGGTACATTACAGGGGAGGATGCTAATGGACTAATTGATGATTTGTCAAGATGGGCTGAAGCGACCATTCGCCCCACCCCTCCTTGTAGGATTCGCCAGGCAGATGCGGTATACTACCTTGGTTTGTCGTATTCTCTTAGGTTTCGTCTATTTTGATTTGACGACCCAACATTATGCTTACTCAGTTCCTTAATCTCATCTTCGGCAGCAAAAACGATCGCGAAATCAAGGCGCTCCTTCCGATCGTGGAACGGATCAACGCCTTGGAATCTGGGCTGACGCCGCTTTCCGATCAGGCCCTCGCGGACAAGACTCTGGACTTCAAGAAACGCCTGGAAGACGGAGCGACACTCGACGACATCTTGCCGGACGCCTTTGCCGTGTGCCGCGAAATGTCCCGCCGCGTACTCAATATGCGACATTTCGATGTCCAACTCATCGGCGGCATGATCCTGCACAAGGGCCGCATCGCGGAGATGAAAACCGGCGAAGGGAAAACACTCGTTGCCACTCTCCCGATTTATTTAAATGCGCTCGAAGGGAAGGGCGTCCACCTCGTCACGGTGAACGATTACTTGGCCAAGCGCGACGCTCAGTGGATGGGAAAGCTGTACCATGCCCTGGGCCTTTCCACCGGCGTCATTCAGCATGACGCCTCGTTTCTCTTTGATCCGACCTACGAATCGGCGGACAAGCGGCTCCAGCATCTTCGGCCTTGTACTAGAGCCGAAGCCTATCGCGCCGACATCACCTACGGCACGAACAATGAGTATGGGTTCGATTACCTGCGCGACAACCTCGTAGTGACCGACTTGCGTCAATGCGTCCAGCGCGAGCTGAACTTCGCCATCGTGGACGAGGTCGACAGCATTCTAATCGACGAGGCGCGGACGCCGCTGATCATTTCCGGACCGACCGATCAATCCACCGATCTCTACTATCGGATCAACGCGATCATCCCTCAATTGAAACCGGAGCGGGATTATACAATTGAAGAAAAAACCAAGACCGCCGCGCTGACGGAGGACGGCAACGCCCGCGTGGAAAAACTGCTCGGCGTGGAGAACCTCTATGACCCGGCCAACATGGATCTGGTGCACCACGTGGTCAAAGCGCTGCAGGCCCACGCACTGTACAAACGCGACGTGGATTATGTCGTCAAGGACGGCGAAGTCATCATCGTCGATGAATTCACCGGCCGGCTGATGCCAGGGCGCCGCTGGAGCGACGGTCTTCACCAAGCCATCGAGGCTAAGGAAGGCGTCAAGATCGCCAACGAAAATCAGACGCTGGCGTCCATCACCTTCCAAAATTATTTCCGCATGTACAAGAAACTCAGCGGCATGACCGGAACCGCGGATACCGAGGCCGCTGAATTCGCCAAAATCTACAACCTTGACGTCAACGTGGTGCCGACCAACCGCAAGATGATCCGCATCGACTACCCCGACGTCGTCTATCGGACGGAGAAAGAAAAATTCGCCGCCATCGTCGAAGAAATTAAAGATTGTCATCAGCGCGGGCAACCGGTGCTGGTCGGCACCATCTCTATCGAGAAATCCGAGAAACTCTCTACCCTCTTGAGTCGTCAAGGCATCAAACACAATGTATTGAACGCAAAACACCACGAACGGGAGGCCGAGATCGTCGCACAGGCCGGTCGCAAAGGCGCCGTCACCATTGCTACCAACATGGCGGGACGCGGCACCGACATTCTGTTGGGCGGCAACCCCGACTTCCTCTACAAGCAAGTGCTTTATCGGGAAGAGAACCTGCCAGACGCCCGCAAGCTTGAACTCTACGAAGAGATCAAGGCGGACTGTGAAAAGAACAAACAAGAAGTGATCGCCTGCGGTGGACTGCACATCCTGGGCACTGAACGACACGAGAGTCGCCGAATCGACAATCAATTGCGCGGGCGGGCTGGCCGCCAGGGCGATCCCGGCACGTCCCGGTTCTACCTGTCGCTCGAAGACGACCTGATGCGCATTTTCGCCTCGGAACGGGTCTCGCAGTTGATGCTCAAACTCGGTATGGAAGAGGGCGTGCCCATCGAGCATGGCATGGTGACACGCGCGATCGCCAACGCACAAAAGAAAGTCGAAGCCCATAACTTTGAGATCCGCAAACAGTTGCTTGAATATGACGACGTCATGAACAAGCAGCGCGAGGTGATTTATCGCCACCGCCGGGCAGTCCTGAGCGGAGAAAACCTCGAAGAAAACATCCGTGACATGATGGCCGGTTTGGTGGACTCGGCCATGAACGCCTACTGCCCGCCCGACCAATATCCGGAAGAATGGGATCTCAAGGGCTTGGTGGAAATGATGCACAGCCAATTCGGCATCGATATCACCAAGGGCAAACACGATAAAGGAGAGTCGCTCCGTGAGATCGGACGGGATGCCCTGTTGGAAGACTTACACACCCAGGTTCGCGAGGCCTATTCGCGGAAAGAACAGGAATTGGGACCGGAATTGATGCGGTTTCTTGAGAAGACCTTCATGCTTCAGGTCATCGATCATCACTGGAAAGACCATTTGCTCGCCATGGATCACCTGCGAGACGGCATCGGCCTTCGCGGCTACGGGCAAAAAGACCCGTTGATCGAATATAAACGCGAGGGCTTTGATCTCTTTGCCGGCATGATGGAACGGATCAAATCCGATACGATCAACCGGCTTCTGCACGTCCAGGCCGTTCGTCAAGACGCGGAACCGACGAAACCGGCGCCCCCTCCCGTCCTTTCACGCCCGCAGGCCAAACTGACACTGAATCGTGGGGAAGAATCGGCCGCGGCCCCGGCTCCTGTACACCGCACCGATGCCAAGGTCGGCCGCAATGACCCCTGCCCCTGCGGGAGCGGCAAGAAGTACAAGAAATGCCACGGCGCGTAACGGCAAGTCCTCCCGGAGAGGTTTTGCCGATCAGCTCGATTCAACCGCTCGCGGCTTGGCTTTTCGATCGACGAAGCGCGCTCCTTCCTGAAGCGAGCGCCAAAAAATACCGAGCGATCTTGGCCACCGACTTCCTCGCGCCACAAGACTTCGTCAAAACGAAACTCCACCGACACGATTTGCAGCTCATCATTGAGCGCGCTTTCAACGAGACCATGACAGACCTTGCATTTTGCTCCAAAAGCCTCTAGACTCTGCCGCCTGGGAGAAACAACGTATGTCGAGCGTCTTGAAAAAACGACGAAAAAAAATGCGCAAGCACAAATACAAAAAGCTGCGCAGGCGTCAAAAATTTCTTCGCCGCAAAAGTTAGGCCGACAGTTAGGCATGCTTCACGTGACCGGAGGGTTTCTTGGCTGAGGGCAGGAAAGTTCGAATTCGTGTCCGGACGATACACTGCACATATGTGGGCGACTTTCTGATTCCTCCAACACGTAATCGCGTCTCCGACGCCATCAACGAAGACGTGCGTCCGTTCATCAGCCTGACAAATGTGATCATCGATGACAAAGACCGGGCTGATTTTGTGGCACTCAACAAGACACTCATTGAATCGGTCATTCACCCCGATTGAGTGTCGCGCGCTCCTTCCTGCCTTGCCTTTCTTTCCCGTAGAGGCGGAATGACAAACCAGGCTCTTCAAGCCGGTATCCAGACGCCTCTCGTGTGCTCGTCATGTTGATTTTCAGACGCTTCTTGCCGTTCGTTCAGCCGTATGTGACGCGGATGCTGGCAAGCGGCCTGCTTGTCATGATCGTGGCCGCCGTCAATCTGGCCCTGCTTCGATTAACGGGCGCTCTTTGGGATGTCATCACCGTCCGACAAGATGCCGACCGGATGACGGAACTGATCGGCGTCTTGCTCGGGCTCGTGCTTCTCCAAGGCCTCTGCACGATGGGGCACAGTTATCTGACCGCATGGGTGTCTCAGCGAATCATGGCCGACTTCCGCCGACACGTCTTTGCACATTTGCAGACGCTGGACGTCAAATTCTTTGCTCGCCGTCGAACCGGAGAACTGCTGTCGCGATTAATGAACGACGTGGGCATCATCCAATCGGTTGCCACGGAAACGCCAATCGACAGCGCAAAACAGCTTGTCACATTCGTCGGCGGTCTGACGTTTCTCTTCATGATGAATTGGCGCCTCTCTCTTCTGATCTTGATTCTTCTCCCATTGTTGGTGTTGATCGCCAAACTATTCGGGCGCAAACTTAAAAGCCTCTCCGTCTCCCTTCAGGACCATACCGCTGCCCTCAACACCTTGGCCGAGGAAGTGATTTCCGGCATCCGCATCGTCAAATCGTTCGTGCAGACGAAGCGGGAAGAAGAACGCTTTTCGGCACAGGTCAATCAAACCCTCCGCGTCACCATGCGCCGAGCCGGCATCATGGCGGTGTTCATTCCGACCATTAGCCTGCTCACCTTTTCCATCGCGGCTGCCGTCATCTGGTACGGAGGTCGGCAAGTGATTGAGGGCGCCATCACACCCGGCGATCTGTTCGCCTTCATCTTGTTTGCAGGCATCCTGATCGGCCCCTTCAGCTCGGCTGCCCGTGTCTTCTCGCAGGTGAAAGAAGCCCAGGGTGCCATGCAACGGGTGTTCGAGATCCTGGATGTGGAACCAGCTATTCAAGATCAACCGGGAGCGATGGTCCTTTCCACGGTGACCGGCCACGTGCGGTTCGAAGACGTCGGGTTCGCCTATGATCCGCGCACCCCCGTTCTCTCACACTTATCGTTCGAGGCCAAACCCGGCGAGGTCATCGCGATTGTGGGACCGACCGGCGCCGGCAAAACGACCGTTGTCAATCTGCTCCACCGATTCTACGACCCGACCGAAGGCCGGATCATGATCGACGGTTACGATCTGAAACAGGTGACCGTCGAGAGCTGGTACCGGCAACTGGCACTGGTCCCGCAGGAAACCATTTTGTTCGGCGGCACCATTCTGGACAACGTTCGTTACGGAAATCCCACCGCCGATGAACAGGAAATAGAGCGTGCCTGTAAAGCGGCGCATGCCCATGACTTCATTATGAGTCTCCCCGACAAGTACCACGCCATCGTCGGAGAAAAGGGCATTAACCTCTCAGGGGGGCAGCGTCAACGTCTTGCGATTGCGCGGGCGATTCTGAAGAACCCGCGCATTTTGCTGTTGGATGAAGCCACGTCGTCCCTCGACAGCGAGTCGGAACGTCTGGTCCAAGAAGCTCTCGATCGCCTGATGCACGGGAGAACGACGTTCATCGTCGCCCATCGGCTATCCACCGTCCGACACGCCAACCGCATTCTTGTCTTGGACAAGGGCCGTCTCGTTGAAGAAGGCACCCATGCCCAACTCATGGATCGCAAAGGCCTCTATCACTATCTGTACACGATCCGCTTGAATGACCAGGCGGGATAAGATCGAACACCGAGGGCAATAATGCCGACCTTTCGGGCATCGGCTTTTTGATCTTGCGGGAAATGTCTTATTTGACTTTGGAGAAATCGGCGGGGATTCGCACTTCCTGGCCGTCTTGCAAGTTCACGACGAATACCGACTTCGCATTCGGATCAAATTGTTCATAGGCGAAGAGCGCGGTAAACCGAGAGCGAAACGCGGGCCCATTCCCTTCTTCGTTCTTGCGTCCGCGTTCGGCTCGCCCAATATCGACGGGTTTGATCCGTTTTGCACCTTGATGCAATTCGATGAGAGCCCCTTCGGCGAAATACTCATCATCACCGCATAGTTGGACCTCGACCTCCATGTTCGGCATGTCCAACACTTTCTTCACGAATTCCTCCGGCATCCGCACTTCGACCTTGCGTTTCTTGGACTCCACCGCCTCTTGACGACCAAACGCCTCAAGCCGATACCGCTTGGTTCGTAAGATCGCGCTGGCGCCGCATGGATCTTTTTCCGGATCAGCCCCCACGCGGCTGGACAACGACGCCTGTTGCAACACTTTTTTAATATCTTCGGGCAGCTCGGCCTTCTCCATCGGTACCCTGCCGCTTTCCAATGTTTTACGAGCTTCTTCGAGGGACAAGTTCACATCGATGGCGTGAGAAACTCCATCTGTCATGGTGGATATCCCAACAAGGACGGCCGCCAGCCACGCTCTTCCGACTCGGTACAACGTCATACCTTTTCTTAACTCCTTTTTATTCGTTCCACGCCGCCCCTCGTGCTTTGCGACGGCACCAAGGCATTGTAGGGGAACCATCTCCGGTATGCAATCAGCTCACAAACCGTGACCAGTTTGGATACGGCTTTTGTCGATATACGGCCTCCACGTCCCCTTGCGCAACGGGACAACCGGCAGCCCGTAACAGACTCGCAACGACCTTCAAAGGAAGCCCGACGACCGTTGTGTAATCGCCATCGATCCTTTCGATCAAATCCGCTCCTCGCCCCTGAATCGAGTAGCTTCCGGCCTTGCCCAAGAACTCTCCAGTCTCAAGATACCGTTCAATCCCGCCGCCGCTGTCGACTTTCATGTGGACGGTGGCCGTCGCAACATCCACCCTTTCGATGGACCGCGCTCGATGACAGAGGGCCACGGCGGTGTGGACCTGATGAGACCGTCCTGCAAGGCTCATCAGCATACGGCGCGCATCTTCCCGATCACGGGGCTTGCCCAGAAGACAGCCTTCTGACTCGATCACGGTATCACCACCTAACACCATATCGCCGGGTCGCGCCTTGGCAACAGATCGCGCCTTTTCCAAGGCGAAATACGCAACCTGCTCGCGAGGGGCGAGTCCGGACATCGGTTGCTCGACAAAACTCGGCTCGCATACTTCGAAAGGCACTCCCAAGAGGGCGAGCAATTCCCGGCGACGCGGCGACGTCGATGCCAAGACTATCCGCATCGCGAGACCGATTTCAGTTCATCCTCGCCCGCTTCGGCCATGGTGATGGGAAGTCGATCGTTCAGATAATCCTCTAAAATGGATTCCAGTTCGCCGACGGAAGACACACGCACCATCCGAGCGCGAAGCGCGGCTGCACGGGGAAATCCTTTGCAATACCAGGCCAGGTGCTTTCGCATGCGATAAAATCGATTTGGGCCGTAAAATGCCTCAAATTGACGGGCGTGATCCAGCAAGACGGCGAATCGCCGGCTCAGCGGGACGTCTTGCTCATCCCGTTCAATTCCCGCCTCGTTCGTCCGCTGCACGAACTTGCGGGTCCGCTCCTTTTCTTTAAAAAACCATGGCGCGCCGAGCACGGCTCGCCCGACCAACACGCCGTCCACTCCCGTCTCACGAATACGTGCAGCCGCTTCGTGAAGGCTCTGAATGTCGCCGTTTCCGAATAACAGAACGCCCGTCCCTCCGACTACCCTCGCCGCACGAGCAATGGCCGACCAGTCCGCCAAGCCACGATACATCTGCCGAAGCGTCCGCCCATGAAGGGAGATCGCCGCCGGATGTTCCGCCACCAACTGTTCAAGCCATGGCTCGACCATTACGGCGTCATACCCAATCCTCGTTTTCACGGAAAGGGGGATGGCTCGACGGCGCTCGCCCCTTGCCCCATCTCCGCGGCGCTCATTGATCCGATGAAACGCCGCCACCTTCTCAGGGTGGAACCCGGCTTGCTCCAGCGTCCGGCCACTTGCCCAATCCTCGATTCCACGCTTCGCCGCTCGGAGAATGGCCCGTGCTAATTCCGGAGTTCTGATCAGCCCCGCACCGGACCCTGACGAGGCCACGCTCTTCGATGGGCACCCCATATTGATGTCCAACCCGTCAAACCCCAACTCGCATACCGCATAGGCGGCCCGATAAAACAGATCGGGATCGTTCCCGTAGAGCTGTGCCACGATCGGGCGCTCGATCTCACTGTAGATCAGTGTGTCCAGCAGGTGCTCAGGGCCGTAGCAGACATCGTGCACGTGCGTAAATTCCGTGAAGATGACATCTGGTCTCCCCTGCCGCGCGACGATGGAACGGAAACCCGCGTCCGTAACGCCGTCCATGGGAGCAAGACCGATGACGGGACGAGGCAACGTCTCCCAAAAGTTCACGTCATGCCCCCCCTACCGCCTGCGGGGACGGTTCGTTGGCAAGGTCGTAGGCCCGTCGGAGCTCGTCGGCCTCCCGCTCGGCGATATCGATCAATTCCGGGGCCGCTTGGCGGACGAATTCCACAAACATCGATATTTTGACCAGAAAGAAATCATAAGAACCTTCCGTGGCTCTGGGACATCTAAACCAAAACTCCACGAACGCGGAGAGCGGCATACCCTTCTCGTCGAGCCGGTCGCAGGATTCGGGAAACATCGCACGCACATCGCCTCCCCAGGATAGGATCTCATAAGGCAGATACACGGATCGATACAGATTCAGCTCATCGATGCAGGCTGTTGGCTGAGTCCACTCCGGCCCGACCGGCTCAGCTTGTCCGGAAACGATACGGGCGTATCGTTCATAGGCCGATTCGAGCGCCGACTTGACGGCGGCCGGCACGGAACGCTTCGGAGTCATTTGCGTTTCCTCATCCCGACAGAGCGTTTTCTTGGGTCGCCGTGCCTCCGAGAAGACCCCCGCATACCGTTCCTGAAACTCCGAGAATTCTTTCACGATCAGCGAAACCGCCTTCGTATCCACCTCCAGCGCAAGCCCTCGCAGATTGGTCAAGCGGGGGTTACTGAGAATCCGATCCAGCATCTCGAACAGAAGCGGAGGGATGGGAGCGCCATGGGCGTCTATCCAAGAAGGGGGGCAATCCATCGCTTCTCGACGCAGGCAGACTTCTGGAACACCCTTATCGGCGGCATGGAGGTCGAGCCCGGCGACGTGGATTTGGACGACGCGATGCAAGGGAAACTCTTCAAGAAATTCGTCGATGAACCGCTCAAGGGACACCGTTCGCCAAGCACCGGAATAACGAAAGACAGTCCACAGGTGCCCGACATCGAGCACAAGCCCGCACGGAGCGACCTGGGTCATAAGACGGAAAAACGTCGGGATCGACAGGGTACCTGCCACAAAATAGGTCAACGGAGGCAGCTCGAGAAGGAGTAACGGGGAGCGGCCGTTCACGAAACAGTCATGCCGATCAAATATGGCTTGTACGGCTATTGCATTTTCGGCCACCACGGCCGCGCCGGCTTCGGTATAAAGCGGCGGCAAGTAGGTTCCATACGAGTAGCCGGCGATAGATTTGGTGGCACATTCGTGTGTCAGCCATGCGCTATCGAGCATCGACAGATGGTGCGCGATTGTCTCGACTTCCTTAAGAAACGCCGGATCTTCGCAAATGCCTGGCTGCGTCAGCCACAGTCCTTCTCCATGATACGGAGTCAAGCTTTCTCCTATCCGTCTCCTGACGGCGGCCAACGCCGCGGGAGCCGCACGAAAGATCTCCACATAGTCGGGAAATACTTGACGTTGGCGCAGTGCTCCAAGCAAGGTAAAGATATCGGGTGAATAGACGTCGAGAGAAAGGCCCAGCCCATGAGGCTGGATACGCTCAAGACGACGGAGGAACGACCGCTCGACGAGATTCGGAATCTCCATATCGTTTCTTTTTTGACGCGCCAAGACGCTCTAGAGTGTACGACTTGAAACCGTTGAATCACAAGCGTTTCACGGCATCATGGTGAACAAAGACCGTCTGCTATACTTGGCATGCCACAGGCTCCAGAAGCCGGATAGCCTGGAGCCGGGGAGGACCCGGCCGATCGATGCTGAGTAAGGGAAACGACCCACCGATGGCCGCCAACCACAGGGACACAGTGGTCGCCCACATGATGAAACCAGGCGTCGTTCAAATCCCAGGCGACGTTTCCGTAACGGAGGCCGCATCGCTTATGGAACGGGAACGGATGCCGTGTCTGCTTGTCAAGGATACGGAGTCGTCGTACGGGCTCATGACGCCGAGAGACATCGTCAGAAAAGTGGTGGCCCAGGGCCTGGAACCTGATGCTATCGCAGTACGGACGATCATGACGCAACCGGTGCAATTCATCGAGTATGATCGTCTGGTCGATGAAGCATCCACGCTCATGATGTCCAGCGGCTCACCTATCCTGATCGTGACAAAAGAGAATCTACCGGTTGGCGTCCTCACCGTTAGGGATCTGATTCTCTCCCCTCAACGAGGGGCGGTGCAGATTCCAGCCGTCATTCAAGTGCTGGAAGGAAGCGATCCGCCGCGTGAATACCAGGCCGTCATCGTGCAACTCAGTCACGTTGGCGCGCTGGTCCAGTCTCTCCTTTCCCTGCTGCCCGACACTCCCGTCCTTCTGAGTTTTTCTCTTCCCAATTTTGTCACGCCGTTGACCATCCGAGGAACGGTCGTGGCCCAGCCCGTTCGGATTGGAGACGCCGGCGATACCGTCAGGCCCCCACAGTCAACTACCGAAATTCAATTTTCAGACCTTGCCCCGTCGGATCAGTCCACAATCAAGGCTTGGATGCTCCAGAACGCGACAAACAGCCGCGATGTCCCGTAATCGATCTCCCTCTTCAACTTCGTGGCGGATCTTTGACCGCCGGACAATCCGTTGATACAATTTCCATAAACCTTTTTACGGCCAGAGACCACTCTATATGAATCTATCCGCGCGATCTCAGCAGGTTCGTGAACGCCTCTCCCCGTCCAAAGAGGAAATTCTCCAACACGTCGACACGTTGCTCGACAGACCGGATGACGATCTGCGCGTCACGCTCATGAAAGAACTGTTGTGTGGCCTCTTGAAGCTCCATGATGCCAATCTCGATCTGCTTGACCTGAAAATCGTCAACCGAGCCGTCAAAGAACTCCGCCACGCCTTTTGCGTGTTTCGAAATTACCGCGACCGGAAAAAGATCAGCATCTTCGGCTCGGCCAGAACGTTGTCGGATGATCCCAATTACCAATTGGCCTCCCGCTTCGCACAAGCCATTGTCCAAGCAGGGTTCATGGTCATCACAGGAGGAGCGGACGGGATCATGCGCGCCGCCCAGGAAGGAGCCGGGCGCGAGCATAGTTTCGGCGTCAATATCATGCTCCCCTTTGAGCAAAGCCCCAACAGTATCATCGCCGACGATCCGAAACTGATCACATTCAAGTATTTTTTTACCAGAAAATTGATATTCCAAAAGGAAGCGGACGCCATTGCGCTGTTTCCGGGAGGATTCGGCACCCATGATGAAGGCTTCGAGATCCTGACGCTGGCTCAAACCGGGAAAAGCGATCCACAACCGATCGTCTGCCTTCAGACGCCAGGCTGTGACTATTGGAACGATTGGGAGGCTTTCATCAGAAAGCAGCTCTTGAAACGCCGGCTGATCAGCGAAGATGACCTGAGTCTGTTCACGATCATGGATTCAGCCGAGGCGGCCGTTGATCACATTCTTCGCTTCTATCATCGTTACCACTCCGTTCGGTTCGTCGGGCGACAGTTGTCGATGCGGCTGAACTCGCCCATTTCTCCCGAACAGCTCGAATTCGTTCAGGAACGGTTCGGCGATCTCTTGGCCGAGGGCCGATTCGAATTGCGCGGCGCCTTGGAAGAAGAGCTCGACGAACCGGCATTGCAGCACCTGCCTCGGCTAGTGTTTACGTTCAACCGTCGAAGCGCGGGACGACTCCGCCAGTTGATCGATCATCTCAACTCACTCTGAGCACCCCTTCAAGGGTTTGGCGAGTGTTCTCGGAACGCAGTAGACGTTTCCTTTCATCCTCCCATCAGCCTCCTGACCGATCTTTTCGTTTGCCAACAACCCATGTTATTCTTTTGTGGTGATTGCTTATGGCTGATTCGCCCCATATCCTAAAGTTCGGAAACCCGCCGGACGTGGTTCTGTACCATGCCGATTGCTCGGATGGATTCGGAGCGGCCTGGGCGATTTGGAAGAAATACCCAGGCGCCCGCTTTCTCGCGGTCAAGCACGGCGTTCCTCCGCCTGATCTCAGAGATCGTCGGGTCGTCATCGTCGATTTCAGTTACGCGCCCTCAGTTCTGGACACGATGGCGAACGAAACGAAGGAATTGCTCATTCTGGATCACCATATTACGGCGGAAAAGGCCTTGGAGGGGCGCTCGTACGCGTATTTTGATCAGACGAAGTCCGGCGCCGTGTTGGCCTGGGAATGGGCCCATGGCACGTCTCCGCCATGGCTGCTTCGGTATATCGAAGATAAAGATTTATGGCGATGGGCGTTACCGGCAAGCCGGGAAATCAACGCGGCAATTGCATCATATCCGTTCGATTTTCAGACATGGGACCATTTTTCCCGGTCAACTCTCGAACAAGAGGGTCGTGCGATTCTTCGCTACGAACAGGAATTGGTCAACAAATTGACAGCCCACGTCGTGATGATGGAGTTCCAAGGAGACATTGTGCCCGCTGTCCAAAGTGCAATTTTGACGAGCCAAATCGGTGAGCGGCTTTCTTCTCATCATCCGTTTTGTCTCATCTGGCACGACCGTGACGGCCGGCGCTATTTCAGCTTGCGCTCCCGTGCTGACGGACGGGATGTTGGAGCGATCGCCGCGGCCTTCGGAGGAGGCGGGCATACCCATGCTGCAGGTTTTTCCATCCCGCTCGAACCTGATGGAACCCTTCCTCCCAATCCGCTGCTCCCACGCATCGTCGCGACTCGATCCCACTCTCGCTGAGGAGGGGCGCCGTGATCCCTCTTCATGACGACAATCCCACCGAGCGCACTCCTTTCATCACCGTTTTGTTGATCATCACGTGCGTTGTGATTTTTCTTTATCAGGAATCGCTACCGGGCCGAGCGGGGGAACTTTTTGTATTT
This sequence comes from Nitrospira sp., assembly GCA_024330965.1. Lineage (GTDB taxonomy): Bacteria > Nitrospirota > Nitrospiria > Nitrospirales > Nitrospiraceae > Nitrospira_D. The sequence continues at coordinate 7,519 of JANDJL010000010.1, read as the reverse complement.
CAATATGGTGCGATCCCCGCCGTGATTTTCGGGAACGCCACGTTCCCAGAGGACTTTCCAGTGGCCGTGCCGGCAAGTTTGACATTGGTCACCAGCATGTTTCTCCACGGCGGCTGGATGCATCTGTTAGGCAACATGCTGTACCTCTGGATCTTCGGAAACAACATCGAGGATGCCATGGGGCACATTCGGTACATTGTCTTCTACGTATTGTCCGGCATTCTCGCGGCGCTTAGCCACGCCCTCGTCGATCCTTCCTCGACGATTCCCATGGTGGGGGCAAGCGGAGCCATTTCTGCCGTACTGGGGGCCTATCTGCTGTTGTACCCTCGCGCCCACGTGCTGGTCTGGATGATGGGGCTGGGCATCGCTCGAGTCCCGGCTGGTGTTGTATTAGGCATGTGGTTTGTCACCCAATTGGTGAGCGGCGGCATGAGCGTCGGAGCATCCGGCGGCGGCGTGGCTTTTTTTGCCCACATCGGCGGATTCGTCGCGGGCATGGCGCTGATCGGATTTTTTAAACGGCCCGAGGTCCCGTTCTTTTCGCCAAGCCGCCCCTACGACAGATGGGATCGATGAAGGAACCGCTCTTCCGACGGTTGTAGGAGGCGTATGAGCCGAGTGGCTCGCTCGACGGTTTCTTCAGCGCGCTCAGCAAGAAACGTGACGTGTCCCATCTTTCTCCCTGGACGCACGACCCGTTTCCCATACAGATGCAGCACCGCTCCCGGGACAGAGGTCAGCTCCCGGTACTGCTGTCCGGTTGTCACGGCTTGCGCCTCGGCCCCAAGCAGGTTGACCATTGCAGCCGGACTGAGCAAGCGGATTTCACCCAATGGCATCCCGCAGAGAACACGAACCTGCTGTTCAAACTGCGAAACGGTACAGGCATCCATGGTGTAGTGACCTGAGTTATGGGGGCGCGGAGCGATTTCGTTAATAAGAAACCCTTTGGACGTTTCAAAGAATTCAACACAGAAGACGCCGATCCCGTTCAACTCCTCAACCGCTTGCCGAGCAAGAGATGCCACGGTCTGTTCGGTCTCAGGCGGAAGTGATGAGGGGACGCACGTCAGACGCAGGATTCCACCTTCATGCAGATTGTACACCGCCGGATATGTGCGACATTCGCCGTCGTGCCCTCGAACAACGAGGGCCGATACTTCTCGCTCAAATGGCACCAACTGTTCGAGAATCCACTTGGAGCAAGAGGATTCCATTTGTTGGAGTGCATGAACAACCATCTCGACCTCAGCGGGCTGGCGGATAATCCACTGCCCTTTTCCATCATAGCCGGACCTGACGGTTTTGCACACGGCCGGAAGACCGACCTGTTTCACAGCTTCGGCCAATTGCGTCGGTGAATCCAGGGGGACAAAAGCCGGAACCGGCAGTGCGCTGGCCACCAGAAACTGTTTTTGCGCAATTCGATCCTGAATGGTGCGAAGGACTGCCGACGATGGTCTGACTGGATGGCATTGCTCAAACCGTTCACACAGTTCGGCGGGGACATTTTCCCACTCGAACGTGATCGCGTGGACAAACCGGGAAAAGGCCTCGAAGCTCTGAGCATCAAAGAACGAGGAAACGAACGATCGATCCGCGACAACATGAGCCGGTGCGTCGGGATCGGGATCCCACACGGCGACGCGATAGCCCATTCGTCGCGCCGCTCCGGCGAACATCGCTCCCAACTGCCCGCCTCCTAACACGCCGAGAACCGATCCGGGTTCGAGAATCATCTGCGTCATGCCGGAACAATCATTCACGGTGCGTTACGGAAGAGGATCCCTTGGCTCCACCGGCCTCCGGAGAATTCAGCACCGCCTCAGTTTGCCGATGCCGATACCGCTTTACACGGTCGGCGATGTCGGGGTATCGTCCGGCAAGAATTTGTGCCGCGAGCAATCCCGCGTTTTCACCCCCTCCAATCGCCACCGTCGCGACCGGAATCCCTTTCGGCATTTGAACAATGGACAACAAGGAATCAAGGCCGCGGAGATGCTCGGTTGGAATAGGGACCCCAATGACGGGAAGATGAGTTTTGGCAGCGAGCATCCCCGGAAGATGCGCCGCCCCTCCGGCACCGGCAATAATCACCTCGATACCGCGCTCGGCTGCTGAGACAGCGTATTCGAATAATCGATCCGGAGTGCGATGAGCCGAGACAACCAGCAACTCATAAGGGATGTGCAGCTCGGTCAAAATCGCACCGGATTTCTCCAGAATTGGAAAGTCGGATTTGCTTCCCCCCAGCACCCCAACCATCACGTGATGATCTTTATCAGGAGCACTTATTCGACGGACGTTGGATCCTCCCTGTTTTCTCCCCATTATTTAGTTTCCATCGTGTGTAGGTTGACCGTAGATTGAGACGAATGTCGAATTAGAGACCTTACCGTTGGTCTCCAGAGTGAACACCGTCGGTTTTAGGAGGACAACCTTAGCGGATTGCCAAGGAAAGGTGCAAGCGCTCGAGTTCACGGTGCTCCCCATACTTCCACCACTGCCCGCTTACCATCAGGAGCAGTGATCCATCACAAAGCGTCAAGGCGCTTGCGACCATAGACGTCCATTGGATGGAAGACCTTTTTCCTGCCGTTCTGGTGAAGCGGTTCTTGCTGCGACCCGGAAATCCTCCGCCGACCTGACGGTTTGGCAAATGAGCCCGTCTATCTGCATCAAAGTGGAACGTCAGAGGCAGATGCCTCGTCGCCGTCGTCCACCAATTGGACACACAGTCTGAGGCCGTGATGCAGTGAGGTCGATCAAGCTAGAGGCAAGATAGGCGTACGTAGGCCCTTCCGAAGACCAGACACACGAGGATCGCGATTACTGATTCGTCAGCCACTGCCAAAGCAGCCGAGGATCTTGCATCGTCGTCACTGATGTAATGGCAAGGTCAGCTAGCCCCAATGGCAAGCCTCTTTCGGCCGCTCATGAGGCCGGCAGGGTACGAGATCATGAAACAGGGGGATCGTAGCGACTATCATCCAGGCGCCAATACCAAGATTCAAAGTACCCCAACGCAGGATCCAGCCATCCAATGAGGAAATATATCAGATGCCCTTCGTTGGAACCGATCGAGCTAGCGTTAGCCAAAACACCGACAACAGGAGGTGAGCGTCTACGGACAGATCAACTGCTGGTTACCTACGGTGAGAACCTTCTAAAAAGAGACCGCTCAGACCACCCTTTCTTCCTTTATCCATCACCCACAGCTTCCTGATCTGTCCAGCTCGACAGGCGGAGGGCCGAGGAGGGAACATGTAAATCCCTCCTCGGCAGCACAGGCTCTCAAGAATTACAGCTTTGCTCCCTGCCCCGCCGTCCTTGGCATGAACATCTCAAAAATGCTTGGTTCGCGCTCGGTATAATCAGGCGGGAAGAAGTTAAATCGCCGCCACAATTCATACCACAGTGGAACACGATTCAGAATCACCCAACCCAACACCTTCGTCCCTTGCCGAACCCGTGACTGGTCTGGCCATGGTTGAGGATCTTCTGGATCCGGCACCACCCAGAATCGAAAATTGCCTTTGCCGTCATCGATTTGATCGACGACTCTAATGACGCCAGTCCGAGTGCCTGCCATCAATGAAGGCCAGGCCGGCAATGGAATGGCTGGAACTCCAAAGAAGAGAATTTTCACCTTTCGTCCCGGTGTCAAGAGCGGTGCATCAAGCCCTTCGGACACCATTTCTATTGCGACATCCTCTGCCTTGGGAGACAGGGTTACGAGTGTCTCACCTTGCTTAACGGTTTCCATGATACCGATTCTTGCCTGCCGGACCACGGTTCCGTCCATCGTTGCATAGATTTTGGCCGCTTCAATACGCTGTTGAGTGTTTTGCAGGCGAACCGTGACGTCCGCCAGCTCATCCGCAGCCTTTGCGGCATCGGCAACCGCCTGGTCGCGAGCCGCTTCTGCATCGATCAGTTGTTGCCATACATCGGCGGTAATCTGGTCCCGACCGAAGGCCAGGGCCTCTCTGGCTCGTTCAGCCGCCTTCAGATTCGCCTCAGCCGCTTGCAGAGCGGCTTTTGATGCGACTTCAGCCTGAATCGCCAACTCAAGTTCCCGTTGGGAAACCAATCCGTCCTTCACGAGCTGCCGATGTCGATCAACGTTGAGCAGCGCCGTGGTCAGGTCGATCTTGGCGGCCTCGAGCTTTTGTTGCGCCTCACGGACCCGATTCTCCGCCTCGACCACCCTTGCGTCGGCTGATGGAACCGCAGCCTTAACCAAATTTCTCATTTGTCCGATACGCTTGTTCAACTGATCAGCCCTGGCCAACGCCGCCTCTCGCTTTTGCTGTAACGCGAGCTTGCGTTGCTCCAGAAGGGCAATGATCTCGGGCGCCATGAAATTCGGATCATAGTCTTCAAGCTCAGCGATCAGATCGCCTTTTTTCACCGGCATGCCTTCATACACATGCCATGCCTTCAGTCGGCCGGTGATACGGGATTCGATGTTTTGCGGGCGTTCGTACGGAGTGTAGGCCGAAACCCTCCCTTGGGCGCTGATCGTCTGGGTCCAAGGGACAAACTCGACGATAATCAGTATGAGGAGAAGAATGGTCAATGTCACCCGTGAGGAGCCGAGCAAACTTCTGGGCACTTTCACAGCCTGCCATGATGACAGATTGGCCACGCTACCCATCATGTCGATGTCCGCGGCCGCAATCCCCGGCCCCGGTTGTGATACCACGAGCGCCCTTTCTTCTGAGTTACCTTGTTGGCGAGCCATGGAGCCTCCCTTAATTCGCTATTACATGACAACCGTCAGTTACATATGGGCATGATGCAGCATCACACGGCGATCAGCATGATCCGTCAAGTTGGGATCAGTGGACACAAAAATCACCGACCAAGGTTCTTCTTTTGCACAGAGCCGACGCAGGATCCTCTCCCGCAACGATGGTTCAAGGCTGTGAATGAGCCCGTCGAAGATCAGGACTTGAGGCCGACCAAGAATAGCCCTGGCAAGAAGGATTTGGACGGCATGACCTGGGGAAAGGGCTTCGCCCAGTTCCGAGATATCCGACTTGATGCCTTGAGGAAGGACATCAATATCTTCTTCGAGTTCCGTGAAACGGAGGGCCCATATAATATCGTCATACGTAACGTAGGACCGTCCGAGCACAATATTGTCTTCGATGGTTCCCTTCAACAGAGAAAGCTGGGAATCTATCATAACGCTCCGACATTGACTGAGAACGGTAGGATCGATGTACCGCAAATCCACCCCATTATATTGGACAACGCCACTGGTGGGCGCCTCCAACCCGCCCAACACCCTGGCCAACGCCGTTTTCGCTGTAGTGGTGCGGGCATAGATACCAAGTTTTTCTCCTGGAGCGACGTCCAAGTTGAAACCATCAAACACGGGCGTTCCGTCATGGACCAGTCCCACGCTTTTACAGGTCACCCGAATCCCCTCGTTCAGATGTGCAGGTAACGCGACCGTCGATGCGGTGGGGAGCGGATCACGTTGCAGCGAGAAGAAATCGCTCAGTTCCATGACGGCCGTAAAGAAATAATACACATGCCCCATATTTTTGATCAGCGAATCAAAATTCAGCACCAACGCGCCGACCACCACTTCGGCTGCCACTAACTGACCGAGCGTCATTTGTCCCTGCGCCATCAGCCATCCAGCGAGCGCCAATGCACCGGCTTGCGCGACTGCTTGTCCGGAGACGGAACCGATATATTGGCGCAACAAGACCCGAATTCTCGCCTTTCGAGTTTCGGTGTACTGATTGATAAGCTGATCTGTCTTTTGCATCACCCATGGAGAACTGTCGGTCGCTTTCAACTGCAGGACATTGCGGGAGATATCTTGCATCCATTCAAAGACGCGATACTTCGCCTCAGACATGTCCATCGTCGTCCGCAACGCGCCGCGAGACAGAACAAAAAAGGTGATGGCAAAGCCGACCATCAGCAACATGTCGTACACGAGGAAATAGGGGTGATAGACCACGAGCAAGATCATCCCGACCGCCCCCCCCACCATCACGTTCACTAAATCGATAAGGAGCGTCGAAAGGGCACGTTGCATAAAGACAATTTCAATGAAACGATTCGCCAAATCCGGTTTGTACCCTTGAAATCGGTATCGAGGAAGTTGCTGGGCCATCGCAATCGCGACCCTGGCGAAAATCCTCCGTTGCACAATCTCGACCGCGTAGAAATGAAATGTCTTGAACATGCCGACGAACAGCAAGACGGCCAGCATGATCCCGGTCAACGTCCAGATCATGACGGGCTGAACGGCATAGGAGAAGGTACTGACGAGCTCTTGAACCGTTAAGGGGACGATAAGGGAGAACAGTCCGATCGCCAGCGCATAGGCCAGGATGACGGTGAGCAATTTTTTCTCGACACGCGACCCTACAGAGAGCTGTCTCATCAGTGCTTGAAACAAGTTCGGATAGTTTGAACCGTAAAGCTCTTTCATGAACACCCCCTGTTATTAAAAATGCGGGATCGGCCTTTCCCAACTACAGCGTATAGCACTCGTCAATCACGTCCCTGCTGTTTTCGGCCTGACAAACCGGCCGCGGTTGCAGGATCACCGTATTTCGCCAGAATGGTGTCGGGCACGGGTTTTGAGAGGGCTCCCTTGGCCCACAAATAGCCACCCCGTGCCAGATCGTAATCATATTGCGCTTGATATAGCTCGTACGCAGCCTCAACGGCGTTTCGCTCTCGCAGATTCACGAACAAAAGACTGGTAATACCCATCTCAAATCGCTTCAGCTCACCGGCCAACAGAGTCTGCGCCAAGTGATACGCTTCCGTGGCGGCCCTCACGCGATCCCTGGCCCGCACGATGGCGGACACCCAGTTATCAACGTCGAGACCGACTTTTTGCTCAGCATTCCACAGGTCATACGTTAGCCGCTCCTGTTCGGCCTCTGCATGGGCCACTTTACCGCGGGCCTCGCGATTAAAGAGCGGCATACTGAGGACGGTTCCCACCCGATAGCCGAACCCTCCAATCCAGTAGATACCACCCACCGACCGCTCCCCCTCAATCGTCAGCTTAGGCAGCAACTTGTTCTTTGCCAGCTTGAGATCGATGTTGTTCATCTGAATATCAATTGCCAGCTTGCGCACTTCAGGACGGTCTTCCCTGGCCGCAACTTTGGCTTCGACGATTTCATCTTCGGTCGGCAGAGGTGTCTCGCCTCCAAATTCAGGCGCCCACTCAGGAAGAGGTGTCAGCGGCTCACCGTTTTCCCAAAGAAAGAGAGACAGTTTGTACTGCTCGTACTCCAATTTCCGTTGGGCAGCAATGGCGGCCTCTCGTCGTCGTTGGACCTCTTGGCCCGCCTCAACGACATCGAGTGGCGACACCAGCCCAGCCTTTGCTTGTCCCTCAATGAAAACAAACCGTTCTTCTGCGACACGCAGCGCTTGTTTTTGAACGTCGGCTTGTTTGACCGCCAACTGCCAATCCCAGTACTGAACGGCGCCGGCTAAAAAGAGATCCTGCCGTGTCTGAGCC